>JAWLHA010000081.1:0-16194 GCA_041690535.1 Gammaproteobacteria bacterium | reverse complement strand
TCCCGGGGTAAGACACGTCTCTTTCACTGCGTGAGCGCCGGATTTACAAAGCACACCCCAACCGCAGATGGAGGGCTTCGCAGTCACGTGCCCGCTCGCGCCAGGTGTACCACGCCTCAGATCCGGTTCCTGTACGTCGCCCCACAGCTTTGGGTTCGGCTTCCTCCAGACCCCACCTCGCGGTGACGCCCTTGCCGTTTCCCTAGCCTTCGGCTCTGCAAAAACCTGGCCGCAGGACTTTCACCTGCGTAGATACGTGCCATGCCCGGCACACACGCCGAGCTCAGCCGATGAAGGCCGCGTCGCGGCCTGACGTGCTGGAGCGCCGTGTTGGACGAAGCCGCTACACGGAGAAAGCCGGTACGCGACGCCGTAAATGTAACCTCCCGCCCCCGCAAGGGAACGCCAAGCAAAGCGAGAGGTTACGACCCATGCAATCCACTGCCACGCTCGAATTGATCGCCTTTACCAAACCCACCTCAAGCAAGGGCCTGCAACCGAAGACCATCGAGGCATGCGCCCGGGCCATACGCCTGTGGGCGATTACTTCGACCATCGGAACGACGCGCTCTGGAATGCCAAGGACAACAAGGACCGTCTGGTGCCCCCACCCACGGCGACGCTGGAGCTGCTTCGCCACTTCTGGCACCTGCACCGCAACCCCCTGGTGCCCGGCGAGTACTTCCTGCTGACCTTCACCCTGTCCGGCGGAGTTCCGCCTCCCAACTGCTCTTTTAGACTTTACCAGGGTTGTCGAACAGCTAGGCTGACACAGGGGGAGCCCATGGCCAGCCGCCTCCAGGTCCGGGTCCACCTCGACCCCATCGATAAGCGCGACGCCTTCCGCGTGAAACCCTTGTCATGAAAAGCAGATGGGGCCACTGCGACGGCCCCATCTGCTTTCGGTTGGATTCAACCCGGCCCTCGGGACGAACCGTTTTTGCTTTCGGGATCAGCGCAGGCCGTGTCCATCGGGAACGATACGCACCGCGTCACTCCCGACCAGTTTCCGGCCGTCGCGGATCACCCCCTCGAGGTCGAGCCGAGTGGCATCGCTACCGACCGCCAGTTCGTTCACCTCGAAATGCACCAAGAGATCCACCATGCCGTCACCGTTCACGTCCCGAATGATTCCATCCGGCCCCTTGCTGCCGCGGGCCCGGACAGTCGCGTCAGCGAGCCGCAGCGAAGCAATGTCGATGTCGGTCACGTCCAGATCGTAGCCGTGACCTGACATCGTATCGCCACCGAAAATCGCCACCGGAATCACACCACCGCCGCGCAGGTTGAGCGTATTCTCATCGTCGTCAGGCTTGATGTCGATGAGCGCCTCTACAGCGAGAGATCCTTCTACCCGCAGCCGAATCACTGCCGTATTAGTGAAGGCTTCAGTGCCTGCACTCACCTCTACGGCGATCGCTCCCTCTGCACCGATCTCCGTGTCCCCAGGAACGGTGCCTCTCAAGAGCAGCTCGCCGGTAGCACCGGCCTCCAGGGTCAACGATTGGGGGCTGACCGACGTGACCGAACCGACGGTTGCCGAGGCTGCAACGGAGAAGGTCGCGCTCGAATTCCCATGATTCGTCACCGCCAGTGTAGTGGCGTACTCTCCGCCGGGGGCGACAGTGAGCCCCGGTTGGTTCGGTTCGACGCTCACGCCGCGCACCTGGAAGACCGGCGCGAAGGCGCGCTGATAGGCCAATCCGGTAGCATCCGTACCCACGGCATAAACGCGGAACGGCACGGAGGGAAGGAGCAGCGAGCCGAAGTGCGCGTCCACAGGAGCGCGCCCTTCCGGGTCTTCGCCGCCGGGGAGTAGCGCCGCATAGCCGAGCAGCGAGCCGTCGAGGCCGCGCAATTCGAATCTTGCGTCGGCGATCGATCCCAGCATGAAGGCCCGAGCTAGCTGCGGCTCGTCCGAGGCGACCGGCTGACCGGAAATGGGAAAGAGCCCGGAATCGCCTGGACGTCCGCCCTCCGCAAGGAAGGCAAAGTCATAAAAACTGATATCGCTGTTGCCGAGAACGGAGACGGAGACATCGCCATAGCCGTTCACCTCCAGTCGCCACACGCCTGCGGCAGGGGCGCTGACGGTGTAAATGCGCCCACGTGAAACGGAAGACTCGGCGACGTCGGGATCGGAACCGTTCACCGGGATCCCATCCGGACGGTAGAGAAGTACGGAACTCAGCGACTCCGAAGTGACCGAGACGGTCAGCGAGCTGACGGTGGAATCCACCGGGACTGCGTAGTCGGTCGGTGTACCCGCAAGGGTATCCTGCGCCACCAGCAAACTCTCTTGGTCGCCCTTTAGGCTCGGCTCGATGATCGGGTAGAGGTTCGCCAACTCATAGGGGCTGACCACAAACACCTGGCCGCCCGTGTTCTGCGCCACCTTGATGTAGGCCGGGTCTATGGGCGAACACGAGCCGGTAAGCAGGTAGTGAATACGAGTCTTCTTTGCGTTGGCCGTCGCTTCCACCCGACCAGCCAGCGAACGGTCCTTGGATGAGGCGTCACTGAAGAAATAGAGGTTGCTGCGAACCTCTCCTGCTTGCACAGCCCTCAGAAGCGCAGTCTGTGCCAATTCGGGACAGTCGCCGCCGCCGTGGGGATAGAGGGCGTTGACACTGGCCAGCAATGCGTTTGGATCTTTGGTGAGATAGGGACTACCGACGTCCGGATCACCGTACCGAAGCATCAGATAGTTGGTGGGCACAACGATGCCACGCTCCCGATACATCTCGGTGGTCTCGATGATCCGTTGAACGATTTGTTTCACGCCGGCGATTTCCGCTCCCATACTGCCCGTGTCGTCAATGACAAATCCGATCGAGCCGGAAGCGGCCATATATTCCATGACGGCGATGTCATTGCCGCTTACACCGGCGGCAGTGAGGATAGAGTTGACGTAGTCAGCCGTTGCCTGCACCGCCGCCGCCCGCGCCGCTTCAAAGTTGGGCCGCCCTTGGAAGTCCTTGTTGATTCCCGGGAAAAATTCCACGCCGAGCTTTTCCAGGCCGTGGGAGCACTTTCCGCGGGGTACGTCGTTGGTCCAACTCCAGTAGCCGGAAGTAAGTCTGGTCAGGCCGGCACCGGCGAGGGTGGCATGATCATCCGCGCAGGTGGCCTCGTGGGGGCCTGCAACGGGGCCCACGTTACTGCTTCCCAGGTTCGAGTTGACTCCGGCATAGCCAAGGTCCACCCAATTGCTATGCGAGTAGAAGTCGTGAACAGTGTGCAGAGCCCGACCGGTTAGATCCCGCGCATAGGCACCGTTGCGTCTCCCGTCGTCTGACAGATTGCTGATGACACGATCACGCAAGTTGCCAATCCGGTTGGAGCAGGCCTGCAACTGTTCGTCGTCGCAGTGCGCCGCCGTGACATTCATGTCAAACAGATCCACCAGTGCCGCCGCCATCCGGATATCCATCAGCGCCCGTTCCGTAAAGCGGATGGTGTTGCCCGCTGCCGTGGTATGAGAGACTTCGTCGGTATCGACGCCATCCCGCGCGATCCCCATGTGCCCATCCTCAGTGTTAGGATCGAAGCCCAAAGCCGAGTTCGCAATACCCAATCCGCAGAGCATAACCAGCACCGAAAGTACGCTGCGGCTCTGCTTGTAGGCGCCTTCACTGTATCTTCTTCCTATTGACATAACCTACTCCTTTTTTTCCAGCCAAATGTATCTGCGAGGCGTGAATGATCCCCGCTTCGATCCGGCGCCGAATAGCGCGATCGCTCCAGCGCATTACCGGTGCCTGCCCGCCCAACCGCCCCGCCTGTAAAAACGCAGCGGAAAAGCGAACTGCCTCCCGGCGGCAAAGCCACCGAAAAAAACAGGAGCATGACAAATAAGTGTGGATGGAACGTCAGGCGGTTCCCTGGAAAAATGGAACGGAAGACGAGAGGTCCAACGAGTGACTGAACGTACATCGCACTTCCCTGTCGGATACTGTTCCTTACCGATCCCATTGAATGGGATAGCGGATTCCCCCGGGCATTCTACCTCTGAATGCCGTTTCATCGGTTCGGCAAACGGTATGCCCCCATTCCACGCGGGTCAAGCCCGGATTCTATCCCGGCTGATTGAAAAACTTGATATAGAGCAAGTGATAGACGAAAAACAGCAGCGATTTCCCGTCACTAAGGTCGTACATCAACAACCCAAAACCGATAATCGCCACCACTACGCCAAGAACTCGGTGCGTCTTGAGCAGATGGTATTGGTAGAGGACCAAACCGACCAGTACACAGTGAAAGAAGAAGAGCAGCACGAACCGATCAACCGCAAGAGAGCCTTGGAGCAACCCTCCGATCAGTAGAAAGAGTCCACCGAGCACGGGTTGTATTGCGAGCACTACCGCAAGCGCCAAGGTCAACTTTTTCAGCACCTCGCGCAGAGAATCCAAATACACTCCTCGGGCAGTCGCTGTTTCTTCGTCAGTTTTCAACTCGTTCCTTCCACTCTGGAATCGTTCAGGAAGGCGTTTTCTTGGTCGAAAAACAGGAGACAGTCTCCTTGCGAGTTTTTCAAGCTCTGCAAGGGGGGTTTTGTTTGTCCATGGAAAATTTGGCCAAAGCGGCTGACCTCGCCGTTTGCCTCCCGGCTCCATTCTTCCGCTTCCTGGGCCACCGCACTCGCTGCCAAAACGCAGCTCACCTTCGACTCCTCGGCTCGAGATCGAGGCGCTCCCTTTTCGTGCTAACGAAAAGACTTGTATCTGACGTGCACGCGCACGAAATCCGCCCTTTTTGCCTCAGCGCTCAAGGGCACGTCAGATACAAGCTGTTGAACTGAACCGCCCGGCACGGCGGTTGCAATTAGGGGATTTAAATCGGCCAGCTGGAATTGGACGGGCCAGTTGCCAGGTGGGGTTGGTGTTCTGCAGAGAAGATTTTCGAGTTCCATACGCCAGTCCTGGCCGGTTTCCTTTGGGAAACGACTATCCCAAACGCTGGCCGAGACGTCAATTCCGGCACAGGGCACGAGCGCAACGGGGCCGGTGGCAGCAACCAGCCTGAGTGGGATGTCGGTGGGGGGTGGTCGCGGACGAGGCGACAACAAGGCCACTGCAGTTCGCGGCGCAGGCGCTGGAAATCCTCCGACGCCATCCCCTTGGTGGTCTCGCCCTCGGCCTGCCATGCCGCCTCCAGCGCCTCCAGGTACTTGCCCCGAAAAACACCCGCGAGGCGGAAAAAGAGGTCAAGGGAAAAAGGGGGCGGCAAGAAAAACGGAAAAAGGGGTCAAGGAAAAAGGGGTCGGTGACAAACGGTAATCAAAACGATTCGCGTTTGTCACCGACCCCTTTAGCTTTGCTCCCTTTAGCTTTGACCCTTTAGTTCTTTTTACTTTTGCTTTAGTTCTTATCCCCGACGGCCGCACCCTGCACGCGCGCAAGGCCGCCCGCGCCGAGGGCGCCCAGCGCGACATTTACCGCGCGCTGGGCATCGACGCCGCTCCGGGAGGGGTCAAAAAGATGATCGTCTGAACCATCCCATTCGACTTTCGGCGAAAATGTAGTGCCACTCGCCGATTCCGTCAGTCGTAACTGACTGAAAATAGGAGAGTTGCGAGAAGGGATGTCAAACTTGGGTTAGGAACGAACCGCATGGTATAGAGCTGATGCTGAACTCACGTGCCGCGTACGGGGTACCGTTTGTCCGGCCTACTCATGGGAACAGGGCAGGGCTAGCTTCGCCGATCGACGCAGCTCCCGCGGTGAGATCGTCGCCGCCGGAAAGGGCTCCTGCAGCTCCCCGCATAGGGCGCAATCTTATTGCGCCGCATGGGCGATGCTCGGCAGGCCCCCGTTGACAGGTAAATGCCAGCACCGAATCGGGGTCGCAGAGGCCGGCCCTCCGGGCGATGGTCTTTCACATCGCATTTCGCATCAGGGCCCAGCGTCGCCCCGCTGCGCGAGGGCGGCGGGGACGATGGCGCCCATCTCTTGCGAGCGGTGTTCCGCGCCTTCCTGATCCAGGGCGGCCACCTGGTAGTAGTAGGTCTGCCCCGCCTGCAGGCCGGTGTGGTCGTAGCTGAGCTGGCCGCCCATCTCCACCGCGGTCTGCCCGTTGTAGCCGTCGCGCCAGTAGAGGCGGTAACCGGCGGCCTCGCTGACGCCCTCCCAACGCGCGGTCACTGCGCCCTGGCGGGGTTCGAGGCGAAGCTGTGGCGCGACGAGGATGGCGGCCAGGGTCGGCCCGGTGTCGGTGTTCGCGGGGTTGTCAGCCTTGGGACTGTTCGGGCTTTCGTCGGAGAAACAGCCGCCGAGCAGCAGCACGGCGCCAAGACAAAGGGGTTTCATAAAACGCATGGATGGGTTTCTCACGGCGTCACCGTCAGTTCCAGGCGACGCCCTTCGGCGTCGTAGTAGCTCACGCCCGGCAGGCCGCCGGGGACCAGCAGGGAGAGACTGGATTTGTCGGTGTCGCCGCTGCCGACGTAGTAGAAACGCGCCACCACCTGGCCGCCCGAGGAGAAACGGACCGGGTCGGGGGTGAAGCTATAGCGGAAGCGGTGGCTGAGGGTGGTGTTGCCGCTGTAGCTCCAGACGCCGGCGCCGGTGGCCTCGGGCGTCAGCAGCCCCGATTCGGCGAAACGAGTCGCCTCGCCGTAGCTGGCCCCGCAGTCGCTCGCCACGCCCTGACAGTCGAACAGCACCACCATGGCCTGATAGCCCTCGTGGTAGCCCTCCAGCGCCCAGACGATGTCGGTCGCGGTGCCCGCTTTCACACTCGCCGGCAGGGTGAGGCTGCTCATCACCGGCGGGATACGCCGCCGGGCCTCGAAGGCGACGTCTTCGTAGTTGGCCAGGAAGGCGCTCAAGGTGCCGCTCTCTGCACCGCTCAGGGCCACGCTCCAGGTGGCGGCGCGGGCCCCTACCGCTTGGGGCACGAAGCGGACCTGCACGGTGCAGTTCGCCCCCGCGGCCAGGGTCTGGCCAGAGCAGAAGTCGTTGCTGATCATGAAATCGCCGGCAGCATCGCCGTCGAGGGTGCCGCTGCCGAGGGTGACCGACGCGGTTCCCTGGTTTCTCACGGTCAGGGTCTGGGCGGCGGACGGCGCCCCCAGCAGGCTCTGACCGAAGCTCTGGAAGGCCGGGTCGATGGTGACGCCGGCGGCGAGGGCCATCCCCGGCAGCAGCAGCGCTGCCGCGATCAGGCGGTGCATCGTTCTGTTCATCGGTTCACTCCTGCTGGACCTGGCGCAGCAGGCGCCGGCCGTCGTTGCCCAGGTAACTCTCGCCGAGACCGCCCGGGATGAGGGCGGAGATCCCGCCCTTGCCCGCCGCCTCGTCGGCCGCGCTCTTCTGATAGAGGCGCAGCACCAGGTTGCCCGGCGTGGCCGGGGTGAAGTCGTAGCTGTAGCTGAGGCGGTAGGAGGGCTGGCCGTTGTAGTTCCAGCTGCCCGCCTCCACCAGGCTGGGGCTCAGGTAGGGGCTCTGGGCGATGCGGCTCGCCTCGCCGTAGCTCATGCCGCATTCCGTGCCGCTGCCGCAGTCGAAGAGCGCCAGCAGGGTCCTGAGGCTGGGGTCGTAACTGAGCAGGGTCCAGGTGACCGTGTAGGTGATCCCGGCCGTGAGCTGTGCCGGCAGGCCGCTGATGCCGAGCAGGGTCGCGGGCAGGCGCCTCCTCGCCTCCTCGTCCAGCGCCTCGCGGTTGGTGAGGAAGGCGCTCTGCACCTCGCTCGCGCCGCTGCGGGATATTGCCAGCACCGCGCTGGCGGCGCTGGTGCTGCCAGCGAAGTCCACCTGGACGGTGCAGCTTTGGCCAGCAGCAAGCTGGAGGCCCGAGCAGCCGTCGGGGCCGAGGCTGTAGCCGCTGCCGGTGAGGCTTACGCTGCCGAGTTCCACCGGACCTTTACTCGTATTGCTCACCGTGAAGCCGGCGCTGCCGCCCGCCTCGGGCAGGCGCGCCGAGGTGGGCGAGAGGCTCAGCACCTTGAGCGGGCCGGAGGTGGGGATGCTCAGGGTGACGGTCGCCGTTGCCGAAGTGTCGAGGCCGTTGGAGACGGTGTAGTCGAAGCTGTCGCTCGCGTTGACCGAACCGTCCTGGACGTAGCTGAAGCTGCCGTCGGCGTTGAGCGCGAAGCTCACCGCGTGCGAGGGCCCCGCGACCAGTTGCGCCGTCAGGGTATTGCCGGTGCTGTCGTTGTCGTTGACCAGCACGCCACTCGCCGCATCCACGGTGAGCGCACCGCCGACCAAAGTCTCGTAAGCGTCGGCGGCCGCGACCGGCGGCCAGCCGGCGACGTTGGTCCCGGCCAGGTATTCGGCCAGGTTGCTGATGCCGTCGCCGTCCAAATCCGCAAGCGCATCGGCCGCATCGAAGGGATCGAGGCCGTGGGCCAGCTCCCACGTATCGGGCAGGCCATCATTGTCGTCATCGAGATCGGCCAAGTCGTTCAGACCATCGCCGTCGGCATCCTGGGCGCCCGGCAGGAATCCGGGCAGCACGGCATAGGTGGTGCCGGCCAGGCGTCCGGAGTGGAACTGGCCCAGGCTGGCGCGCGCGACGACGCTGCTGCCGGTCAGGAGCGCGGCGCCCTGGACGAAGCTGCCGCGGGTGCGCTGGGTGGCGCCGGCGACCTCGACGGCCAGGGCGTTTTGGCCCAGCCCCAGGGCAAGCAGGGCAAGTGCGGCTTTTTTCATGAATCCGGTCCCCTCGTTCTTCTTCGTCGGCAGGCGCCGTGAGCGCCCTGCGTCGTGGTCATGTCAACACCGGTCAGAAGAAGAGTTTCTCGGGCTCGGGAACCACCGTCTGGAGCACCACACCCGACGCCCCCGCGGCGCTGTTCGCGGTGAAGCCCCCGACGGTCCCACCGCCTGCACCGCCGTTGCCCGCGCAGGCGCCGCCGGCGCCTCCGGCGGTAACGAATGTAGCGGGCGACACGGCGGCGGCGTTCATGCCACCCGCACCGCCAACCACCTGCGTGGTCCCCGTGATGGTGGGGGTGCCACGGGCGAGCAGATGGATGATGCCGCCGCCACCACCGCCGCCGCCGCCTTCACCATTGCCACCGTTGCCGTTGTAGCCGTTGGCCCCGACGCCGCCGTTGGCGCGCACGGTACCGCTCACCGTCAGGGCGCCCTGAGCGACCAGCACAACGATGCCGCCGGCGCCACCGCCGGTGCCGACGATACCGAGGCCGCTCGTCGCGGGGTTGGTGCCGTTGCTGCCATTGGCGCTGATCGAGCCGCCGGACACCACGGTGAGATTGCCGCGCGTGGCGATGGTGAGTGCGCCGCCGCCTTCACCGCCCGTGCCTTCCCCCTGACGCGCACCGGCACCACCTGCGGCGACGGGGGCACCCAACAGGCGGGTGGCCTGCAGGGCGCCAAGCCCCACGCCCGCCGAGGACCCGGTGCCGGCGGGCGCCAGGGACACACCCGGATGGGTCCATCCCTGGGCGCTGCCCCGGGTCCCCGTGGCGACGACGATGTTCCCGCTGATGGTTACGTCGCCGGTGGCACGCAGGAAGGTACCGCTCGGGACGATCAGGGTGCCGGCAATATTGATGGTCGTGAATTGCAGGTGATGACGGCCCGTGAGCGCGCTGTACCCGGCCGGGGTAGTCAAATCCAGGGTCGTGCCGGACGCGACCGAAAACCCACCGCCCGAGCCGTTACCGTAGATGCCCATGGCACCATCGGCACCGGCCGGCCCCATGAAGCCTTGCGGTCCCATCGCACCCGTGTCGCCCTTGGGTCCCGTCGCCCCGGTCGGCCCCTGCGGACCCATCGGGCCCGTCGCGCCCGTGGGACCTTGCGGTCCCGTCACGCCCGTCTCGCCGGTGGGACCGGCCGGGCCCATCGGACCCTCCGGCCCCGCCGGGCCTTGCGGTCCTACTGCCCCTTGCGGGCCGGGTTCGGTGGCGACGCTGAGCCACTGGGCACCGTCACTGACCACGGTCACCCCCTCGTCCGCCGCCAAGGCACGGGAACCGAGGCCGTCGATGGTCTCGCCCGGCGCGGCATAGAGAGTCACCGTATTGCCCGACTGATCCACGTTGCGCACCGTGATCAGGCGACCCGAACGCGTCGCGGCCGTGGGCAGCGCCAGGGTGATGGCACCCGAGGCGAAGACCACGTCATCGGCATCGCCCAGGGGACCGCTGCTGCTCCGGGTCGAGACCAGGCGGCCGGCGGCGCTCTGGGCACGGAAGGCGTGGGTGGCGCTGGAGAGCGCGGGCAACAGGCCGCCGTCGGTCAGCAGTTCGCCACCGATCTCGATCCCCAGGTAGTAGGTCGCGGCGAAACTGAGGGCATCGGCATGGTTGCCGTCGCCGTTGGGGTCGGCAAAGGAGGTCACGCTGCCAAGGCGGGTGCCGTAGATGCCCCCTTGCGCGGCCACGATCTGGCTCTCGCTCCAGAGGCGAGTGGCCGTGGCCGGATCGGGGCCGTCCCAGAAACTGAACACGATGGTGTAATTGCCGTTGGCCACTGGGATACCGTCGCTGTCCGCCAGCACCCCTTGGAAATCGATGGTGGACGGCATGGCACTCCACCCAGGACCTGTCGTCAGGATGGCGGCCATGGTCAGTGCAGCTAGAAACGACCGTGAGGTCATGGGGCAATCTCCATTGTGTTCGTTCTTCTACAGGCGCGAGGCGAGCCGACGGCTCCACCCCGTAGCGATTTGTTCTTCTGCAATGGCAGGCTGTTGAGACAGCTGTTTTTCTTCTGTCCCCGACGCCAGGAGCGGGCCATCTTCAGGCCGAAGACGCGGCTCAGGGCGGCCAGCGCTCATGCAACCGCCCCCCGGCCTGCCGGGCACGGGAGATGCCGGCCGTTCCGCCTGGGGCCGAAGGGAGCGAACTCTACGTCGTCATCCATGGAGATGTCTACGCCTCATTTGCGCGGAACGTCCCAGGCCGGTTTATAGCGAGATCGTTAGCGGAATGCTTACCGCCGGAAGAAACGAGGCGGAAAAGGAAAGCGGAAAAGGGGTCGGTGACAAACGGTAATCCAAACAATTCGCATTTGTCACCCCTTTAGTTGGACGAAAGCAACAACACAATACGGACAAAATTTTGACCTCATATGACGTCCCTTTCCTAGCGTCTTCGAACGCCAGCGCTCAACCGCTCAGCGTTTATGGGTCGGCTGGAGCGCCTTGTTGTGCACCATTTCGCCTGCATTTGTCATAGACAAACTCAGGATCAAGATCGATTCCAGAATCCCACTCTACCGTATCAAAAGATACCCGGACACGTTCAAAAGCATTTCGGTCCTTCAGTCGTCGAAATACACCGAAGTCGAGATAAGGCTTCATATCCAGTGTGCCGCGCTCACCATTATCAAACTCAATTCGCAGCGTGTAGTCGTCAGAAGGAGTAACGTTCGTCACTGAAGGATGCATTTTCTTCACCTTATTGAAGTGGTTGAATCTTGAATGGTTCCTCACCATTCATCACCAACTCCCAATCGGCCATCAACTCGTCTTGGCGAAGCTCCGCCCATGCCAAGGCCAGTTTGACCTGTTTTTTCGGAAGATTGCCCTCGATGATCTCGCATGTACGGATGTCCACCGTCGCCTTGTAATCGCCATAGTAGACGTGAAAGTGTGGTGGCGGATGCTCCTTCGGCGCGAAGTACATTCGCACGATAATCCCGTAGAACATCGATATTGTAGGCACTTTGGTTCTCCTCCGATTACCGACCGCAGCCCTTCAGGCACAACGCCGAGCTCAGCCGAGGAAGGCCGCGTCGCGGCCTGACGTCGGCTGGAGCGCCGTGTTGGACGAAGCCGCTACACGGAGAAAGCCGGTACGCGACGCCGTAAATGTAACCTCCCGCCCCCGCAAGGGGAACTCCAAGCAAAGCGTGAGGTTACGACCCATGCAATCCACTGCCACACGCCCGAATTGATCGCCTTTACCAAACCCACCTCAAACAAGGGCCTGCAACCGAAGACCATCGAGGCCCCCATCGATGAGCGCGATGCCTTCCGCGCTCCCATCGACCATGCCCTCGCCCAGACCGGTTGCCAACAGCAGCTTCTCTCTGTCTCCGGTTTGGAAATCCTGCCCTAGCCAGTCAAGGGCGCCCCCGGCAGGCCGGCCTCATTCTGCGCACCCCATGAAACTCGCCGTACCCCGGGCGCTCAACCACCTGTGAGCCTGACGACCTTCTCCAAGAAAAAAACCATCGAGACACTCCGATGAACGACTCACCCCACCAGCTTCCCCTGGCCCTTCCGCCGGGGCTCGACGACGAGACCGTCCTCGTCCTTTGGAGTTTTTCTCAACGACGTGATCTCGCAGTTTGAATCCACTTACTTCCAGCAGCTGCGAGAAGCGCTCGACGCCCGGCAACCGCCCCGCGATCCCGAGCACCCCAGGCTACCCCTCAGCCGTCCGCGCTGAGCGCCAACGTCCCATGCTATGCGAGAGGCGATCCGCCTCTCATGCAGCGTGGGACACCCACTGCTGTTTCACCTTGAATAGGTCGGGACGTAACACCTTGATCAGCCAATGGGGCTTCCCGGGTTCTCTGACGTATCTCTTCCTGCATGCCATGGCTTGATGACTCCGCCGCACCTCCACATCCTCGCCATTGAACGGATGCTTCTGTATTGCCTTCAGTGCACGTTAAAACCCTCGGCATCCGGATTGAGCATTTCGAAGCTGTACCAGCACTTCAGGGAGCGCGGTCTCCCTACGGCCTACGAGGCGGAAAAGGGGTCGGTGACAAACGGTAAAGGAAGCGCGCAGCGCTTTCCGAGCTCACTCCCGAAGGAGTTGTTGTGTTCCTTCGTAACTGTACACGCCGAAGTCCCAGTACCTTCTTGGCGATTTCTTCGGCCCCGACCAGCCCGCGTCTTTGAGCCTTCTCGCGATGAACCACATGAGCGAGCCATGACCAACGAACACCACCTTTCCATGGTCAGCCGCCATTTCAGTTAACCGCGCAGCGCAAAGCCTAGCCCTTTCTCGGCCTTCGCTGATTGACTCACCGTTGGCTGAATATCCCATTGCCCACATCATCCGAAAAAGTACCGCCCATGTAGGCAAGGGCAGCCGCGGAAAGCGCCAACTTGCGTAAGGCATATCCAGCTCTCGGAATATCGATTCGCAAGCACCGACACGATCTATTCCGAGGGCGTCGGCGGAGCCTCTTGATCTCGCGAGGTCGCTGCACACCGTGAACGAGCAGGACTTCACTTCTCCAATTGCCTTTATTGGTGGCGGAAAGTCCGGATCGATGCCGGCAGCGTTGTATTCAGCAATCCACCTTTCCAATTCCGCCGCGCTCATCCAGAGATCCGTGCGGATCTTCGGCTTCCCGTGCCTCAGTAAGACAATTTGCACCAACGGCTCCTCAGAACATAACGCCGCAGTCACGCGCTTGTCGCGTGCATTGCTTCGTTAGCCACAGAAAGCTGAATATCCGGCAGGCTATCTGCCACTTCACGATATGTCTTTCTTGATAAAAGCACATTCAGAACAGGTGTTATAGGCTCTGCCCATATCTCCGGCAGATCAGCCTCCCCATCTGAGACTATCGGGAATGCCAAATGCTCAACCGGAGGTAGGAATTCCGCCGAAACACCGGGCTTGTTTCCCCTAGCATCAATTCGATACCAACCATGCCTTGCAAGATACACGGCATTTAGGCCATGCAGACAGAACGGCGGTTTATCATTGCTGATGGTCAGGCGCTGATAACACAGGCCCGCCGGAATGCCGATCGCACGCAGCAGTGCCGCAAGCAAGTGGCTTTTTGCATAGCAGTAGCCCGTGCCGTATCTCAGAACATCGGAAGCCTTACATGTCACGGGATCACACTCATAATCCCAACAATGCTTGATTTGGTCTCGAACGAAGACAAAGCACCGTTCTGCGATTAGTTCAAGGCTCTCCGCGCCATCAGCCACCGATTTAGCCTTGGCCAGCACCTCCGGCGCTTTCCAGTCTATGTATTCCGTTGACGCTAGCTATTGATGCACGTTCTCGATTCCCTATTTCGGCTAACGCCAAACTCAACCGACGGCGGAAAAGGGGGGCGGTGACAAACGGCAATCCAAACAAATCGCATTTGTCACCGACCCCTTTAGTTAGCGATTTCATGAGGAGACCCCAGGCTCGGCTCAGGCGACCGCGAAAGCGGCGCACCGAACGCATGACAGAGCACAAAAGGCGCGCCGCTTCTGCGGGTCGCTTGGCGCCGATGGTTAGGCTTTACGCACGAACTATCCGCTCTCAATTGCAGGCCCCAATAACTCTATGGATTTGCTCTTCGACGGCCGAGCCGAAACCAAAAGATACCTTCCAAGACCATACCCACCAGAATAAGCACACCGGCTCCGGGTGCGCTTCCGGCTGCGTATAGGCCAATTGCCGCGAGAAGGCAGAGAATGGTAATTAGGTGTTTCATTGGCTCTTCACTCCTTTTAAGCCTCCGCGGTAGGGACGCCGGTCACCCGGCGCCCCCCGCACAGACCGGACGTGCAGTTTTCCCGCATCCGGTTCCTCGGTTGTACTCGCCCACGCGCAAAGCGTGACCCTCATGCGAACACCCTGTGGCGCCGGGACTCCGTGATCCGAAGTTTGGCAATCTTTACCCGCTCAAGCACTTGGGAAAACACCTCCCAAGAGACACTCCGCCGCTTGCCGCCTCGCCGGTTGAGCCACTTGTTGGCCGTGGTGATCGTCCAGTCGTAGAAGGGGAAGAGCGCATCGGGGTTGCCCCGTACGCGATAGTAGTTGTGTTACCCCCGCAGCGAACAGAAAAGCGAAAAAAGGGGTCGGTGACAAACGGTAATCCAAACAATTCGCATTTCTCACCGACCCCTTTAGCCCACCACCCCACCACCACCCCTTTAGCCCACCCCTTTAGCCCAACACCGTTGAGATCCCGAGTAGGCGTTTGCGCCCGTCGGCCTTGTGGATCTCCACACGCCTTACCGGACGCGCCTTGCTTCAAGGCGCGTTTCAGGTTGGTACGCTCCAGCACCCGTTCCGGCAACGTCGTGGTAGATGGCGACGCCGGTTCGCACGGTGCACCATCCACAGATTCCTCCCGCAGCGTCGCTGCGGCCGGTCTCCGGTTGTCAGAGGCTGTCCTGTTGCTCTGCATCGTGCTCCTTCATCTTTCATCGTTCGGGCCTTCGGTCGAGGCCTCCGACCTACTATGCCTCGGCTGACTTCTCCCCGGCGATCAGCGCCGATCACTCGACGCTCAGCCCCGTCCCGAGGCACCGGGGAGATCTTTTGGGGTAAAACATGTCTCTTTCGCTGCGTGAACGCCGGATTTACAAAGCACACCCCACTCGCAGTTGGAAGGCTTCGCGGTCACGTGCCCGCTCGCCTCACGTGTACCACGCCTCAGATCCGGTTCCTGTACGTCGCCCCGCAGCTTTGGGTTCTGCTTCCTCCAGACCCCACCTCGCGGTGACGCCCTTGCCGTTTCCCTAGCCTTCGGCTCTGCGAAAACCTGGGTCAAGTTGAGACTTAGGCACTTGCCCCCAATCAATTTCTTTGGACCCTAGACCACACCCAGCCACGCTCGGGCCACTACGACTTGTAACTGCAGTTACGTTTCCACCGCTTAGCCATACAGTGATGTAACTGCACTGACCAAACCCGACGACCTCTGAATACTGCAAGGCTTCATCATTTCCTCTCATGGACCGCCTATCTGGCAAGCCCATTTTTTCAATAACCACTTGCTTTGGCATCCCTGCCTCTAAAGCATATGAGGTCCTGGTCAGATGAGTCGAACAGCCAGCCACCACCAGCGATACAACCAACAATATCAGCCGTTTCATCGTCTCTCTTGTCCCGTAAGGCGCCAACGACCGAACTCGTTTGCGCGAATGAAGCACAGCGAAATGAGCGTCAAATGGAGTGCCTTGTTGGGCGCGATGCTACACATCCAGTGCCTTCTCCTCATACGCTGTACAGAGCAGCACACGCCAGCGTTTCGAAGTATGCAGCGAGTTATAAGGTCTGCAATTGCACTATTTTCGCCTTGCCGAAGGAAAGCATTCAGCTCATAAGACGAAGAACAAAAGCGATGTTCTGCATATTGCTTGCACAGTGTGACGATATTCTCTTCAACGTGCTTAAACGTTGACCAGTGTGTGTACTGTAAGCGCCCAATTAACCCCATCTTTTCGCCCATAGGCCCCCTGCTGGACACTGTCTGCACCTTGAACTAGAGGAGCAGACGATGTCGAACACACACC
>JAWLHA010000080.1:0-16678 GCA_041690535.1 Gammaproteobacteria bacterium | reverse complement strand
AAGCAGGTCGTCGGCCGCATGGATTGGTGCAAGGACGCACTTATGCCGCGGGAGGGCAGGATGCCCGAAGCGGCCGCGGCCGTCGAGCGTACAGGGATGTATTCACAGCGCACCTGCTTTCAAGGACTTACATCGCTCACAGCACGGCCGTGACGTTCGTATGCGTTCACCCTGGCATTCACCCGTGCCTTGCGAGGGAATCCGACTACGACGGGCGGTTGTTCCCTTTACCTGTCCGCGGCCCCAGGAGCGTCAGCTTCGCCGACCAGTCCACCACAGCAACGAGTAGCCGGTCACCCCCGCCAGGATCGAGGCGAACAGGATGCCTGTCTTGGCCATCAGCAGTTCCTGCGGCGAGCCGGCAAATCCAAGTTCCGCGATGAAGATGGACATGGTGAAGCCAATGCCTCCCAGCAGCGCGACACCCGCCACATGGCGCATGTCCGCACCCGCGGGCAGCTCCGCAACGCCAAGTCGGGTGGCCAGCCAGGCGATGCCGGCGATGCCCACGAACTTGCCGAGCACCAGGCCCATGATCACGCCGAGAGCCACCGATTCGGTCAACACCCCACCCAACTGATCGAAGGCGATCGGAATGCCCGCATTGGCCAAGGCGAAGATGGGGACGATGATCATTCCGACCGGAAGGTGGAAGTTGTGTTCGAGCCGCTGCAGTGGAGTCTCGACCATATGGATGCCGTTTTCGATGGTCTGCAGGACAGAGCGCTGCTCTTCATTGCGCAGAATGCCCACCCCGTGCCGATGACTGGCATCGAACCGCGCCATCAGCTCACGCATGTGGGCGCTGAACCGATCCGGATCGTACTTGGGGCGTGCCGGGATCGTGAATGCGACCAGCACCCCGGCGACGGTGGCATGAATGCCTGACTTCAGCATCGCAAGCCAGAGGAGTCCGCCAATCAGGAAATAGGGCAGCGGGCGCCGGACCCCACCCAGATTGAGGACGATCAGTGTGCCCAGCAGCAGCACTGCGATGCCGAGCGCATCATAGGCAATGGCCTCGGTATAGAAGAGCGCAATCACCAGAACACCGCCCAGGTCATCGACGATGGCCAGCGCCACCAGGAACATCATCAAGCTCTTGGGTACGCGGTTGCCCAGCAGCACCAGGGCACCGACCGCAAAGGCGATGTCCGTGGCCATGGGGATCCCCCAGCCACGGGCACCGATCCCGTCCGGGTTGATGGCAAAATAGATGAGCGCGGGAGCCACCATGCCGCCAATGGCGGCCAAAATCGGCAATGCCGCCTGGCGTACGCTCGCAAGTTCTCCAACGAGGATCTCGCGCTTGATCTCCAGGCCCACGAGAAAGAAGAACAGCGCCATCAGGCCGTCATTGATCCAGTGGTGCAGCGTCTTTTCGAGCCGCCACCCACCGATGTCCAGGGCCACCGCCGTATGCAGCAGGTGCTCGTAGGTGTGGGCCAGGGCCGTGTTCGCGGCCACCAAGGCCATCAGGGCTGCAGCCATGAGGACCAGGCCGCTGCTGGTCTGACTGTGGATGAACTCCTCGAACGGCGTCAGGATGCGGTCGAAGGTCCGTTCCCACCGGGCATAGGGCTCGGATGCGGCGGAAGGGGTATAGGTGCTCTCTCGCGTGGTCATCTCGGTAATCGCATCACGTTCATCAGGGGAGTGGTCGTCAGGCCGGGGGGAGTCTACCCCGGGGCGTAGTGGTTTGGCCATTAACTGGTTCGGGCCACTCAGCGACCGATCTCACCCGACTCGGCCTGCAGGGCGCGCCTGGCAAGGTCAGCCACAACCCGGGCCAAACCCTTATCACGCCTCCTCCCTGGCAGGGAAGCCTACTGTAGCAAGAGCGTGATCCGATGTGAACGCGTCCGCAAAGCAGGGCTGGGCGGACGCATACGACGTCACGGCCGTGCTGTTAGGGATGTAAGTCATTGAAAGCAGGTGGGGGAGTTGAATGTCCGAGGTGGACGCGGGCAAAATTGACCCTTTCGTTCCGAAAACCATCTGCCCACCAAGGAGGAGCAATGGAGTTCAAGGATTACCTCAAGATTCTCGCCATGAAGGACGGCTCCGACCTGTATTTGAGCACGGGTGCGCCTCCTTGTGCCAAGTTCCACGGTGTGTTGAAACCCCTTGAACGCACCACTCTCACCGCGGGGCAAGTCAAGGAGATCGCCTACCAGGTCATGGACGCCGGGCAGATTGAGGAATTCGAGAGAAGCTTGGAGATGAACCTCGCAATCTCGGAACGGGGCGTCGGTCGCTTCCGGGTGAACATCTTCAAGCAGCGCAACGAAGTCTCCATGGTCGTGCGGAATATCAAGACCGAAATTCCCCGCTTCGACGACCTGGGCCTTCCCCCCGTGCTCAAGGAGGTCATCATGACCAAGCGCGGGCTGGTACTGTTTGTGGGGGGAACCGGCTCGGGCAAATCCACCTCTTTGGCGGCCTTGATCGATCACCGCAACACCAACAGCGGTGGCCACATCATTACGGTGGAAGATCCCATTGAGTTCGTCCATCCCCACAAGAAAAGCATCGTGAACCAGCGTGAAGTGGGGGTGGACACCCTGAGCTTCGCCGATGCCCTGAAGAACACCCTGCGTCAGGCCCCCGACGTCATCCTGATCGGGGAGATTCGCGACCGCGAGACCATGGAGCACGCCCTGGCGTTCGCCGAGACCGGTCACCTCGCCATCTCCACCCTGCACGCCAATAACGCCAACCAGGCCCTGGACCGAATCATCAACTTCTTCCCCGAAGAACGCCGCAACCAGCTTCTGCAGGACCTCTCCAGCAACCTGCGCGCCTTCGTCTCACAACGGCTGGTCCCCACCGTGGACGGCAAAAGGGCTGCAGCCATCGAGGTACTGCTCGGTTCCCCCACCGTGCAGGAACTCATCAAGCGGGGCGACGTGCATGGAATCAAGGAAGTGATGGAGAAGTCGGAGAATATGGGCATGCAGACCTTCGACAGCGCCCTGTTCAAGCTCTACAAGGAAGGGCGTATCGGGCTGGAAGAGGCGCTGAAGAACGCCGACTCCCCCAACAACCTGCGACTGCGCATCAACCTGTCTGAAACGGCCCCCCAGTCGGCCGGTGCTGGTCTGGGGGCGGGCTTGAGCCTCGAGGAGAAGGAGGAGGCCGAAGCGGCCGCCCATTCAGCGACTTCCGCGCCCCCCGCCGCGAGCCTCAAAGTCGCTCAGGAGTGAACCTGACAGAAATCATAGGTACCTCACGCGTGCAAAACCGAAACAATCTGCTATTACTTTTAAGGCGTCATCGAAGGCGCCATAAAAACAAGATATGGACTGAGGGGGAAGCACACCGTGACAATCCAGCACGCCTATACGCTGTACGCCGACACCGGGCAGGTGTCAGGCTATGCGCACTACAACATCAATGAGATGCTCGAGGAAGCGGAGCGTTCGGGCGCCCAGGTATGCACCATCGAGAGCGGCGAACGTGTGCTCGCTGTGCTCGTGAAAGACGAATACAGCTCCGACGCGGTCTGGCAGGTCTACCGAACCGCCAACGACGACTGATTGAACTCCCCGCCCCCGCCAAGCGCCCGAGGGCCGTTAGGCCCAAGGGTGCAGAGGCCGAATGCGACACATCTCCGCATCCGCCAAGGCCCCAGCCCCGATCCGGGGACGCTCACTACACCCTGGCAGATGTTCCAACAGCCCAGGGTAAACGCAGACTCAGGTCACGGCCGTGCTGAGAGGATGTTAGTCCCTGAAAGCAGGGAGGCTATAGTGTGTCCGTACACGCCGACAGCCGCCACCGCTTTCGGGCATCCTGCCCTCCCGCGACATAAGTGCGCTTTGCACCAATCCACGCGGCCGACCACCGGCTTCCAAGGACTTACATCGCACCTGGGGTAAGCATGCGTTTACCCTGTCAATCAGCCCCCGAGATCGTGCAGAGCGCTTCGGATCTGGTTATTCTCCTCCCCGGAAGCCTTATAGGTCGGACACGGCCCGCACCAGTCCGCCGCCAGTGGGCAGAGCTCCAGTGTCCTGAAGGGTGAGTCCGCCGGCTGACCCTTCAAGGGCCGCCGTTGCCGCGAGCTTACTTCTCATCCACGGTGGAGCGAGACGCAGGGATTGGAGACGGCCCCCAAGGGAAAGGAGAACCACCGTGAAGCAATTGAGAAGGCTGTTCATGGCCGCAATACTGATCATGGCCGGCGCGCCCGCAGGAGCGTACTCCCTGGCCTGCCCCAACCAGGGGAAAGAGAGATGGTGCGAAAGCTATGTATGGCAGGATGGCCCCCAGGGATTGACCAGAGAGCGGATTCATATCCGATTCAAGCTCACGAAGGGAATCGTGCAGTCGGATACGGTCTGTACCCACTACCAGTACGGCTCCCGTATCGCCCGCGATTGCCGCCGCCACGCCCACCGCCTTTTCAAAGAGTTCTGCAACAAGGACAAAGACCGCTACAAGGCCTATTGCAGCGCCTACAGGCAGTTCAATCCCGTCCAATGACTAACCACCCACGCCAGGAACCCAGATATGACCGATCGATTGATATGCGAGAGAGGGGAAGGAGATCCAGGGCGCGCACGTACTTACATCAGCCCGTGCAGGGAGAGATGTAAGTCCTTGAAAGCAGGCATGCTGTGAATACGACCGACATGGATGTCGGGAGTGAAGATTATGCAGGAGCAATCATCTTCCATCCCTGTACGCTCGACGGCCGCCACCCTGCAGCCGACAACCTGCTTTCAAGGACGCATGCAATCAGCCTGGAAGGAGAACCGCGGGAATAGACTGTGGCCATGAACTGTGGTGGGCCCACCAAGACTCGAACCTGGGACCAAGGGATTATGAAAAAACGCTGATTAATTCGTCATGCCCGCGAAGGCGGGCATCCAGTGCCTTGATTTTTCTTGGCTCCCGCCTGAGCGGGAGCGATGCGGTGCTTCACCAGTGAGCTACGCATCTAGGTTCAACAGCCCGCGAACGCAATCGGCAAAGCCCGAGCGTTTCGCCAAGTCCTCCAGCGCGTGAGCCTCTTCCCTGGAGAGTTCTAAGGTCACTACGACCGTTTTCTCACCCATCTCGATCTCCTTTCGAGCCGGCCGTTGCCGGGTTCGAGGGGTGTTTGCGTGCGTGTGCCAGATAGCCGAGCCGAAATGAGTTGACGTATATACGTTGTGTATATACGATTTATCCCATGCGTAAGACTCCCATCAGCCTTCGCGTAGACGCCGATGTGCTCGACTGGTTCAAGGAGAAGTTCCCAAGCGGGGGCTATCAGTCAGCGATGAACAGTGTTCTTCGTGATTTCGTCCAACGCGAGGAACTTGAAGCGTTCATGGCGGCATACCGCGAGGGACAGATCGACAGCGGGCGACCAATTACCAGTGAGGAATTGATCAAGGAAAGGGCCGCCAAAATAAAGCGGCGGCGCTGACAGGCAGGAGGCAGAAGCAATCAAGACAGCGCGTCGCCGGCGCAATCGCAAGCGAGTGGCGGAGCTGATACCACAGGCGGCTTCGTCGCCTCCGGCTATTCATCCACGCGAACCAATCCCATTGGGACGTCGAAGAACGCGGTGAGCATCTGCGAGAATATCTCGCAAGAGCGCGGAATCGGAGCGTTCGAAGGCGTAACGACTGAGAAAGGTGCAGTCGTAGTGATGCGCAGCATCGCTACGGATGAACAACACGACCGCACTCCCGCTTTCCACGCAATCGAGGCCGCCGCAATGCGCGCACTCGGAGGGTTAACGGAAAAGCGGTGGCCTCCGGCTCCGCGGGTTTATCGAACTGTGAAGTCGAGCAGACGACTCCATCTTTCCACTTTTCTTGCGAGTACCACGTGTACTGAGGCACCCCACTGAAGCAGCGTTGAAGCAGGTGGAAATGTTCAAACCCGATCAGTCGCTCGACTGGATGTCGCTCGAGCCGCTCATCTTCTCTTTGGTTTCTTCGTGATTGCCCGCATGCGGCGCTAATAGTGGTCGAGGGACAATTTATGAGTTGGGGTCTCGTGGTCGTGTTGACGTTGGTCCTCTCGCCCGTGATAGTCCTCGGGTTAATGTGGCTCGGGTCGGTTCTCTTCTCGGATGATGACGGCCACGCAGAGCGGGCGCGTCGGCATGATGAACGGGAGGCCGCCGAAGAGGCACGCCAAGCCCGGCTGCGTCGTCGCAGGGTGCAGTACCAACAGCATCAGGAACACCGCCGCTCGGTGGCCTCCCTGGCGGCCGGCGGTGCGGCCGCTGGCGCGGTCGGCGCCTTAGCCTTCCATGAGGAGTCCCCGCTGGACGAGGATGAGAAATGGCGGCCCATTGGGAGCGATCCTTTCCCCGAGATGATGGAGATGTCCTCCGTTTTCGATGATGGCCCCTGCGGCAGCATAAACCCCGCGAACGGCCTTCCCATGGTGGGGTGCGTCGATGTCGAGGGGAACCCTTACGGCACTGATTCTTCGCACTTCAGCGACATGGACAATGGCAGTAGCTTCGATGCTGTTTCCGACGCCGGAATTGACGCATTTGATTCGTCGTATAGCGGTTGCGACTGGAGCGACAGTTCGTGCAGCAGCGGAGAAAGTTGGGGCGACTAACAACTCGTGGCGAAATTCGGTCCCCTCTGGTTTGTGCGTGTTCAGTCGCGCACGCTCCTTCCCCCTATTTAAAAAAAAGCCCGCAGAGAATGCCGGGCGCCTGATCTCGTTCGCGTCAAAAAGGAGCAATTAAAAACAATGGTTGGCAGTCGACCTCGTGGCAGCAGGAATTCTTGCGATTAGCCTTGGTGGGTGCGGTGATGGCGGTGGCCGATTCGATCGCTTAGCTGGGGCACGATACCAACAGATACCACCTTCAGCTCGCAGCCCACACCGATGAACACGCACGCCTAAAACGCACCTACCATGCTCGTATCGCAAGAGGGTGAAGAGTGGCGACGCCTATCCCTGGCGCGCTCTATGGCATTCACGGGACTAACTAAGCACGACGTATAAAGCGAGCAGGCGGACATTTGGTTCGCCTCTTTGATGAGGCTTACTGGCCTTCCGCTACCACAATTGGAGTTCACAATGAGACTGCACATCTTCTTTTCTTTCTTACTCCTATTAGCACACGCGGCACATACGTCGGCGGCCAGTCCGATGGTGGACGGCAGTTACCGGTACAACGTTGCTCTGAAAGAAGATGGCACCGTGTGGGTATGGGGGTACAACTACGAATTAGGTGCCGGTGATGGAATGCTCGGCGACGGTGGAAACACCTTCTCCACTCAGGCGCCGATCCAAGTTCTTGAGGATCATGACCACGACGATGCTACGCCGGCGATTCCAATGGCGCAAGTCATCAAGATCTCTGCTGCCTATAGTCATGCACTGGTCTTGAAATCGGATGGTAGTGTGTGGGCATGGGGTTCGAATTCCTCAGGAATTTGTGGCCAGGGAACCGTGGGAGGGGCTTACTCCCCCGCAGTTAGGGTGCGAGGAGTAGGCGGGAATGGTTCTCTCACCGACATCATAGACATTGCTGCTGGGACCGGTCACAACCTGGCACTCGCGTCCGATGGTCGTGTACTTGCGTGGGGATCGAATCAGTTCGGAGAACTTGGTCCCGGCTTGCCGCTACTACCGCCTTACAGCCACAGTTTTCCCGCATATGTCAAAGCAGCGGGGGCCGCAGCAGACATCACTGGCATTGTTGCAATCGAAGCGGGTCATCACGTGTCCTTCGCAATTGATGAAAGCGGGACCTTGCTGAGTTGGGGCACCAATACCAAGGGTGCGCTTGGCCGTGGAACGCTAAACCTCGGGCCATTCCCTGATCCATCACCGGTCGTAGACGAGTCGAACAACCCGATCCGAGGAATCACTACCGTAGCCACCCCGGGGTACGGGCTTCAATATGCGTCGGCTTTGGACAGTGAGGGACGGACCTGGATATGGGGAGAGAATTACGTTCAGCAGGAGGACCTTTATGCAGCCACCCAGAGTGCCACAGGTTCGTCATCGAACTACAAAGCGCTTGTTGCCGGATACAATGCACCTTGCGGAGTCAACGCTGATGGAACGGCCGAGATATGGCAGAGTGAGAGCATAAACGACAATCTACTGCGTGCTGACATGTCCGATCGCTCTTCGCCCGTAATACATGGTGTCATGGCGATCTCATGCTCAATGGCTGATCTCTTCGTAAAGGAAAGCGGTGTACTGTATTCCCTTGCTCATCGCCACTCAGCGAACGCGACCGTCCTTGGACATACTGATCTATGTGGATGGGACAAAGCCCTCCCGGTGCTCGATGAAACGGGTGAGCCCTTTAGGTTGTTCGAAGGCGTTGCCGATTCAGGACCGGAATCGACGTGCAGTTCAGCGACCTCCAATAACGGAACTTCTGGTAGTTCTAGCGCTTCCGGTGGGGCCGGAGGAATAGATTCATTTTGGCTTTTCGCCAGCTTTGCCCTGCTTATATGGAGGCGTTCAACCACGAGGTTGTGAGCTTGCTGGCGCGGCGGCGGAATCATACTCGCCGTAGCAAAAAATCGGAAATCGGGAATAAAATCCGGATGGCTCACCGCCCCCTCCTTTCGGAGGGGGCTTCGTTTCACTCCCGATATCGAACGAGCAGCGCGAGCGGGTTATTGCGTCACCGCAAGCCACATGACACAGAGCGGGCCTTTTACAAGTCCGACAGCGTACCCGATGAGCAATACAAGTGCCGAGAAAGCTTCGGATTCTGGCGATTTCTCTGGCTCCGCGAAGAGGTCCCGGCCTGTTGCTGCGTCATTCCATCCACGCAGCCACTCATGGTCCTGGTGCTCGTCTCGCCCCCCGCCCTCGTGATACACCCACTGGCCCCGGCGGTACGCCGCACGGTCGCGATGCTTTAGGAATTCCAGCAAGATCCAGTGCGGCGGCTACTATCGTACCTGTGATTACTTCGCTCATCATTTGCGCTTCTCCTGATACCCCTCCCACAGTTTCCGATTCACGCCGACAAGGAATTTCCAAAGCCAGATCGCCGGAGCAAAAAAACCGGCCGGTGTTTCCTTCGCGGCCTTTACCACTGCGCTCCAGAAATCATTCCAGCCCTCTTTGAACTCATCCCCTATGCGTCCCACTCTTCCCTCCCCTCACGCCCTGAACGCCCGCTTCCACTCCTCGACGTGGAACCGTCCCATCACAACGTCGAGGAGATTGTGGGGCCGGCAGATCATTACCGGCCAGATTACCGATACAAGCGCTCTTACTCCGCGCCCCAGCTTAGGAGTTGCGAGCCAGAGGCCACGGGCAACCAGATATGCCCCGATTGCCCAGGGGGCAAGGAGCGCGAGCCCGGCGGCTGCCGCGAGGCTCACGACTGCTCCTCCTGCTTCTGTCGCGTCTCATATGCAGATGAGATCAAAGAGGTTGCGGGTTTGGTCGGACTTCAGTTCCGGCGGCAGTTCCGGGGATGACTGAAATGTCGCCGTGTCACACTGACGGATCTCCCAGTAGAAGTCCTCGCGGCTCGTTGCGGCCTCACCTTCGAGGAGGGCGAGGTAGAGACGGCCGAGCGCGATGTCGATCACGCGCCCCTCGGAGACTCTCATGCGGTCCGCCATTGCGGTCAAAGCGGCTTGATCGATCTGGAGGATGTACGTGGCCCTCTCGCCGTTTGCCGAGTGTGCAGTCGAGGTGGAGGGGATTTCAGAATCGGGGGTCATGTGCTGTTCCTCGGGTAATACGAAGCCATCCCCCGCAGGTACATGCGGGTTGGTTTCAAAAGGAACAGCGAGAAGGGAAAACTGGTGGGCCCACCAGGACTCGAACCTGGAACCAAGGGATTATGAGTCCCCTGCTCTAACCGATTGAGCTATAGGCCCGCTATTCATAGAGGCGCGCCCGAAGGATCCCTCCTTCGGGCGCGCTCAAGTATAACCGCAGGTTAGGGGTTAATCACCCCTCGGAATCGAGGAAACTGCGCAGCTGCTCCGAGCGGCTGGGGTGGCGGAGCTTGCGCAGGGCCTTGGCCTCGATCTGGCGGATACGCTCACGGGTCACATCAAACTGTTTGCCGACCTCCTCCAGGGTGTGGTCGGTGTTCATGTCGATGCCGAAGCGCATGCGCAGGACCTTGGACTCGCGAGCGGTGAGCCCTTCGAGAACCGCCTGGGTCGCCTCGCGCAGCCCTTCCGAGGTCGCCGACTCCACCGGCGAGAGCATGCTGGTGTCCTCGATGAAATCCCCCAGATGGGAATCTTCATCATCGCCGATCGGGGTTTCCATGGAGATGGGCTCCTTGGCGATCTTGAGGACCTTGCGCACCTTGTCCTCGGGCATCTCCATGCGCACGGCCAGTTCCTCCGGGGTGGGCTCACGGCCCATCTCCTGCAACATCTGGCGGGAGATCCGATTGAGCTTGTTGATGGTCTCAATCATGTGCACGGGAATGCGGATGGTCCGGGCCTGGTCCGCGATGGAGCGGGTGATGGCCTGCCGAATCCACCAGGTCGCGTAGGTGGAGAACTTGTAACCGCGCCGGTATTCGAACTTGTCCACCGCCTTCATCAGGCCGATGTTGCCTTCCTGAATAAGGTCCAGGAATTGCAGGCCCCGGTTGGTGTACTTCTTGGCAATGGAGATCACCAGACGCAGGTTGGCCTCCACCATCTCCTTCTTGGCGCGGCGTGCCTTGGCCTCGCCAATGGACATACGGCGGTTAATGTCCTTGATCTCCTGGATGGCCATGCCGCAGTCCTTCTCCAGAGCAATGAGCCGACTCTGAACACGCTGCACCTCTTCGGCGTAGAGCGCCAACGTCTCGGAGTAGTCCTTCCCGGATTTGACGTGCGTCTCCAACCACTGGAGGTTGGTCTCGTTGTCCGGGAAGGAGGAGATGAACTCCTTGCGGGGCATGCGAGCCCGATGGATGCACAGATCCATAATGTCACGCTCGTGAGCGCGGATCCGCTCCACCAGGTGGCGCTGGTTCTCCACCAGCCGGTCCACCTGTTTAGGGGCAAGCTTGAGCTCCAGGAACCCCTGGGTCAGCTCCTCCCGCAGCTTCTTGCTCTTGGCATGGTCCTTTCCGTTCTTGGCGATTGCGGCCACCAGTTTGGTGCGCAGTTCACCCAGGGCGGCGAGACGCTGCCGGACCTCTTCCATATCGATGGAGACATCATCGCTGTCGCTGGCGGAGGAATCATCGTCATCATCATCGACATCATCGTCGTCGGCACTGGCCGAGGCGCCGCTTGCCTGCGTGTCGGCGCTGTTCAGAAAATCGTCCGGCGCATTGGGATCCACAAAGCCGGTGATGACATCGGCCAGGCGCATCTGCCCGGACTCCACCTGTTCGAATTCGCGCAGCAGCTCGGCAATGGTCTCATGATGGCTCGCCAACGCTTCGAGCATCTGGTTCATGCCGTCTTCGATGCGCTTGGCGATCTGGATCTCGCCCTCGCGGGTCAGCAACTCGACCGCCCCCATTTCGCGCATGTACATGCGGACCGGATCGGTGGTCCGGCCGAACTCGCTGTCCACGCTGGCGAGCGCCGCTGCGGCCTCTTCGGCGGCATCATCGTCCGCGGTGACGGCATCGCCCGACATGAGCAGGCTGTCAGCATCGGGGGCCACCTCGTGCACGGAGATGCCCATGTCGTTGATCATGCTGATGATGTCTTCGATCTGCTCGGGATCGACGATATCGTTCGGTAAGTGATCGTTCACTTCCGCGTACGTCAAGAAGCCCTGCTCTTTGCCCCGGGCAATCAGGAGCTTGAGTTGGGACTGCTGTTCTTGGTCCATCATCGGCATCACTCGCGTTGGTTCAGTGTTCTACGAAGCAGGCGCAAAACCCAAATATTATAAACTATAGACCTGAATTTTCGATGTGCCAGGCTAAAGTGCAATTTTTTCATGCCCTTAGGCTGACTAATTCATGTGTTTGGCAGTTTCATGCCTTAAGCAACTGTTGAAGTTCCAGTTTTTCGGTGGGGGTCAGCTCGCGGAAAGGTTTACGCGAAAGCTCGTTGCGCCGTTGTACGATGCGCTGCTGCTCGAGTTTTTCGAGTGCCCCCAAAAACTCCTTTTCCAAATCGTCCTGCTCTTCATCGAGCAAGGCAGGCCGCCGGGCCAAGGTGACAAGATGTTGGCCCTCGGGAGTACCACGCCAGTGTTCCAACAATGCACCGACTGTTAGATGGGGTTGATTTTGCAATAGTTCCAGTACCTCGATGAGCAATTTGACCCCGGGCAGGGCCAGACCCGCCAGGCGTGACGGCTCCCCCGCGATCCCCGCCAGCGCCGGTCGCTGCAACAGCAGGGCGATGGCGTGGCGCACCTGGGAGGGTGAATGCCTCTCGGCCCCGGGGCGGCGGCGCTGCGGCAAGGCGCGCACCGGCGCACCGGGGCTTCCCATCACCCGCTGGACCTCAGCGCGATCCATGCGGGCGAACTCCGCAAGCCCGGCGATCATCTTGCTCTGAAAGGCGCCGGGGCTCAGCTTGGACAGCAAGGGTCGAGAAAGTTCCACAAGCCGGGCCTGTCCATCCAACCGGGAGAGATCCGTCTTCTCGCGCATGGTGTCGAAGAAGAATTCGGACAGGGGTTGTGCCCGGGCTAGCTGGGACTCGAACTCCTCCCGTCCGACTTTGCGGACCCACGTATCCGGATCTTCGCCCTCGGGCATGAACATGAACCGAACCTCCCGGGTCCCGCCCATCAGCGGCATCGCGTGCTCAAGTCCCCGCCATGCCGCTTCCCGGCCGGCGCGGTCCCCATCGAAGCAGAACACCACCTCGTGGGTGACCCGGAACAGTTGTTCCAAGTGCTCCGGCGTGACAGCGGTCCCGAGCGTCGCCACGGCGTAGCGGATCCCGTACTGGGCCAGGGCGACCACGTCCATGTAGCCCTCCACCACCAACAGCCGGGGTAAATCCCTTGAGGCCTGGCGGGCTTCATAGAGTCCGTAGAGTTCCCGGCCTTTGTGAAAAACCGCGGTCTCCGGCGAATTGAGATACTTGGGGGTCCCCTCCCCGAGCACCCGGCCGCCGAAGCCGATCACCCGCCCGCGGCGGTCGCGGATCGGGAACATCACCCGCTCGCGGAAACGGTCATAACAACCGCTCCCCTCCCGGGGGATGACCAGTCCCGCCGCTTCGAGCTCCTGCTGCCGCCCGGCTCCACCGAAGGCCTTCAGCAGGTTGTCCCACCCCGGGGGCGCATAGCCGATGCCGAAGTCGGCGGCGATCTCGCCAGAGAGCCCACGCCCCTTCAGGTAGTCAACCGCCTCCTGGGCCTTGGGGTGTTTGCCAAGCTGCTGGCGATAGAATCGGGCTGCCTTCTCGAGCAATTCATAGAGCCGCCCGGTCTGATCACTCCCTTGAGAGGGGGTATCGCGAGAGGTTGTCGGCAGCTCGACCCCCGCACTTGAGGCGAGTTCCTTCAACGCCTCGACGAAGTCCATCCGCTCATACTCCATCAGGAACCCGATGGCGGTGCCGTGGGCCCCGCAACCGAAGCAGTGATAGAACTGCTTGCTCGGACTGACAGTGAAGGAGGGGGATTTCTCGTCGTGAAAGGGGCAGCGCGCGACAAAGTTCTGACCCGCCTTCTTCAGCGGGACGCGCGCATCGATGACGTCGACGATATCGACGCGGGTCAGCAGGTCATCAATGAATTCCTGGGGTATTTTGCCCGCCATGCGCATTCACGCTTGCGGCGACGACCGGAAACCGCCGCACCGCAGGCTGCCGTCAGGCGGAGAGCTTTGCTTTGACCTTGGCACTGACGGCGCCGAGGTCGGCACGCCCTTGCACCTTCGGCCTCAGTTCGGCCATGACCGCGCCCATCTCTTTCATGGAGCTGGCCCCGGACGTGGCGATGGCTTGATCAATGAGTGCTTCGAGCTCCGTCTCGCTCAGGGGCTGGGGCATGAACTCCTGAACGATGGAAAGCTCAAACTCTTCCTTGTCGGCAAGATCGGCGCGGTTCGCTTCCCGGTATTGGGCAATCGAATCGCGCCGTTGCTTGACCATCTTGTCCAGAACAGCGAGGACTTGGGCGTCGTCCAGCGTGATCCGCTCGTCGACTTCGCGCTGTTTGATGGCGGCCAGGATCAGCCGGATCGTGCCCAGGCGCTCCTTCTCCTTGTTGCGCATGGCGGACTTCATCTCCGCCTCGATCCGCTGTTTCAATCCTTCGGCCATCACACGCTCCTGGACACGCTTCCGTCAGGAAGGGAAATCAGTACAGGCGCCGGGTACGCAGCATTTCCCGCATGAGCTTCTTCTGCTGACGCTTCACTGCAGCGGCACGCTTGCGCTTACGGATGGAGGTAGGCTTCTCGTAAGCCTGACGGCGGCGCACTTCGGACAGGACGCCGGCTTTTTCGCAGCTGCGCTTGAAGCGACGCAGGGCAACGTCGAACGGCTCGTTCTCTCTAACGCGTACGGAAGGCATGTACCTCTCTCACCTCGGTCACAGTAGGTTTGGGGTTGAGGATCCCGAATCGATCCTGAGGAAACCCGTTATTCTATGCGCATGTCAGTCAAAAAGCAAAATGCCTTGTACTACAGCGCCCCCTTGGAGGAGAATTTCGGCCCATGCTAGTCCTTGGAATAGAAACATCCTGCGACGAAACCGGGGTGGCGCTCTACGACACCGAGCACGGTCTGCTCGCCCATGCCCTGCACACCCAGGTGGCGTTACACGCGGAATTCGGCGGCGTGGTCCCGGAGCTTGCCTCGCGGGACCACGTCCGCAAGGTGTTGCCGCTGCTTCGGGAGGTGCTTCGGCGTGCCGGAGTCACCACCGCGCAGATCGGCGGCGTGGCTTATACCGCTGGCCCCGGGCTGGTGGGAGCACTGTTGGTGGGGGCTGCCATCGGCCGTAGCCTGGCGTGGACATGGGGCATCCCTGCCATTGGGGTCCACCACATGGAAGGCCATCTCCTGGCCCCAATGCTGGAGGACAATCCGCCGGCGTTCCCCTTCGTTGCGCTGCTGGTTTCCGGGGGCCACACCCAACTGGTCCGGGTCGACGGGGTCGGGCATTACAAGCTGCTGGGGGAGTCCCTGGACGATGCGGCGGGTGAGGCCTTTGACAAGACCGCGAAGATGCTGGGGCTCGGCTACCCCGGGGGGCCGGCGCTGGCCGCTCTGGCCGAGCAGGGCGATCCGGGGCGGTTCCACTTTCCCCGCCCCATGACCGATCGGCCGGGACTCGAGTTCAGTTTCAGCGGCCTCAAGACGTTTGCCCTGAATACGCTGCAGGACAACAGCACCGCTCCCGGCGTGAAGGCCGATATTGCCCGGGCATTCGAGGGTGCCGTGGTCGAGACCATGGTCATCAAGTGCCGACGCGCCCTGCAGGCGACCGGGCTCAAGCGGCTGGTGGTGGCCGGCGGGGTGAGCGCCAACCGCCGGCTGCGGGCCCGACTCGAGGAGATGGCCCAGGGTGCCCGTGCCGAGGTCTTCTACCCGCGGCCTGAGTTCTGTACCGACAACGGCGCCATGATCGCCTACGCCGGGGCGATTCGCCTGGCCGCCCGGGAGAGCGAACCGCTCAAGTTCGGGGCGCGCCCGCGCTGGCCCATGGAAGAGCTGCCGGCGCTTTGAGCCCTTTGGTGGCAACGCCTTGGCCGTTCACAGCAGGATCAAGGCCACGCCGACGACCATGAGGCTGCCCGCGGAGAGGTTCAGCCTCAAGTGGGGTTCGCGAAACAGCAGGGCGCCGAAGAGTATTCCGAACAACAGACTGGTCCGCTTCACTGCAATCATGTAAGCCACCTCCACCTGCGCAATCGCCAGGAAGTGGGTGAGCACCATGGCGGCCATCGCCACTCCCACCAGCAGGTGCGGACCGGGACGACGCACCATCACCTTCAGACCCGAGGGTTGCCAAAGGGCCTGCCCGACCACCACCACGGCGCCGAACAGGGCAAAGTACAAAGGGCCGAAGGTCAACGGGGTGGCGAAGGACATGGCCCCTTTTCCCAGCACCGAGGTCACGCTGTAGATGGCGGCGACTGCGAGCATGCGCCTGGCCCCCCGCTCCCGGGCGATGGCCCGGAAGGGTGCCCACAGTGCCCGCCACGACCGGCCCCGCGCATGCCTGATGTTCAACAGATAGGCACCAAGTACCACCAGAAGGATCCCGCCGAGCCCCTGCAGCGAAACAGTCTCACCAAGGACCACCCAGCCGGTGACGACATTGAAGGCCGGGGTGAAGGCGAGATACGGGAGGGTCAGGTGCAGGGGGCTGTCCCGGATCGCCAACATGTAGAGCAACATCCCAAGGAGTTCCAGCGGCATCAGCGCTGCGATCCAGCCCCAGAACTCAAACGGCACTGGCGGGAGCGGATGGACCCAAACCAGGGGGGCAAGCAACAGACCGGGCACGCCCACCCGCACCAGCACGATTTCCCTGCCCGAGTAGTCGGAGAGATAACGTTTGGTGAGTGCATCCGCAGAGGCCAGGCTCAGCGCACATAAGAGGGAGAGGGAGAGCCAGTCCATAATCAGAACGCCCCGGAGGTGCAGCCGGGAGGCGCATGGGCCACACACCGGCATCCGTCTTGATGTTTTCGAGTAAGGATAGTCACGGCCTGCCAGGGTGAACGCAGACTCACCCAAGAGCGACGTAAGTCCTTGAAAGCAGGTCGTCGGCCGCATGGATTGGTGCAAGGACGCACTTATGCCGCGGGAGGGCAAGGATGCCCGGA
>JAWLHA010000079.1:0-16683 GCA_041690535.1 Gammaproteobacteria bacterium | reverse complement strand
CCATCCCTGTACGCTCGCCGGCCGCGGCCGCTTCGGGCATCCTGCCCTCCCGCGGCATAAGTGCGTCCTTGCACCCATCCATGCGGCCGACAACCTGCTTTCAAGGACTTACATCGCTCTTGGGTAAGTCTGCGTTTTCCCTGCTGCCCGGGGTACCCGGGGCGGTACAAAAAAATGCCCTGTAAGGAACAGGGCATAGAGGGTTGCGCATGATTGCGCAGGGGGGAAGAAACCTGTTGGATGCGGTCCGATGTGCTGGCTCCTCATCCGTCAAGGTTCAGTATAGACAGGGGTCGGGGAAATGACAGGCCGCAGTGATAACGGATCCTTATCTTATCGATACCCCCGTCGTTTACTCGAGCACGCCGCCTCAGAGCCGCTGTGATAAGATTCCGCCCCGAACCTGTTGTACCTCCTACAACGACAAAAAGGACCCGCATGAGTAAAGCATCGACTCTTTTCCGGTTTCTCGGGCCGGTTGGCCTGCTGGCCCTGCCCCTCCCCGCTTTGGCCCAAGGCCCGGCCGTTGACTTCACCACCACATGGTACGGGTTGCTGGCAGTGGCCATTTTCGTGGTGGCCTACGCCGTCGTGGTCAGCGAGGAGTTCCTGCACCTGCGCAAGTCCAAGCCGGTGATGGTCGCTGCGGGCATCATTTGGCTTCTGGTCGGTCTGGCTTACGCCGCCCAGGGGGACACCCACACGGCCGAGCAGGCCGTGCGGCACAACATCCTCGAGTATGCCGAACTCTTCCTCTTCCTCTTGGCGGCAATGACCTATATCAACACGATGGAGGAGCGGCGCGTGTTCGATGCGCTGCGGGCCTGGCTGGTCTCGCGCGGGTTCTCCCTGCGGGCGGTCTTCTGGATCACCGGTTTGCTGGCCTTCTTCATCTCTCCGGTCGCAGATAACCTCACCACGGCCCTGCTGATGGCCGCAGTGGTCATGGCGGTCGCCGCGGGCAATGCCCCCTTCATCACAGTGGCCTGCATCAACATCGTGGTGGCGGCCAACGCCGGGGGCGCTTTCAGCCCCTTCGGCGACATCACCACCCTGATGGTCTGGCAGAAAGGCGTGGTGCAGTTCAGCCAGTTCTTCGATCTGTTCATCCCATCTCTGGTCAACTGGGTGGTGCCTGCCGCGTTGATGTCCCTGGTCGTCGCCAAGGAGAAACCCACGGCGCTGAGCGAGGAGGTCGTCGTGAAGCCAGGTGGTTTCGTGGTCATCGGCCTGTTCCTCGTGACCATCGCCATGGCTGTGTCGGCGCACAACTTCCTCCACCTCCCCCCCGTGCTTGGCATGATGACTGGCTTGGGCCTGCTGAAGTTCTACGGCTACTTCCTTCGTCGCCGGGAGCACCGCCGCCGGGAGGATGCCGAGGTGGACGGGCCGGAGCGGCACAGCGTGCAATTCAATGGCGACAACCGCTTCGACATCTTCTCCATCGTGGCCCGCGCCGAGTGGGACACCCTGATGTTCTTCTACGGTGTGGTGCTCTGCGTGGGCGGTCTGGGAACCCTCGGCTATCTTGCCCTCGCCTCCGAGTCCATGTATGTCGGGCTGGGGGCCACTTGGGCCAACATTCTGGTCGGAGTGCTCTCGGCCATCGTGGACAACATTCCGGTGATGTTCGCGGTCCTGACCATGAATCCAGACATGTCGCTTGGCCAGTGGCTACTGGTGACGCTCACCGCCGGGGTGGGCGGCTCGCTGCTCTCCATCGGTTCCGCCGCGGGGGTGGCGCTGATGGGCCAGGCGCGGGGAATCTACACCTTCTTTGCCCATCTCAAGTGGTCGTGGGCCATCGCCCTGGGCTATGCCCTGAGCATCTGGGTTCACCTGTGGCTGAACGAGGCGCTTATGTAGAAACTACCCAGGGAAGGATGATCGTCAGCGCGGACATTGATGGCCCGCGCTGACGCTGACGGGGCGTTGCTGGTCTGGAGCGGCGAAGGGGAGCGGCAGGTGCTACACGGCTTGCCCCTTCTTTCGCAGCGGTGTGTGCCCCCCCTCAACTGTTTGTGCAGCGGATGGAACTCGACGTTTTCCCTTGTTCTTACGATCCCGGTGACGCTCCTTCACCTTGGGTGCCGGGCTTTTTCGGGCCTCGGTTTTCTTTCCGGCCTTGCTCCCGGCGGCCTTGCCGGAACCCTTGAGCCGCTTCGGGCCCTCGAACTTCGCCTTCAACCCGCTGATCACCCGGCGCTCGAAATCGAGGCGCAGATAGCGCTCGATGCTGGACATGTTGTTCCAGTCGGTGTGGCTCACCAGCGTAACGGCCAGCCCGTGCCCCCCCGCCCGGCCGGTTCGCCCGGTTCGGTGGAGGTGATCGTCACCGCTACGGGGTACGTCGAAATTGATCACCAACTGCATGCCTGGCACGTCGATCCCGCGGGCAACCACGTCAGTCGTCACCAGCACATTGATTCGCCCCTCGCGCAGCAACCCGATGACCCGATTTCGCTCCCGCTGGTCGAGCTCACCATGGAGCACGCCCACGCGCAGACCATCCCCCTGCAGCGCCTCGCCAAGACGCACCGCGCCGTCACGGGTATTGCTGAACACCACCGCCTTGTCATAAGTCTCATTCTGGAGCAACCAGGTAAGCAGTGCCTGCTTGTGCGCGGGGCTGTCGGCCAGGATGATCTGCTGGCGAATTTCCCGCGGCTGGCTGCGGGCAGGATCCACCGAGACCAAGACTGGATCCCGCAGCATAAGCTCGGTGATGTGTTTGAGCCCCGCGCGCTTGAGAGTGGCCGAGAGCAGGAGTGACTGCCTCTCCGGGGAGCAGTGGCCGATGATGGTGCCGACATCGGGGGCAAACCCCATGTCAAGCATCCGATCCGCCTCGTCCACGACCAGCACTTCCAGGTCCAGCAAGTCCGCCGAACCCCGCTTCAAATGGTCCAGAAGGCGGCCTGGCGTGGCTATGAGCATGTCGGGGTTCTTGCGCAGCGTGGCCACCTGGTGGCTCATTGGCGTCCCCCCGGTGATCACTCCTGCGGTCAGCCGGGTGTAACTCCCCAACTTGAGGAACTGATCATAAATCTGCTGGGCCAGCTCCCGGGTCGGCACCAGGACGAGCCCCCGGGTTCCCGTGTTGGGTGAGGGATAATCGACGAAACGCTGCATCATCGGCAGCAGGAAGGCTGCTGTCTTGCCTGAGCCGGTAGCGGCCGACACCAGGAGGTCTTTCCCCTCCATGGCCAAGGGGATCACCTGGGCTTGCACTGGCGTGGCCTCTTCGAAACCCAGCTTGTCAAGTGCGCGCGTCAGCTCGGAGGGAAGATTGAAATCGGAGAAGGTCGTTGTCATGGGGGCGCATGATATACGAAACCGCGCCTCGTGCGGAGAGGCTGCGCTCCCCCCCTAAAGCCTCCCGGGACCAAGCGTCGGGAACAACAGCGAACCGAAACGGGCGATCCCCAGCGCTGCGTTGCGTGCCGCTAGCGCACCGATGCGTTCAGTCGCATGCCTCTCCGCTGCCCGCGCCCTGCTCCAGCTCTCTCTTCTCGCTCTCGCAGACGTCGATCCCCAGCTCCTCGGCCACTGCGATCCACTGGGGCTCCGCCTCACAGGAGCAGCAGTCGTACCAGATCGGCACATCCTCGTGCATGCTCAGACTCTTCCTGCCTTCCCGAGGCGCCGCGGAGGCCTTCTGTTCGGGCGTTCCGGATGTTTCATGGGAGTCGCTCATGGATGAGGCCCTCCATTTGGTCATCCATACCCTAAAGATGGCCCCAAGGCCCCGGGAGTCAACCGATGTCGAATCCCTCCTGGTGTCGCAGTCCCGCGAGAACAGCCCCAACCAGCGCGACACGCTTCGACAGGGTACGTTTTCCCGAGATTCTAAGCAGAAACACGAGCGACAGATAGGCAAAGACACCTGGTTGACACAGCCGGTGGGGAAAGCGCCTGACCGCACCGCCCCCGGTGGGGTAGACGGGCCGCCCCTCACCGCTGTCGGCGGTAAGTCACCTGTACCAGTCCGGTAGGGTAGCCTTGGTGGCGTCCCAGTGCCCAATCCGAAGCGGTATCCAAGCCTCGAAACAGAGGAATCCCACGTCCAAGCAGCAGCGGGATCCAGGAGATTGTCAGATTATCCACGAGGTCTTCAGCGAGCCCCTGGCGGATGGCTTGCCCTCCATCCAGGTAGACATGGCGCGCCCCCCAATTGGCGAGTTCCTGCAGCAGTGGACGGAGCTGCCCCCCGTGGGTTACGACCCCCTCGGGCGCCGACACCTCGCGATGGGTGAGCACGACGACACGCTTTCCGGAAAACGGCCACGCATCAAAACCGAGCACCTTGTCGAAGGTACCTCTGCCGAGGATCAGCGTATCGACGCTCTCGAAGAAGGTCTGATACCCGTAGTCCTCCCCCTCCGCCTCAACCCGTTGCAACCAATCCAGTTCTCCATTCTCCCCGGCGATGAACCCATCGAGACTGGCGGCGACATAGACGGAAACCTGAGGACGTGACGCGTTGAAATCCGTCATTCCCCCCCCTCATTTGCCACGGCTCGCTCAGGAAGCGCTCAACCGGACGTATGCCTCGAACCGGTCCCGGATCTGGCGCACGTAATCCACCGGCTCCCGCCCCCGCACGTAACCATGAGCGGCCTGGCGGGCGTACTCGCGCTCGGAAAGCAACAGCATGGCCCGTTCCACGTTTCCAAACCAGCGATCCGCATCCCATCCTTTGCGCGCCGCCAACCGACGCGCATCGCGCACGTGGCCGATCCCCGCGTTATAGGCAGCCAAGGCGAACCAGGTGCGTTCGGCCATGTTCAGTTCCGGTTCGAAGCGCTTCATCAACCAATCGAGGTACTTGACCCCGGCATGCAGGCCGACCTCCGGATCGTGCAGGTCAGAGAGCCCCAACTCCTTGGCCGTGCGGGGCAGTACCTGCATCAGCCCCAGGGCCCCGGCCCAGGATTTCGCCTTCGGATCGAAACGGCTCTCCTGGTACATTTGGGAAACCACCAGTCGCCAGTCCAGACCGTAGCGCGTCGCATAATCCTGCACCAGCGCGTCGTACGGCGACAGGACTCCCTCTGCTCCCCCGTCGGCCCGCTGCTCCAGGCGAGCTCGGACACGCTTCGGATCGCCGAAATACTTCTTGTGGGTGACGTTATAGAACAGCCCCCGGAACTCCTTCTTGATAAAGCTGTCGAGCGCCTCCCGCAGCTTTGGATTGGAGGCCCGCAACAGCCAGCCGTGAGGGCGGCTATCCCCCAGAGCGAAGGCGGAGCGAATGTCATCCCGCCAAGTCATCTCGATATCCACGATGTGGCTGTCGGCCACAGTGAGGTCATACTCGCCACGCGCCACCCGATCAATGATCTGCTCGGTCTCCAGGTCCTCCGGTGCCGCCTCGAGTACAAACTGCGCCCCTTCGGCACGCAGCGACTCCAGCGTCTTCCAATAGCTGCTGTTGCGGCGGACGACGACAGTCCGCCCGGCCAGGTCTTCCAGGGTTTGCAGCACCGGATCATCGGCCCGGGTGACCAGCAACTCCGACGCGCTGTTGTAGGGGCGGGAGAAGGCGAGACCATTGTCCTGTCGCTCATCGGTAATGGTGAGCGAGGCCGCGGCCAGGTCGGCACGCCCCTCCCGCACCCAGTCGGGCAGCGCATCGTGCCCGGGCGGTACCACCACGGCGAGGCGCAGCCCCTGGCTCTCCGCGAACCGCTTGAGGAGTTCATACTCGAACCCCAGCAACTCACCGCGCCAGAGGAAGTAATTGGCCGCGTTGTTTCGCGTCGCCATCCGCAGAACACCCCGCTCTTTGATGGCATTGAGGTCGTCCAGATAACGTTCGTCGGAAGGCTGCAGCAAATGGTGCTCGCTCAGGTACTTGTTCAGGCTTGCCAGGAACGCCCCCTCGGTCGGGCGTACAGCCCAGGCGATTGGCCGAACATTACTCAAGGAGAGAGCAACCTGTAGCTCCTCCCGGCCGGGGAGTAGTGCATTGGCACTGTTGCTGTCGAGCACTGTCAGTTCATAACTGCCGTCGGCCACCCCATCAAGCACCGCCTCGTCGGGGAGCCCGGGCGGCAGCGCAACGATTTCGAACGGTGGCTGAAAACGCTGCCTCTTGATGCTCTCCAGGGTCTCCTGAAAGCTGCTCCCGTCGTGCACGGCAATTTTGCGCCCGCCCAGCCCGTGAGCGTTTTCGAAACGTTCACCCTTGCGGGCAATCACAACCTCCCGAGCAAAGGCCAAGGGGGTCGTGAACGCCACCACCTCACTTCGGGACTCGGTGACCGTGAGGTTGGCCGCAGCCAGATCGCCTTTCCCCTCGTGCAACGCCGTGAACAGCTCCTCAAGGCCCTCGACCGGAACGAATTCCACCTCCCGCCCTTCGGATTCGGCATAGGCCCGGACCACATCCCGTTCTACCGACTCGGGCAAGCCACTGCGTGGGAGAAACTCCACCCCCTCGGGCCGCCGCAGTGTGATAACCCGAAGAGGAGGACGTCCCGGCTCTTCCGTGCGTATGGGTTCAGATGCCGCCGGCTCCGGGCTACAGCCCGCCAGGGACAAGTGCAGACCAACGAGCAGCAGTAGCCCGGAAAACCGCAACCAGAGGTGGTTCGTTAGGGAGTCGACAGCCATGGCAGGTTCAAGTTTTGGAAAAACGTCTTGATTATAAACCCGCCGCCCCCCGATTCCTAACCTGGAATAGGAGCGCTCCCATACGACAAACCCCGCCGGCGCCTTACCATTTGCGTACCTCATAGCCGTATCGCACAGCCAGTTGCCGCAAGCGGCGAGTCGGGTTTACCGCGATCGCGCGATCCGCCCACTGAAGAAGCGGAATATCAGAGTGGTGATCAGAATAGACGACGTGATGGAACGTCTGCCCCAGCGATTGAAAATAGGTCCTCACCCTTCCGAGCTTGGCTTCCCCATGGCAGTTCTCGAAGGCTGTCTCCGGCAGGCAAAGCCGCCGATTTGAATCCCACTGGGTCTGAGTGCACAAGACGGCATCAAAACCCAAGGACTCGCCCAGCCGTTGGGCATAGATATCGAAACTTGCCGTCGCCAGCACCAAGTGATCGCCCGCGCGTATATGTTGCGCTATGGCAGCCGCGGCCCCGGGGCGGATACCTCTGTCCAACACCCGGGCCAAAAACGGCTCAACGCACCGCCGCATCTCCACTTCTTGAATCCCGCCCGTAACCGACTCCAGAAAGATCCGTTTAAGCCAATGGTTGCTACGCAGCCTGAGGCTGTACATTCCCACCGCAAGGGGCAGATTCCCGGTTCGAAGTACGCGTTGGGGATGGGCCGCAAGAAAGTGCAGGAGGAAGGACAGGTAGGTGTCCCTGGTTGTGATGGTACCGTCCAGATCGAATATCGCCGCAACTTTGGCCGCCATGCGCTCCCCTTGCCCGCAGGCGCGTTCGGAAACCGGGCCGTTTCAGTTACAGGTATTCCAGACGCTTCACGAAGATCTGCAGCCAGGGCAGATCGACCACGAACAACAGCCCCACCAGCAGAGCCAGAACCAGCACATAGCCGACGAACGCCCGCTCGCGGTAAAGTTTTTCCGGGCGTTGGGTGACGGACTTCGGCTTCAGACCAATCGCCAGATACCAGGTGAACAGCAGGGCAAACAATGGCGTACTCAACAGGAACTCGATGCGGTACTTGATGAGAAAGACGGCAATCAGGAAAGCCGAACAGAGCCCGTAGAAGAAAGCGGAAAGCAGGAGCGTTTCACTGGAGTAGAACCTGAAGGAGCGGCGATACAGACCTGCTCTTTCGGGGTCATCGATGAAACGGTATTCCGCGTATCGCTTGACCGCCATGAGGAAAGCCCCTCCCATCCAGTAGGCGAGCACGATGGAAGATGGTGGCAGAAAGGGTGAGGCAGTGACACTGGCGACCGAGGCCCAGCCGAGCAGCAAACGCAGCGGATTGTTGACCGACTCTGACAGGACATCCAAATACACCCGGTCTTTTGAGCGGAGCGGAGCCACATTGTAAACGACACCCATGAGCAGGAATGCGACCGAGAAGGTGGCAAACTGCGACGAGACTGCCGCTGCCGTGGCGAGCCCGGCAACGGCCAGCAGCAGGTATTCGGCATAGACATATTTCCGCTCAATCCTGCCCAGCGCAGAAGGGCGCTTCTTCTTCAGCGGGTGGTGCCGGTCGTACTCGGCATCGAGCCACTCATTGATCACGTAATTGGCCGACGCGAGCAGGCAGGTGCTGAATACGCCCAGCAAAAAAGGTCCGATCCCCTTCCAAAAGGGCACCTCGAGAAAATAGAGTGCCAGCGCTGCGCCAGGCAACATGAACACATTCTTGAACCAGTGGTCCAGACGGGCAATCCGCACATAGTCGATGACCACGGGCGTCTTGAGCTCATTCTCGACACTCACCTTGCCAAGCGGGTTCGGTACCGAGGTCTCCTTCTCCATGCGACTGTTCCTCCCTGTCCACGAGTTCGGAGGTGCCGGCCGTGCCAGGGCCCGACAATTCGGCCGTGCAGTATCGGCCGGATACGCAACTGCCCCAACCAGTGGACACAGGCCGCAGACACGAAAGAGCGAAGGGCGGTCCGGGGCCCACCACCGTTCCGCACCGGCTGAATGGAGTCCTCCAGGCATTCGGCCAGCCGCGGCAGTTCTCCTGGAAGAACCGAACCAGTCCGTCAGGTTTTGCACCGGTCGCGACAGCGCGCGTAAAACCCCTCCAGCCCGTCCCTCTCGGAGTCTAGCCCGGATTTCACACTTGCGACCTGCTGCGCTTACCCCCAACATCCATGTCGGTCGTATTCACAGCGCACCTGCTTTCAAGGACTTACGTCGCTCACAGCACGGCCGTATGTAAGTATGCATTCATCCCGGGCGCCCCAGCGGGGCGCTTGCAAACGTTGGTAATTCCGGGCAACAGCTTGAAGCGGCAGGGCGATGCGCTATATGACAGGTGTCTTCACCCGGTGTGAGGCACGTCCCTTCGTTCCCGGGGTCGCCGTTGGGGCAGCCCTCTTTGACCCACACGGCCCCTGGGGCTCCGGGCACCGATGCCGGGGCCGCAAGGCCTCTTTCAGACGGGAGAGCATTTTCCAAATGGCGAATCGCTCCGTGCCCTCTCCGCGCCAGTCGGAGCCGAGTCCGGAGAGGTCATGGACGTCGGAGTGGCTTTGGCCGCGCTTGGATGACCTGATCACCCAATCATGGTCGGATCTCTCCCGGGAAACGCGGAGCGCTTGGCTTCTCGCCGTGTTCAGCGTTCCTCTGTGGCTGGCGGTCGTCAGAGTATCCCAGGCATTTGCGGCTGAGTACGTCATCGAAGACGACGCCCGGGAACATGTCTTCTGGGCGCTAAGGTATGTCGACCCGGAACTCTTTCCGGGCGACTGGATCGCGAACTACTTCCAGACGTTGAGTCCGCCGGGCTATGCGGCCTTGTACAAGCTGTTCGCTTCCGCGGGCATCGACCCGATTTCACTCAGCAAAGTACTTCCCATCGCCATTGCCTTTGGGATAACGGGTTTTCTGTTCGCATTTTCCCTGCAAGTGCTCAGGGTACCTGTTGCGGCCCTCATTGCGACCCTCCTTGTCAATGTCGGCTTCGCCACCTTCGAGAGTGGAACACCTCGTGGATTTTCCCTTCTGATCATTGTGGTCTTCGCGTACTTCGTCGCGCGACGGTTCACCCCCGGGATCGTCGCCGCAGTAGTCCTCGGGGGGCTCTTCTACCCCCCGACCCTGCCCCTGCTTGGGGGAGTGCTGCTGCTGCGGCTCATCACATGGCGCGATGGTTCACCTCAGTGGTCAAACGATCCCGCACGCCGTTCCGGCGCTGTTGCCGGAATTTGCACCGCGGCGGTCGTGCTGCTCCCCTTCTATCTGGCACAGAGTGCCTATGGCCCCGGCATCTGGGCCCATGTGGCAGAGCAACTACCGGAGTTTCAGCGGGACGGCCGTGTGGCGGTATTTATCGGCCAGGGGGAGTGGCGGTACTGGATGATACGCGAGCACACAGGCTTGCTGCCTGCCGAGTGGTTGCGCGCCCCCGCAAGGTACTTCGTCTGGCTGCTCCCTCTGGCGGCATCGCTTCCGCTGCTGCTCGCCAAACCCACTCGCTTCCCCCTCGCCGCGCAGGTCAACCACACCCGCCTGCTGCTCCGGTTCATGATAACCGGGCTCGCCTTGTACCTTGTTGCGCACCTGCTGATGTTCAGGCTCTACTCGCCCAGCCGCTACAGCCAGCAAGTGGCATGGCTGGTGTTCTCTGTGGCAGTCGGCCTCGCCATCACCCTGCTTCTCAGCGGGGGTAAACGTTGGGCCGATGGCGCACCGACGCAGGAGCATCGGCACCGGCGCCGCAAAGCGGTGGCCTTCTCGTTCGCAGGGTTTGCCTTCTTGCTCGTGGCTTACCCCGCGCTTTACCTGCTCCCCGGCCACAGGCTGCCAAATCACTTCGTACTTGGGACGGAACCGACCCTCTACCAATTTCTGCAGAGCCAGCCAAAGGCGACCCTTGTCGCATCGCTGTCGCTGGAGGCCGACAACCTTCCGGCCTTCGCAAGGCGACCGGTCCTGTTCAGTCGAGAAACAGCCATTCCCTTCCAGCCGGGGTACTACGATGAGATGCGCAGACGCGCTCTGGACCTAATCACCGCCCAGTACGCCTTGGACGAAGCCCGGATGCAGGAGGTGACGCGAAGGTATGGGGTTGACTATTGGCTGCTCGACAAAAACGCCTACGATGTGAACCACTTGCGCTCGAACTGGTGGGCTCCAATCTATCCCGAAGCCGCACAAGAGGCGACGACAGCGCTCCAGGCCGGCACTCCTGCCATGGCGCGGGCATTGACCCGATGCGAGGTGCTGGCCACCCCCGCCCACACGCTCCTGAGCGCGAAGTGCCTCCTGGAGGAGTAAGCCCCGGGCCCCACCCGCCATCCATCCCCATGGGCCTGATCCAGAATCGGCACAGCGGTGGCGATTGGCTCGCCGACCCATTCATCGGTGGGCTTGGCTATCCTTGAGGAGGCGTATGGATGTGTTGGCCCTCGTTCAACGAACTTCCGCGGAGGTCAAGGGTGAGCAACCGACATCAGGAGCGTGCTCAACAGGTGATTGCCTCTTTCGTCGAACTTCTCGATGAGCCGGCGCGAGAGGCGATATCCAAGACCCAGTACAAGGAGCTCGAGATCCTGATTCGAGAAGCCATCGCGGACGAACTTCATAACGTCGCTGAGCAGGTGGAGGATTTGGCCCGGAGACTGCGCGCCGAGGTGGAACTTCCGAACATCGGCCTCTGAGGGCGCGAGTCCCCGGATTCGTCACATCGGCTCACTGCTGAGGACCGCGTGCCGAACAGACAAGTACATCTCTTCCACCGCCTCGTCCACGACCACCTGGGGCGTAGGTATTTTCTGTAGGGAAGCAAGGGCTTTTTCGCGAATTGCGAACCACATCTCCTCCCGCTTCCGGGAATGACCTCCGACACGGTCATCGAACTGCAACCGTTCCAGGCCTCTGACCTCCGCCTCATATCTCTCCCAAACAGCCTCGACCTCTGCCAAGTTCTTCTCCATGGTCTCCAGCACCCCTGCCTCGTTGGGGAAGCGCACCCCTGAGAAGTCGAACCGGCGCCGTCCCTCGCCTGCGATGATGTCATAGTTGGAGTCCACAATAATGGCCCTGAGCATCGCCGGCGACCGATCGAAGCTCAAGGGGCGACCCCAGGCATCGGTGCCCAGGCGGTATTCGCCATACCCCTTGGCCACGCGCTCATAACGGACGATCAGCTCCTGCTGCTTCGCCGCGGCCTTATCGCGAAGAGAGAGCGCCGTCCGCTCCGTCCTCTGGCAAATCGTGTCGATCTGCCGGCGATTCCAAGCATCGTCTTCGGAGGCGGAGACAGCGTCTGTACTCTCCCCCTCATCGGGCCCCGCATCGTCCCCCACTCCCGGCCTGTACTGCTCCATCAGCAGGCGCACCTGCTCCGGACCCAGACTGCCGAGGCTCATCTCCAGCTGCGGGCGCATCGCTTCCCGCATGGAGACCGGCACGGTTTCGAGAATTTTCTCCAAGGCCGCCTGCTGATGGGGTTGCAATGCGGCGCAAGCCGCTGCAGGCAAGCCGATCAAGAACAGGACCGCAGTGATCTTCTTCACTTCCATTCTCCCGGATTCAGGCAACATGGCCAGTCGCTTATCGCCCTCGACCCACCCGGGTGAAAACTCAGGCAGCACAGCCACGCCGTTCTCTCGCCGAGACGTCGCTGCCGGGCAGGCGCATGATCAAGTCACCCCCGGGCTGGCTCGACTGTGCGCTCATCCCGGGCCTCGCCTATCGCGCAACTGAGGGTGCAATTGGTAAGACACTCTGTCTATAATGGCTTACCAATCCAGTTCAGGCAAGACGATGGCATCCGGCAAGACTTTTCCCGAATCAAAACGCACCCTGGGCGCCTTGCTGCGCGCACCCTGGCGGGTCCTGGCGGAGAGGGTCTACGGCGAACTCGCTCAATCGGGGTTCCCGGAGATCCGGCCTGCCCATGGGGTGGTCTTCCGTTACATTGAGCCCGAGGGGTCGCGGGTGGTCGATCTCGCCGAGGCCGCCGAGATAACCAAGCAGAGCATGGCCTACCTGGTGCAAACTCTCGAAAAACACGGGTATGTCACAGTGGAGCCGGACCCCGCGGATGGGCGCGCCAAGCGGGTGCGGCTGACCGCCCGGGGCGAGGAAGTGCAGCAGATGGCCCTGCGCCTGACACGAAAGGTGGAGCGGGAGTGGGGAAGGCTCATTGGGAACGACGAGATGGCGACGTTGCGCGCGCTGTTGGAGCATCTTTACGATGCCCTGGCGCAGAGAGGGTAGTCCGGTGTGAGTCGTCATCGATCCGCCGGTGTTCCAAACCACGGGGACGCGAGCGAGCGTTCCTGCCAGTGTCAGAAGGAGCTGAACGATGTCTTTGCGTCTCACGCACTTGGCTGCATTTGCACTCGCCCTGGGGCTCACAGGCTGCCAGGAACGCACTGCTTCCCCGGAGCCGGATCAGGGCATGGCGTGTGCCCCCTGGCCCGGCGGGCTGATGGTGGGAACGGCACGCAGTGACGAGTTGCTCGACGTTGTTATCGATGGGCAGGGCAACATCTACCTGGCTGGCTATGAGGACGGTGTTACCGGTGTGTCGAACATCGAGCCATCGGGAAACGCAAGGGGCATCATTCTCAAGTACAGCCCGCATGGTGAGCTGCTCTCGAGAGAAGTGATCGACACCGCCGGCACCGACGTTGTGGAGGCCTTGGCCCTCGCCCCTCAAAGTGGCGAACTGTTCATCGCCGGCCGCACCAGCGGGGCATTGCCGGGGTTCAGCAACGGCGGCAAATTCGATCTCTTCGTGGGCTGGTCCCAGGGCGAAGGACTACCGCCCCGCCTGGCCCAGTTCGGAACAGAGCGCCCCCAACATCCCCGCCGCCTGGAAGTGGCATTCCCCAACGAACTGGTGATTGCAGGATACGATGACATCTACGTGCCCACCAATTATGTGGAAAGTTGGGAAAATCCCCTGCTCATCAAATATCTCCGCACGGGAGATGACATTGCTGAGCTTTGGCAACGCAAGGTCGACACCAGCTACGCCGACCGAATTGGCGGACTGGCCGTTGCGGCCGATGGCACAAGCTACATCGCTGGCTGGAACGAGGCTGGGGCAGGACAGGGCATGTTCGTGGCGGCAATCGATACCCAGGGTTCCGAGGTGTGGAACCGCCAACAAACCAGTATCCGCTACGACTACGGCGCTGCGGTGCGCATATCGGCGGACGGAAACCTCCTATTCGCAGGCTCCACATTTGCGAAATTGGGGGATTCTGCCTTTGGACAGCAGGATGTGGTGGTCAGGAAACTGGATGCCGCCACGGGCGAGACGATCTGGACGTTCCAGTACGGCTCCGTGGAAACCGACTGGGTCACGGATATGGCCCTGGACCAGGCGGGGCAGATCTATCTGGTTGGGGAAACGCTCGGCTCCGTGACGGAGGAGTCGAACAACCGAGGGGGGATCGACCTCTTCCTGATCAAACTCAGCGCAGAGGGGCAGATGCTGCAGGTCCGGCAGTGGGGAACAGAGGGGATCGACTCGCCGACCGCCGTCGCCGTCGATGGGTGTGAACGCGCCTTTGTTGTCGGGTATACCATGGGCAACCTGGTGGGCCCCTCCAATGGGGGGCGGGATGGATTCGTCCTTCCTGTAACCACCGTTGCCCCCCGGAGCATCGAACAGATAAACGGAAAAATCGCCAATCGCGGCCAGATTGCCCCGTGATACGAACGGCGCAGGACGGATAAGCGCAGCGCATCCAAACGGGTCGGCCGTGAATGGTGGATGCGCTCGTCCTGGGTCAACGCAACTTCTCTGGCCTCGGCCTTGCCCTTTTACTTACAATTCGCCATCTCGTTACAACGGAGCAGAATTGCAATGGGCCGAGCCTATCAAAACCGCAAAGTATCCATGGCCAAAACGGCTGCAGCCAAGACCAAGGTCTACAGCAAATATGGCCGGGAGGTCTATGTTAGCGCCAAGTCCGGCGGCACCGATCCCGGTGGCAACCTGGCATTGCGAGGGCTGATCGAACGGGCCAAGAAGGATCAGGTCCCCTCCCACGTCATCGAGAAGGCACTGGAAAAGGCCAAGGGAGGGGGTGGCGAAGACTACGCCCCGGCCCGCTACGAGGGATTCGGCCCTGGCGGCTGCATGGTGATTGTCGACTGCCTCACCGACAACCCCAACCGCACCATCGGCGACGTTCGCACCTGCTTCAACAGGACCAAGAGCAAGCTGGGCACTCAGGGCACAGTCAGCCACATGTTCGACCACGCAGCCATTCTCGTCTTCTGCGGGGATGAAGAGGCCGCCCTGGAAGCGCTGCTGGCTGAAGATGTCGATGTGACCGACCTCGAGAATGAGGGCGGCAAAATCACCGTATTCGTCCCCAACACCGAGTACAACAAGGCCAAGCAGGCTCTCATCAACGCGCTGGGTGAGATCGAGTTCGAGGTGGACGAGATCCAGTTTGTGCCGAAGGGCTCAACCCCCATCAGCGGTGACGACGTCGCGGCGATGGAAAAGCTGCTGGACATGCTCAACGATGTGGATGACGTGCAGAACGTCTACCACGACGCGGTTTACTGAACCGACGCGACACAGAGCCCCCGGGCAACGGGGGCTCTCCGGTTGGGATGACCGCCATCACCGGCCAAGGGAGCTGGGCCAGATCAGCGAAACTCAGGCGTATTGCCCGGCACACCAGCCTGACGACCAAGCCCACTGGAGGTTGTATCCCCCCAGCCAGCCGGTCACATCGAGTAACTCGCCGATGAAATAGAGGCCAGGCACCGAGACGCACTCCATGGTCTTGGATGAGACGGCGTCACAGTCCACCCCCCCGCGAGTCACCTCGGCGGTGCGGTAACCCTCGGTACCGTTGGGGCGAATCGACCAATGGTGCAACAGCTGCGCCACCTGCACGATCTCTTTGCTGCCGAGGCGGTTCAGCGGCTGTTCGGCAAGATTTTGGGGCAGCAGCGCACCGGCCAACCTGGCGGGCAGATGCCGGGACAACGTGGTGCGGAGCAGCTGTTTGGGGTGGCGCTGCTGCAGCTCGGGCAGGCCCTGCAGCAGGTCCTCATCGGGTAGCCAGTCAATCTGGATCGCTTCACCCGCCCGCCAATACGTGGAGATCTGCAGGATCACCGGCCCGCTGAGGCCGCGGTGGGTGAACAGCAGGTTTTCCCGGAAGCGTGTCCGCTCGTTGCTCACAACGCAGTCGACCGCGATCCCGGCCAGAGGGGCGAACCGCGCGAGATCGTCAGGCTGCAGGGTCAGGGGGACCAGCGCAGGCGCGGGCTGCCACACCTTGATCCCAAACTGTTGCGCGACACGGTAGCCGAACGGGCTGGCACCGGAGGTCGGGATCGACAGTCCGCCGGTGGCGATCACCAGCGAACGGCACTGGTAGCGCTCATCCCCTGCGCCTAGCCGAAAGCCCTCCCCTTCGATGCGCTCGATGGTCTCGATGGATCGCTTGAAGCGCATCTGAACCCCCGCCTGGTCACACTCCCGAAGCAAGAGGTCGAGAATATCCCGGCTGCTTTCGTCGCAGAACAGCTGGCCGTGATCGCGTTCGTGCCAGGCAATCCCATAACGCCCCACCAGGTCGAGAAAATCCCATTGGGTGTAGCGACTCAAGGCGGACTTGCAGAAGTGGGGGTTGTGACTGCTGTAGTTGTCGGCACTCACGTCGTAGTTGGTGAAGTTGCAGCGACCACCGCCCGCCATCAGCACCTTCGCCCCCGGCTTGCGGGCCTGCTCCAGCACCAGCACCCGGCGATCGCGCCGCCCTGCGGCGGCCGCACACATCAACCCCGAGGCGCCCGCCCCGACCACAATGACATCGGTTGTTTGCATGGCGCGATTCTATCGCCTCGGCGGGTTGGGCAGTAGTCTCCCCGGCTCCTCCCCGGGGGGGCGCCATACCCCTCACGGCCGGGCTGTGGGCCATGCAAGTCCTTCTCCCAGGTTGGCTGTGACTGCCTCCCTGTACACTCGACAGGTGCTTTCGATAACTGTAACTATTCAGCCGTTCCACCGACCTGTCGCCTCTCCCCGGTAGGAGCCCAGCCCTCTGGGCGATTGCTGCGCGAG
>JAWLHA010000078.1:0-16802 GCA_041690535.1 Gammaproteobacteria bacterium | reverse complement strand
CAGCGTTTTCCTAGAGCACCGAACAGATAAATCCGACGCGCCCAACATGTTGGGTGGATAAGCGCAGCGCATCCACCGTGCGGCGTCGAATTGGTGGATGCGCTGCGCTTATCCACTCTACCTCGGCTCCTGCCCCCACCACCTGCTGCGCTTCTGACTCCCTCGTTCCCACGCGGGGAGGGAGCGTAAATGCCCCGGCACGAGAGGGTGGATAAGCGAAGCGCATCCACCATTCACGACGGCTGACGCTGAGAGCACAGTGGCTCCAGCGTACGCGCAGGGTATGGACGCAAGCGCACCGCCGACAACGGTGACCCTATGGTGGATGCGCAGCGCTTATCCACCCACATATCTGCCATATTTGCGGCTCGGGGGCGCATCGGAGGTAGCCCCTGCCCCGGGCGCCCAACCCACCTCCCCGTCAAGTCTTGTTTTCTCCCCCCCAAGCCGGGAAACTTCCGGCATGGAAAATCCGACACCCTTCGTTCATCTTCGCCTGCACTCCGAATACTCCCTGGTCGACGGCCTGGTGCGCCTGAAGCCCCTGGTCAAGACCGTGGCGGCGGCCGGCATGCCCGCGGTGGCCGTCACCGACCAGAACAACCTCTTCGGTCTGGTCAAGTTCTACGGCGCCGCCCAGGGCGCCGGGGTCAAGCCCATCGCCGGGGTCGACTTCCTCCTGGAGGACCCGGACGACCCCACCCAGCCGTGGCTGCTCACCCTGCTCTGCAAGGACAACGACGGCTACCGCAACCTCTCCGAGATCGTCTCCCGCTGCTACACCGAGGGGCAGAAGCACGGCCGCCCCATGCTCAAGCGCCAATGGCTGGAGGGGCAGAGCGACGGGCTCATCGCCCTCTCGGGCGCCCGCCTGGGCGATGTGGGCCAGGCCCTGCTGGCCGGCAAGCGCGACCTCGCCGCCGAGCGGCTCACCCACTGGCTGCGCCTGTTCGGCGACAACTACTACCTGGAGGTGCAGCGCACCGGCCGGGCGGGGGAGGAGGAGTACCTCCACGCCGCGGTGCAGCTCGCCGCCCTCATGGGCGTGCCGGTGGTGGCCACCAACGACGTGCGCTTCCTCACCAAGGAGGAGTTCGAGGCCCATGAGGCGCGGGTTTGCATCCACGAAAGCCGCACCCTGGACGACCTCCGCCGCCCCCACAACTACAGCGAGGAGCAGTACCTCAAGACCCCCGAGGAGATGGCCGAGCTGTTCGCCGACCTCCCCGAGGCCCTGGAGAACACGGTGGAGATCGCCCGCCGCTGCAACCTCACCCTGCAGCTCGGCACCTACTACCTGCCGGACTTCCCCATCCCCGCGGGGATGACCATCGACGAGTACTTCCGCAAGGCCTCCGAAGAGGGGCTGGAGGCGCGCCTCACCAAGCTCTTCGACCGCAGCGCCCCGGACTTCGCGGAGAAGCGCAAGCCCTATGACGAGCGGCTCAAGATCGAGCTGGACGTCATCTGCCAGATGGGCTTTCCGGGCTACTTCCTCATCGTGGCCGACTTCATCCAGTGGGGCAAAAACAACGGCGTGCCGGTGGGGCCGGGCCGCGGCTCGGGCGCCGGCTCCCTGGTGGCCTACGCCCTCACCATCACCGACCTCGACCCGCTGGAATACGACCTGCTGTTCGAGCGCTTCCTGAACCCCGAGCGCGTCTCCATGCCCGACTTCGACGTGGACTTCTGCATGGAAGGTCGCGACCGGGTCATCGACTACGTGGCGGAGAAATACGGCCGGGAGAAGGTCTCGCAGATCATCACCTACGGCACCATGGCCGCCAAGGCGGTGGTGCGCGACGTGGGCCGGGTAATGGGCCACCCCTACGGCATGGTGGACGGCATCGCCAAGCTCATCCCCTTCGAGCTGGGGATCACCCTGGAGAAGGCCTTGGAGCAGGAGGAGGACCTGCGCAAGCGCTACGAAAACGACGAGGACGTGCACGACCTCATCGACATGGCCCGCTCCCTGGAGGGGATCACCCGCAATGCCGGCAAGCACGCCGGGGGCGTGGTCATCGCCCCCACCAAGCTCACCGACTTCGCGCCGCTCTACTGCGAAGCGGGCGGGCAGGGGGTGGTGACCCAGTTCGACAAGAACGACGTGGAATCCGTGGGCCTGGTGAAGTTCGACTTCCTCGGCCTGCGCACCCTCACCATCATCGACTGGGCCCTGCACAACATCAAAGGGGCCACCGGGGAGGAGGTGGACATCGCCGCCATCCCCCTCAACGACAAGAAGTCCTTCGACCTGCTCAAGGCCTGCCAGACCACCGCGGTGTTCCAGCTCGAATCCCGCGGCATGAAGGACCTCATCAAACGCCTGCAGCCCGACTGCTTCGAAGACATCGTCGCCCTCGTGGCCCTGTTCCGCCCCGGCCCGCTGCAGTCGGGCATGGTGGACAACTTCATCAACCGCAAGCACGGGCGGGAGTCTATCTCCTACCCCGACGCCCAGTACCAGCACGAGTCCCTCAAGCCCATCCTCCAGCCCACCTACGGCATCATCCTCTACCAGGAGCAGGTGATGCAGATCGCCCAGGTGCTGGCCGGCTACACCCTCGGCGGCGCGGATATGCTGCGCCGCGCCATGGGCAAGAAGAAGCCTGAGGAGATGGAGAAGCAGCGCAGCGTCTTCGCCGAAGGGGCGGCCAACAACGGCATCGACCCCGACCTGGCGATGAAGATCTTCGACCTGGTGGAGAAATTCGCGGGGTATGGTTTCAACAAAACCCTATCCCCAAGTACGGAAATCCTTACAACAACAGGGATCAAGGCCATCAAGGATTGTCGGGCCGGTGACGTGGTTCTGACCTTCAATCAGGACGGTACCCTCGTGCACTCCAACGTGGTCGCGTTGCACGACCACGGTCTGGTCCCCCTTTGGGAGATCACGTTCGATGACGGAACGAAAGAAGAGTGCACCCTCGACCACAAGTGGCTCACCCGCCACGGCCAGCTCCCCCTCTGGGCGATCATCCAGATGGACGAGCAAGTGTGGGGAACCGCTTCCCACCAAGCGTGCGATGCACGCCCATCAGAAGGTGTGTCCCCTCTGTCTCGCCATGATCCGCTCCGGGCCGACCTCGGGGAAGCTCTACCCCATGCGTTGTGGCGAGGTGGTGCGGACGCGGGTCAAGGCGAGCGAGCATTTTCAAAACTGTTCGGTCTGTCAGGCGCTGCGTCGCGCCGAGCGGGTGCAGGTGTGCAAGACGCTGGAACACACGCCGCAGATGCGCCAGCGCTATGCGGAGACCGCGAGGAAGACCTCCGCCCGGCGCGACATCCAGCAGGAGCGCGCCGCGCGGCTCAGGGCCTGGCGGGAGGAGAATCCCGAGCTCTTCGCCGCCATTCGGGAGAAGGCTCATGCCTCGCCCAAGCGTTCCAAGATGGAGGCGTGGCTTGCGCCACACTTGAGCACCAAGGGGTTCAGCCGCAACGTGCGGTTGAACTGCGGTGGGGTGCGCAAGCAGGTGGATTTCGTTCACCGGCGCGGTGGCATCGTGATCGAAGTGGATGGACCCTGGCACTTCCTGCCGATCCGTTCGGAAGCGTCGCTGGCCAAGGTGCAGCAGCGGGACCGGATGCTGGAGCGAGAGATCCTGAGGCGATCCTGGCGCTTAATCCGGCTCTCGATGGAGTGTTTCAGAAGCAGCTCTGGCGAACTTATCTCGCCCAGCCTCGATCAGCTGTATCGGCTGATCGCCGATGGGACATGGGGCGGGATACGGTGCTTCGGAAGCCTGTACGGGCAACTTTCCTGGGATGGCATCAGGGCTATGATCTCGAAGTAGACCACCCCGAGCACAACTTCCTCCTGGCCTCGGGGCTCTGCTGCTCCAACTCCCACTCCGCCGCCTACGCCCTGGTCTCCTACCAGACCGCCTGGCTCAAGGCCCACTACCCGGCCGCCTTCATGGCCGCGGTACTCTCCGCCGATATGGACAACACCGACAAGGTGGTGACCCTCATCGACGAGTGCGCTGCCATGGGGCTGAAGGTGGTGCCCCCCTCGGTCAACACCTCCGCCTACAAGTTCACCGTGCGCGAGGATGGTGCGGTGGTCTACGGCCTCGGCGCCATCAAGGGGGTGGGCGAGGGGGCCATCGCCGCCATCGTGGAGGAGAACCAGGCCAACGGCCCCTTCAAAGACCTGTTCGACTTCTGCAACCGCATCGACCTGAAAAAGGCCAACCGGCGCGTACTCGAATCCCTCATCCGCGCCGGCGCCTTGGACGGCCTCGGCCCCAACCGCGCCACCATGACCGCGGCCCTACCCCAGGCCCTGCAGATCGCCGAAAAGCACGCCAAGGACGCCCAGGTGGGCATGAGCGACCTCTTCGGCTTCGACGCCGCGGTGCTCGACGAGAGCCCCGCGACCTACGAGCCGGTCCCCGAGTGGGAGGAGCAATACCGCCTGCAGGGGGAGAAGGAGACCCTCGGCCTCTACCTCACCGGCCACCCCATCAACCCCTTCCTGGCGGAGCTCGGCAAATTCACCTCCTGCCGCATCGTCGACCTCAAACCCACCAAGAAACAGACCGTGGTGGTCGCCGGCCTCATCATCGCCATGCGCACCATGAACACCAAGAAGGGCGACCGCATCGCCTTCGTCACCCTCGACGACCGCAGCGCCCGCATCGAGATCGCCGTCTTCACCGAGGCCTACAACCGCTTCCGAGAAATGCTGGTGAAAGACCGGCTCATCGTGGTGAGCGGCGAGGTGTCGGTGGACGAGTACTCCGGCGGCTACAAGATGCAGGCCAACGAGATCTACGACATCGACCAGGCGCGGGAGCGGTTTGCCAAGCGGCTGGTGGTGGAGGTGGATGGGGCGGCCATGGCGCCCGGGTTTGTTGCGGAGCTGGGGGAGGTGTTGGAGCCGTTCGTGGGAGGGCGGTGTCCGGTGCGGGTGGTTTATCGGAATTTGGTGGCAGAGTGTGCGGTGGATTTTGGGGAGGCGTTTGGGGTGAGGCCGGGGGAGGAGTTGGTGAGAAGGTTGGGGGAGGTTGTGAAGGGAGTGGCGGTGGAGTATGGGTGATCTGCCCCGCAACACTAGGACATGCCCCCGTGTTTAGCCCCGGCAGCACAAAAGACGCTGAATGTGCCAATAATTGGATAGGCGAGAGGACGAAGGAGGCACGATGCCAGTCATTTCGATGTTCTACGGGATCATTGTTCGGCTGTATCTTCTCGACAACCAACACCACAACGCCCCGCACATCCATGCGAGGTACGCTGAATTCGAGGCTTTCATACGCATTGACGATGGCGAGGTCCTCGCCGGCGAACTGCCACGCAAACAGTTGCGTTTGGTGCAGGCGTGGATCGAGCTTCGTCGGGACGAATTGCTGGCGGACTGGGCGTTGGCTATCGCGGGAGAACCCCCCTACAAGATTGCTCCGTTGTGAGGTTGCCATGTACTGGGACGTGAAGACAGTGAAACCGCTTGATGACTATCGAATCTATGTGGAGATCGAAGATGGTCGCAAAGGGATCTTCGATCTGAAACCGTACCTGGATCGGGGCGTGTTCCGCGAACTGCGGGATAAGCGCTATTTCGATCAAGTCGACATCGTCCTGGGGGCGGTTACGTGGCCTCATGATCAGGATATCGCGCCGGAGACGCTGGTTGCCGGGATGATTCCTGTGGAAGAGAATGGAGGCGGAGCTGACTGAGCGGGGTCCATAATTGGGAAGAATGGCGTGCGGGATTAAGTGTCAGTTCTCGCACGATAGCATGCAACGATGCGAGAGCTGACCCCCGGCGCATTTCATGCCAATCCCTCCGAGGGTTCACCCTGGCGCGAGGTCAAGGATAAGCTGCGGAGTTTAGGCGCAAATGGGACGACAGGGGGATTAATGAGTCCGACGGTGTTCAGAGAAAGAGGTTATCGATTCTTCTTCTTCTCTCGAGAGGAGTCACGGATGCACGTCCATGTCGTCTCAGGCGAAGGCGAAGCCAAGTTTTGGCTTTTGCCGGAAATTCAACTTGCAACCAGCTTCGGCTACAGGCGAGAGCAATTGAAGGAAATTGAGTCACTCATCGAGGGCCACTACCATGAGCTTACCAGTGCATGGCAGCAACACTTCGGCGGTTGAGATAACTAACATATCGAGTCACGGCGTGTGGTTATTGGCGCATGACCAGGAGCTCTTCATGCCCTATGACGAGTTTCCATGGTTCAAGGACCAGCCGGTGAAGGTGATAGTTAACGTCGAGGAACCATCACCCGGTCATTACTACTGGCCCGACCTCGACGTTGACCTTACCGCTGAAATCATCGAACACCCTGAACGGTTCCCAAACAAGGCGCGGAACAAGTAAGCGAGGGTGTGAGGATCTTTGGAGGAGGGGGCGGTTGGCCTTTGCGGGAGAAAACCCATACAAATTCGCGCCACTGTGAGGCTGCTATGTATTGGGACGTGAAAAAGGTACGACCGCTTGAGGATTATCGGATCTATATGTGGAGATCGCCGATGGTCGCAAAGGTGTGTTTGACCTGAAGCCGTACCTGGACCGAGGAAATCCGGGGGTCGGAAATCCGGGGGTCAGTTCTGAATCAGCGCGAAATCCGGGGGTCAGTTCTCGCATTGTAACATCTGTCTGTTTGGCTTAGAGTAGACCCATGGCCAGACCATTACGAATTGAGTTTGCCGGTGCGTTTTACCACATCACCTCGCGGGGTGATCGACGCGAGGCTATTTTTGAAGACGATGAGGATCGCCTTAGTTTTCTCGTCACGCTCGCCGAGGTGGTGAAGCGGTTCAACTGGATTTGCCACGCTTACTGCCTCATGACCAACCACTACCATTTGGTTGTCGAGACTCCGGATGGCAACCTCTCGAAAGGGATGCGGCAGTTGAACGGTGTCTTTACGCAGGCATCGAACCGGAGGCATGGACGAGTTGGTCATCTGTTCCAAGGGCGTTTCAAAGGCATATTGGTGGACAAGGATAGCTACCTGCTTGAGTTGACCAGGTATGTGGTGCTGAATCCCGTTCGTGCGGGCATGGTCGAGCAAGCGGGCGATTGGGAGTGGAGCAGTTATCGCGCGATGGTCGGTGAGGCTGAACTGCCAAGTTGGTTGGCGACGGACGGGCTGCTGGCCCTGTTTGCCTCACGACGGGGAGAGGCGCGCAAGAGGTACCGCAAGTTCGTGGCCGAAGGGGTCGGGAAGGAGAGTATCTGGTCGGATACTCGCCAGCAGATCTACCTCGGGGATGAGAGGTTCGTTGAGCGCATGCAGGCGAAGGCGCAAGTGCAGGGGGATGAGCTTTCCATCCCAAAATCGCAGCGCAGAGCGCCCGCTGCTTCGCTGGAGGTGATTTCCGGTAAATACCGCGACCGTGATGCTGCCATTGTGGCGGCTTATGCTACGGGCGCGTACAGCTACAGGGAAATCGGCGAGCATTTCGGCATTCACTTGGCGACCGTGGGCCGGATCATCCGAAAGATGATGCTATCAGGCGAGAACTGACCCCGGGACCCCAAAACGCTGACCCCGGGACCCAAAACGCCGACCCAAAGCGCAGTATGTGCTGTGTGTGAAGGACAACCAGAAGGGACTGCGCGAGGAACTGCAATGGTGGTTTGATGATTTTAAGGGCAAATGGCCGCAAGGGGGCAGCACCTTCGAGCAGACCGACGCCGGCCACGGTAGGGTGGAGGTCCGCCGCTATGTCCAACTGCCCATTGTCGAACAGCTCACCCACGCCAGCGGCTGGGAAGGGGCCCGTAGCGTCGTGCGTGTCGAGCGCGAACGGCACATCGGCGAGAAAGTCACCTTGGAGACGGTGTATTACATCAGCTCCCACGAGCCGAACGCTGCCTTCATCACCGGGGCGATCCGCTCGCACTGGGAGGTGGAAAACAAAGCCCACTGGGTGCTGGATGTCGTGTACAAGGAGGATGACAGCCGCATTAGACGCAACGACGGCGCGCAAAACGTCGGCCTCATCCGTCGACTTTGTATGAATCTCGCCCGACTACACCCGGCCAAGGACTCAATGCGTGGCAAACTTAAAGCAGCGGGCTGGGACGACAACTTCCGCGAAGAATTAGTCTTCGGAATCAAGGACTAAAGTATGCGGTTGCCCTGAGGGTCAGAGTAAAAATTAAAATTTTGGCTTGATAGTGCTGGTGGCTGGCCAAGATGAGAGCTACCGAGGCAGATCCCGGGTGGAGTACACCCCCACAGCCCTCAGTATGGTAAGCTGGACATAAATTCCGACACGTATATCGGTTTGTTTGCATTAAGCGCTTGAATTTTAGTTATATTATTCTTGTTTATAGGTGGACATTGTTTGGGACATAAATGCCCCTCGAACTCCCGGAACGTACACTGAAGGTCGAAACTGCCCGGAACGGTCCCTTCACCTTCCGGGTTGGGGTCGATGGCGCGGCGATGGAAACCCTTTTGTTGCGCATCGGTGACGCGCACCAGCGTTTCAAAGGCTCCCCACTGGCGCAAGTCGCCAACCGTCTGGAGAGGGAGGTGGTGGTGAGCAGCATTTTCGGTACCAACAGTATCGAAGGCGGCACCCTCACCGAGGAAGAGACCCGACACGCGGTGGATCTCTCCCCCGTCGACATACAGGATACCGAGCAGCGCAGGGCGCGAAATCTCAGCGAGGCCTACAAGCTCTCCCAGCAGGCTGCAGCCACACCCGGCTGGCGGCTCGACGTGGCGTTCGTCCTGCAGGTCCACACAGCGGTGACCAACCAGCTCCCCCATGAATACAACCGCCCTGGACTGCTCAGGGACAACTCCAAGGGGATTGTCACCCATGTGGGCGATCCGGCCCACGGTGGTCGCTACAAGCCACCGCAATACGGCGGGGATGTGACCCTCCTTCTGGAGCAGCTGGTGCAGTGGCACCAACAGCTGATCGAGGCAGAGATCCCGGCGCTGATCCGGGCACCCTTGGTGCACTACTACTATGAACTCATCCACCCCTTCTGGGATGGCAATGGGCGGGTGGGGCGCGTGTTGGAAGCGACCCTGCTACAGCGCGAAGGATTTCGCTACGCCCCCTTTGCCCAGGCGCGTTACTACTTCGAGCACATCGACCGCTACTTTGCCCTGTTCAACCACTGCCGCAAACAGGCGGAGAAGAAGGCGAGATACCCCAACACCGACTTCGTGCTGTTCTTTCTCGAAGGAATGCTCACCAGCATCAATAAGCTGCACGATCGGGTGAACTATCTGATCAAATCCATTCTGTTCGAGAATGACGTCAAGCGCCGCCACGACGAGAAAGCGATCAACATCCGCCAGTACGCCATCGTCACCCAACTTATGGAGGCAGGCGCGCCTGTGCCGCTGCCTGACCTGCGTCGGGCCCCCTGGTACCATGCGCTCTACATCAAATTGACTGATAAAACCAAGCAGCGTGACCTGGCCGGGCTGAAGGAGCAGGGGCTGGTTATACAGGACCGTCAGAATAGGCTTTGGCCGGGCTGCAGCGAGCCGGATGACAATCTCACGACAGAGTGAGCGTTGAGCTCATTGCAAAAAGGGGGCCGCTGGAATGACCAACAGGTTGACTCGCACCTGCCGGTAGACGCCTGTGTCGATAGGCTGATCGAGAATCGGATAGGTCGCCCGTTGCAACCGCTGCATAAGCCCGAAACATTGGCAAGTACGGCACGGACGTGGTTGCGCTCATCTCCTACGACCAGGTCCAGAATACCGATCAGAGCTTCTGGTCCGTGACCTACTGGACCATTGTGGGTCCTACTTGTTCGAAGGGGAGAGGAACGACACCAGCACTCTCATTGATGTGGCACTCTTCGATGTCCCCAGCCGGAAGATGTTGTTTCGCGCACCTGGAACCAGTCAGGTCAAAGGTTCGGCAACCATTGTCAACCTGACCGAACAGACACGCAAGGACTCCCAGCGGGGCTTCGAGCTGGCTGCGGCCGATGTCGCCGCCAATTTAAAGCAGGCGCTGAGCCGTTTTAACGCCAGGTTGAAGGAGAAGCCGGGGGAGGTAGAGGTGGTCTACTCGGAAAACCACAAGGGTAGGGGCGGTAGTCTGGGACTGACCACGCTGCTGGTGCTCGTCTCGGTCTTTGGCGTGCGCACTTGGGGAGGGCTGCGTCGTCCATGAGGGCACTGCCTCCGGAGCTACCCAGCCGGGAGCCGCCAAGGCAGGTCCCAGAGTGAGCATTCAAACTGAGGGGGCTAATCGGAAGATATCTCACCACCCTTTTATGGCCCATGCCTGATGCTCAGGGCGTTCGCGGCGGCTATCCGGGCCCATGGACCCTTGGGCTGCGCACTGACTGATGCCAGGCGTCCAGGGCTTCCTGGCGTGAAGGGGCGAAGGGGACCACCGGCTGCGGATAGTCGCGCCCCAGTACCACGCCGGCGCTCGCCAGCACCGTCGCGGGCGCCGCCCAGGGGCGGGCCAGCCAGCGGTCGGGCAGTCCCGCGAGTTCGGGAAGCCAGCGACGCACATAGCGGCCCTGCGGATCGTGCCGTTGTGCCTGCAGCACGGGGTTGAAGACGCGGAAGAAGGGCGCTGCGTCGGCGCCGCATCCCGCCACCCACTGCCACCCCAGGGTGTTGTTGCCCAGGTCGGCATCCACCAAGGTATCCCAGAACCAGCGTGCCCCTTCCTGCCACGGCACACGCAGGTTCTTGACTAGGAGGGAGGCTGCCAGTAGCCGCACGCGATTGTGCATCCATCCTGTGTGCCACAGCTCCCTGAGACCCGCATCGACGATGGGGTAGCCCGTGGCCCCATGCCGCCACGCGTCGTAAAGTGGCGCATAGTCGTGACGCCACCGGAACTGTTCGAAACGCCGGTCCAGGGGCGCCTCGGGGGTGTGGGGGAAGTGGTGCAGCAGGTACGCGCCGAACTCCCTCCAGCCGAGTTGGCGCGTGAAGGCCTCGGCGCCGCGGAGCAGGGAAGGGCTCATGGCGACCTCGCGGTCCACCACGTGCAGGATCTGACGAGGGGTGATCTCACCGAAGTGGAGGTGGGGCGAGAGCCTGGAGGTCCCGGTCTCTGCGGGGTGGTCCCGGCCCTCGGGATAATCTGCCAGCGCCGTGGCGGCAAACTCGGCGAGCCGTTTGCGGGCGCCCGGCTCACCGGGGCGCCAGCTCGCCGCCAGACCGCTGTCCCAGCGGATGCGGGGCAGAAGCTCCAGGGCGGCGAGGGGCAGCGAGTGCAGTTGACCGGGCACCGGCGGAAGGGCGCGTGGGGCGGGCTGCGGATCGGATGGCGGTGCGCTTTGCTGCAGGGCCTTCCAGAAGGGGGTGAACACCCGGAACGGCTGTCCCCCTCGGGTACGGAGTGCCTCGGGGATGTGGAGCAGGTATCCGCCAAACTCGTGACACGAAATTCCCGCCACCTGCAGGGCCGACCTGACCTGTGCGGCCTGGCGGCGCGCCGCTGGCTCAGGCAAGTCGCCACTCCAGAACAGCGCGGTGGCGTCCGCTTCGCGGGCCAGCTGCAACAGCGCCTCGGTGGCCGGCCCCTTGCGGATCAGAAGACGGGAGCCGCGGCGGCCAAGCGCATGTTGCAATGCACTCAGGCTGTGGTGGAGCCACCAGCGCGAGGCCGCCCCGGCGGCCCAGGGGGCGTCCTCATCTGGGCCGTGGATGTAGACCGGGATGAGTCGATCGCACCCGCGAGCGGCCCGCAGCGCCGGGTGATCGGCCACGCGCAGGTCACGTCGAAACCAGACAATGGCGGTACGCATCTTCTTACCCCCACTCGGCTTCCCTGCATAAAAAGAGAGAAGGGACAGAGAGATCGCTGCCTGGATCCGGCGATGATGATAGCCAAGGAGACACCCACCGCAAGCCGATTCCGTTGTGCTCTTACGGACGCTGGACTAGGTGGGTTCAGATGCTGCGGGGACGAGGGATACTAACGGGACATCCACCGGAACCCCGCCCGCCGAGGCTTTGGCACAGACTGTTGGAGTAAGTGACTTCAGGCGGTGGTGGGGGAGAGGTTTTGCGATTTGCGCCTGTTTCGTTGCTGCGTTTGGGGCGAAAGGGGGGCAAAAAAGAACGCTACTGTCGCTACCGCCCAGAGGGATTTCCTCACCGCTACCGGGTGCGACGAAGCGCAAGGCTTTCTCTTCACGGGACTGCTCCCGCCCGACCGACTGGGGGAGGTGTTCGTGCAGTGACCCACCATTGCAAGCGGGGCGTGAGCGCACAATCCGGCACCGAGTTGAAGAACTGGTGAGCCCGGTTTCCGGGAGTGTTGAAACCGGGCCCGGCTTGGGAAAGTCAGTAGCGGAACTGCCCCACCAGTTGTTGCAGCTCGTTGGCGAGCCGCGCCAAACCGTCGGAACTCTCGGCAGTCTGCTCCGCACCCTTGGCGTTTTCTTCAGTGATTGCGTTGATGGTGTGGACGTTCTTGTTGATCTCCTCGGCCACCGCACTCTGCTGTTCCGCGGCGCTGGCGATCTGCGCGTTCATGTCGGAGATGGTCGCCACCGCACGGGTAATACTGTTGAGTGCATCGCCGGCCTTTCCCGCCTGTTCAACGCTGAACAGCGCCTTACCGCGACCTTCCGCCATTACTTTGACCGCATCGCGTGCTCCGTTCTGCAGCTTGGCAATGGTCTCCTCGATCTCCTTGGTCGAGGCCTGGGTCCGGCTGGCCAGGGTGCGCACCTCATCCGCCACCACCGCGAAACCGCGCCCCTGTTCCCCGGCACGGGCCGCCTCGATGGCAGCGTTGAGCGCCAACAGGTTGGTCTGGTCCGCGATGGCGCGGATCACCTCCAGTACCTGACCGATATCGTTGCTGTGGATCTCGAGCTGCTGGATCACCTCCGCCGCCCGCTCGACCTCGCGTGCCAGGGTGTCAATGGCGTCGATGGTGGCGGTCACCACCTCGGTTCCGGTGCGGGCCTCGCCGTCCGCCTGGCGGGCGGCCTCGGCGGCATTCTGGGCATTGCGTGCCACCTCCTGCACCGTGGCGGTCATCTCGTTGATGGCGGTCACCACCTGCTCGGTCTGCTGTTGCTGGCGATCAATGGACTGTTTGGAAACGGCGGTGATCGTGGACAACTCCTCGGAGGCCGCCGCCAGCTGCGTGGTGGAGCCGCCCACCCGGGCGACAGTCTGCTGTATCCTTTCCACGAACTTGTTAAAGGCCGCGGCAAGTTGGGCCACCTCGTCGCGGCCAGTGGTCTGGAGGCGACGGGTCAGGTCGCCCTCACCCTGGGCGATGTCTTCCATCGCGTCGCAGGTATTGCAGAGGGGACGGCGGATCGAGAGGCTCAGCAGCGTGGAGATGCCGATGCCAAGCAGCAGTGCCACCCCACCGATGAGCAGCGTACTGTTGCGGGCACCCGCGAGCGCAGCTTCGTAGTATTCGCGGTCCACCGCAATCTCGACCACGCCGATTGGCTTTCCGGAATAGTCGGTTACCTGGCGCGCGTACACCGATTTCGACTTGCCGCCCAGCTGGCGGACGGTCAGGAGTGGTTTGCTGATGGCGCCCGCCAACTCCGTATCGGTGAGCAGGTTGTCACCGGTGTAGGTCTTGGCAAATGGCTGGAACTTTGCGTCGCGCTTCAGGAACAGGCTGATCTCCAGGCCGACATCAGTGGCACCGGCTTTGAATGTGTCGAAGAAAGGCTGCCCGAAGCTCATGCCGAATTCGACCGAACCGATGTGCCGGCCCTGGTGGAACACCGGGGCGACGCCTCGCACGCCCAATCCCGCGACGCCGACTTCCAGGCCTCGCACGCCCTTCTTGCTTTCGTTTACCTCCACTACGGTGCGGCGGAGACTGGAGAGGTCGTCGCCGTGTTTGTCGACTTCGTGCAACCGAAGGTAGGAAAGTGCCGGCGGGGTATGGAACTGGAACTGGTTGACGGCGTACTTGTCCCGCATGGTCCTGAAGACCGCGAGCAGTTCGGCTTTCAGCCCCTCGCGGTCACCGTTGGCAAACAGCTCGCCAAAGTGCGGCGTTGCGGCGATATTGTCGGCCAGGGCCGCGGCAACCCGCTCCTCCGCTGCGAGCCGGTCCATCAACTGCCCGTAAAGCGCCTGCATTTCCCGCCGCTCGGCCTGGCCGACGATCTCCTCCACCTGACCTAGCACCAGCGGAGTGATGATCGCCAAGGCGAGCACGAGCACCAGCGCCGAGCCGATCGCAATGCGAAGACCGATACTGAAGTTGCGCAACATGGTCTTTCTCCCAAGTTGGGGCGTCCTCTCGTCCCCACGCGAAGATACCAGTCCGGGGTATGCGACTCTATCGGCAGTTGACGGTGTAAACTGTAGGTCCGTTGGCTGCAAAGTTTCTGCCCGGCTGGGACGGTCCGCCTCCTCTCCTTCCAAACTGAGAATTGGCAGTCGTTCGCACTTTGATGAGGGATTGAAGCGACTTGCGGCGTCAGGAGTTGAGTTGGTCTTTGTTTGCGGCCACCCCATGCTACCCCCGGTTTTGCGGCAGGACGACCGTGAAGGTCGGCTCTTCACCGTTGCAGCGGCTACCGCATGGAATCGGCCATGATGTTGTGGGGACTGGAAAGACCAAGGCGGATTAGAAGCGGAAACGCGAAACCGAATGCTGCATCGACTCGGAGAGATCGAGCAGGTGTTCGGCGTTGCGTGCGCTTTCCTCAGCATTGGCAGCGGCCTCTTCGGCAATCTGCTGAATGCGGCTGATGCTGCGGCTGAGCTCCTGGGCAACCGCGGTCTCCTCCTCTGTGGCGGCGGCGATTTGAGTGGTCATTCCGCGGATCTTGTCCATCATTTCGGCCAGGCTGGCCAGCATGGCATGGGTGTCGCGCACGTGCTGCAGGCTTTGCACGGCCTGTTCGCGATTTTGCTGCATGCTCTTGACCCCGGCGCGGGTGCGCTCCTGCAGGTTCTGCACGGTCTTCTCGATGGTGCCGGTGGACTCGTGGGTGCGGCCCGCCAGGGTGCGTACCTCGTCGGCCACCACGGCGAACCCACGTCCGTGTTCCCCGGCACGGGCCGCTTCAATCGCGGCGTTGAGGGCGAGCAGGTTGGTCTGCTCGGTGATTTCGCGGATCACTTGGACCACTTGGCCGATGGATTCGGACTGCTGTTCCAGTGCGGTGATGTCGTCGGTGGTGCGCTCGATCTCGGCGGTCTGGGTCTCGATGGCCTTGAGCAGGCGGTCCATGGCTTGGCGGGCGGTGGCCACCTGGGTGCTGCCACCCTCAGTGGACTCGCGGGTATGGTCGGCGTTTTGCGCCACCTCGCTGGCGGCGGCGCCCATTTCCTCGATGGCGGCAGCGACCTGTACGATCTCATGCTGTTGCGTGTCTGCCCCCTCACGGGTCAGGCCGGTCGAGTGTTTCAACCCATTGCCGGCACTGGCCACCTGGCCGCCCTGTGCGGCGATCTGCCGCACCAATTGCTGGATATTGTCGGTGAAGCGGTTGAAGCTGGTGGCCACCTGACCGATCTCGTCGTTACGGTTCACGGTGAGGCGATGGGTCAGGTCCCCCTGGCCCTCGGCGATATCGGTCAGGGCATCGGCGATCTGGCCGATGGGCTGGATCACCAACTTGCGGATTAGCAATACCGCCAGGCCCACCAGCAGGATGACCAACAGCACCATCGCCCACAGCAGCGAGTCGGCCAGGGAGGTGGCGGCGGCGATATCCTGGCGCAGGACCGAGCCCGGTAGGCCAAGTACGTGCAGGGCCAGGGTTTGGCCACTGCCGTCCGTCACCGGGACGACGGTGCTAAACCATTCGGCATCCAGAATACGCCCCTCCCTCAGCCCCCGTGCCAGGTCGACGGTCTGGGCAAAGCTCACCACCTCTTCGGAGAACCAGCGGTTGTTGGCGACCACGTAGTTGCCCACGCGTGCATTGTTCTGGGCCGGCATGCCGCTGCGGAGGTGGGCCGGATCAAGGAGCATCAGGTAGTTGATCTTCTCCCGGAAGAAGTCACGGCTGATGCTGCCCACGCCCTGGGTCAGTTCGATCACGCCGATGACCCGTTCCTGATGGATCAGTGGCGCAAAGGCGCGGATCAACACATTACCGTTGGCATCGCGCTCGAACGCTGCATGTGTCTTGCGCTCTCCAAGCGCAACCCGCACTCCGCCCTGGGAGGCGGCATCGGCCGCAGTGGGGCGCTTGGCGCTTTGATAGATGGGCTGGCCGTTGGCGTCCATCAGATGAACCTGAATCCCCTGATAGTTGGTGTAGTCGCCATAAGCCTGACGTACGCTGCCAATCACCGCCTGGGCCTGTGCCGTGTCACCGCGCAGCACCGCCTCAACCAGCAACGGATCACGGGCCAGCGCCACCGCATTGGTGATGCCCACGTCGAACTTGGTTTCGAGACGGTTTGTCAGGGTATTGCTCAGCTCCAGTGCGCGCCGGTCCAGGGCCTTACTCTGCAAGTCGCCGCGCAGGCTGTACACATAGGTGACCGAGACCGTCAGACAGAGCAGGCCCAGCGCCAGCAGCCAGACGGAGATTCGATAGCTCAGACTCAGTTCTTTCATCAGGTCACACTCGCCAACAGGTGGGGATCTGAGGGGCAGGCGGCGCATCCGGGCGTAGGTGCTGCAACTTGCCCTGGAGAGGTTGGGCTCAGCCCCGCGACAAAGGAACGGGACCAAACTCGTCCCGGGGCAGGCGAAAGCCCGCGGCGTTTTCCCGGTAGCCCGGGGGGGCTGGAAGAGTGTGGGAAAGATAAACCGCCTCTCTGGCGGCAGTCAATGGGTGAGAGGCAGGGTGAACGCATACTAACGTCACGGCCGTGCTGTGAGCGACGTAAGTCCTTGAAAGCAGGTCCGCTGTGAATACATCCATGTACGCT
>JAWLHA010000077.1:0-17130 GCA_041690535.1 Gammaproteobacteria bacterium | reverse complement strand
ACGCGCCCAACATGTAGGGTGGATAAGCGCAGCGCATCCACCGTGCGGCGTCGAATTGGTGGATGCGCTGCGCTTATCCACCCTACCTCGGTTCGCTGCTCCCGCCACCTGGGGCTCAGGGCTCCGGCCCTACCCCGCGCGGGCGTCACGATCAGCGGGAGGCTGCGATTGGCGATCTTTCGGTTTACCTGTTCGGTGCTCTAGATGTGATTTCCCCAGGGGATTTCTCAGGGAAAACAAAGCCCGGCTTCAGCCGGGCTTTGCCTTTGTGGGGCCGACCCCGGCGCCTCCGTAGCGAAGAATCGTTTTGTTCTATGGTTGTACTTGCGCCCAAGCTGTGGTAGGGCGCCCGTCCCTCCCAGCCGCAGGGTGGGAGGAGCCCGGAACAGCGATTCAGGTAAGCTACGGAGGTCCAATGAAACGACTGCCGTTCCTTGCGCTCGTCACCCTCCTTTGGTCTTCACTTCCATGGTCAGCGCCGGCTGATACCCTCGACCAGGGCTCCCTGAAAACGAAAATCGCCGCCACCGATGAACCCGGCGGCGCAAGATACACTTGGTATCAGGCCCTGCGTGCGTGTGAGCAGCGAGGCATGGTCCTGCCCTCTCCCCAGGAGATGGCGCTGCTGTTCTGCCACGCCAGGGTGGGCAAAAAGATCAGCGCGGAATTCCCGCAGACGGACGCCGGCTGTGCACGTGCCGGAGCATCGCGCACGCTCCCCGGCTTTACAGCACCGGGCCGCTACTGGACCTCCTCCCGCTACAACGCGGGTGTGATCCGCTACCTCGACTTCTCCGATGGAAGGATCGGTTACTACGGCAAGGATGAACGGTTGCGGGTACGTTGCATCCAGCCGGACCTCGCCGGCGGGGAGGATCAATCGACCAGGCGCGCCTTTGCGTACGACATCAACGATGTCGACCGGGGGAGCTTCGATGACATCATCGCCACCATCTTCGGCCTCTATGCGGAGCCCATCTCGCAGCGGGACAGAGAGCTGATCATCAACAAACGGTGGGACTCCGAGGAGGAGAACGCCACCTCGTGGCTCACCGAGTCCTTCGACCAGGAGAAGGGGCGGGTGCGCCGGATTCTGGAGATCGAGCTGAGCGGAGGGCTGGCCCGTCATCCCATGCTGAATCGGGATGCCTACGCCCTGGTGGTCTGTCACGAGGTGGGCCACCACATCGGTGGCGCGCCTTTTGCGCTGGGATACAGTGCCGAAGGGCAGGCCGATTACTTTGCCGCGACCAAGTGCATGAAGCGCTATCTGAGGGCGGCCGGATACGAGCAGCATTACACCGCCCCCCTGCCGCCTCGTCTCGAGGCCGCATGCGCCGCCTCCTACCCGGCCACTGACGAGCAGGCGATCTGTCGGCGCACCATCCTGGCGGGCCTGATACTCTCCCGCTGGTTTGCCCACACCCGAGAGGCCGCACCCACCAGACTGATCGGGCACGACCCGGATAGGCCGCAATCGACCCTCGTGCACGGCTACCCCTCCCCGCAGTGTCGGCTCGACACCTTCGTGGCGGGCGCCCTCTGCAACATTGACGAGAGAAGCGGGTTTTCGGAGGACGATCCCAGCCCAGGGGCCTGCACCCAGGCCGCGGGGTACGCAGACGGCGCTCGCCCCCGCTGCTGGTTCAATCCCGACGACTCTTGATCGCTGATGATGAGCGGAGCGGGAGGAGCGTCACGGCGATGGCCCGCAGCATGGCACTGACTGAGCGCAGCGCATGTACCCGGCCGCGGCCGTGAATGGTAGATGCGCTGCGCTTGTCCACCGCCGGTTCGCTGCCCCACCACTCACGGAACACGCCGGCGCAATGGGCAACTCTTCCGCTTGTCGGTTCGGGGCCCTTGGCCTGTCCGGTGCTCTGGGGAAAGCCGCGGCGAAGGCGGCTACGCCGATTGCACGGCGAGAGGATTCGGCTCCAGACCTTCAAGCAACAGACGCAGTCCGCAGAGCTCATGGTGGCGGCCGCTGACGTCGTACACATAGCCGAGGGTACGGGGAATGTCGTTGAGGTAGCCGGGTTTGCCATCCCGGTGGTTGAGGCGGGCGAAGATGCCGGTGGCCTTCAGGTGGCGCTGCACCCCCATGAGGTCGAACCAGCGCAGGAAGCGCTCCCCGTCGCGCTCGGCAAGGATTCCGCTCTGGCAGGCGAGGTCCTGGTAACCGAGGGCCCACTCCTCCACCTGCTCCCGCGGCCAGGCCACGTAGCAATCGCGCAGCAGGGAGACCAGGTCGTAGGTGACCGGCCCCATCATCGCGTCCTGAAAGTCCAGAATGCCGGGGTTGTGGTCGCACACCATCAGGTTGCGGGAGTGGTAGTCGCGGTGCACGCACACCCGCGGCTGCTCCAAAGCGGCCTCGGCCAGGAGGGCGAAGGTGTCGTCGAGCAGGGCATTTTCCGCCGCACCGAGTCGCAGCCCCAGGTGGCGCCCCAGGTACCACTCACGGAACAGCTCCATCTCCCGCAACAGCAGGGCGCGGTCGTAGGGCGGCACCTCCCCTTCCGTGGGTCCGCAGGCCTGCAGCACGGTGAGCGCCCCCAGCGCATCCCCATACAGCCGCTCCACCGTCTGGTCAGTGAGTTCGGAGAGGTACTGGCGGGAGCCGAGATCGCTGAGCAGGAGAAACCCCTGGGCATGATCTTCCGCCAGGATCTCCGGCACGTGCAGGCCAACCCCACGCAGCCGCTTGCCGATCTGGACGAACGGCCCCAAGGCCTCCTTCTCCGGCGGGGCATCCATGGCGATGCGCGTCTCGCCGTCGAAGGCCACGCGAAAATAGCGCCGGAAGCTGGCGTCGGCCGAGGCCGGGGCGATTTCGAAGGCCGGTAGCCCGAGCTCGTGACGGAGCCAGAGATTCAGTTGCTGGAGACGTTGGCCCATGGAAATCAGATACGAGATGCGAGGTGACAAGATACGAGTAGTGGTGTTCTACACTCTTGCTTGTACCTTGTCACCTGCCTCTTGTTGCTTGCCAGGGTGAACGCATACGCACCCAAGAGCGACGTAAGTCCTTGAAAGCAGGTCGTCGGCCGCATGGACGCGGCCGTCGAGCGTACAGGGATGGAAGATGATTGCTCCTGCATAATCTTCACTCCCGACATCCATGTCGGTCGTATTTACAGCGTGCCTGCTTTCAAGGACTTACGTCGCTCACAGCACGGCCGTGACGTTAGTATGCGTTCACCCTGTGTTGCTTGCTTAGAACCTGAAACCAAGCTTCGCCCCGTAGGTGCTGGCGTCGCCGGTCTTGTCCCCTTCGACCGCGAAGTTCAGCAGCCCCAGGTTGAGGTTCGCCCCCAGGTAGTACTTGGTCTGGGTGAAGGACTCTTCGGTCAGGTTTCCGGGCGTGACAGCCTCCGCCTTGGGGGTGCTGGTGACCCAGATCTGCCCCACGCCCGCATAGGGGGTGAGCATGGCGAAGCCCTTGGAGATAGAGAGCTCCAGCCCCTTGGTGTCGAGGTCCAGCTGGTCCACCCCGTTCAGCCGGCTGTAGGTGCCGCGCACGGCCACCGCGGGGATGGCGATGCCGCCTTCGATGAGGGCGTAGCGCAGCTCGGCCCCGATCAGGCTGATGTTGGTGGAAGGGACGCTGGCGTAGAAGGCCCCCACGTCGATGCCGAACGGCAGCCCCTTGTGGGCGTGGAGCTTGGCCAGGGGCAGGGTGGAGAGCCCCCCTTCGGCGCTGGCCTTGTCGAAGGTTTGGTCGTTCTTCAGGCTGGTGGCGGTGATCTCCACCCCCACGTCGAAACCGGTGATCCCCAAGGGCTCGGCGGGCGCGACCGCCTTGTAGCTCAGCGCTGCCCCAAGGTCTTCGGAGAACAGGCGAAATTCATCCTGGTTCAAATTCTGCAGGGCGTCGATGTCATCGGCCGCCTGCGCCGTAGCGGCGACACAACCCAGAATTGCGCAACCCAAGATCCGCTTCATTATTAAGCTCCTTAAACGTGGTTTCGTTGAATGCGGCGTCCCCGGGCCGCGTCAGTCGAGTGCGTCCGGGCCGGCAATCGCCGTGCTCGCTGCACAGGACCTGTGGCCGCATCTACAGCACCGCCTCCGCAGGTCATCGACAGTGAGGTACAGGACATTTGCCACCAAAAATCAATACCGTCGCGAATGATAGCCCGAAGCCTGCGCTCACGGCCACGGGCACGCATGGGGTTTTCACTTGTGCAGTGTGCGGCATCTAGAGGTTTTCTCCCGTGATATCCATCTCACTCGGGAGACTCTGGCCGGACCACAGGGGCTTTCATCGACCCGAGCCCCCCGAGCCGACTGGTGCACTCGCCATGGTCCACAATTGAGGGAATCATCACGGCCGTCAAGCCGCGACGGGCAGGTCATGGAGAGGGCTCAGGGTGAACGCAGACTAACGTCACCGCCGTGCTTTGAGCGACGTAAGTCCTTGAAAGCAGGTCCGCAGTGAATACGACCGACATGGATATCGGGAGTGAAGATTATGCAGGAGCAATCATCTTCCGTACCTGTACGCTCGACGCCTGCTTTCAAGGACTCACGTCGCTCTTGGGTGAGTATGCGTTCACCCTGATGGAAGGCTTTTTGCATTTGAAGGAAGGCGCGTTCTATGCGATTTTAACCGGCTTTTGATTGCGTCCCCCTAATCGGAAACAACGCCGATCGTGCTACCCCTACGTTCGCTCTGCGCGGGATTGGCTCTTGCGCTGTCCTCTACCGGTGCGGCCGAGGAAGGGCCCTGGGCGCTGTGCGCCCCTGTCCCGCTGACGCCGCCACCGCCGCAGCAGGCCCCGGAGGGGATCGGCTCCACCCTGCTGTCCGCCGACCGCCTGATCACCGGGATGGAGAATACCACCCGGCTGGCCGGCGAGGTGCAGGTGCTGCGCGAGGGGATGCGCCTGGAGGCGGACGAGGCCGAATACGACCGGGAGACGGAGTTGCTCGAGCTCTCCGGCGGGGTGCATTACCGAACCCCCGAGCTCTCATTGCAGGGGGAGCGGGCCCGGGTGGACCTCGCGCAGGAGATCGCCGAGATGTTCGACACCCGCTTCCATGTGATCGATCTCCACGCCTTCGGTGCGGCCGAGCGGGTCTTGATCACCGACCCGCAACACACCCGCCTGGAGGGGCTCACCTACAGCACCTGCAACCCCGGCGACGAGGGGTGGCAGTTGCGTGCCGACTCACTGCGGCTGGACGACGCCACCAACACCGGAGAGGCGCGCGGCGTGACGGTCCGCTTCCAGGGGGTGCCGTTCGCCTATCTGCCCTACATCAACTTCCCGCTGCGCGGACGCAAGAGCGGTTTCCTCGCCCCCAGTTTCGGGAACTCCGACAGTAACGGCGCCGACCTGAGCGTTCCCTACTATTGGAATATCGCCCCCAACCGCGATGCCACCACCACCCCCCGCTACATGAGCAAGCGCGGGACGATGCTGCTGTCGGAGTACCGCTACCTGAACGAGCAGAACGAGGGGGAGCTCAATCTCGACTACCTGCCCCACGATCGGCTCTTCGGCAAGGAACGCGGCTTCGCCTCCTGGCAGCACGTCGCGCGGCCGGGGCGGGGCTGGAACAGCTCCGTCAATCTCAACTATGTCACCGATGACGCCTACTTCGACGACATCTCCGATGTCCAGAGCATCACCAGCCAGACGCACCTGGAGCGGCGGGTCGATGTGGGCTACCGGGGCGACCAGTGGTCGTTCCTGGGGCGCCTGCAGGGTTATCAGGCCCTCACGGGTACGGAACCCTACCAGCGCCTGCCGCAGCTGCGGTTCCGCATGGAACCCCGCGGCCGGGGCGCTCTGCGCTACGACGGCAACGCCGAGCTGGTGCACTTCGCCCACGCCTCGCGGGAGCCCACCGGTACCCGACTGGACCTCTCTCCCGGCGTGACCCTTCCCCTGGAGGCCCCCGCCTGGTTTTTCCGTCCCCGCCTGGCCATACGCCACACCGACTACCGGCTGGACGGCGGCGACGACGAACGGCTGACCCGCACGGTGCCGCTGGCCAGTGTGGACGGGGGGCTCTATTTCGACCGCTTCACCAGCTTCGGGGGAGAGGCGGTGCAGCAGACGCTGGAGCCGCGCCTCTACTATCTCTACGTCCCTTTTCGCGATCAGAGCGCCTTTCCCCGGTTCGACACGGCCGAGTACGACTTCAGCTTCGGCCAGCTGTTCCGCGAGAACCGCTTCAGCGGCGCCGATCGGGTGGGCGATGCCAACCAGCTGACGCTGGCCGTCGCCAGCCGGGTGCTTGCCGAGTCCAGCGGTGAGGAACTGCTTCGGGCCATGGTGGGTCAGATCGTTTACTTCGACGACCGACAGGTGACCCTCACGGGGTCGACCAGCCCGGGAGATGAGCGTGGGCAGTCGGACATCATCGGCGAACTGGGGGTGAAGCCACGCCGCAACCTCGATTTCAGCACCACGGTCCAGTACGACCCCGACCAGGAGCGGGAGGAGCTGCTGACCTCGCGCCTGCGCTATGTCCCCGGCACCCAGCGCGGAGTGAGCCTGAGCTACCGGCTCCGTCGCGACCAGTCCGTCCGCCAGACGGATCTCGCCGCCTTCTGGCCGCTCAACCCGCAGTGGCAGTTCATCGGGCGCTGGAACTACGACCTGGAGAACGAGCGCTCCCTGGAGACGGTCGCCGGGCTGGAGTACCGCAGCTGCTGCTGGTCCCTGAGACTGGTGGGGCGCGGCCACTTCGATCCGGTTGCGGAAGATATCGAGCGCAGCATTTACGTCACCCTGGAGCTCAAGGGGCTGGCCAACATCGGCAATGCGCTCGAGAGTGAACTGGAGCGTGGTATCCTTGGTTATCGCTAACTTACGCCAGAGAGCATAATGCGCCTTATCGTTGCCCTCCTCGCCGCACTCTCGGTCGCCACGTGGAGCCTGCCCGCCACGGCGGCACGCGTTCAGGAGCTGAACCGCATCGTCGCCATCGTGGACGATGACGTGATCACCTACCAGGAGCTGAAGGACCGCCTGGAGACCATCGTGGCGCAGTTGCGCCAGAGCAAGACACCGCTGCCGGCGGACAACATTCTGCAGCGCCAGGTGCTCGAGCGGCTCATCGTGGAGCGGCTGCAGCTCAAGATGGCCAGCCGGGCCGGGATACGGGTGGACGACGAGAACCTCAACGAGGTGATTGGAAAGATCGCCAGGGACAACGGCCTCACCCTGGCGCAGTTCCGCCAGGTGCTGGAGCGCGATGGTTTCAAATTCGCCGACTTCCGCGAGGAGATCCGCAACGAACTCACCATCAGCCGCCTACGCAGCCGCCAGGTGGAGAGCCGGATCGTGATCACGCCCCAGGAGGTGGAGAACTACCTCGCCCACCGCCAGGCCGAAGGCGCCGAAGGGACGGAGTACCGACTGGAGCACATCCTCATCGCAGTGCCCGAGGCGGCCCGCCCTGCCGAGATTCAGGCCGCCAAGGCCCGGGCGGAGGAGCTGCTCGGGCGACTCCGGTCCGGGGCCGATTTCCGCGAAATGGCGGTCTCCTACTCCGATGGCCAGCAGGCGCTCGAAGGGGGCGACCTGGGGTGGCGCAAGGCTGGGCAGCTGCCGACGCTGTTCTCCGAAGTCGCGCTCAAGATGGCGGTCGGAGCGATCAGTGACCCCATCCGCAGCCCGAGCGGTTTTCACATCCTGAGGCTGGCGGAGAAGCGGGGAGAGACCAAGCATGTGGTCCGCCAGACCCACGCCCGCCACATCCTCATCCGCACCGACGCGATCACCAGTGACGAGCAAGCCCGAGCCCGCTTGCTGCGCCTGCGCGACCGTATCCTCGATGGGGAGGACTTCGATCGCCTGGCCCGGGCCAACTCCGATGACACCGGCTCTGCCAGTCAGGGGGGCGATCTGGGCTGGGCCAACCCCGGCATGTTTGTCCCGGCCTTCGAGGAGGCGATGGGCAAGCTCGCCCCGGGGCAGGTGAGCGAACCTTTCAGGAGCCAGTTCGGCTGGCATATCGTCCAGGTCCTCGAGCGCCGCGACCACGACGACACCGAGGAGCACATTCGCAACCAGGCGCGGGAGGCGCTGCGCCAACGCAAAATGGAAGAGGAGCTGGAGAACTGGCTCCGGCGCATGCGCGACGAATCCTACGTGACCATTCGCCTGGACAGCTGACGGTGGCCGCCGACGTCCGACTGGCCCTCACCCCCGGCGAACCGGCGGGCATCGGGCCCGACCTTGCCGTGCTGCTTGCCCAGCGCGAACGCCAGGCCGGCCTGGTGGCCATCGCCGACCGGGAGCTTCTCGCCGGGCGCGCGCGCGCCCTGGGCCTGGCCCTCCGGCTGGAGCCCTTCCAGCCCGGGACGCCACCCGCCCGGACCCCCGGAACCCTGAGCGTGGCGCACGTCCCTCTGCGCCAGGGCGGCCTCCCCGGGCGGCTGGAGGCGGCCAATGCCCCCTACGTGCTGGAGACGCTGCGCCAGGCGGTGGCGCTCTGTTCAACGGGCGTGCTGCAGGGGCTGGTCACCGGACCGGTGCACAAGGGCATAATCAATGAGGCCGGGATCCCCTTCACCGGGCATACCGAGTTTCTGGCCGAGCTCACCGGCACCCCGCGGGTGGTGATGATGCTCGCCACCCCGGGACTGCGGGTGGCACTCGCCACCACCCATCTGCCCCTGAGGGAGGTCCCCGACGCCATTACAACGGAGCGGCTGGAGCAGGTGATGCGGATCCTGCACACCGACCTCACCCGCCGCTTCGGCCTGCCCTCCCCCACCATCCTCGTCTGCGGCCTCAACCCCCACGCCGGGGAAGGCGGCCATCTCGGCCGGGAGGAGATCGAGATCATTGAACCTCTGCTGGATCGGCTACGCGCCGAGGGGATGAGGCTGGTCGGCCCGCTCCCGGCCGACACCGCGTTCGTCCCCCGCCATCTGGAGGGGGTGGACGCGGTGCTCGCCATGTACCACGACCAGGGGCTGCCGGTCCTCAAACACAAGGGCTTCGGCCGTGCGGTCAACGTCACCCTCGGCCTGCCCATCATCCGCACCTCCGTCGACCACGGCACCGCCCTCGAGCTGGCCGGCACCGGCAAGGCGGAGCTCGGGAGCCTGGAGTACGCGGTGGAGGTGGCCATGGAAATGACCCGGGACCGCAGATGCGAGGGATCGCCAGTGGCTGCCAGATTGCCCCAGGGTAAACGCATACTCATATCGCTCACAGCACGGCCGTGACCTAAGTATGCGTTCACCCTGCGTATCTCGTCCCTGACCTTACGTGCTACCCTTCCCGCCCCTGTTGTCTCAGCCCGGACCCTGCCCCATGAACCACCGTCCCCGCAAGCGCTTCGGCCAGAACTTTCTGCACGATCCCGGCGTCATCGGCCGGATCGTCGCCTCCATCGCGGCACGCCCCGGCGATCGGCTGGTGGAGATTGGCCCCGGCCTGGGGGCCCTGACCCGGGAGTTACTGCCGCTGGTGGGCGCCATGGATGTGGTGGAGCTCGACCGCGATCTCATCCCCAAACTGCAGGCCGCCTGCACGGGCGGCGAGCTGCGCGTGCACAGCGCCGATGCGCTCAAGTTCGACTTCTGCACGCTGGCCGAGGACGCGCCGCTTCGGGTGGTCGGCAACCTGCCGTACAACATCTCCACCCCACTGCTGTTCCACCTGCTGGAGCAGTCACGCTGCATTCGCGACATGCACTTCATGCTGCAGAAGGAGGTGGTCGACCGGCTCGCTGCCCAGCCCGGCACCTCCGACTACGGACGGCTCGGCATCATGGTGCAGTATCACTGTCGGGTGGAGCGCCTGTTCACCGTACCGCCCGGCGCCTTCTATCCACCGCCCAAGGTCTACTCGGCCATCGTACGGCTGGTGCCCCATGAGCACCCCCCGGTGGAGGTGCAGAGCGTCCAAACCCTCTCCCAGGTGGTTGCGCAGGCCTTCTCGCAGCGGCGCAAAACCCTGCGCAATACCCTCAAGCCCCTCGTCGCGGGGAGCGAGATCGAGGCCCTCGGGATCGATCCCGGCCGCCGCCCCGAGACCCTCACGCTGGCGGAGTTCGCCCTCCTGACCAATGCGGTGCATGCCAAGCTGAAGTGATCCGGTTCAAGGCCTCGGCGACAGCGGCCGATAACGGTGTCGCCGCTCACCACTGCCGAGGCAGGCCACATCGAGGCCCATGGGAGAGTCTTCGTCCACACTGCTGCTGGTCTTCCGAGTCGGTCCGATCACGCTGGCCCTGCCGGCCGAAGCGGTGGCCGACGTGGCCCTTCCCCCCGCCCACATCACCCCGCTGCCGGGCGGTGCCCCCGCCACAGACGGCCTGTTCCAGCATCACCACGCCGTCGGGGCGGTGATCGATCTGCGCCGCCGCCTGGGACTCGACCCCGGCGCCGGCGGCCGGCTCGTCACCACGCGCCTGGGGGGGACCGACTACGGCTTTCGGGTGGACCAGGTGGTTGGACTGGTCGAACCGGAGCGCCTGCTGCCCCTGCCGGCGGATGTGCCGCGCGACATCTTCAGCTGCGCCTTCTGGCACCAGGGTTCAACCGTGCTCTGCACCGAGCCGGCCCGGCTGCTTCGGCTCAGCGCCGAACTCCTCACCCGGATCTCCCACCACTTCTCTCCCCCCGGCGCCGCATCTCACCACCGACACATGGACGCGCCAGAGACCGGAGCGGCCCGGCGCGCGGCCCCCGGGCGGCGGCCCCTCACGCCTGCCGAACCGGCCCGGCCTCAAGCCGAGGCAAGCGGCGCAGCGGCCCCCCCGGCGCGCAGCCACGCCCCCCCGGTGCGGCAGGGGCCGCGAACCGGCAGCGCCCCCGAGGCACCTCCCCCCGTCGGCAGGAATCGCAACACCGCCGCCAAGCGGGCTCCCCCCGCGCACACAACTCCCGCCACCGCCCCGTCCCGCCGCTCTGCGGCCGAGCGTCCGACCGCCGGGGCGCCCCAGGCGCCGAACCATCACCCACCGCCGCGGGAAACGCCGCCGCCCCCCTCCCCCGCAGTGCCCGAGCCCTCCCCCGAACGCTCAGCGCTGCCGGAGCTCGGCGTTGCGGTCGTGCTCGCCCTGGCCGCAGCGGCCTACTTCGGCCCGTGGTGGGGCGATGCGACCGAGCGTCAACCGGCGATCCCGACCGTACAGACCACCTCGCCCTACCCGTGGGAGGGGGAGGTGCCGAAGTCCTCCCCTGTCGCCCCCCTCCAGTGGGGCGAACCCGCCGCTGCGGTGCCCCCCTTTTGGGAAGCAGAGGGTCCGGGCACGCCTCGCGGGGGCGCCGCCCCGGGCGAGACAGAAGCGACCCACGCCGAGTCGCCCGCCTCGCCCGGGGAGGAGGTTCAACAGAGAGTGGTGGCCCAACGGGAGGGGGCCATGGGCGAGGGGCCCACGGGGGAGCGGACCGAGGGCGGTGCCCATCCGCCCGAAACGGACACGGGCGCCGGCCAGGGTGGCTCCGACAACACACCGGGGCCGGCCCCTGGGGAGCGTGACAGGGGGACGCGCCCGTATTCGCCCTCCGCCCCGGTGGCCATTGCCGCAGGCCCCGAAGGCGATCCCGTGGCCCGCCCGGCCCCGGAAGGCCTCGTGGGGGCATCTGCTCAGGAGCCCCTTGCGCTGCCACGGGAGACGGCTGCCGAGGCGGTTGACGCGCTCACCTCGACGGAGCTGCCCAGGCCAGTAGCCGCGGCCACCGTCCCGGTTCCGATCACCATCGAACCGGTGCCAGACGGTATCCGGATCGTGCTGGAGGCGCCCCCCTCCCCCGATGCCGACCAAGGGCACCTGCCCGTCCCCCCCGAAGAAGCCCCCCTGGCCCTTGAGGCCGGGGCGGCCCGCCCCGCGCCCCTCCCCATCGACGAGGCGGGATGCGAAGAGGAGGCCATCGAGTGTCTGGTCGTCCACACGGTGGTGCGGGGGGACACGCTGTGGGCCATCGCCGCGCGCTACATCGGCAACCCCTTCCGCTATCCGGAACTGGCCCGCGCCAGCAACATCGCCGATCCGGACCTCATCCACCCCGGCCAGCGTGTCTACATCGTCCGACGCCGGAGGCCGTGACTCCCCGGCACCAAGGCGAGCGCATACTCACGTCACGGCCGTGCTGTGAGCGATGCAAGTCCTTGGGCAAGCATGCGTTTACCTTCCCGGCACGCGACTGCAGAAGAATCCCTCCGGAGTGCGGTACCATTTCCGCCTTTCGAAAAGCTGGAGCAATGACATGTCCGAGGTCCTCATCTGCGCCGACATCCGCCTCGATGATCTCCGCGACCTGCTTGGCCGTTTCGGGCTGACCCTCGAAACGGTGGCCGACGGGGCCCCCATCCCCGGCAGCTGGTTCGGTGAACCGGAGGCGGGGATCATCGGGCGACGGGTCCTGGTGCGCGCCGACACGCCGGTGCACTCCGCCCTCCATGAGTCCTGCCACCTCATCTGCATGGATGGGGAGCGCCGGGCGGTGCTGGATACCAACGCCGGTGGCGGCTACGACGAGGAAAACGGGGTCAACTACCTGGAGATCCTCCTTGGCGCCTATCTGCCCGGGGTAGGCAGCGAGCGCATCATGTCCGACATGGACCGCTGGGGTTACACCTTCCGGTTCGGCTCCGCCCGGGCCTGGTTCGAACAGGACGCGGAGGACGCCAGAGAGTGGCTTTTGGGACACGGCCTCATCGATGCCGCCGATCACCCCACTTGGCAGCTGCGCACTTAGCCCCTCCACACCGCACGGGCAGACCCGGCGAGGCAATGGGGAAACACTGATCTGATCCGTTTGCCTCGCTCCCGCCCCCGATTGAGGCATTCGAGGGCAGGCTTCGCCGGGAGCCCAGAACGAGCAAGGCTGGATGCCCGCCCCGAAGCTCTCGGGGGTAGCTTCACGGGCATGACGATCAATCAGCGTTTCCCTAGATGCACCGAACAGGTAAACGGAAAGATCGCCAAATCGCAGCCAAATTGCGCCGCAGGTGGTGGGGGCCGCGAACCGAGGGTGGATAAGCGCAGCGCATCCACCAATTCGACGCCGCACGGTGGATGCGCTGCGCTTATCCACCCTACATGTTGGACGCGTCGGATTTATCTGTTCGGTGCTCTAGCAGCCAGGCGCGGCGCACCCCGTGATGAATGCCCCATCCCGCCGATGCGTTTGCGGCCGAAGCGCCCACAGCCATCCCGTGGGTGATCTGTGAAAAATCCGGGCTAGCCTCAGAGATAGGCGTCGACCGCGACCGGGGGGTACGCCAGATGAATGGATCACGGAACGTGGGCTTCAATCGGCACGGGGCCCTTCCGCAGAAGGGATGGGTGTTGGCGGCCCTGTGCGCGATTCCCCTGAGCGGAGCGGCGGAGGGAGTGTTCACCGGCATCCCACCGCAACGACCGCAAAATGCACAGTTCCCCGGCACACCGCCCCCTGCCCCGGAACCCCCGGGCGGCGTGCCCGGCACCACCCCGCCCAGTGGCATTCCGCCCCCCACGCCCCCCGGCGGATTCCAAAGCCCCTTCCCGCCGGGCGGCATCCCGGGACCCACGCCGCCCGGCGAACTCCAGAGCCCCCTTCCGCCCAGCGGCATTCCGGGTCCAACGCCCCCGGGCGAAACTCAGAGCCCCTTCCCACCCAGCGGCATTCCGGGCCCTACACCTCCGGGCGAAACTCAGAGCCCCTTCCCACCCAGCGGCATTCCGGGCCCTACACCTCCGGGCGAATTTCAGAGCCCCTTCCCACCCAGCGGCATTCCGGGCCCTACACCTCCGGGCGAATTTCAAAGCCCCTTCCCACCCAGCGGCATTCCGGGCCCTACACCTCCGGGCGGACTCCAAAGGCCCCTTCCGCCCAGCGGCATTCCGGGTCCGACGCCTCCGGGCGAATTTCAAAGCCCCTTCCCACCCAGCGGCATTCCGGGCCCTACACCTCCGGGCGGACTCCAAAGCCCCCTTCCGCCCAGCGGCATTCCGGGTCCGACGCCTCCGGGCGAATTCCAGAGCCCGTTCCCACCGGGCGCCATTCCGGGTCCCCTGCCTCCGGGCGGTGTTCCTGGACCCGTTCCCCCGGGAACGCCCCCCGGGCCCGTTTTTCCGGATGCCATTCCCGGATTCATTCCACCCGTGGAACTGCCGGTCCCCCGACCGCCCAAGGAGATGGTTGTCTAGAGCACCGAACAGGTAAACGGAAAGATCGCCAATCGCAGCCAAATTGCGCCGCAGGTGGCGGGGGCAGCGAACCGAGGTAGGGTGGATAAGCGCAGCGCATCCACCGTGCGGCGTCGAATTGGTGGATGCGCTGCGCTTATCCACCCTACCTGTTGGGCGCGTCGAATTTATCTGTTCGGTGCTCTAGCCAGTTCTCCAACCAACCCGGGTTTCTCACCCATCGCCTAACTGCGACCGGTGAGAAATCCGGGCGGTCTGCCATACCCAGTCGATGCGCCCCTGTTTCGCACGGCGCACTGCGCACCTGCGCGGCGGTTGAACCGATCTCGCTGCACGGCTAAGCTGAACCCGTAAACTCTTTGGGCGGTCCCGATGAATTTCGACTCCATTCATAACTACTACGAGCCGCTCGTCCTGCAGCGCATCCTCGACACCCTGGTGGCCCAGGGGGGTATCTCCGACGAGGATTATCTCCAGGATGTCGCCTGCCTTGCCCTGAATCGGCTGCCGGCCCGGTATGTCCGTCACGACGTGGACATGGCCTTTTTCCTGACCACAGAGGAGCGAGCCGCCATGGAGCGTTCGGTCCACGAAGCCGTCCGTGAGGCTTCTGAATACGTGGCTGCACATCGCAATCACAATGGCAACGGCCGGTAGTCCTCCAGCGAACCGGCGCGAGATCCACGTCCTCGCGGATCGGCCGAGCCTCATCGAGGCATGCGCGACGCGCATCCTTGCCGTTGGGCGTGCCGCCATCTTGCTGCGGGGCAGCTTTCACCTGGCCCTTGCAGGGGGCAACACCCCGCGGGAACTCTACCAGCGCCTCGCGGCGCACGACTACGCCTCTCACCTCGACTGGGATCGTGTCCACCTCTACTTCGGGGACGAACGGGGAGTCCCCCCCGACCACCGCGACAGCAACTATCGGATGGTCCGCGAGAGCCTGCTGGACCACATTCCCATTCCGGCCGGCAATGTACATCGCATTGCGGCGGAGCAGCCGCCCGAGCGGGCCGCGGAGCTCTACGCCGGCGAGCTGGCCCGCCATGCGCCCGCCTCCCCCCACGGGCCCGCGCTCGATCTGGTCCTGCTCGGGCTCGGCCCGGACGGGCATGTGGCGTCGCTCTTCCCGCACACTGCGGCGCTGGAGGAGCGGGAACGCAGCGTCGTGGCGGTCAACGTGGAGCAGCTGCAGAGCTGGCGCATCACCTTGACCTTCCCGGTGCTGGAGAATGCCGCCCACCTGCTGCTGCTGGTGAGCGGCGCCGAGAAGGCCCCGGTGGTGGCGCAGGCCCTCTCCTCCCAAATTCCGCCACCGCTGCCGGTGCAACGGCTCCGGCCCCGCGGGGAGGTGGAGTGGTTCATGGATGTCGATGCCGCTTCGGCCTGGCAGGGGGGGCGCCCATGAAGGTGTTGGCCGGCGATATCGGAGGCACCAAGACGTTGCTGCAGGCGGCCCGCTTCACCCCGGGGGGGGCGTTGAAGGGTGAGGTGGTGGCGGAAAAACGCTTCGACAGCAGGGCGTATGCCGACCTCGCCCCCGTGATTCGCGCCTTTCTACTGGAGCACGCGCTCGACCCCGCCGAGTTCGTGGGGTGCTGTTTCGGCGTGGCCGGTCCGGTACTCGAAACCGGGAACGGCCAGCGGGCGGCCCTGACCAACCTGCCATGGCGGCTGGACTCGACCCGGCTGGAGCAGGAACTCGGGCTCACGCGGGTGCGCTTGATCAACGACTTTCAGGCGGTGGGGTACGGCATCGAGGCCTTGGGACGGGAGGATCTGGACCCCCTTCAGGACCTGCCCGCACAGCCCCGGGCCCCCCGCGTCGTCCTCGGGGCCGGGACGGGACTGGGGGTCGGGATTCTGTGCTGGCGCGACGGTTACTACGAGGCCTACCCTACCGAGGGGGGGCACATGGCCTTTGCACCCACCGATGCGGTGCAGGATCGGCTCATGGGCGCACTGCGCGCGGAGTTTGGCCGGGTCTCTTACGAACGGGTGCTGTCGGGGCCGGGGCTCGAAGCCATTTACCGCTTTCTCCTCGAGGATCGCGGCGCGGAGGACCGGGCCGGCCTCCTCCAGCAGCCGGACCCGCCCGCGGCCATTTCCACCCATGGGCTCACGCGAGGTGACCCGCTGGCCACCGCCGCCCTGGACCTGTTCGTCCAGATCTACGGCAGTCTGGCCGGGGACCTTGCCCTGATGACCCTCGCCACGGGCGGCATTTTCATCGCGGGGGGGATCGCCCCGAAGATCCTCCCCCGCTTGCACAGCGGCCCCTTCGGCGCCGCGTTTCGCAACAAGGGGCGCATGGGGGCGCTGGTCCAGGCGATGCCGGTGCACGTGGTCATCAACCCGGCCGTCGGGCTGCTGGGGGCGCTACGTGCGGCAACCCGCCTCCAGCCGCCGCAGACCGTTTCCGGAGTGGACAGATGAGCAAGAACAAGCCTCCCTACAGCATCGAGGTCGATGTGGAAACGGCCTTTCTGGAGGAGCAGTCGCAGCCGGAAGATGACCGCTACGTCTTCTCCTACACCATTACCATTCACAACAGCGGCAGCCTGCCGGCGCAACTGCTGACCCGTCGCTGGGTGATCACCAACGGCAACGGCAAGGTGGAGGAGATCCGCGGGGAAGGGGTGGTGGGCGAACAGCCGCACCTCTCCCCCGGGGAGAGCTTTCGCTACACCAGCGGCGTGATCCTCGAGACCCCGGTAGGCACCATGGAAGGCAGCTACCAGATGGTGGCCGACGACACCCAGGAGTTCGAGGCGGCCATCCCCATCTTCACCCTCTCCATCCCCAACGGCCTGCATTGAGCCGGTGACATTTTCCTGCAGCCCCGGATGGAGCGAAGCGAAATCCGGGCTACGAGGCCATGAGGACCACAGAGCCAACTGGAATCCTGGAGCACAGGGTAAACGCATACTTACGTCACGGCCGTGCTGTGAGCGATGTAAGTCCTTGAAAGCAGGTACGCTGTGAATACGACCGACATGGATGTCGGGAGTG
>JAWLHA010000076.1:0-18438 GCA_041690535.1 Gammaproteobacteria bacterium | reverse complement strand
TTATGCCGCGGGAGGGCAGGATGCCCGAAGCGGCCGCGGCCGTCGAGCGTACAGGGATGGAAGATGATTGCTCCTGCATAATCTTCACTCCCGACATCCGTGTCGGTCGTATTCACAGCGGACCTGCTTTCAAGGACTGACATCGCTCACAGCACGGCCGTGACGTAAGCATGCGTTCACCCTGACCAATGGCCCCACGGGCCGCACGGCTTGTATACTCGCCCGGCTGTCCCCACCTACACTGCCTATAGGTTTAGATAATCGAAGGACAATGATGCCGATGAATAGAGCCGCAGAGACCCCCGTGACCCATCCCGACTTCCAGTGGCTGCGAAGCACCCCGGTGGAGTCGTTGAAAGTGGATGTCCAGGAGTTCCGGCACACCGCCACCGGCGCCCTTCACATACACATCGCCGCCGAGGACGATCAGAACGCCTTCCTGGTCGCCTTCCGCACCGTGCCCCAGGACTCCACCGGGGTGGCCCACATCCTGGAGCACACCACCCTCTGCGGCAGCCAGCGCTACCCGGTGCGGGATCCCTTCTTCATGATGACCCGCCGCTCGCTCAACACCTTCATGAACGCCTTCACTGCCAGCGACTGGACGGCCTATCCGTTCGCGAGCCGCAATCGCAAGGACTTCGACAACCTCATGCAGGTTTATCTGGACGCGGTCTTCTTCCCCAACCTCGACCCGCTGGATTTCGCCCAAGAGGGCCACCGGGTGGAGTTCGCCACCCCCAACGACCCGACCACCGATCTGCAGTTCAAGGGAGTGGTATTCAACGAAATGAAGGGGGCCATGAGCTCGCCGGTCTCGGCGCTGTGGCAGAGCCTCACCTCGGCCCTGTTTCCCACCATCACCTACCACCACAACAGCGGCGGCGACCCCGAGGCGATCCCCGACCTCACCTACGAGCAGCTGAAACGCTTTCACGCCAGCCACTATCACCCCTCCAACGCGGTGTTCATGACCTTCGGCGACATCCCCGCCCACGAGCATCAGGCCGCGTTCGAGCAGCAGGCCCTGGCCCGCTTCAGCCGCGAGGCCCTCGACATCCGCGTGCCGGACGAGCGGCGCTATGACGCCCCCCGCCACGTGGAGGATGTCTACGCCCTGGAGGGGGAGACAGAGACCCGCGACAAGACCCACATCGTGGTGGGCTGGTTGCTGAACAACAGCACCGATGTGGAGGAGGTGCTGCGCTCGCACCTGCTCTCCGGCGTGCTGCTCGACAACGGGGCCTCCCCCTTGCGCCGCGTCCTCGAGACCAGCGAGTTGGGCAATGCCCCCTCCCCCCTCTGCGGGCTTCAGGACTCCACCCGTGAGATGGTGTTCGCCGCCGGCCTGGAAGGGTCCAATCCCGAGCATGCGGAGGCGGTGGAGGCACTCATCCTCGGCGTGCTGGAAGAGGTGGCCCAAAACGGGGTGGACCCGGCCATGGTGGAGGCCGTGCTGCACCAGCTGGAACTCCATCAGCGCGAGATCAGTGGCGACGGGTTCCCCTACGGCCTGCAGCTGATGGTGCATGCCCTCGGCCCCACCCTGCACGGCGCCGAACCCGCCTCCGTACTCCACATCGACCCCATCCTCAACCAACTGCGGGAGCAGATTAAGGACCCGGAGTTCATCAAGGGGCTGGCCAGAGCGCTGCTTGTGGACAACCGCCATCGGGTGCGACTGGTCATGAAGCCCGATCCCGAACTGGGTGCGCGCCGCGCGGCGCGCGAGGCCGAGCGTCTGGTTGCCGTTAAGGCAGCCATGGGCGAGGCCGAGAGGCAGGAGGTGATCGAGCGGGCCGCCGCCCTGGCCAAACGGCAAGCCACTCAAGACGATCCGGATGTCCTGCCCAAGGTGGGGCTGGAGGATATCCCTGCGGACCTCCCGATCCCCCAAGGGGAGACTCATCAGGTGGCCGGCATGCCGGCCACTTGGTTTGCCCGTGGCACCAACGGGCTGGTGTATCAGGAACTGGTCATCGACCTTCCCGAACTGGATGAGGAGCTTGCCCAGACGCTGCCGCTGCTCTGCGACGTGGTGACCGAGGTGGGCAGTGGCGGGCGTGACTACCTGGCCACCCAGGCCCTGCAGTCGGCCGTGACCGGCGGCATAGGCGCCCGCGTCGCGGTGCGCGGCGCCGTCGACAATGTGATGCGCAGCCGCGGAATTTTCGTCTTCTCGGGCAAGGCGCTGGCGCGCAACCACAAGGCGCTCACCGAGCTACTGTACGAGACGGTGGAGACAGCCCGTTTCGACGAGCTCTCGCGCCTGCGCGAGCTGGTGGCTCAGGAGCGGGCCCATCAAGAGCAGAGCGTGACCGGCAGCGGCCACCTTCTGGCCATGATCGCCGCCTCCAGCGGCTTGACCCCAGCCGCCGCCCTTGCCCACCGCTGGCAGGGGCTGGCCGGAATCAAGGCGCTGAAGGCACTGGACGACAGCCTTGAGGCGGAGCAGGTGCTGGAGCGCATGGCGGCGCGGCTTGAACGTCTGCGCGATACCCTGCTCAAGGCGCCGCGCCAACTGCTGCTCATCGGAGAGCCAGAAGGGCGCGAAGAGTTCGCCGCCACCCTGGGCCAGCGCTGGGGTGGTGCATCGCCTTCACTCACCGGCCGCTTCGCCCCGCCCCCGCTGGCCGCGCCGGTGGTGCAGCAGGCCTGGACCACCAACACACAGGTGAATTTCTGCGCCCGCTCCTACCCCTGCGTGGCGGCAGAACACCCGGACGCCCCCATTCTGATGGTGCTGGCAGGGTTCCTGCGCAACAACTTTCTGCACCGCGCCATCCGCGAGCAAGGAGGGGCTTACGGTGGCGGTGCGAGCTTCGATCCCGATTCCGGCGCGTTCCGTTTCTACTCCTACCGCGACCCGCGCCTCGCCGAGACACTGGACGACTTCGATGGGGCGGTGCGCTGGCTGCTCGATGACACCCATGAATCCCGACTGGTGGAAGAGGCCATCCTTGGTGTAGTCGCCAGCATCGACAAGCCCGGTTCTCCGGCGGGCGAGGCCAAGAAGGCCTTCCACGCCGCCCTGCACGGGCGCACGCCGGAGCAGCGTCGCCGCTTCCGGGCGAGGGTCCTTGAGGTGAGGCTCGAAGATCTGCGACGGGTGGCCCAGACCTACCTCCAGCCGGGGCGTGGCAACACCGCGGTGATCACCAGCGCGGCACAGCTGGCGAAATATCCACAGCTCGACCTGGAAGTGCACTCCCTCTGAGTTCCACCGGGGAGCGGTTTTCCCGCAACCACTGGCGCCCCGGCCTCCCCCGGGGCGCCGCGTTTGGAGGGGCACAGGAGCGATTGTCCTGATGCCCCAGTGACATCGGGGGACGGGGTCGCGGAGCTGGCCACGGCGGGGCGAAGAACCTCGACAGGGCATCGCACCCCGAAGCTGCCGCTGCGCCGCTCATTCGCGGTGGGAGCCGCGTCCACTTCACAGTAGAATGCACTGCTTCTGCTCCACTCATCGCATCTGGCGTTACACACCTGCAACATGTCAACGAACGCATTGGAAATTTCCGGCCTCGAGAAGACCTATCCCAACGGTTTTACGGCCCTGAAGGGGGTCGATCTCACGGTGCAGGAGGGTGACTTTTTCGCCCTGCTCGGCCCCAACGGCGCGGGCAAATCCACCACCATCGGCATCATCACCTCGCTCGTAAACAAAAGTGGCGGCACCGTTCGGGTCTTTGGGGCCGACATTGACCGCGATCCCATGACTGCCCGCGGTCACATCGGCCTGGTCCCCCAGGAGTTCAACTTCAACATGTTCGAACCGACACTGGAGGTGGTGCTCAATCAGGCGGGCTACTACGGGATCGGCGCGCGCGAGGCCCGCGCGCGCGCCGAGGTTTACCTGAGGAAGTTGGGACTGTGGGACAAACGCGAGGTGATGGCGCGAAATCTGTCGGGCGGCATGAAACGCCGGCTGATGATCGCCCGTGCGCTGGTGCACGAGCCGCGGCTGCTGATCCTGGACGAACCGACCGCCGGGGTGGACATCGAACTGCGCCGCTCCATGTGGTCCTTCCTGTGCGAGGTCAACGCCAGGGGCACCACCATCATCCTGACCACCCACTACCTGGAGGAGGCGGAGAACCTCTGCCGCAACATCGCCATCATCGACCAGGGGGAGATCATCGAGCACACGAGCATGCGGGCGCTGCTCAACAAGCTCAACCGCGAGACCATGGTGCTGGATCTCAAGCAGCCCCTGACCACCCCGCCGGAGATCGAGGGCTACCCCATCCAGCTGCTCGACCCCCACACCCTCGAGGTGGAGGTGTGGCGCGAGCAGGGCCTCAACGCCCTCTTCGGCGCCCTCTCCTGCCAGGGCATCGAGGTGGTGAGCATGCGCAACAAGGCCAACCGGCTTGAAGAGCTCTTCCTCGCCATGGTGGCCGAAAACGGAGAAGAGGCGTGACCCAGCTTCAACGCAACCTCGTCGCCTTCCGCACCATCCTGGTGAAGGAGATCCGGCGCTTCATGCGCATCTGGATCCAGACCATCCTGCCGCCGGTGATCACCACCGCGCTCTACTTCATCATCTTCGGCCACCTCATCGGCAGCCGCATCGGTCCCGTGGATGGCACCGCCTACATGGACTACATCGTCCCGGGGGTCATTCTCATGGCCATCATCAACAACTCCTACGCCAATGTGGTCTCCTCCTTCTACGGTTCCAAATTCCAGCGGTTCGTGGAGGAGTTGCTGATTGCCCCCATCAGCAATTCGGTGATCCTGCTGGGCTACGTCGGAGGCGGGGTGGCACGGGGAATGACCGTAGGTCTGGTGGTGGCAGTGGTGGCCAGCTTCTTCACCGACATGGCGGTGCACAACTGGCTGGTGATGCTGGGGGTCTCAGTGCTGACGGCGGTACTTTTCTCCCTCGCGGGATTCATCAACGCCGTTTATGCAAAAAGCTTCGATGACATCTCCATCATCCCCACCTTCGTCCTCACGCCACTGACCTACCTCGGCGGGATTTTCTACTCCATCAGCATGCTTCCGGACTTCTGGCAGACTGTCTCTCTGGCCAACCCCATCCTCTACATGGTCAACGCCTTCCGCTTCGGTATGCTCGGCGTCTCGGACATCGACGTGACCACCGCCGTAGCCATCATCGGTCTGTTCATCGCCGTCCTTTTTACCTTTTGCATGTACCTCTTGAAAAAGGGGATCGGGCTGAAGAGTTGAAGGGCGGGACTCTATGTCAGAGGCAGTCGCTATTTCGCCGCATGATCTGCAGAAAGGACGGTGGCAGTCACCCCGCCAAGCGGGCAAATTTGCTGCTGACGCAAGGGCCGCCTGCATGGACCCGTCCAACCACTGACTTGCGCACTCCCCACCCCGCGAAAAAAACCCGGGCAAAGCCCGGGCTGCAAGGCACTGCGTGTAGAGACACTACTCGGGAATGAAAATTTTTGGGGTGCGGCTCTTTCCAGCGACCACAACGACTTGATCGACTGCAGTTTCCACTCTCTTCGAGGTGCGAACAGACCGCAGCAGGTGGTAGAAGCGGGCTACCACCGAGCCGCCGTGAACAGTCGGTTGATGCCGGTCACCCAATCAGCTTTAGGGTGCGCCGTCCGATGCGATCGCCTTGGAGGTCCTGGGGGACATCAGCACGAACATCGCCGCAGGCGCCGTAGCCGCGTAGCGGCCAAAACGGGCCATGAACTCCCGCTTGAGCGCATCCGGCTGGTCGGCGTTTTCCGCCACCTCAGGCTGTTCGGTTCTTTGCTCGAGTTTTCCATCTGGCTTCATACGTCACTCCATCAATTTACGTCTAACAAAAAGCGTTGTGCAGGCTCGGGGCGCGGCCCCGACTCATGGCGCGGTGTCACTGCGCATCAATCGGGCACTGGCGGGAATTGCAACCGCCTCGGCAGACCATTCGCCCTCACCGGACGCTTGCAGTGCCGCGACCCGGTAGTGGTAGGTCACCCCGGCCTGAAGCCCGGTTTGGAGGTAACTGGTGGTATTCCCATCCAGATCTACCGTGGGTGAGCCCGCCTCGACCGGTGCCCCGGCCTGCCAGTAGAGGCGGTAGCCCTCGGCCTCGGGGGTGGCAGACCAGCTCACCCTGACTTCGTTCACCCCCGGGCTCAGCTGCAGCACCGGGGCTGAAAGTACCGCTGCCGGAGCTTCCGCCGGCGGACCGGCATCGTCCTGCATTTGGCATCCCCCGGCCAGGAGCGCCGCCGCGATCAGCAGGTGAATGGCTGCTTTCGTTCTGAACTCTCTCATCGTTTTCCCACCTAATCTCAAGGGTTTACCGGGATGATCAGCCGGCGGCCCGCGCTGTCATAGTAGGTGGCCGAAAGGTTACCAGGGATCAGCAAGGAGAGCCCCTGGTTGTCCATATCCGCATCCTCCCGGCTCTTGCGATAGAAGCGCACCACCAGATTGCTCGGGGCCGGGATCTCCTCGGCGGTCAGGGTGAAGGTGTGGCTGAAGCTGTGCTTGCTCGCCACCAGCCCGCCATAACTCCAATCCCCCGGAACCGGCGAGGGGTCATCCACATACCCCGACTCCGCCACGTGGGTGCCGTAGCTGTCGCCGCAACTCCCCTCCTCAGTGCCCGTGCAATCGAACAACACCACCTTGGAGATGTAGTCGGCGTGGTAACCCAGCAGCGACCACTGGATGGTGAAAGGCTGATCGAGTGCCACGCCGGGGGGAACGCTGAGCGACTCCAGCACCGGAGGGACCCGCCGGCTGGCTTCGCTGGCGGTGTCCTCCTCGTTGCTGAGGAAGGCCCGCAGGGTGGTGCCGTCACCCGCCGGGATCTCCAGAGTGGCAGTCTTGGTGCCGCGGGTGACCGGCCTGAAGGCCACGCCCGCCTCGCAACTTGCCCCTGCAGGCAGCGTGGTGCCGGTGCAGTTCTCGGTCACGAACTCGAACTCGCTGCTGTAGGGACCGTCGAATGCCAGAGTACCGAGCGTCACATCACTGCTCCCCTGGTTGGTCACGGTGAAGTTGACCGCTGGCGAGGCCAGTTTCAGTGGCCCGGTGCCGTAGAGTCCATGCAGCGGCGACACCGTGAGGTCGGCCCCCTCCGCCGCGGCGCAGCCCAGAAGCAGCCCGGCGATTGCGAACCGATACGCGTTGCCTCTACTCATGGTGCCCCTCCTGTTCCCCCAATCTGCATCTATTCTCATTTCGGCGCCCCTCCTCATTGCGGCTCATGGGTGAGTAACAGCCGCCGACCGGCCGTGTCGTAGTACTCGTTACCACCCAGGTTGCCCGGCAGGAGCAGCGAAACGCCACCGTTCCCGGCCAGGGAGTCGGTGCTGCCTTTTACATAGAACCGCACCACAAAATCCTTGGTGGTCGAGAGGTCGACACCACTGAGGTCGAAGGTGTGGGTGAAGGTGTAGGTCTGTGCCGACACCCCACTGTAGGCCCAGTCACCGACCCCGACCACCGGATTGGTCAGGTAGGACGACACCGCCACCTGATCAGGCCCGCCGTAGCTGTTTCCGCACGCCCCGGGCGCGGCCAGGGAGCAGTCGAACAGCACCACACTGGCGGCGATGGAGTCGTCGTAGCTGAGCAGGCTCCAGGTCACCGTCGGGTCCGCCTGAAGATCGCTCGGCAGCGTCACTGCTGTCGCCACCGGCGGGATGCGCCGTTTCGCCTCATCCTCGGTTGCCTCATAGCTGCTGAGGAACGCGGCCAGATAGGCCGTCTCCGGATCATCAGTGGGGATCCGCATCAGCGAGGAACCGTTTCCGCTGCCCGAGTTGTTGTACATAACGGTGCCGCTGCAACTCTCGCCGGGGTTCAGCATCCTGCCTGAGCAGTCTTCGCTGACGATGCTGAAGCCGGCCAGCGGGTCATCGATACCGAAGCTGCCCACGCCACGGACTTCGCTTCCACTGTTGCGGACGGTAAACGTCGCACTCTTCCCATCGCCGAAGCGGTACAGCACCGGACTGATGGACACCTCCGTATCCGCTTCGGAAGAGAGGTGGATGGTCAGGTTGACGGTGATGGGCGCCGACTGCTCTTTGCCGTCGCTGAGCACATAGGTGAAGCTGTCGGTGGGCAACGGAGCCCCGGAGTGGGTGTAGGTGAAGGCCCCATCCGGGAAGAGCATAAGCGCTCCGTGGGCCGGCATCGTCACCACCGCCGCCGTGATGGGATCGCCATCGGCATCACTGTCGTTGACCAGCACCCCTTCCGCCGCGCTGACGTTCAGCGTTTGGCCCAGATCGACTTCGTAGCTATCGGGGTTGCCCACCGGGGGGTGGTTGGTCGGGTAGGGATCGCACACATCGCCGATGCCGTCACCGTCCGTGTCCGCCTGGTCGGGATTGGGATCGTTCGGGCAGTTATCCTCCGCATCGGAGACCCCGTCGCCATCGGCATCGGCGGTGACCGTCACGCTGAAGCTGGTGTCCACGGACAGCCCTCCGGTGTCGGTGGCCTGCACCGTCAGGGAGGCACTCCCGCCGCCCGTGAAGGTGAGCGTCAAGGTGCCGGCATCGATGGCGGTGGCCACCAGGGTCGGGTTGGAGTTGGCCGAAACGCTGTAGGTGAGGGAGGCATCCGCATCCTCCACGTCGGCAAATGCCGCGTAGAGATCGATGTTCACCGTGTCGCCTTCCCAGGCGTTGACGTCCGCGATGCCGCTGGTGGTGGGGGCGTCGTTCACCGCATGCACCTCGATGGTAACCGTGGCCACGGCCGAATCCAGGGCACCGTCGTTCGCCTTGTAGGTGAAGCTGTCGGTGCCGTTCCAATCCGCGTTGGGCGAATAAGTGAAGGAGCCGTCGGCGTTCAGGACTACCGCACCGTTGGCGGCAGTGGCCACCAGGACTGCAGAGAGGGTGCTCCCCTCCGGATCGCTATCGTTGCCCAGGACACCAGGGGCGGCGACCGTCAGCAGCGTGTCTTCGTTGGTGGAGTAGCTGTCGTTGGCCGCGGTGGGCGCATCGTTCACGTCGGTGACCGTGATGGCGAAGACGTTTTCGACCGACAAACCACCTGCGTCGGTGGCCCGCACCCGAATGGTGTAGCTGTTTTTGGTCTCGTAGTCGAACACCGCCGCCGTATTCAGCGCATTGCCGCTGATGGTGAAGGAGGCGTTGTCGTCATCCCCGACGCCGCTCACCAGGGTATAGGTGAAGGTGTCACCGGCATCCGGGTCGGTGGTGGAGAAGCTTCCCACGGTGGTTCCGGCTGAGGCGTTCTCCGCCACGCTGCTGGCCGAGAGGACGGTGTCGGTGGGCGCCTCGTTGACGTTGGTGACCGAGATGGTGAGCTGCTCTTCGTAGTACGCGCCGCCGGAATCGGTGGTGCGCACCCGAATGCTGTAGCTGTTCTTGGTCTCGTAATCGAAGACGGCCGCGGTCTGGAGCGTGTTGCCTGAAATGGAGAATGAGCCGTTGTCAGTGCTGCCCGTGCCGGAGACGAGGGTGTAGGTGTGGGTGTCGCCGGAGTCGGCATCCGTGGTGGAGAGGGTGCCCACGGTCGTTCCGCTGGCGACGTTTTCAGGTACGGAGGATGAGGTCAGGGAGAGGTCCGTGGGAGCAGAGTTCGGAAGGCTCTCGGGGACTCCGATGTAGGCTGTAACGGATCCATTCGTGCCGGGGCTGGCGACCTGCGTTTTGACCTTGGTGGTCAGGTCGATGCGGAAGATGTTGCCACTCTGGACGAAGTAGAGCGAGTTCGACTCCGGATGGACCTTGATGCGGTACGGACTGTATACGCCGTCATCCGGATAGAAGACGCTGATACCGCTGCCGTCGAGATTCGCCGAGCGGATCTCGTAGACGTTGGTACTGCCGTTGACGACCGAGTAGTAGAGCTTGCCCCCGCCAACCGCAAGGCCGGTCACATCGGCCTGGGTAATGATCGTCGACTTGGCGGCAGGGTTGTCGAGGGGAACGCGAACGATCCACTGGCGCTCGGCTTTGGCATCGTAATAAAAAAGAGTCTGACTGGCCTGGTCGACGGCAAGGAACGTGGGGCCCATGATGCCGTCGTCGGGCACCAGGACGCTGTGACCGCTGCCGTCCACATTCAACTGCTCAATACCGTAATGTTCACTTGCTCCGCTATCCCACGTGGATCCCCATGAGAAATAGAGCTTGCCGGCACTGACATTAACTGCGAAATCCTTGATTTTGTCGTAAAGCGGAGGGGTCGGCTGGGCATAGATAAGTGTCTGGCTCGCCGGCAATGAGTTCAGGGAAGCCCGGTAAATGCCGGGCACGTTGCCTTCGTACGTGGAGGGGTCGTAGAAGTAAACGAAATTGTCGACCCCATTCACAGCCACGTGGTTCGGTGACGCCGTGTTGTTATCACTAACCACCTTCTCGCCGCCGCTCCCATCCACGGAATTGGCGCGCCATATCTCATAGCCCGAAGGGGTCGTGTAGTAGAACTTGTCTGTCGCTTGCGCGGACCAGGCGGCAAACGACAAAAAGGCGAGCAGGAACACCCGTCCCCGCACGCTCGAACTGGAGAAGTACATGCCTTATCTCCTTGGTGGCTTTGTCTGGCGGCCTGCCGGAATGACAGTAAAACCCCGCAGGCCGAAATTCTTGTCAGGCGATCGTCCGCGACTGTGCCGGCGGCACCCTCTCTCTAATGAGATCGTCTCGCCAAGAGCAAAGAGTGACTATGGGAACCCGCCGCGTATCGCCTAACGATTCCTAGGGGTAAATTCTATGTCTCATCCTGAAAGAGGGGAACGGATGTTGCATTGACTAACTCATTATCTTTTCTGATAAGCCTGAACAGATTTCATACTGAGACGCGCCTTCCCTGGGTGTTTACAATCTCGCGCACACTTTTCCATCCCTAACAGCCCACGCCAGATTCAGGGGACTCACACCAAGAGATGCCAGTTTCCGCATCCGACAACCCGGACTGCATCCCACCCCTTTGCCGTCGCAAGACCGACGACGACGAGGCATTCTGTTTCGACCTGTTCGTTGCTACCCGCCGGGGGGCATTCGGCGCGGTACCGCTTTCCGACGAGGCGTTGCGCAGGCTGCTCGGGCTCCAGTACGAGGCCCACAGCCGCAGCCTTGGTGCGGTGAGCTCCGGGGCGACCCGGGATTTCATCATCGAGCAGTCCGGGCGTCCGGTGGGACGGCTGGTCTATCGCGATGAGGCGGATTGCACTCACCTGGCGGAGATTGCGCTCCTGCCGGATGCCCAGGGGCGGGGAATTGGAAGCGCAGTGATCGACCGACTGAAGGCATGCGCCGCCGGCTCGGGCAAGCCTCTTCGGCTTTACTGCGACCGGTACAGTCCCGCGGCGGGCTTCTATCTCAAGGCAGGATTCAGTGCCGTAGGCGAGACGACTACGGATTTTCTGATGGAGTGGGTCGGTCCAGACCCGCAGGAAAAGGAAACGGCGATGGAGCGCTTTCCAAGCGTTATCCCTTCCGGGAAAGCAATAACTAACAACTAACAACTAAATCAGGAGGCATCTACCATGGATCCTTTCATTGGCGAGATCCGCATGTTCGGCGGCAACTTCGCACCACGGGGTTGGGCGTTTTGCAACGGCCAGCTGTTGTCCATCGCGCAGAATACCGCCCTTTTCTCGCTCCTGGGCACCACCTACGGCGGGGACGGAGTGACGACCTTTGCACTCCCGGACCTCCGCGGTCGCACCCCGATCCACTTTGGGCAAGGGCCCGGGCTGACCCCGCGCACGCTGGGCGAGAGGAGTGGGAGTGAAACGGTCACCCTTACGGCCAATGAGATGCCGGCGCATAATCACGCCATGGTTGCCTCCACGGGAATCATCAACACTCCCTCGCCCGAAAACGCATTCCTGGGCCAAATCGGAGAAGGGCGTGACGCGCCACCCGCGTTTGTTGGGGCAACGAGCGCCCTCACGACCATGAACCCCCAGAGCATCAACCCATCCGGCGGTTCTCAGCCCCACAACAACATGCAGCCTTACCTGGCGGTGAACTACATCATTTCCCTCGAAGGGATCTACCCCTCGCGCAACTGATGGATGTCGGTGCACCCATGGGAAGTCTGATGCAGACGGTTGTTCAGCTTCCCTTGAGATTCGACGCCGCAGGGATGCGGCGCGATCTCGCCCAGCTGCCCGAGGCGGCCTGGCAACCGCACTTCAACAAGGGGTGCTATGAGGGCGACTGGAGCGGGATCGCCCTGCGGGCCGCCCATGAGGGGCCGCGTTCCCTCTACCCCAATCCCGCTGCCGACGCGCTGTATGCCGATACGCCGCTGATGGCGCAATGCAAGCGCATCCGCTCCGCAGTGGCCGCCTTCCGCTGTGATCTGCTCTCCGTTCGGCTGTTGCGGCTGGCCTCCGGCTCCGTCATTCGGGAACACCGCGACTACCGACTATCCGCCTCCGATGGTGAGGTGCGCCTCCACGTGCCCATCGTCACCACGCCGGAGGTGGAGTTCATCATCGATGGGCAGCGGCTGTTCATGCCCGAAGGGACCTGCTGGTACTGCGATTTCAGTCTCCCCCACAGCATCACCAATCGCAGCCCCATCGACCGCATCCACCTGGTGCTCGACTGTCGGGTGAACGACTGGCTGCTCGACATGCTCTCGGCAATGGCCACGACCTAGATGCACCATCTCGCCGGGTACGTCCCGTTTCGGGTGCGTTGGGAAGGCGGCCGAGGGGTCGTCTCCTGGTTTCGCGTCCCCCCGGAAGGCTTCGTCGCCCCCTTCTTTGAGCAGACAGCGCGTGATGCCTTGCGCCGGGAGCCTGCCCTGGAGACCCCCATCGAGGTCCTGGAAACGCTTCGGATGGAGGAGCCACCGGTGGAACCCGCCGGGTTCATCTTCCACTGTTCTCGCTGCGGCTCCACCCTGGCGGCACAACTGCTCACCCAAATCTCCGCTCACCGGGTGCTCTCCGAGGCCGGGCCGTTGGAGGAGATCATTGCAAATACTCAGGCGACGCTGGATGAGCGTGCCCACTGGCTGCGGCTGATCATGGGGGCGCTGGCCGGCGCCCACGGCGGGCAGCGCCCCCGACTCTTCGTCAAGTGGGATGCCTGGCATGTATTCGCCCTGCCACTGATCCGCCGCGCCTTTCCCAATGTTCCCTGCCTGTTCCTGATCCGGGACCCCGTGGAGGTCCTGGTCTCCCACGGGCGGATGCCGGGGATGCACATGCTCCCCGCAGCCATCGACCCGGAGCGGTTTGGTTTGACGCTTGAACAGATCCTGCAGATGTCCCCTCTGGACTATCGGGCCCAACTGGTGGGCCGCATCTTCGGGGAGATGGACGCACAGCGTGGACTCACGTCGAAGGTGCTCCTGGTGGACTACGGGATGCTGCGGGAGAAGCTCTTCAGTCACGTACTGCCCCACTTCGGGGTGAGCATCGACGCGGCGGAAGAGAGGCGATTGCGTGAGGCGGCCAGCGTGGATGCGAAGAGTCCGGGCAAGTGCTTCACCCCCGACCGCGCCGCCAAACAGGCCGAGGCCGGCGAGGAACTCCGCGAAGCCGTACAAAGATGGGCCCAAGAGGCCTACGAGAGACTATTGCACCAGACCGCCTGACGGGAAAAGGTTCGAACAGACGTCGGAAGTTACTGGCCCGACCCCGGACACGCGTACCGGGGTCGGGCTGATGAGGGCAAGGCGACCGGCGGTCAGTGTTCCCGGGTGGCGTGGAACACCACCTCCGGCCACCGCTCCATGGTCAAGTCCAGGTTCACGCGGGTGGGCGCCAGATAGGTCAGCTCGCCGGCCCCGTCGATGGCCAGGTTGTCGTGGGCCTTGCGTTTGAACTCCTCAAGCATCTTCGGATCCTTGCACTCCACCCAGCGGGCGGTGGCGACGTTCACCGCTTCGAAGAAGCAGTCCACCTTGTATTCATCCTTGAGGCGCTGGGCGACCACGTCGAACTGCAGGATACCGACGGCCCCCAGGATGAGGTCGTTGTTGCGCATGGGACGGAACAGCTGGGTGGCCCCCTCCTCGGAGAGCTGCTCCAGCCCCTTCAGCAGCGCCTTCAGCTTCAGCGGATCGCGCAATTGGGCACGCCGGAACAGCTCCGGGGCGAAGTGGGGAATGCCGGTGTACTTGAGGTCCTCCCCCAGGGTGAAGGTGTCGCCGATCTGAATGGTGCCGTGGTTGTGCAGGCCGATGACATCCCCCGGCCACGCCTCCTCCACGTGCCCACGCTCCTGGGCCAGGAAGGTGATGGCGTTGGGGATCTTCACGTCGCGCCCGAGGCGCACGTGGCGCATCTTCATCCCCTGCTCGTAATGGCCGGAGCAGACCCGCATGAAGGCGATACGGTCGCGATGGGCGGGGTCCATGTTCGCCTGGATCTTGAAGACAAAGCCGGTGAACTTCTCTTCGGTGGGGTCCACCTGGCGAGTCAGCGTGACGCGAGGCAGCGGGCCGGGGGCGCAGTCCACCAGCGTGTCCAGGATCTCCTGCACCCCGAAGTTGTTGATGGCGGAGCCGAAGAGGACCGGCGTCAACTCCCCGCGGCGGTAGGCCTCCAGGTCGAACTCATGACTGGCCCCGCGCACCAGCTCGATCTCATCGCGCAGATCCGCAGCCATGGTGCCGAACAGCTCGTCGAGGCGCGGGTTGTCGAGCCCCTGAATCACCTCCCCTTCCACCCGCTTGCCACCGTGCTGGGCACTGAAGAGGTGGATGCGGTCGTGGTAGAGATCGAACACCCCCTTGAACCCTTTGCCCATGCCGATGGGCCAGGTGAGCGGGGCGCAGCGGATCCTGAGTACTTCTTCCACTTCATCCAGCAGCTCGATGGGCTCGCGCCCCTCCCGGTCCAGCTTGTTGATGAAGGTGATGATGGGGGTGTCGCGCAGGCGGCACACCTCCATGAGCTTGACGGTGCGCTCCTCCACCCCCTTGGCGCTGTCGATCACCATGAGCGCCGAGTCGACGGCGGTCAACACGCGGTAGGTGTCTTCCGAAAAGTCTTCGTGACCGGGGGTATCCAGCAGGTTGATGACCGCATCCCGGTAGGGGAACTGCATGACCGAGGAGGTCACGGAGATGCCGCGCTCCTGCTCCAGCTTCATCCAGTCGGAGGTGGCGTGGCGCGCGGCCTTGCGCCCCTTGACCGTCCCGGCCAGCTGGATGGCGCCTCCGAACAGCAGCAGCTTTTCGGTGAGCGTGGTTTTACCGGCGTCCGGGTGGGAGATGATGGCGAAGGTACGGCGGCGCGCCGCCTGCTTGGCGATTTCGGAGCTCATGACTCGTTCGGGGCATGCGAAAAGGGGAGTATTGTACCTGATTAGACCCGCCTGTACGGCCCTTGTGTTGCCATGGCCACAGGGTAAACGCATACTTACGTCACGGCCGTGCTGTGAGCGATGTAAGTCCTTGGGTACGTGTGCGCGTCAATCCGTCCCTACAGCGTGCGGGCGAAGATCAAGGCATCCTCGCGACCGTTGGCGGCCGGGTAATAGTTGCGGCGCAGGCCCACCTGATTGAATCCCATGTCGTCGTAGAGCCGAATGGCGCCCTTGTTGGACGGGCGGACCTCCAGAAAGACGGTGTCGGTCCGATGCCGGCGGGCCACGACGATGAGGTGCTCCAACATCCGGCGTCCGAGTCCCTGACGCTGGCGTTGGGGGCGCACGCAGATGTTAAGGATGTGAGCCTCCCCTGCCCCTGTGGACATGATCCCATAGGCTTCGACCCGCCGAGCCTCTTCAAGGACCCAGCAGCTGTACCCCACCCGCAGGCAGTCTGCGAAGATGCCCCGGCTCCAGCCGAAGCGGTAGGCCGCCTCCTCGATGCCCATGACCGCCTCGAGATCGGCCTCGCGCATGGGTCGCAGGGCGGTGGGATCTTCGGGCAAATCCACCCTCATGATCCGCTGCCCTCGGCGGCGCGATAGGTGCGAAGGGCGAGCTTCAGATCCTCCCACGCCTTGCGCTTCTCGCCGGGCGAGCGGAGGAGATCGGCAGGGTGGTAGGTCACAACCAGGGGGACGCGGCGCTCGCTATAGTGGTGCACCGTGCCCCGCAGCCGTCCGATGGGCTCGTCGGTGCCGAGCAGATGGCGGGCCGCAACACGACCCACCACGAGAATGACTTTCGGGTTCACCAGCGTGATCTGCCGATCGAGAAACGGCCAGCAGGCCTCGGCCTCCTCGGGCTGGGGATCGCGGTCGTTGGGGGGGCGGCACTTGAGTGCATTGGCGATATAGGCGGTGCTGCGGTCCAGACCGATGGCCCGCAGCATGGCATCGAGCAGTTGCCCGGCACGCCCCACGAACGGCTCCCCTTGGCGATCTTCGTCCACCCCCGGCGCCTCGCCGATGATGAGCCAGCCCGCTGAAGGGTTGCCCCCCCCGAAAACGGTTTGACTCCGGTTGGCCACCAGCTCGCCACAGCGGGTGCAGGAGGCCACCCGCTCGCGAAGCTCACTCCAGCCGACGCCGGCCAGATCCGTGGCCGGGGCCGGCGGAGCCGACTCGACTGACTGCACCGGCAACAGCGTCCCCCCCACCGGAGAGACCGTCACCGGGCCGGGCGCCTCCGGTGGTTCGATCGGCGGCACGGGAGAGACGGCGCTGGGCTGGGCGTGCTGCTCCGGCGCAGGCGCGGGCAGCGGGGATTCAGGGGGGGCGCGACGCACCCACGCCTGGACCTCCAGGGCTTCGAGATAGGCCAGACGCCGCGATCCCACCACCGCCTCAGACGTCGGCCGACTGGGGATGGGCGCGTTCGCCAGGAGCAGCCAACTTGTTCAGCGCGTTGATGTAGGCCTTGGCAGAGGCGATCACGATGTCGGTATCGGCCCCCTGCCCGTTCACGATACGGCCGCTCTTCTCCAGGCGTACGGTCACCTCGCCCTGGGAGTCGGTGCCGCTGGTGATGTTGTTGACCGAATAGAGCTGCAGCTCGCTGCCACTGGCCACGATGGTGTCGATGGCCTTGAGGGCGGCATCCACCGGTCCGCCCCCGGGGGCACGGCCGTGCTTCTCCACGCCATCCAGCGACAGGGTCACTTCCGCCTCGGGCGTTTCACCCGTTTCGGAGCAGACCTTGAGGGAGACGAGCTTGATGCGCTCATTGGCCAGCTCCAGATTGGTCTCGGTCACCAAGGCCTGCAGGTCGTCGTCGTAGATCTCGTGCTTCTTGTCCGCGAGGTCCTTGAAGCGGGAGAAGGTGGCATTGAGCTCCTCTTCCGAGGCGAGCACCACTCCCAGCTCCTCCAGGCGGGAGCGGAAGGCGTTGCGGCCCGAGTGCTTGCCCAGCACCATGCGATTGGCGCTCCAGCCCACATCCTCGGCCCGCATGATTTCATAGGTCTCGCGGTGTTTGAGCACCCCATCCTGATGGATGCCGGACTCGTGGGCGAAGGCGTTGGCCCCGACGATGGCCTTGTTGGGCTGAACCGCAAAGCCGGTGATCCCCGACACCAGCCGGGAGGTGGGGACGATCTGGGTGGTGTCGATCTCCACGTGGCAGGGGAAGACGTCCTTGCGGGTGCGAACGGCCATAACGACCTCCTCGAGGGAGGCGTTGCCGGCCCGCTCACCGAGGCCGTTGATGGTGCACTCCACCTGCCGGGCCCCGTTCATCACCGCAGAGAGGGAGTTGGCCACGGCCAGCCCCAGATCGTTGTGGCAGTGCACCGAAAAAACCGCCTTGTCGGCGTTGGGAATGCGCTCGATGAGCTGCCGCACGGTGGAGCCAAACTGATCGGGGATGTTGTAGCCCACCGTGTCAGGAATGTTCAAGGTGCGCGCCCCGGCGTCGATCACCGCCTCAAAGATGCGGCAGAGGAAATCCAGCTCGGAGCGTCCCGCGTCCTCCGCCGAGAACTCCACATCATCCGTGTAACGGCGCGCCCGCTTCACCGCCGCCACCGCCTGCTCCAACACCTGATCCGGGCTCATGCGGAGTTTGCGTTCCATGTGGATGGGCGAGGTGGCAATAAAGGTATGAATCCGTCCGGAGTTGGCCTCTTTCAGCGCTTCGCCGGCGCGATCGATGTCCTTGTCGAGGGCACGTGCCAAACCGCAGACGGTGCTGTCCTTAATGGTGCGCGCCACCGCCTGCACCGCCTCGAAATCACCCGGGCTGGCGATGGGAAAACCAGCCTCGATGACGTCCACCCGCATGCGCTCCAGCGCCTTGGCGATGCGCAGCTTCTCCTCCTTGGTCATGGAGGCGCCCGGGCTCTGTTCCCCATCCCGCAGGGTGGTATCGAAGATGATCAGCTTGTCGCTCATGAGTGTACTCCAGACATTTCACGCCATCTTACCGGACGGCAGAGGAATCGAAAACTGCGCGGGAGCGTTGGTATAGGGTGAACGCATACGAACGTCACGGCCGTGCTGTGAGCGACGCACGCCCTTGAAAACAAGTCCGCTGTGAATACGACCGACATGGATGTCGGGAGTGAAGATTATGCAGGAGCAATCATCTTCCGACCGACATGGATGTCGGGAGTGAAGATTATGCAGGA
>JAWLHA010000075.1:0-18605 GCA_041690535.1 Gammaproteobacteria bacterium | reverse complement strand
TAAGTCCTTGAAAGCAGGTCGACGGCCGCATGGATTGGTGCAAGGACGCACTTATGCCGCGGGAGGGCAGGATGCCCGAAGCGGCCGCGGCCGTCGAGCGTACAGGGATGTATTCACAGCGTACCTGCTTTCAAGGACTTACATCGCTCACAGCACGGCCGTGACGTAAGTATGCGTTCACCCTGCGCTGAACTGCGAATTTATTGCGCGCTCTGGAGAGTTCTGGTATAGATGCGCGCTCGGTTTTTGACACGCCTACGCGGGAGAGAGCGTATGCCCACGAAAAAAACGGCAGTGACACAGGCGGCGGAGAAGACTGCCAGCCCTTCAAAAGGGGCCGCCGAAAAAGCAGCTGCTGAAGCCACGACCAGCGTTCTGGATGGGTTTCGGAAGTTCACGCCCTACAATCCCGGCGAGGGTGAGGAGTACATGAGCCCGGGGATGGTGGAGCACTTCCGCAACATTCTTGTCTCCTGGCAGAAGGAGCTGATGGAAGAAGTCGACCGTACCGTTCACCACATGCAGGACGAGGCGGCGAACTTCCCCGATCCGAACGATCGCGCGACTCAGGAATCTGAGTTCACGATGGAACTGCGCACCCGGGATCGGGAGCGCAAGCTCATCAAGAAGATCAAGGAATCGCTGGACATGCTCGATGCCGGTGAATACGGATACTGCGAACAGTGCGGTATCGAAATCGGTATTCGGCGCCTGGAAGCGCGGCCCACGGCCAACCTTTGCATTGACTGCAAAACGCTGGATGAGATCAGGGAACGCCAACAGGGTTAGTACGCAGACTCCCCGAACAGCATGAGGGGGCCTTGTTGGGGCCCCTTTTTTGTTTGCGACCCGGTGAGAGCCGGCTTAGATGAACGAGCATGCCCTGATGCAGAGGGGGAGCTATTGCGGGCGCTTTGCCCCCTCCCCGACCGGCCCCCTGCACTTCGGCTCCCTGGTGGCGGCGCTCGGCAGCTACCTCCAGGCGAGGTCCGCCGGAGGGCGCTGGCTGGTGCGCATCGAGGATCTCGACCCTCCCCGCGAGGTGCCCGGGGCGGCCGGGCGCATCCTGCGGACGCTGGAGGCCTACGGTCTCACATGGGACGGCCCGGTGCGCTACCAGAGCGCGCGGCTGGAGGCTTACCGCGATGCCGTGGAGCGCCTGCTGCGGGAGGGGCTGGCTTTTCACTGCGCCTGCTCCCGAAAGGAGGTGGCCGAGGAGGCCGCCCGCCTGGGAAGACCACCCCATCTCTACCCCGGCAGGTGTCGGCACCTCCCCCCACGACACCACCGCAGCACGGCCATCAGGGCCCTCGCCGCGGGCAGCCACATTGCGTTTGTGGACCGGCTTCAAGGGAAAGTGGTCCAGGACGTGGAAAACAGTGTGGGAGACTTCGTCGTGCGTCGGGCTGACGGACTGTACGCCTACCAGTTGGCGGTGGTGGTCGACGATGCCGACCAGGGGATCACCGAGGTGGTCCGGGGCAGCGACCTGCTCGATTCGACCCCGCGCCAAATCCTTCTGCAACGCCACCTGAACCTGCCGACCCCCGATTACGTCCATTTTCCCGTTGCCGTCAACGAGGTGGGAGAGAAGCTGAGCAAGCAGACCCACGCGCCCCCACTGGACGAAACAAACCCGAGTCCGGCATTGAGCAAGGCCCTGCGTTTTCTGGGGCAGCGCGTCCCGGACGAACTCGAAGGGGGCAGCCCGGAAGAGCTGCTGACCTGGGCCACGGCGCACTGGGATTTGGCCTCGGTCCCCTGTAGTCTGACGCAACCCTATCCTCGGAACTCCGCAAAAGAAGAGCCGCCCACGTGATCGACCACAGCGATTTGCCGAAGGGACTGGAGCAACTCGGCTTTGGCAGCACCTTCAGGGATGAGATCTGTACCATGCTCGAGAGCATCCAGATGTTCAGCGAGCTGGGGCATCGGGAGATCGAAATCCTTGCGGGCTACGTTCAGGCCTACCGCGCCCCGCCGAAGACCGTTTTGCTGCGGGAAGGCAAGCGGGACAGCTACATGTGTCTCATCGTCGAGGGCAAGCTGGAGGTGTTCAAGGAGCGCAACGAGGGCGAGCAGCGCAGGCTGGCCACCATCCGGGGCGGCAAGAGCATTGGTGAGATGGCGCTTATCGATGCCCAGCCCCACTCCGCCACGGTCATCACTCGTGAGGAGACCACCCTGCTTCTTCTGACACGCATGGGCTTCGATCGGCTGCGCGAGGAGCATCCACGCCTTGCTTTTGATGTGTTGTGGAAGATCGCCCAGCTGCTCAGTTTTCGCCTCCGTCAGACCTCCGGCATGTTGGTGGATTATCTGAACTAGCTGCACCTCCACCCGACGCCGGTTCGCTGCCCCCCGCCACCTGCGCTGAGCGCTCGGCGGGCGTTACATTTCGTAACATTCCCTGATAAGCTGCGCCCATGACGCCGAAGCCTGAAAGCGAGTCCGCCCTCGACAAGGTGGTCCTGCTGTTCCTGTTCGCCCTCTTTCTGTTGATCTCGCCACTGGTGGAGTGGTGGGCGGCGGATGACAGCCCGTGGTATCTGCCGTACCTGCTGTGGTTGGGGCTCATCGGGCTCGGGTTCTGGCGCCAGCGGCAGGGGAACGGCCCTTGATTTTCGAACTCTGGCAGCTGTTCCTGGCAGGCGTATGCTACCTGCTCCTGCTCTTTCTCGTGGCATTCGCCGCCGAACGGGGCTGGGTGCCGCAACGGCTGGCCCGCCATCCCCTCACCTACACCCTCTCCCTGGGGGTCTATGCCACCTCCTGGAGCTTCTACGGCAGCGTGGGCTTTGCCCAGCAGCAGGGATACAACTTCCTCACCATCTACCTTGGGGTGACGCTCGCCTTCCTTCTGACCCCGGTACTGCTGAAGCCCATCCTTCGCCTCACCCGGGAGTACCAGCTGGCCTCCCTCGCGGACCTCTTCGCCTTCCGCTATCAGAGCCAATTGGCCGGGGTGCTGGTTACGCTGTTCATGCTGGCCGGCTCGCTCCCCTACATCGCCTTGCAGGTGCGGGCTGTCACCGAATCGCTTCAGGTACTCACCCAGGAGTCGGCACCCGGCCCCATCGCCCTCGGTTTCTGCATCACGGTCACGCTGTTCGCCGTACTGTTCGGCGCGCGCCACATCTCCGCCCGGGAGAAGCATGAGGGGCTGGTTATTGCCATTGCCTTCGAATCCCTGGTGAAACTGGCCGCACTGCTCGCGGTCGGTCTCTTTGCGGTGTACGGCATCTTCGGCGGTGCCGAGGCCATGGAGCAGTGGCTGGGGGAGAATCCAGAGGCCCTGGAGGCGATGTATGCGCCCGTGCGCGAAGGCCCCTGGAGCACCCTGCTGCTACTCGCCTTTGCCGCGGCGTTCCTGCTGCCGCGGCAATTCCACATGACGTTCACGGAAAACCTGGAACCCCGCTCGCTGTCGGTCGCCTCCTGGGCGTTTCCCCTCTTCCTGCTGCTTCTGAACCTCGCCATTCCGGCCATTCTGTGGGCGGGGCAACAGACTCAGAGCGAAATCTCCCCCGACTTCTACGTGCTCGGGATCACCCTGGATGCCCACTCGCCATTCCTGACCATTCTCACTTTCCTGGGTGGGGTCTCCGCGGCCAGCGCGATGATGATTGTCTCGAGCCTGGCGCTCGCCTCCATGTGCATGAATCACCTGCTGCTGCCGGCCAGCTTTCCCCCCCGCCTCGACCATGACTCCGACATGTATGCCTGGCTGCTGTGGGCGCGGCGGCTGCTGATTGCGCTTATTCTTCTGGCCGGCTACGGATTCTACCTGCTGCTGGAGCACAACCAGGGGCTCGCGCAACTGGGGTTGATCTCCTTCATCGCCGTGGCCCAATTTCTCCCCGGAATCGTGGGGGTGATCTACTGGCGCCGGGCGACCCGCGCCGGGTTTATCGCCGGGCTCTGCGCCGGGGCCATGGTGTGGGCAATCACCTTGCTCCTGCCGCTATTGGATACCTCCGGTCTCATCCGCATGTCGGTGGATCCCGGAGCGGTCATTGGCGCCACCCCGGCGGACCCGTGGTCTGCCCCCACCTTCTGGTCGCTCAGCCTTAATGCACTGCTGTTCGTGAGTATTTCGCTGCTCACCCGCCCGAGCAGTGCGGAGGAGGAGGCTGCCGATGCCTGCTGCAAGGATCGCCTGACCCCGCCGAGCGGGGTGCTGGTGGCCGTCTCCACGGCGCAGATCCGCGAACAGCTGGCGCGGATCATCGGTGTAGACATGGCCGAGCGGGAGGTCCGCCGTGCCCTCGCCGACCTGGAGATGCCTACGGAAGTGAGCAGCCCGACCGACCTGCGCCGACTACGTGAGCGCATCGAGCGTAACCTCTCCGGGCTGGTGGGACCGCTGCTTGCGCGCATGATCGTTGACGAGCGGGTGCAGATGGACCCGGAGGCACGCACAGCCCTCTCCGCCAGCCTGCGCTTCGTGGAGCAGCGTCTGGAGGACTCCCGCACTCAGCTCAAGGGGTTGGCGGCGGAGCTGGACGGGCTGCGCCGCTACCACCGGCAAGTCCTTCAGGATCTCCCGCTGGGCGTCTGCTCCCTCGGTCCCGATCAGGAGGTGATCAGCTGGAACCAGGCCATGAGCACCATATCCGGCCTGGCGAGTGGCGCGGCGGCAGGGGAGCGTCTGGCCAATCTCCCCGAACCCTGGTCGGGCCTGTTGCAGGGCTTCCTGCGCACAGGTGAAAACCATCTGCGCAAGGTCAGGGTCAACGACGACGGCCGCATCCGCGTATTCAATCTCCACAAGGCCGCCATCGAAGGGTTTCACGGCTCCGAGGCGTTGGGGGAGGCACCAGGCGGCACGGTGGTGCTCCTGGAGGACCTGACCGATCTCTACACCCTCGAGGCGGAGCTGGCCCACAGCGAGCGGCTCGCCTCCATCGGCCGACTGGCCGCCGGGGTGGCGCACGAGATCGGCAACCCGGTCACCGGGATCGCCTGCCTCGCCCAGAATCTTCTCTATGACCGTGACGACAAGCTCACCGAAGAGAACGCGGCGCAGATCCTGGAGCAGACCCGGCGCATCACCGACATCGTCCAGTCCCTAGTCACCTTCAGCCACGGCGGCAGCTCCATCGAGCATCGCCCTGCCGAGCTGGACCTCCACTACTGCGTGGACGAGGCGGCCCGCCTGGTCCGTCTCAGCCACTCCGGCAAGGCAATCACCTTCGTCGACACCAGCCGGCCCGAGACGCTGGTCTTCGGCGACGCCCAGCGCCTGATTCAGGTCTTCGTCAACCTCTTCAGCAACGCCTGTGACGCCTCCAGGCCGGGGCAGCGCATTGAGGTGAATCAGTGGGACGACGACAGCCACGTCACCATCGAGGTGAAGGACGAAGGCGACGGCATCGCCGAGGAGTTGTTGGAGCAGGTCTTCGAGCCGTTCTTCACCACCAAGGCTCCGGGCGAGGGCACCGGCCTGGGGCTACCTATGGTGTACAACATCGTGCACGAACACTCGGGCACGGTCACCATCGACAGTCGCGTCGGTGCAGGCACCAGTGTCCGGGTACGCCTGCCCCTGAGCACAGCAAACCCGAAGGCCACCCGCGCCGAACTGAAGGAGAACCACGCATGAGCCGCCTGATGGTCGTGGAAGATGAGCCTGTGATCCGCACCGCGCTGCGCCGCCTGCTCGAGCGCAACGGGTACGAGGTCACCGAGGCGGGATCGGCGGACGAGGCGCTAAGGCATTCGCTGGCGGAATTCGATCTCATCATCGCCGACCTGCGCCTGCCGGGTGCTCCCGGAACCGAAATCATCAGCCACGCCGAGGCCACCCCGGTCCTGATCATGACCAGCTACGCGAGCGTCCGCTCGGCCGTGGATGCCATGAAGATCGGTGCGGCCGATTACATTGCCAAGCCCTTCGACTATGACGAGATGGTGATTACGGTGAAGCGCCTGCTGGAACAGCGCCGCCTCGAACGCCAGAATGAAGCGCTCAAGTCAGAGCTCTCCCGCACCTATCCGGTGGGTGGCATCATCGGTTCGTGCCCCGCCATGCGGGAGGTCTTCCAGCGCATCCAGAAAGTGGCCCCCATGGATACCACCGTGCTCATCCTCGGGGAGTCGGGGACAGGCAAGGAGCTGGTGGCGCGCGCCGTGCACGAAAACAGCCGGCGGGCCGACATGCCGCTCATCGCGGTGAACTGCGCCGCCATCCCCGAAGGGCTGATAGAGTCCGAGCTGTTTGGTCACGAGCGGGGGGCCTTCACCGGAGCGACCCAGACTCACCGCGGTTTGGTCGAGGCGGCGGACGGCGGTACGCTCTTTCTGGACGAGATCGGCGAGCTGCCTCCGGAGGCCCAGGCGCGCCTTTTGCGTGTGCTGCAGGAGGGGGAGATCCGCCGGGTCGGCTCCACCGAATCGCGGCGGGTCGATGTCCGGCTCGTCGCCGCGACCCACCGCGATCTGGAACAGCGGGTCGGCACCGGGGAGTTCCGCAAGGATCTCTACTTCAGGCTCCATGTGGTGGAGATCCGGCTTCCTCCCCTGCGGGAGCGGGGCTCGGACGTGGACGAGCTGGCCAAGGTGCTGCTGGCGAAGACCTGCAGGCGGCTGAACCGCCCCCCCATGCAGATTGGCGAGCGGGCGCTGGCGGCCCTGCGCGCCTACGACTGGCCCGGCAACGTCCGCGAGCTGGAAAACGTGATGGAGAGGGCGGTCATCCTGGCCGAAGGGGAGGAGATCACGCCCGATCTTCTGTCGGTACGGCCTTGCATCCCCAAGGAAGACTCCGCCGGGGAGCAGCCGCTTTCCCTGGATGAATACTTCATCCGCTTCGTGCGTGAACATGAAAGACAGATGACCGAAACAGAGCTTGCCCAACGCCTCGGGATCAGCCGCAAGACCCTCTGGGAACGGCGCCAGCGACTGGGCATCCCTCGACTGAAGGAGGAGCAACAACGGTGAGCACGCCCTATCTGGAAGCTTACAAGGGCAGCTTCAAAAGCATGCTGCGCTGGGAACACCTCGATGCACTCTGGCAGCTGCTGCGCGATCAGGGGCAGAAACGCTGGTACATCTATGCCGTGGGGGAAACGCCCCCTGCCGAGGCGGTGGGGATGGAGGAGCTGGACCGTTTCATTGTCGAGATCGATGCGCTGCTGCACCGAGAGCATGATGAGAGTTACTGCGGCATCGTCTACGCGGACAACCCGCTCGATCCCACCTTCATCAAGATTTATGACCCCAACAACCTCGGTAGCTCATGCGGCCCCGGCTTCGGCCCGCCGCCCATGCCGGGCTGGATTCTCTCCCTGCTTCGCCCCGAAGACCTGAAGGCGGCCTTTCCGCCCCCGGCGGGCCGGCGCCGCTGGTGGCAGAATCTGTTTGGGCGTTGAGCGGAGATGAAAGCCGCTGCGGGTGCTTTCAGGTGGCGACACCATGCACAGGTAGCTCGGATGGCGCATGGCACGATGCGGAGGAGTGCAGCGTGCCGCGTCTCAAGAGAACTGTCCGCGGGACGATGATATGGATGACGGGAGTCAGGACAGGAACCCCATGCCGGAATACAGCGCAGATCAGAAGACAGACCTCACCGACATTCAGGAACACGAACGATACCTGCTGCGGTCGGGCAGCGAAATCGTTCGGGTCCTGAACGATTTGAAGAAAAGGCCAGACATCATCACCGGCTACTTCGACGGCGGCAGCAAGTACCTGCTGACGGCAGTGCTGGAGATACTGCCCGAGCGTAACCTGGTGGTCTTCGACTACGGGCAGAACGAGGCGCTCAACCGCGGCCTGCTGGAGAGTGGCCGGATGGTCGGTGTGACCCGGCACAACAATATCCGCATCCGCTTCTCCGTCGAGGGGCTGCAGAGGGCGCGGCTCAAGGGACAGACAGTGCTGGCGGCCACCATTCCCGAAACGCTGTTTCGCCTGCAGCGGCGAGAGTTCTTTCGTGTCTCCACGCCCCAGGTCACCCCAGTCACCTGTGTCATTCCCGCTGGAGTTCCCCTGGCAGGGCGCCATCCCTTGGCCGACATCAGTTCGGGAGGCGTGTGCCTGATCGTCGGCCCTACCGCCCCGCCCATCGAACTGGAGAGCGTCATCGAAGCGTGCCACCTTGAACTTCCGGAGAGCAGTCCGCTGCTGGTCGACCTGCAGATCCGCAATATACGTCGCCTCACTCGGCGTCAAGGGGAGGAGTATCGGGTCGGGTGCGCCTTCGTCAATGTGGGAATGGACACCTCCGTGGCCATCCAGCGCTACATCAACCGCCTGCAAGTGGAACTGAAGACGGCGACTGACCGTTGATGCCCAAGCGGAAACAGTTCCAGCCTTTGCAGTCCAGGCGATGGCACCTTTTCCCCACGTGTTACATGGTTGTTACGCACGGTAACACCGGTTGTTACGTCGCGTAACACTCGCACCCCCTCTCGGATCGTAACCCATTGTTTTACCGATAAACACTTTTTGGCACGGTCCGTGCTATTTCCAAGCAACCTTGGGAACACGGCGGGACCATGACCCATAACTCCATCGCCCCTGTCATTGACTTTCTGCGCCAGCATGCGCCCTTCGATCAGATGGCGCCGGCGCATCTGGAGTATTTGGCAAAGCGACTTTCTCTGGGCTTTTACGCCCGGGGCGAGATCATCACCGGCCCGGACACGGGCACGGCCGACCGCTTCTACATCATCAAGCAGGGGCGCGTGCGCGGAGAGACCGAGCCGGGAGAGGATGCCGAGGGCGAGAGTGCCTGGGAGTTGGTCACCGGCGAGTGCTTCCCCATCGGAGCCCTGCTCTCCCGCCGCCCGGCACGCACCCGCACCCGCGCCAGCGAAGACACCTTCTGCTTCGAGCTCGATCGCGACAGCTTCGAACAGCTGCTGGTCAAGAGCCCCGTTTTCCATGACTTCTGTACGCGCCGGCTGGCCAACCTCCTGGACAATGCCCTGCGCCGTGTACAGTCCACGGCCGCGGCGCGCATGTCGGAAAGCGGCTCCCTGGATACGCCGCTGCGCAACCTGCTGCAGCGCGCGCCGGTCGTCTGCAACCCCGACACCCCCCTTGTCCAGGCCCTCGAGCGAATGGAGGGGCAGCGGGTGGGCAGCATTGTCGTCACTGATGGGGAACAGCGGCCGGTGGGCGTACTGACCCTGCACGACGTGCTGAGCCGGGTGGCCCTGCCCGGACGCGATCTCGCCACCCCTGTCCACGAGGTGATGACGCCCGACCCCATTGCGCTCTCCATCGCTGCCCGGGCCTACGAGGCGGCACTGCTCATGGCTCAGCACGGGTTCGGCCATGTCTGCGTGGTGGAGGCAGGCAAACTGGTGGGGGTGCTTTCAGAACGGGATCTCTTCTCCCTGCAGCGGGTCGGGTTGGTGAACCTGAGCCGGGCCATCAGCAATGCGCAGCGCATCGACACCCTCGCCCGCCTGGAGAGAGACATCCACCGCCTGGTGGATCAGATGCTGGCCCAAGGGGCGTCGGTGGAGCAGCTGACCGCCATGATCACCACGCTCAATGACAGCCTGACCGAGCGGGTGATCCACATTGTCCTGAACGAAATGGGCGTGCCCGAGACCCCGTTTACCTGGATTGCCTTCGGCAGCGAGGGACGATTCGAACAGACCCTTCGCACTGATCAGGACAACGGCATCCTGTTCATCCCCCCTGAAGGTAAGACGCCGGCTGAAGTGCGCGAGCAGCTTCTTCCCCTGGCCAAGCGCATCAACGAGGCACTGGCCGAGTGCGGCTTTCCGCTCTGCACCGGCGGGATCATGGCGGGGAACCCGGAATGCTGCCTGAGCTATGAGGAGTGGCAGGCGCGGTTCAGCCGCTGGGTCGACCAAGGCACCCCCGAGCACCTGCTCAAAGCAACCATCTACTTCGACCTCCGCCCCCTCTACGGGGACCCCGACCCCGTCCGGGAGCTTCGCACCTGGCTCGCGGAGCGGGTAGCCAGGAACAGCCGCTTCCGCCGCCAGATGGCGGAAAACGCCCTGCGCAACCGCCCGCCTCTGGGACTCATCCGTGACTTTGCGGTTTCACGGGGGGGCGCGCACCCCAACACGCTGGATCTGAAGGTCCAGGGGCTCACCCCCTTCGTCGACGCGGCCCGCCTCTATGCCTTGGCGCACGGAGTCGAGGAGACCAATACCGTCTCGAGACTGCAAGGCGCGGTTCGCGCCGACGTGCTGAATGCTACGGACGTGGCCGCATGGGCCGAGGCGTACCACTACATCCAGCTGTTACGCATGCGCAACCACCGCCGCCAGGCCGAAGAGGGGCTCGAGCTGACCAACCGGGTCGACCCGGACACCCTCAACGAGCTGGACCGGCGCATTCTCAAGGAGGCATTCCGTCAGGCCCGCAAGCTGCAGGCCAAGGTCGCACTGGAATACCAGCTGTGAGCGGTTGCAACGATTTCTGGTCCCCACCGAATGCTGCGCGGTTGGGGTCCGAAACCACACTCCTTGCGGGAACGGGGTGTGAGACGGCCAGGACGGTCTACCTAAAGCAAAATCACTAGGAGGAATTGAAATGCATACGGCTGATACCGCGAGTGTAGCCAGAAGTGCAAGCAAGCCGAAAACCGCGGCCGACTACTGGAAGGCGAATGTGCGCCTCCTGCTCGGCTGCCTGGCCGTCTGGTTCGTCGTCTCTTACGGGTTCGGCATCATCCTCGTCGATGCCATGAACACCATTCAGATCGGCGGGTACAAGCTTGGTTTCTGGTTCGCCCAGCAAGGCTCGATCTACGTCTTTGTGGCGCTGATCTTCTTCTATGCCTCGCGCATGAACAAACTCGATCGCGAGTTTGACGTCCACGAAGACTAATTGGGGATTCACATGGAACTGCAAACCATGATTTACCTGGTAGTGGGCGCGACCTTCGCCCTCTACATGGGCATTGCCATCTGGGCACGGGCCGCCACCACCGGCGAGTTTTACGTCGCCGGCAAAGGCGTCCACCCGGTCGCCAACGGCATGGCCACCGGCGCCGACTGGATGTCCGCGGCGTCATTCATCTCGATGGCCGGTCTCATCGCCTTCCAGGGTTACGACGCCTCGGCCTACCTGATGGGCTGGACCGGCGGCTATGTGCTGCTCGCCATGCTGCTGGCCCCGTACCTGCGCAAGTTCGGCAAGTTCACCGTGCCCGAGTTCATCGGTGACCGCTACTACTCGCAGACGGCACGCCTCGTGGCAGTGGTCTGCCTCATCGTCGCCTCGATCACCTACGTTATCGGTCAGATGACCGGCGTCGGGGTGGCGTTCGCCCGCTTCCTCGAGGTGGACGCCAACACCGGCGTCATGATCGGCATGGCGGTCGTGTTCGTCTACGCCGTGCTCGGCGGGATGAAGGGCATCACCTACACCCAGATCGCCCAATACGTGGTGCTCATCTTCGCCTACACCGTGCCGGCGATCTTCATCTCCCTGCAGCTGACCGGCAACCCGCTGCCCCAGCTCGGTCTCGGCAGCACCATGGCCGACGGCAGCGGCGCGCTCCTGCTGGACAAGCTGGATCTCATCGTGAGGGACCTCGGCTTCGCCGAATACACGGCACAGAAGGGCTCCAGCCTGAACATCGCCCTGCTCACCCTGTCGCTGATGATCGGCACCGCCGGCCTGCCGCACGTCATCGTCCGCTTCTTCACCGTGCCGACGGTGCGTGATGCCCGTTCGTCCGCCGGCTGGGCGCTGGTGTTCATCGCCATTCTCTACACCACCGCTCCGGCCGTGGGTGCCATGGCGCGCCTGAACCTGACCGAGACCATTCAGGCCGGACCGGTCGGCGCGCCCACCGCCAACCTGGCCTACGAAGAGCGTCCGCAGTGGTTCAAGAACTGGGAGACCACGGGTCTTCTGAAGTTCGAGGACAAGAACGGCGACGGCCGCATCCAGTACTACAACGACAAGAACCCCGAGTTCGCCAAGCAGGCCGAAGAGTTCGGCTGGAAGGGCAACGAGATGGTCACGGTGAATGCCGACATCATGGTGCTTGCCAATCCGGAGATCGCCAGACTGCCCAACTGGGTGATCGCCCTGGTGGCTGCCGGTGGTCTCGCCGCTGCACTCTCCACCGCAGCCGGTCTGCTGCTGGCCATCGCCTCGGCCATCTCCCACGACCTGCTGAAGGGCACGTTCATGCCGAAGATCTCGGAGAAGAACGAGCTGATGGCGGGCCGCATCGCCATGGCCGGCGCCATCCTGGTGGCCGGTTACCTGGGCATGAATCCGCCAGGCTTCGCAGCACAGACGGTAGCGCTCGCCTTCGGTCTGGCGGCCTCCTCCCTGTTCCCGGCGCTGATGATGGGCATCTTCAACAAGAACATGAACCGCGCAGGCGCCACTGCCGGCATGCTGGTCGGCCTGATCACCACCGTCGTGTACATCTTCGTGTACAAGGGCTGGTTCTTCATCCAGGGTACCAACATGCTGCCGGATAACGCCGACAACTGGCTGATGGGCATCTCCCCCGGCTCCTTCGGCGCCGTGGGCGCGCTGCTCAACTTCATCACCGCGTACGTGGTGTCGAAGCTGACGGCACCGCCGCCGGAGCACATCCAGCACCTGGTTGAGGATATCCGTGTCCCCAAGGGTGCCGGCGTAGCTAGCGACCACTAAGGAAAAGCTCAAATCCGCGTCGCTCCCGCGAAAGCGGGAGCCCAGAAATAAGGCACTGGATGCCCGCCTTCGCGGGCATGACGAGGCACTGAACGCCGTCCGGCAGCCCGCGCAAGCGGGCGCCGGCGGCATCTTTCGATGGGTGCAGTGCGCCCATCCCGTTTTCTTGTCATCGCGAAGGCGGTGGCAAAGTTGAGCAAAAGGCGACAGCAGGCAAAGTGAACCGCTGATGGACGTGGAGCTGATTGAAATCCGGGACTTCCTCGCGGCCCATCCGCCGTTCGACCAGCTGCCTGCGGAGATTCTCGATCACCTCCCCAAGGTGCTGTCCGTACGCTACCTGCGCCGCGGTACGCCTTTGCCTCCACCGGATGCGGATCTGGAGTATCTCTACATCGTGCGCAAAGGCGCGGTGGAGCTGCGCGACCAGAGCGACGAACTGGTGGGCAAATGCGGCGAGGGTGACCTCTTCTCCTCGCCCTGCACGTCCGACGCTCCCGACGGCCGCTTTATCGCCATGACCGTCGAAGACACCCTCTTCTACCTCCTGCCCTGCTCCAAGCTGGAGGCCCTTCGTGGCCAGTTTCCAGTCTTTGCGGAGCACTTCAACAACTCGATCCGGGAGCGTTTGCGCCGTGCATTGCAGGCGTTGAATGAATCGCCCAAGGCCGGTGCGCCGCTGATGGGGGTCGAAGTGGGAGAACTGGTCGGGCGTGCAGCGGTGCAGGTCTCGCCCGAGACCACCATTCGCGAGGCCGCCCGCCTGATGACCCGGGAGCGGGTCTCCTCCCTGCTCATCACCGATGACTCACGCCTGGTCGGCATCATCACCGATCGCGACCTGCGCTCACGCTGTATCGCCGAAGGGCTCTCCTTCGAGCGCGCCGTCGGCGACATCATGACCCGCAAGCTACACAAGGTCGCCCGCGATGCACCGCTGTTTGAGGCGCTGATTGCCATGACGCGCCTGAATGTCCACCATCTTCCGGTGGTCGACTCCGGCGGGGTCGTGGGTGTCATCACCAACAGCGACCTCATGCGCTACCAGACCGCCAGCGCCCTCTTCCTGGTGGGCGACGTGAACCGTTGCGACAGCATGGAAGGCCTCGCCCAGGCCTGCGCGGACCTGCCGGAGCTGCAGGTGCAGATGATCGCCGCCGGCGCCACCGCCCAGCACCTCGGCCAGGCGGTCTCCTCGGTGAGCGATGCCCTCACCAAGCGGCTGCTGGCGCTGGCCGAAGCGCAGCTGGGCCCCCCGCCGGTGCCTTATGTCTGGCTGGCCGTCGGTTCCCAGGCCCGACGGGAGCAGACCGTCCATTCCGACCAGGACCACGCCCTGCTGCTTGCGGACGATTTCACCCCCGAGCACGACGCCTACTTCGCCCGGCTGGCGGAGTTCGTCAGTGCGGGGCTGGACGCCTGCGGCTTCTTTTACTGCCCGGGCAAGGTGATGGCCACCAATCCCGAGTGGCGCCAGCCCTACCGCACGTGGCGGCGCTACTTCGACAGCTGGATCACCCGCCCGGATCGCAAGGCGCTGATGCTCGCCAGCAACTTTTTCGATATGCGCGCCATCGGGGGAGATGAGGCGCTCTACGATCGGCTCCATGCGGAGGTCCTGCGCCAGACCCGGGACAACCGGATCTTCCTTGCCCATCTCGCCGCCAACGCCCTCCACAACCGCCCGCCGCTGGGGTTCTTTCGCAACTTCGTGCTCATCAGCGACGGGGATCATGCCCAGACACTGGATCTCAAGCGCCGGGCGATCATCCCCCTCGTTGACCTTGCGCGCGTCTACGCCCTCTCGGCCGGCCTGCCGGAGATCAGTACGGTGGACCGCCTGCTCGCCGCGGCCGAGGCGAAGGCCCTCAGTCAGGAGGGGGCGGCCAACTTGGAGGATGCGCTGGTATTCATCGCCACCATTCGGGCCCGCCACCAGGCGCGCCAAATCAAACGGGGCGAGAAACCGGACAACTACGTCCAGCCGGAAGAGCTCTCCGCTCTGGAGCGCAGCCACCTCAAGGATGCCTTCTCGCTCATCAGCACCATGCAGAGCGCCTTGGGACAGCGCTATCAATCAGGGCGCTTCTTCTGACCCATGCTGGCCCGACTCCTGAGCCCCGACTACCGCCGCCGGCGACTGGCCGAGAAGCTCCCGGCCGGACCGCTGCGGGCCTTTCTCTCGGCCGAATTCCCCGCCCCGAGGGCCGACGCCAGGCAGACCGGTTATGTGGCCCTCGATCTGGAGACCACCGGCCTGGACCCGCAGCGGGACGAGATCATCAGCGTGGGGCTGGTGTGCCTGGAGGGCAGCCGCATCGACCTTGCCACGGCCCGCCACTGGCTGGTCTCTCCGACGCGGCACATCCCCGAGGCGAGTGCCATCATTCACCAGATCACCGACGACAAGGCGGCAGGAGGCGCCCCTCTGGGGGAAGTCCTTGCCGAGATCCTGCCCATCCTGGCCGGACGGGTTCTCATCGCCCATCATGCCCGGATGGAGATGAGCTTTCTCGATGCCGCCTGCCAGCGACTTTTCGGCGGCGCATTCACCATGCCGGTGGTCGACACCGAGCAGCTGGCGCGGCGCTGGCTTGACCAGCGCAACCGCACTTACGCCCCGAAAGCACTGCGGCTGGGGAGCCTGAGGCAACGCTACAACCTGCCCCGCTATCGCGCCCACAACGCCCTCAGCGACGCCCTTTCCGCAGCGGAGCTGTTCGTCGCTCAGCTCGCGGAACGGGATGCCGGCGGCCACTTGCCGCTCAAGGCGTTTTTACTGAGGAAATGAGGCGCCTGATGGGGCAAAATGCGGGGTTTGGGTTTCGGCCTGCGCCAGCCAGGGTATGTCGGTGTGGATAGCAGCCCTGCCAGGCAAGGGACGAGAGGCGAGATGCGAGATACGAGAGCTGAAGGCGCTACGCGCAACTGTTCTGTCCAGGAACACCATCGCGTAGCGATGCTCTCCCTCGCCACCCGTATCTCGCCTCTCGTATCTTCTTGCCCCCAGACCCGCGCTAAGATCCGGGTCCACAATAACCCCGGGAACGGAGGCACCTTTAGGCGACTGCTTGCGGCCATTTCGCCTCGGCGCAGGGGACTGCGCCGGCACGCGGCGGGAAGAGGGGGAAGCTGAGGCACCATTCGATTCCGCGCGAATCGAACTTTGATTGACAGAGGAAGGGAAGGCAATCAACCACGGTCTCCCTGCCTTTTCCGAGTCGACTATTGTAGTAAGCAATGACCGAGGAGAAGACCATGTCCGATAACAAGGTATACCCGGTACCGGCGGAGATTGCCGCCAAGGCCCACATCGACGCGGCCAAATACCAACAAATGTACAAGCGCTCCGTCGATGATCCCGAGGGCTTCTGGGCGGAACAGGCCGAGACTTTTCTCACCTGGTCCAAGCCGTGGACCAAGGTGACAGAGTGGGACTACAACACCGCCCACATCCGCTGGTTCGAAGGGGGCAAGCTGAATGTCTCCTACAACTGTCTGGACCGCCACCTGGAGGCGCGGGGCGACCAGGTCGCCATCATCTGGGAAGGCGATGATCCGAACGTCGACAAAAAGATCACCTACCGCGAACTCCACGCGGATGTGAACAAGTTCGCCAATGCCCTGAAGAGCCGTGGGGTGAAGAAGGGCGACCGGGTCTGCATCTACATGCCCATGATCCCCGAGGTGGCGGTGGCGATGCTGGCCTGCACCCGCATCGGCGCGGTTCACTCCATCGTCTTCGGCGGATTCTCCCCCGAATCCCTCAAGGACCGCATCCTCGACTCCGACTGCCGGGTGGTGATCACATCCGATGAAGGGCTGCGCGGCAGCAAGCACGTGGGCCTGAAGACCAACACCGACAAGGCGCTGCTGGAGTGCCCCGATGTCCACACCGTGTTCGTGGTGAAGCACACCGGCGGCGACATCCCCTGGCACGAGGACCGCGACGTCTGGTACCACGACGCCATGGCCGCGGCCGGCGATTACTGCGCCCCCGAAGAGATGGATGCCGAAGACCCGCTGTTCATCCTCTACACCTCCGGCTCCACCGGCAAGCCCAAGGGGGTCCTGCACACCACCGGCGGCTACCTGCTGTTCGCCGCCATGACCCACAAGTACACCTTCGACTATCAGGAAGGCGAGGTGTATTGGTGCACGGCCGACGTGGGCTGGGTCACCGGTCACTCCTATATCGTCTATGGCCCGCTGGCCAACGGCGCCATCAGCCTGATGTTCGAAGGGGTGCCCAGCTACCCCGACGCCTCCCGCTTCTGGCAGGTCATCGACAAGCACAACGTGAACATCTTCTACACCGCCCCGACCGCCATTCGCGCCCTCATGCGCGAGGGGGATGAGCCGGTGAAGAAGACCTCCCGCAAGAGCCTGCGCATCCTCGGCACGGTGGGCGAACCCATCAACCCCGAAGCTTGGGAGTGGTATCACAACGTGGTGGGCGAAGGCCGCTGCCCCATCGTGGACACCTGGTGGCAGACCGAGACCGGCGGTCACCTGATCACGCCGCTGCCCGGCGCCACGGCGCTGAAGCCCGGCTCGGCGACCCTCCCCTTCTTCGGGGTGGTGCCGGCCATCGTGGACAACGAGGGCAACCTCATCGAAGGCGAAGGGGAAGGCAATCTGGTCATCACCCGCCCCTGGCCGGGTCAGATGCGCTCGGTCTATGGCGATCACCAGCGCTTCATCGACACCTACTTCAAGACGTTCCCCGGCAACTACTTCACCGGTGACGGCGCGCGGCGGGATGCCGACGGCTACTACTGGATCACCGGCCGTGTGGACGACGTGCTCAATGTCTCCGGACATCGCATGGGCACCGCCGAGGTGGAGAGCGCCTTGGTGCTGCACGAGTCCGTGGCAGAGGCGGCGGTGGTCGGCTATCCCCACGAGGTGAAGGGTCAGGGGATCTACGCCTACGTCACCCTGGTCAAAGGGGTGGAGCCCTCCGACGCCCTGCGCAAGGAGCTGGTCACCCTGGTGCGCTCGGAGATCGGCCCCATCGCCACCCCGGATATAATCCAGTGGGCCCCCGGTCTGCCGAAGACCCGCTCCGGCAAGATCATGCGCCGCATCCTGCGCAAGATCGCCGCGAACGAGATCGATGCGCTGGGCGATACCAGCACCCTGGCCGACCCCAGTGTGGTCCAGGATCTCATCGACAACCGCCTCAACAAGTAATCCAACGCGGGGACGGCGGCGATGCCGCCGTCCCTCCCTCGCGGGCTCTGGAGTAAAGCCGCCGACCGCCTCGCGGTGGAAGCCCCACGGGTAGCGGTCGTAACAACCACTGCCCTGCCCCCTTGGGCGAAATGTCACCCCAGCGCCGTCACCTTTCTTGCCCCCCTCCCCCGCTGACATAAACTTTGGGTGGAAGCCAACGCGGCGACAAGGAGGGTGGCCATGCCTCTGACACTGACCTCTCCTGCCTTCGGCGACAAAGGCACGATTCCGCCCAGGTACACCTGTGATGGCGCCAACGTCTCGCCTCCCCTGGCCTGGTCGGGACTACCGCAGCAAACACGCTCGCTGGCACTGGTGGTCGAGGATCCGGATGCCCCCGACCCGAAGGCTCCCCAGCGGCCCTTCGTCCATTGGGTGCTCTATAACATCCCTCCCGATGCCTACAGCCTGGCCGAAGCGGTGGAGCGGGCCGGGCTGCCGACGGGGACTTTGCAGGGAATGAATGACCGCCGGCGATCCGGCTTTGACGGGGCCTGCCCTCCCATCGGCCGGCACCGCTATTTACACAAGCTGTACGCCCTGGATACGGTACTCCCAAACTTGGGCCGACCCACCAAGAAGGAGTTGGAGCAGGCCATGGAAGGGCACATCCTGGCCACCACGGAGCTGGTAGGGATCTATGAACGTCCCCACTGACCCAGGGTGAACGCATGCTTACCCAATGAGCGATGTAAGTCCTTGAAAGCAGGTCGTGGGGCGCCGGGGCGCCGCCGGCGCGCGGACAGGGC
>JAWLHA010000074.1:0-20281 GCA_041690535.1 Gammaproteobacteria bacterium | reverse complement strand
GTCGTCGGCCGCATGGACGCGGCCGTCGAGCGTACAGGGATGTATTCACAGCGCACCTGCTTTCAAGGACTTACATCGCTCACAGCACGGCCGTGACGTAAGTATGTGTTTACCCTGCCTAGCACGGCCCGGCTTGATTCCACCGATGAACGCTTCTATACGCATGGGTAGGCGCACGGACCCGCGGAGCGTGAGATTACGGCACAAAAGGGTCTCTGGACGGTGTGGTGCCTTCTGCTGCTCGGCTGTGCCGCGCCCGCCCCCTACCCGGCGGCGGAGGGTCGGCACCCGGCGGGTTGTCGCTTGCCCGATGGGCAGCCGTCGGCCATTGTGCTGGCGGTGCATGGCCTCAACGACCACCGGGGTGCCTTTGATGCCCTCGCCACCCACCTTGGCCGAGCGGGGGTGGCAGTGTGCAGCTACGACCAGCGCGGTTTCGGTGCCGCCCCGGGGCGGGGAGCATGGCCCGGGGTCGCTCCCCTGGCCGAGGACCTTCGACGGTGGACCTGGGAATTGCGTCGCCGCCACCCCGGCATTCCGCTGTACGTGCTTGGGGAGAGCATGGGGGCGGCGGTGGCCTTGGTGGCCTTCAGTGGCGCTCCGGTGGGTCCTGATGGCCTGGTGCTGAGCGCCCCGGCGGTGCTGAGCAGGGAGACTATCGGCCCCATTCGCAGCTGGCTGGTGCAGGCCCTGGCGCGCCTGCTGCCCGATCTGGCGCTGACCCGTCCGGCTGCGGTCACCGTGACCGACGACCCGGCGGTGCGCCACCAGCTTGCCCGGGATCCCCTGTTGATCGGCCGCACCCGGCTGGAGGTGCTGGCGGGCGTGCTGTCGCTGATGGATGCCGCGGCCCAGAGTGCACAGCATGTCCATGTGCCGACGCTGCTGCTCTACGGCAGGCGGGACCCGGTGATTCCGCCGGAGACGGTGCAGCGGCTCGCCGGCGCGTTGCCCGGGCCGGTCCAACACTACGCCCAGGACGGCTACCATCTGCTGTTGCGGGGTCGGGCCGCGGCGGTCAGCGCCCAACGGATCCTCGCTTGGCTGGCGCAGCAGCCGGGCTCTCGGTTTGCGCCAGCGGCGACCACGGCACCGAACGCTCAGAGTGTTGCACCACCCGGGCGACCGAAAATCCCGCCATCAGCGCGTGACGCTCGGCCACCAAGGGCGAATCCTTGAAGGCGACCCCGGAGAGATCGTCGTAGCGCAGAAAGCCCCCCTGGTACCAGCGGCCGCTGCGGCGGTTCATCGTCAGGGTGATGCGAAAGCCGCTGTAGCCGCCCTCGGCGCGGTAGGCCGGGCGCTCCGCCGTGGCGTAGGGATCGTTCACATCGTAGTAGTAACCGTGAAACGCCCGACTGGCGAACAGCGGCCCGGCCGACAGGCCGACGCGGGTGCCGCCGAATCGGGCATAGTCCAGGCGCGGGTGCAGCACCCAGCCCTCATGGCTCACCCGCCCGTCGCCAATGGCGAGGGCGCCCCGCAGCGCCCCGTCGAAGCGCAGCCGTTCATCGGCGTTTCGCCACAGATCGACCTTGAGCGATGGGCCCAGCTCCAGCACCGGCTCCAGGTCCGGCATCCCCGCCCGCCGACCGTTCTGATCGCTGTCCACCGGCACCGCGCCGTCGAGACTGACGTCGAGGTTGACCCGCTCCCCCCGATAGAGCAGCCCTCGCAGGCCCTCGCGGTCCACCTTCAACACGTCGCCCCGATAGACCACGTAGGGGAAGGGGAGGGCATAGGTGTGACGCTGGTCGGAGCCGCGGTAATCGGGGAAACTGATGGGCGCCACGCCGAACCCCACCTCCCAGAGGGGCTGGCGCTCCGGCTCGGCGGCGAGCGGCGCGGCGATGAGGGTAGCCAGCAGTGCTGTGGTTAACCTGTTCATTGGTTAGGCGATGTTAGACCATCGCAGGGACCGGCGCCACGGCAGGGTAGACGCTTGTCCGAGGAGATGTAAGTCCTTGAAAGCAGGCTGTCGAAATCCAGAAGAGGTATTCACAGGTACGGCTTTCAAGAATTCACATCTCTCACAGCATGGCCTTGACGTCGCGATGCGTTTGTCCTTGGCGGCTACGAACCACGAGCACAACGGGTATGAGGATCGATCGGGAAAAAATCCGCTCTCTGGGCGCCGATGGCGCCGCCACACTGCTGCTGTCCGCGCTGCTTCTGCTCGCCAGTGGGGGCTTGTCGTTGCTGCCGCCCCTCTATGGCGTGACACGCACCGCCTGGCGCACGCCAACGGGCGGAGGCCGACCCATGGTGGTGGCGGTCTTCGGCAAGCGGCTGCGGGACAACCAGCCCGACCGGGAGTATCGGGCCCGTTTGCAGCGCGCCGCGGCGCTGTACCGGGCCGGTCTGGCCGAGCGGATTTTGCTGCTCGGCGGGATCACCGGCGGCGCCCGCCTCAGCGAGGCGGCCGCTGGCGCCGGTTACCTTCAGGAGCGGGGGGTCCCTCAGGAGCGGCTGCATCAGGAGGATCGCTCCCGCCACACCCTCGAGAACCTTGCCCACGCCCGCACCCTCCTGGCCGAGGCTCCTGCTCCACTGCTGCTGGTGACCAGCCGCTATCACCTGGCCCGCTGTTCGGTCCTGGCCCGGGGGTTCGGCCTGGAGCACCGCCTGTGTGCCGCCGAGGAGCGGCTGGCCTGGACGCCCGGGCTCGCCATCCGTTTGGCCGGCGAGGCGTTCTACCTGCACTGGTACTGGGTGGGCAAGGGGTGGTCCCGCCTCACACGCAACCGCAAGAGCCTGGCGCGGATCAGCTAAACGGGAGCCCGCCCCCAGGTGGCCCAGGTGTGAGTACCGACCAGTTAAGCTGAAAAGCCCATCGCAGCGTGCCGTAAGTGGTTGGGGCAGCGAACCGGCGGGTGGATAAGCGCAGCGCATCCACCAAATCTCCACTGTGGATGGTGGATGCGCTGCGCTTATCCACCCTACGTACCTGGCGCGCCGCATTTGCCTGTCGGTGCTCTGGGGACGGCCATCGAGCGTACATGGATGTATTGACAGCGCACCTGTTTGCAAGGACTTCCATCGCTCACAGCACGGCCGCGACGTGAGTATGCGTTTACCCTGGCCCATTGTCTGGGGCGGGTTCTCGGGCGTCTACTCTGTGTTAGAATCCCGCCTCGCGTTGTGTCTACTGACTGATCAGTGAGGGCCGCGCATCCAAGCAACACCTGGGGTAGAACGCTCGCCATGTCTGAAGTCTCCGCACTGGAAAACGAAGTTGCCGAACTGATCATCGACACCCTCGGCCTCGAGGAGGTCACCGTCGCCGATATCGATCCGGAGGCCCCCCTGTTTCGGGAAGGGCTCGGCCTCGACTCCATCGACGCCCTCGAACTGGCCATGGCCATCTCCCGCGAGTATGGTTTTCAGCTGCGCTCCGACGACAGTGACAACGCCCGCATCTTCTCCTCGCTGCGTGCGCTGAGTGCGTACGTGGCGGAACACAAAGTGCAATAAGCGCCACCGGGGCGCGATCGTGTTTGCCCTGGGGCTGGCCGCCTATGCCGTTGCCGCCCACCTGGGCCTCGCCTATGGCAGTCCCTGGCCGGCGCTGCTCCTGCTGCTGGCGCTGCTTGCGAGCGGCGCTTGGCAGGCCGCACGTTGCGGTGCCCGGGGGCAGGTGATGTTGCTGGCCGGGGGAGGCGCCGCGCTGGCATCGCTGGCACTCACTGGCCGCGGCCATCTTGCGCTCTACCTGCCGCCGATGATCATCACCCTCTCCATCCTCGCGCTGTTCGCCGGCAGCCTGCAGCGCGGTCGCACCCCGCTGGTTACCCGCATGGCGCGACTGCTGGAGGGCGAGTTGCCGCCGGAGGTGGTGCGCTACACCCGCGGGGTGACCGTCGCCTGGGCCCTGTTCCTGGCGGCCATGAACCTGGAGCTGTGGCTGCTCGCCCTGCTGGCCCCGCCCGAGATCTGGTCGCTGTTCGCCAATTTCATCAACTACGCCCTGCTGCTGCTCTTTTTCGCCGGCGAGTATTGGCTGCGCCGCCGTTGCCTGCCCCAGCGGACCCAGCCGGGGTTCGTCGCCTTCATGCGTCGGCTGTCCACCATCCGCCTGTCCGAGGCCGCCAAATCGTGAGCGGCAGGCTGCCGCTGTTGACCCACGGTGCCGGCGATGCGGTGGTTCGCGTTGGTGGCCGCGCCGTGGAGCGCGATTGCTTTCTCGGCCAAGCCGCGGCACTGGCCGAGCGGCTTCCCGCGGCGGATCAGGTGATCCTGCTGAGCGACGACCGCTACCGCTTTCTGCTCCTGTTCTGCGCCGCGATGCTGCGTGGCCAGAGTGTCTTGCTGCCGCCCAACGGCAGTCGGGGCGCAGTGACCCACATTGGCGCCGAGCACCCGGGCGCATACGTGGCCCTTGACGCCTTTCGGGACGACTTGCCGCTGCCGCAACTGACCATCGAGATTCCGCCGCCGGCCACCTGTGCCGAGGTGCCTCTCATCGCCGCAAGCCACATCGCCGCGGTGCCGTTCACCTCTGGAAGCTGCGGGCCGCCCCGCCCCCACCCCAAGCGCTGGGGCGAGCTGTTCGCCGGCGCCGAGCGCACCTTGGGGCGCCTGGCGCCGGCGGCCGGTGCCACGGTGGTCGCCACGGTGCCGGCGCAGCACATGTTCGGGTTGGAGACCTCGGTGGTGCTGCCGCTGGTTGGCGCGTTGGCGACCAGCGCCGAGCGACCGTTCTTCCCCGCCGACCTTGCCGACACCCTCGGGCGGCTGCCGGCGCCGCGCCTGCTGGTGACCACGCCGGTGCACTTGCGGGCCCTGGCCGGCGAGGAGAGCCGCTGGCCCGCGGTGGACTTCATCCTTTCGGCCACCGCGCCCATGCCTGCCACTCTGGCGCAGCGGGCCGAGCGGGTGTTCGACGCCCCGGTCCTGGAGATCTTCGGCAGCACGGAGACCGGGGCCATCGCCACCCGCCGCAGCATCGAGGGCGAGCGGTGGCACACCCTGAGCGGGGTCCGCCTGCAGGAACAGGGGGGACGCATCGAAGTCCATGCGGAGCACCTCGGGGCCCCGGTTCCCTTGGGAGATACCCTCGATCTGGAGGATGCCGGCCACTTCGTCTTCCGCGGACGCCATCACGACATGGTGAAGATCGCCGGGAAGCGGGCCTCCCTGGGGGACCTCAATCAGCGGCTGCTGGCGGTGCCCGGGATCGAAGACGGCGCCTTCGTGCAACTGGAGGAGAACGGGGCCGGGGTGGCCCGTCTCGCGGCCCTGGTGGTCGCGCCCGATGTGGAGGAGACGGCCATTCTCCGCGCCCTGGGTGACCAGCTTGACCCGGTGTTCATGCCCCGCCGCCTGCGCCGGGTCGCCCAGCTGCCGCGCAACGCCACCGGCAAGCTGCCGCGGGCGCAGCTGCTCGCCCTGTTGGCCGAATCGGGAGATGAGGCATGAGCATCGAGACCACGGTGCGTTTTGGCGACGACCATCCCGCCCTTCCCGGCCACTTCCCCGGCGATCCCTTGATCCCCGGCGTGGTGATCCTGGACCAGGTGGAACAGGCGCTGGCCGCCGCCCTCGGCGCCGGCCGCATCGCCCAACTGCCGGCCGTCAAGTTCGTCAGCCCGCTGCGGCCCGGGGAGGCGCTGAGCATTGGTGCCGAACCGACCCAACGCCCCGGCCGTTATCGCTTCGTCTGCAACAGCGGCGAGCGGCCCATCGCCGAGGGGCAACTGGTGTGGGAGGCAACGTGAGCGAGGCCTGGCGCAGCCAGCGCGAGCGCGGTTCGCCGCTGCTGGTGCGACTGATGCTCCGCATCGCGCTGGGGTTCGGCCGGGGGCCGGCCCGCCTGCTGCTCTATCCCATCACCCTCTACTTCCTGCTCACCGTGACCGGGGCGCGCCGGGCCTCCCGCGCCTACCTGCGGCGGGTGCTCGGGCGCGAGGCCCGGCTGGGCGAGGTGTTCGCCCACATTCACACCTTCGCCGCCGTGATCCTGGACCGGGTGTTTTTCCTCTCGGGGCGGACTGCGGTGTTCGATGTTCGCTTCCATGGCCTTGAACAGGTCAAGCCGCTCATCGACCACGGGCGCGGCTGCCTGCTGCTCGGCTCGCACCTGGGCAGCTTTGATGCGTTGCGCGCGTTGGCCGTGGCGCACGGCGATGTCGGGCTGAAGGTGTTGATGTATCCCCAGCACAACGCCTTCATCACACGGCTGCTGGAGGGGCTCAACCCCGAGATCGGCCAGACCGTGATCCCCCTGGGCGGGCTCGACACGCTGCTGCGGGTGCAGGGGGAGCTCGCGGCCGGAACCCCGGTGGCGATGCTGGGCGATCGGGTGGCGGAGAGCCGCAAGGTGGTGGCGTGTCCGTTCCTCGGCGCCCCGGCCCCCTTTCCCGCCGGGCCGATGCACCTGGCCGCCACGCTCCAAGCCCCCGTCGTCCTCTTCTTTGCCCTCTATCGGGGGGGCAACCGCTATGACGTCCACTTCGAGCTGCTGGGCGATCCCATCGCCATCGACCGGTGCCGGCGCCGCGAGTCCCTGGCCCAGTGGAGCTGCCGCTACGTGGAGCGGCTGGAGCATTACACTCGTCAGGCGCCCTACAACTGGTTCAATTTCTACGACTTCTGGGGGGAGGAGGCAAACCGTGAGTGAACGACGTCTGCCGCTGTTGCTCGCCCTGCTGCTGGCGCCCCTGCCGGCGCTGGGCTTCTCGCTCGCCGAGCTGCAACCGCTGCTCGCGGCGGTCCAGCGCGCCGAAGCGCAGTTCGTGGAGGAGCGCCACCTGGCCGTGCTGGAGGTGCCGTTGAGCAGCCGTGGCACACTCAGCTATCGCGCGCCGGACTTTCTGCAGAAGGCTGTGGCGGCGCCGCAGCCGGGAAGCTTCACGGTGGAGGGCGAGCGCCTCACCGTCGAGCAGGCGGGCGAGAGGCGCGTGCTGGACCTGGCCGCAGCCCCCCAGCTGAAGGTCTTCACCGAAAGCTTTCGGGCGGTGCTTGCCGGTGACTTCGACAGCCTGGACCGCCTCTACCGTCTCTCGCTCGAGGGGGAGCGTGACCGCTGGATCCTGCGCCTGCAACCGCGGGCCGCGCCGCTGAGCCGCTTCATCGAGGAGGTCACCGTGGCCGGCAGCGGCGCCGAGCTGCAGCGCTTCACCGTACTGGAGCGCGGCGGCGACCGCAGCACCATGCACCTGGAGCCGCGATGCCGCGACGCCGACTGCTAATCCCGCTCTGGCTGCTGCTGAGCGCGGCGGCGGTGTGGGTCGGCTTCCTGCGCGCGCCGCTCGATACCGACATGGCCGCCTTCCTGCCCCCCTCAGGCTTCGATGATCGGCTGCTGGAGCAGGTGCGCAGCGGTCCCGCCTCGCGCACGCTCATCGTGCTGCTGGGCGGTGCTGCCCCCGAAGCGCTGGCGCGCGCCGGTGACCAACTGGTGGCCGCGTTGCTGGCGGATCCCCGCTTCGAATGGGCCGGCAACGGCGCTGCGCTGCCCCCGGACGACCCGCTGCTGTTCCGCTACCGCTACCTTCTGAGCCCGGCCCTGGACGCGCCGCAACACCTGCAGGCGCCCTGGCTGCGGCGTGAGCTCGAACAGCGCCTGGATGAGCTGGCCTCCCCCTTCGGCATGGTGACCAAGCCGTGGCTGGCGGCGGACCCCACTGGCGAGTATCGGCGGGTGCTTGGGCAGCTGGCCCGGCCGGAGGGGCTGAACAGTGTGGCCGGCCGGTGGGCCAGCGGCGACGGCCGCGCATTGCTGCTCATCCGTACCCGCGCAGGCGCCCTGGACCTCGACGCCCAGCAGGCGGCCCTGGCGGCGCTCGGCGCGGCGGTGGGGCGGGTGGATCACCGCCTGGAGTGGCAAGCGGTGGGCCCGGGAGTGTTTGCGGTGGAGTCGCGGGAGGTGATCCGCGGCGAGACCCGCGCCTTGACCCTCGCGGCCACTCTCCTGGTGGCGCTGCTGCTGCGCCTCGGCTATCGCAGCTGGACCCCCATGTGGGCGGCGGCGGTGCCGGTGGCCACCGCCGTGGCGGCCGGTGCCGCGGCCACGGCTTTGCTGTTTGGCACGGTGCACGGCATCACGGTCGCCTTTGGCGCCACCCTGATTGGCGTCAGCCTAGACTATCCTGTGCACCTGTTCAGCCACCAGCGCGGCGGGCGGTCGCTGCAGCAAGCGGCCTGGACCATCGGCCGTACCCTTGGCCTGGGCGCTCTGACCACGGTTCTCGGTTATCTCAGTCTGACTTGGGCCGGTGTGGCGGGGCTGGCCCAGCTCGGCATCTTTGCCGCTGCCGGCCTGGCGGCGGCGGCAGTGACCACCCGCCTGGTGCTGCCCGGCCTGCTGGCCAAGGGGTGTGATGCCAACCCGCGGCTCCCTGTCCGGCCCTGGCAACTGCCGGCGCCGCTGCGCCGGGGGGTGATTGCCGTTGCCGTGACCCTTGCTGCCGCCCCGCTGGTGGTGCCGCCGACCTGGCAGGACGACCCGGCAGCGCTCTCACCCGTTCCCCGACACCTGCTGGCACTGGAGCGATCCGTGCGCAGTGCGCTCGGGGCCGCCGAGCCGGGCAGCGCTCTGTATGTCCACGGCGAGGATGCGCAGGCGGTGCTCGAACGCAGTGAGGCGCTGCGCCCGCGCCTGGAGCAGCTGGTGGCCGATGGGCAGCTGGCCGGGTTCCGGCTGATCAGTGATCGGATCCCGAGCGTCCGCACTCAGCTCGCGCGCCAGGCACAGCTTCCTTCCGACCCGGCGCTCCGGCAGATCCTTGCCGAGGCGACCGTGGGGTTGCCGTTCAGGGCCGATCTGTTCGAGCCGTACCTGGAGGCGGTGGCCGTGGCGCGAACCCTGGCGCCCCTGACTCCCGCGGATCTGGGCGACCATCCTCTACTGGCGGGCGAGGCCGGCCTGCTGCAGCAGCACACCGCGTGGTCGGCCCAAGTGCCCCTGATCGGCATTGCTGACCGGGAAACCCTGCGCCGGGCGGTGGCGGAGATGGAGGGGGTCGACTGGGTGGACCTGCGCCAGGCGGCGCGGGCCAGCGCCGAGGCATCCCGCATTGCCGCCATCGAGGCGCTCGGGGCGGGTCTGATGGTGATCGCGCTGGCGCTGATCGCCGGCCTGGGTTCGCTCCCCCTGGCGCTGCGGGTGTTGATGCCGGTGGGGCTGGCGCTGGGGACGGTGCTGGGGGTGTTCGCCCTCCTGAGCCTGCCACTGACGCTGTTCCATCTGATCACCCTGGTGCTGGTGGCGGGCATCGCCATCGACTACACCCTGTTCTTCCTCCGCCACGGCAGCACCGAAGAGGGCGCCACCGCCCATGCGGTGTTGCTGTCGGCTGTCTCGACCATTGGGGTGTTTGGTATCCTTGCCACCTCCGAGATCCCTCTGTTGCAGGCCATTGGCGCCACCGCCGCGCTCGGTGTGGCGGCCGCCTTGCTGCTGACCCTGGCGCTGGCGCGCCGCCCCGACCCATGGACCCATTGACAACGTGCAACCCCTTTCAGTAACCGCCTATACGCTGGTGAATGCCCTCGGCCATGGCGTGAGTGCCTCCCTCGACGCCCTGCGCGGCGCCCGCAGCGGGCTGCGCCCCTGGCAGAGCGAGAGCGATCCAGTCGCCACGTGGTACGGCCTGGTGGACGGACTCGAGGCGGCAACCCTCACCGGCCCGCTCTCCCGCTACGATTGCCGCAACAACCGGCTGGCCCGCCTGGCCCTGCAGGCCGACGGCTTTGCCGCACGGGTCGGCGTGGCGCGGGCGCGCTGGGGCGCCGAGCGCATCGGCGTTTTTGTCGGCACCAGCACCTCGGGCATTCTGACCACCGAGACCGCCTACCGCTCGCGCCTGGCCGAGGCCCTGCCGGACTTCCACTACCGCGAGACCCACAACGTCTTCTCCGCGGCCGATTTCGTCCGCCGTGAGCTGGCCCTGAGCGGTCCGGCTCAGGCCATCGCCACCGCCTGCTCCTCCAGCGCCAAGGTCTTCGCCGCCGCCTCGCGCTTCATCGCCGCGGGGGTGTGCGATGCCGCGGTGGTTGGCGGCGTCGATTCGCTCTGCTACAGCACCCTCTACGGCTTCAACGCCCTGGAGCTGGTCTCCAATGCGCCCTGCCGTCCCTGGGATGCCGAACGCAACGGCATCAACCTGGGCGAGGCCGGCGGCTTCGCCCTGCTGGAGCGCGAGGGCGGCGGCCCGCTGCGCCTGCTCGGCTACGGCGAGAGCAGCGATGCCTACCACATGTCCACCCCTCACCCCGAGGGCGAGGGGGCCTACGCCGCCATGGCCGCAGCCCTGACCCGCGCCGGGCTGGCGCCGGACGACATCGGCTACATCAATCTGCACGGGACGGCGACCCCCTCCAATGACCGCGCCGAGGACCGGGCGGTCACCCGCCTGTTCGGCCCCGACGTCCCCTGCAGCTCCACCAAGGGGTGGACCGGTCACACCCTGGGGGCGGCCGGGATCAGCGAGGCGATCTTCACCTTCCTGGCGCTGGAGCACGGTTTTCTGCCGCAGACCCTCAACTGCCGCCGGCGCGATCCGGCCCTGACTCTCAACGTGCTGCAGGCACCCCGCGAGGTGGCGCTGCGGCACGCCATGAGCAATTCATTCGGTTTCGGCGGCAGCAACTGCAGCCTGCTGTTCGGGAGGGTCCAGTGATGGAGGTCTACCTCTGCGCCGTGGGCATCGTCGCACCGGGCCTGGTGGGTTGGGCGCAGGCTGCACCGGTGCTGGCCGGCGCACGGTCATACCACCCCGAACCGCTGCCGCGTTACAGCCCGACGATGCTGCCGGCCAACGAGCGGCGGCGGACCACCGCCACCATCAAGCTGGCCCTGCAGGCTGCCGCCGAGGCGATGAGCAGCGAACCGGTCAGTGCCCCTGGGGCGGTATTCGCCTCTTCCGATGGGGACCTCGACATCGTCGATCGCCTGTGCAGCGCCCTGGCGCTGCCGGAGCGGTCGGTCTCGCCCACCCACTTCCACAACTCGGTGCACAACGCCCCGGCCGGTTACTGGTCCATCGGCAGTGGGATCACGGCTCCCTCCACCAGTCTCTCTGCCGGGGACGGCAGCTTTGCGGCGGGGCTGCTGGAGGCGGCCACCCTGACCCTGGCCGAGGCCCGCCCGACGCTGCTGGTCGCGTACGACCACCCGGCGCCGGCGCCGCTCGACCGAATCCGCCCCATGTCGGCCCCCTTTGCCGCCGCCTTGGTCCTCACGCCAAATCGCCCGAACGGTGCCCTGGCCCGGTTGTGGATGGCGCTGGGCCGGAGCGAGGAGACGACCCTGGCGGACGGGCTGGAGCAGCTGCGCCGGGGGAACCCGGCGGCGAGGGCCCTGCCGCTGCTTGGCGCCATCGCCCGCGGCGAAGCGGCCGGGGTCACGCTACCGTACCTGGACGGCACCGCCCTGGAGGTTCGATGCGAGCCCTGCTGATCGGCCGCGACGAGCTGCAGCGCCTGGTGCCGCACCAGGGGACCATGTGCCTGCTCGACGGGGTCCTCGCCTGGGACGAAGACTCCGTCACCTGCATCAGCGCAACCCACCACGCGGCGGACAACCCCCTGCGCAGCGGCGGCCGCCTGGCCGCGGTGCATGCCCTGGAGTACGGCGCGCAGGCCATGGCGGTGCATGGGGGGCTGCTCGCCCGGGCGCGGGGGGAGCGCAGCGGCGGTGGCTATCTGGCGGCGCTTCGCAACGCGGCACTGCATGTCTCGCGCCTGGATGACCTTGCCGCCCCTCTCACCGTCCATGCCGAACGGCTGATGGCCGATGGCGGCAACCTCATGTACCAGTTCACTATCACAGCCGGCGAATCGAAGGTGGCCGAAGCGCGCGCCACGGTGATCGGCCAGTCGGAAAAGGAGAAGGCATGAAACGCGCCCTGGTTACCGGAGGCAGCGGCGATATCGGCGGGGCCATCTGTCGCCGCCTCGGGGCCGACGGATACCACGTCATCGTCCATGCCGGCCGACGCATCGAGCAGGCGCAACAGGTCGCCGATGACATCATCGCGGCAGGCGGCAGCGCCGAGGCGGTGAGCTTCGACGTGGGCGACACCGCGGGCGCCGCCGCGGCGCTGGAGGCCTTACTGGCGGGCGGTCCCATCCAGGTGCTGGTCAACAATGCCGGGGTCCATGCCGATGCCCCCCTGGCCGGCATGAGCGCCGAGCAGTGGCACGGGGTGGTCAACGTCTCGCTGAACGGCTTTTACAACGTCACCCGGCCGCTGCTGCTGCCGATGATGGGCACCCGCTGGGGCCGCATTATCAACATCTCTTCGGTGGCGGGGGTCCTGGGCAACCGCGGCCAGGCCAACTACGCAGCGGCCAAGGCGGGGTTGCATGCGGCCGGCAAGTCGCTGGCCCTGGAGCTGGCCTCGCGCGGGATCACGGTCAACACGGTGGCCCCGGGGGTGATCGTCGGGCGCATGACCGAGCAGGTGTTCGACCCGGCGACCATCAAGCAGCTGGTCCCGGCCCAGCGGGCCGGCACCCCGGAGGAGGTGGCCGGATTGGTGGCGTTTCTCGCCTCTGACATCGCCGGTTATGTCTCCGGCCAGTGCATCGGCGTCAACGGAGCGATGGCGTGATGCGCGCGGCGGTTGTGATCCCGGCCTTCAACGAGGCGCGCACCATCCAAGCCGTGGCGGCCCGCGCCCTGGCCCAGGGGGTGGCGGTCATCGTGGTCGACGATGGCTCCAGCGACGGGACGGCCGAGCAGCTGCAAGGGCTGGAGGTGGTCCTGCTGCGCAACACCACCAACAGCGGCAAGGGGGCCAGCCTGCGGCGCGGCATGCAGCGTGCCCTGGAGGAGGGGGCGGAGGCGGTGGTGACTCTGGATGCCGACGGTCAGCACGCCCCCGAGGACATTCCGCGGCTGCTGGAGGCGGCGCGGGCGCACCCTGGGCGGGTGATCATCGGCGCGCGCACCCGCAACACCGAAAACGCGCCGAGGGCCCGGCTGTTCGCCAACCGCTTCGCCGACTTCTGGGTCTCTTGGGCGGCCGGCCGTCCGATCCGCGACTCCCAGTCCGGCTACCGCCTCTATCCGGCGGAGGCGGCGAGGGCGATTCCCCAGCGCCTGAGAGGCGGTTTCGTGTTCGAGAGCGAGATCCTCATCGAACTGGCGCGGCGCGGGTTCCGCTTCGCGACCGTCCCCATCGTCTCGTGCTATCCCGAAGACGCGCGCCCGAGCCACTTCCGGCCGGTCCATGACATTGCGCTCATCGTCCGCATGGTGGCCTGGAAACTGCTCAGCCGGGCGCTGTACCCGCAGGGTTTGGTGAGGGCGTTGCTGGGGCGGGAGTAGGGCGCGGAGCAACGGTCGTCTGCATCGCGACCAGGTACATTCTTAACCAAGGGCAGCATGTAGGGGAGGCGGGCGAGACCGAAGTCTCGCCCGTGGCGATTACAGGGCCGACAAGTGCGCGCTGATGGTCTGCTGCAGGCGCTGGACCCAGCCGTTGTAGTTGCTGTGGATGTTGGTGCCGTCGTAGTTCAGGTTGTTGCTGTCCTTGTACAGGATGCTGTAGGACTTGTCTGAATACTTGATATCGACCTGGGCCATGTGATCGCGCAGCTGAAGGGTTCCGAGCAGTTCGCCCTCCTTCACCGTGCGAATCTGCCAGCCGAGGCTGGCGCCCGCGACGATGATCGCCTTCTTCACCTCTTCGGCGCTCAAGGCCTTCTCCATGCTGGAAACGACCGCCATCTCCTCGATGTTGTAGACCGGCGCGGTGCGACACGCGGCCAAGCCCAAAAAGGAAACAACAAGCAAAATTCTCCACAACGAATGCTTCATAAGAGCAACTCCCTCTTCATTTTTATATTGATCTGCGGTAACTACTCGCCCCCGACTGCCTCCCGCTTATGCAAATTAGGATGCGGTCCAGGCTCACCGCACTCGATACTGTTCGTCATTCCCGCGAAGGCGGGAATCCATAAGGCACCCAGCCCAATACCCCTGGCCCTCTGAAGTCCAGCACTGGATTCCCGCCCCCCGACTAAAGCGCTCGGGGGCAGGCTTCGCGGGAATGACGGATGCGGGTGAGTAGTTACGGTCTGCGGTTTGCACCGCGGCCAAGATAATACCGAGAACGTCCTGAAACCCACAATAAGCGCCCTGCCACAGGGGGAACGCATACTCACATCACGGCCGTGCTGTGAGCGATGTAAGTCCTTGAAGACAGGTGCGCTGTGAATACATCCGTGTACGCTCCCGAAAGCCGCGTCGATCCGTCTGTTCGGTGCGGGCCCCCACTCGCTCCAGCGGGAAGGGCAAGCTCTGGTGCGAGCTTCACCCCGGGCGACAGGTCATGATGGTCTGGCAGATGCCGATCCCGTCGGCCACTTCGGTGAGGGCAAGTCCCGCCTCGGCGATGCATCGCTCGAAATCCGCCAGGCTGTACATCTTGCTGCAGCCGTTCGCCATCGCCGTGAAGTAGGGCGAGGTGTTGATGATGCAGTAGGCGGAGGTCTCGAACCGCTGGCGGTCCCACAGCGGCTCCATGATCATGATTCGGCCCCCCTCGCTCAGTGCCGCCTTGGCCTTGCTGAGGATCGCGACGATATCGGCCTTGCTGAAGCAATCCAGGAACTGGCTCATCCAGATCAGGTCGTACTCGCCCTCGATGGGCGCCGCATCCAGGATATTCGCTGCCAGGGTGCGAACGCGGCCCTCAAGGCCCCTGTTCGCAAGGTTCTTCTCCACCAAGGCGATCTGCTCGGGCAGGTCGAGGAGGGTGATGGCCATCGAGTCGCTGTGCTCGGCGAGGGAGATGGAGAAGTTGCCGGTATTTCCCCCCACCTCGAGAATGCGACCTGGCCCTTCGGCCAACACCCTGTCCCGCGCCACTTTGAGGGCCGAATCGGAATAGTAGTGGTCGAAGCGAAACCAGCTCTCCTGGACCTTCGCCGGCAAGCTGGAGAGACCGGGATAGATCACCGGCCAGTCGCCGAACTCCTTGAGACCCACCGGGCGCTCCTCCTTGATGCATTCGTCCAGGTGGAAGAGGGCCTTGTAGTTGACGTAGTGGTTGTAATCCATATTGATGTTGGTCATCTCATCCTTGAGGAGGAACCAGCCGGTCTTGGTCAGGAACCAGCGGTCGTTCTCCCGATAGACGATGTCGGCGCTCATCCCGGTCTCGAGCAACAGCTCGAGGCCGTACTCGGAAAGAGCGGTCTGCTCCATGAGTTCGGCAAGCGTCAATCCGCCGCGGCTTCGCTCCAGGGCAAGCAGCACGCCCAGGTCACGGAGCGCGCGCGCCGCCTGAAAGATGACGGGAGCAAACGCGATGCGCTGGGCCTCGTACTGGGCCTCCAAGGCGCTGGGTTCGTTCTTGCCGTTGTGGAACAGATCTCTCATCCGGGATACACACGATTGGAAAAGTGCGGGGCATTCTACGGGATCGATGCCCCCTCCCGCGACCGAAGGGCCCTCAGGGTCAGGGCTTAGCTACCCACGGGTAACTATTCAGACCCAACAGCCCGAGTGCCTCACGTAGGAGCCCAGCCCTCTGGGCGATTGCATCGGTAAAGCTCGCGCAGCAATCGCCCAGAGGGCTGGGCTCCTACCGAGGAGAGGCGACAGGTCGGTGGAACGGCTGAATAGTTACCCTCACGGGCCGTGTGGTGAGCGATATCAGGCCTTGAAAGAGGCGAAACGGCGGACCGCCGTCTTACGCACGCTCCGGGGTCGAAGGTACAATGCGCCGCCATGCCGCTCGCCGAACTGCAACACCCCACCACCTTGGCCGACCGCTTCGAGCGGTTGGACCGACTGCTCGAAGCCCACGCCTGGCTGTGGCGGCCGCAGCCGTTCAAGGAGGCCCGCCCGGCGTGGACCCTTGTGCTGCCCGCCCTCACCGAGCAGCTGCTGGGGCTCGGCGAGGCCGAGCTGGGGCACCTCTCGCAGGACACCGGCGCGCTGATGGCGCTGATCACCGCCCACGTGCCCTCCATGGCGCCTGTGGCGGCGATCACCACCCTCCCGGAGCACCCCGCGCGCTCCGTGCCCGAGCCAGGCCCCCACCTGGAGTGGGGGATCCCGGGACGCAAGTGGCGTCAGATCCGGGCCTTTGCCGGGGCCCTCGGCCCCATCCGCGCACCGCTCGTGGAGTGGTGTGGCGGCAAGGGGCACCTGGGGCGGGTGCTGGGGGCCCAGTGGGGGACCGCCGTGGTGACGGTGGACCATGATCCCGCCCTCTGCGCCGAAGGGATGCAGCTGGCCGAGCGGGTGGGGGTGCGGCAACACTTCACCGTGGCCGATGCGCTTGCCCCGGCCACGGCCGATTGCCTGGGCCGGCACCACGCCGTCGCCCTGCATGCCTGTGGCGAGTTGCATCGCACCCTCCTGCGCCGAGGGGCCGGCGCGGGGGTGGCCGCCCTGGACGTGGTGCCCTGCTGCTATCACCATGCGGTGGAGGAGCGGTATGTGCCCCTGTCGCGCCGGGCATCGCTGCGCCTTGAACGGGATGATCTCCGGCTGGCCGTCACCGAGACGGTCACGGCGCTGCCCCGCGAGGTGCGCCGCCGCGACCGGGAGATGGCGTGGAAGCTCGGGTTCGACCGGCTGCGCCGCCAGGCGAGCGGAGAAGACCGCTACGTCCCCGCCAACCCCATCCACAAGCAGTGGCTGACGCTCGATTTCGAAGGCTTCTGCCGCGCCTTTGCGGCCCGGGAAGGGGTCGCGCTCCCGGCGGGGGTGGCCTGGGCGGCCCTGGAGGCCCACGGCTGGGAACGGCAGCGGGAGACCATGCGTCTGAATCTGGTGCGCGCGGCCTTTCGCCGGGCCATCGAGGTGTGGCTGGTGCTGGACCTGGCCACTTATCTGGAGGAGCAGGGCTACGGGATATCGATCGGTACCTTCTGCCCCCGGGAGGTGACGCCCCGAAACATCCTCATCTCCGCCAGGCACCCTGGGTAAGTTGCCCCCCCGTAACTACTCGCCCCCCCTAAACGGTCATTCCCGCGAAGGCGGGAATCCAGAAAAGTGACAACTGAACGAGTGGTGTCCTCCACTTGCGCAGGGAAGATCAAGCAGTCTTATACCTTTTCAGCCTTGACCACACTGGATTCCCGCCTTCGCGGGAATGACAGGAGGGTGAGTAGTTACGTTGCCCCTTCAATTCCCGCCCGTCCCTGTGCATGATTGCTCATCCCGGCCCGGGGCTCGGTTTTCGACAGCATGAGGATTCAATGAAAGCGAATGAGTTGAAGAAGGGAGTCGTCATGCTCCTGGACGGCCGCAACATCGTGGTCAAGCAGGTGCAGGTCCAGAGCGCCGTCTCGCGCAGCGGCAACACCCTCTACAAGGTCCGCGGTCACGACGTGGTCTCCCGGCAGAAGTTCGAGCGCAGCTTCAAGGGCGACGAGGTGGTGGAGACGGTGGAGATCACCCGCCGGCCGGTCCAGCTCCTGTACCGGGATGCCGACGGCTGCACCTTCATGGACAGCGAGACCTATGAGCAGTACGTGGTGCCCGAGGCGGACCTGGAGGAGGAACTGCCGTACATCAGCGAGGGGCTGGAGGGGATCTACGCCATCATCAGCGACGAGACGCTGCTCGGCATCGAGTTGCCCGCCACCGTGACCCTGGCCATCGCGGAGTGCTCGCCCGGCATCAAGGGGGCCTCGGCCGCCGCCCGCAGCAAACCCGCCACCCTGAGCACCGGCCTGGTGGTGCAGGTGCCCGAGTACCTCACCCCCGGGGAAGTCATCAAGGTGAACACCGAAAGCGGGGAGTACATCTCCCGGGCCTGAGTTCCGAGGGCGGGACGCACCGGCCCGTGAGCAGGCTTCGGTGCCGCGGCGCAATGCGCCTAAAGCCGCACCTGCGGGCCCGACGCGTCGGGCCCTGCCTCAGAGCGTGAGACCGACCTCCATCGGGAGGACTTACCAAAGGAAATCGTGCATGGACATCGAACTGACTCCTTACGAAGCGCGTGTCATCGGCTGCCTGATCGAAAAAGAGATCACCACCCCCGATCAATACCCCCTCTCCCTCAACGCCCTCACCAACGCCTGCAACCAGAAAAGCAACCGCGACCCGGTCATGCAGCTGGACGAGGCCACCGTGCAGGCCACCGTGGATGAGCTCATCAAGAAATACCTGGTGAGCGAGAAGACGGGATTCGGCAGTCGGGTGCCGAAGTACGTCCACCGCTTCTGCAATACCGAATTCGGCAAGCTGCACTTCTCGGCCCAGGAGCTGGCGATCGTGTGTGAACTGCTGTTGCGCGGCCCCCAGACCCCGGGCGAGTTGCGCAGCCGCGCCAGCCGCATGGCCCCCTTCGCCGATGTGCACGAGGTCGAGGCCGCCCTCAGCCACCTCAGGGAGCGGGACGACGGCCCCTTCGTCGCGCGCCTGCCCCGGGAGGCCGGCCGGCGGGAGTCGCGCTATGCCCACCTCTTCAGCGGCGAGGTGGAGGCGGCGGAAACGCAGGAAGCCGCCGCCCCCATTGCCCACACCGCCCCCCCCGGGCGCGACCGCATCGACCGGCTCGAAGCAGAGGTGGAAGAGCTTCGTGCCGAGGTGGAAGCGTTGAAGCGCATGATCGCCGGCGGCAGTGGCGGCGAGCACGACGGTGACTGAACCCCGTGGCCGCCTGGCACGTGTACATCGTCCGTTGCGCTGACGGCACCCTCTACACCGGCATCGCCACCGACGTGGCGCGCCGGATCGAGGAACACAACGGCAGCGACAGACTGGCGGCGAAGTACACCCGTGCCCGGCGGCCCGTACGTTTGGTCTATCAGGAGGAAGTCGGCAGCAGGTCCGACGCGGCCAAGCGGGAGTACGCGATCAAACAGATGAGACGAGCCGCCAAGAGACGCCTGATCGCCGTGATGCCGTAAGAGATTTGATGAGAGCGGCGTCTGCCGTGCGACACCGGCGCCCCGTCGCGGGCTGGGGCTGCGCGCGTCCAGACTGTGGATCTTGGCCCGATTTGGCGCTAGATTGGAGCTTTTCCGGCCACCACAGGGACGACGAAGATGGTTGATGCGGTACGAAAGGAGCTCGCCGCGAGTCCTATTTGCCCACCGGGTCCCCTGCCACGGCCTGCCTCTCAGAAACATTTCCCTAATCAAGCCGATTACCCACCTTTCGAGTCGCCTGAAAAATTTCGAGTCTCGGGCCAAAACTGACTTTTCCACTCTCGAAAAGGAGGACCGAAAGACCGTGGCATGGGCGGCAGACTACAAGCGCCGGTATGAAGCAAGTCATGGCGGCTCGGTAGACCGAGTACCACAATGAACGATGTCGTACATAACAAGCCGGTACACCCGATGCAGAAAAAGCTTGCGGCGCTTCGCGGACAGAGCCAGGGCGGCGCGGGTTACCGGCAGCGTTCGGCTGTGAAAGAAGCTGCGTGATGGCCCCGCTTGTGAAATGGTAACTAACGATATGAGTGGTTTGACAAATTCGGAATGGGCTGCGTGGGTACAGGCCGTTGGCTCGGTCTTGGCAATTATTGCCGCTGCAGGGATTGCAATTTTGCAGTCTCGGGCGCAGCACAAAAGCGCAATGAAAATGCATCAAATGGAGCAACGTCATGCGCGTCTAGAACTCGCAAAAACTTTGTCGGTCCTTGCCGCGAACTGCGCTAAGGCTATTTCTTTTAGCACGCGCCAACTCAAAGATCGCGAAACTATTCACAAGATTGCAGACGGTGAAATCTACTTCGATTTGGGGGAGATTCGTAGGCTAGGCGACTCGATCGCGACAATTCCTCTCTACAACTTGCCAGACACTTTGGTTACGCCAACGATGATTCTTAACGGGACGCAGCGGCAGTTTAGAGAAAAGGTCGAGATAGCACTGCGCCTTCATCGAGAAATGAATGCGGAGGCATTTGAGGACCTGTTTCGCGTTTTTGGCGAAATGAACGAGAGCATCGCAAAGACGTGCGAGGGTATTGAAGCAGAGGTCGAGCGGTTCCAAAGGGAGTCATAATGGGAGCCCGATGAAAGTGCCCGAACAATCGGTTGCACCCGACCCGCAAAAGCCGCGCGGTTTTCGGGCACATTTCGGCATTGGTATGGCCGCTTTTGCGGTCGGGTGAACCGCGGCGTTGGGCGCCAGACGTATGATGCTCACAGAAATTCATAATTTCCTTGATCGCTATCGTGATGCGTTCAATTCGCTTGATGGCGAATCGATTGCGCAGCTCTACACTATTCCGTCTGGTATCGTCTCTGGCAAAGAGTACACAGTAAGCGCCCAATTAACCCCACCCTTCTAGGCGCTCGGATAATCAAGTAAGGTCCGCAGGCGAAAGGCTGTAGGGGAGCAGTTTTTCAATGTCCTCCG
>JAWLHA010000073.1:0-20371 GCA_041690535.1 Gammaproteobacteria bacterium | reverse complement strand
AGCAGGTCCGCTGTGAATACATCCCTGTACGCTCGACGGCCGCGTCCATGCGGCCGACGACCTGCTTTCAAAAACTTACACCGCTCTTGCGTGAGTATGCGTTCACCCTGACTCTTCCTCTTTGCTCTGCTCCCACAAGGCATCCATGAGCTGCAGGCTGGCCTCCTGGGGCGAGCTCCCCTGCTCGGCCAAGCGCCTCTCCACACTGCGAAAGCGCTGCTCGAAACGGTTGCAGGTCCCGCGCAACGCCTCCTCGGGCTTCACATCCAGGTGCCGGGCCAGGTTCACCACCGTGAAGAGGAGATCACCGATCTCGGCGGCCACCGCTTCGCGTTCCCCGAGCGCCCGCGCCTGCTCCAGCTCGCCCAATTCCTCGTCGAGCTTGGACAGGACCTCCTGCGGGCCGCTCCAATCGAAACCAACCCGCGCGACCCGCTTCTGGAGCTTCTCCGCCAGCACCAGGGCCGGCAGGCTGCGGACCACCCCGTCCAGCACGCTGTGAGGCTGGCCGGCGTCGACCTTGGCGGCCCGCTCATCCGCCTTCTGTCGCTCCCAGGCGGCGGTCTGTGCAGCCGCATCTTCGATGCGGCTTGCGCCGAAGACGTGGGGATGACGCCGGACCATCTTATCGTTGAGCGTCTCCACGACGTCGTGGAAGTCGAAATGACCGAGCTCCTGTGCCATTCGGGCGTGAAACACCACCTGGAACAGCAGATCACCCAACTCTTCCTTCAGGTCGACCATGGCGCCCCGCTCGATGGCGTCGGCCACCTCATAGGCCTCCTCAACGGTGTAGGGGGCGATGGTAGCGAAGGTCTGCGCACGATCCCAGGGGCATCCCGCCTCCGGGTCGCGCAACCGCGCCATGATTTCGAGCAACCGTTCAATCCTCTCCATTGGCATATCCACCGTCCCAACGCTGCAGAGGGATCCCTTCCCGGTGCGCCCCGCTGAGGACGTAGCGCAGAGCACGCCTCAGCCGGTAGAAGTGGGCGACCGAATCCACACGGAGAATTTCGCCGCCATCCAGGTCGTAGAAGATCACGGTAGGGGTATAAAACAGGCCCAGCGCCCGCGCCCACTCCCGGCTGGAGGTGCGGTTTCCCGATGGGGTGATCACCGGCGTGTCCGCCCAGATATCCAGCTGCGCGGCATCGAAGCCCTCCATCAGGGCGAGGATGTCACCACTCTGGAGGGGGGCGGTGTGCAGCACGTCGCAGGAGTGGCAATCCCGCTGTTCGAAAAAGAGCGCCAGCGGTCGCTCGCCCGCGCGCCGGCTGCGATCGAAATTGTGGGGCGGGGCAGCGAAGAAGTCCGCCTCGTTCATACCGCCCAGTTCGAAGGCGAAGGGCGGGTCGGCCCGCTCCAGGTAGTCACGAAAGCTCTCCCGCCGATAGTGGCCGTAGGCCACATACTCCAGGGCGGCGCGGAACTTGTAAGGGGGATAGTAACCCCGCAGCCTCAACGCCTCCCGTCCCTCGGTGTCGTAGAAGAGAAGGGAGGGGGTGAAGGTGGTCTTCTCGTGATCGGCGAGGCTCTTCTCAGTCCACTCGCGGCCGGCGAGATCGATGACCTGGCGGTCGCCGTGAATATCCATGGGAACCACCTCGAAGTAATGGCGGGTGTAGCGTTCGATGTCGGGGCGGCCGAAATCATTTTCCATCATTGCCTTGCAGTAGGGGCAGTACTTCTGGCCGAAGTAGACGACCAGCCCCCTCTTGCCCGCTGCCGCGACCTCCTGCAGGTCCTCGCGCAAGTCCAGGAAACTCAGTCGGAACCACGGCGGGTACTGCACCGCATCCGTGAGGGGGGCGTCCTCGAACACCTCCCCGGGCTGGGGCGACGCCAGCGCCGCCCAGAGCAGCAAGCCAACAAAGGTAAACACCCTGGACCAGATTCTTCTCTCCATGGGAGGATGGTACCCAATCACACCGCCGGTGTGTATGCACTTGCTCCCGGGCGTTTCTATAATGGCCCACTTGCGTGCTGGACCGGGAGCGCATTTGGCGATCCGGGGGACCGGGCGCCGCACCTCCTGAATTTTTCCACCGGAACGTACTTCGATGCGAATTGGATTGGCGTTAGGCAGTGGCTCGGCCCGCGGATGGGCGCACATCGGCGTGCTGCGGGCCCTGGCGGAAGAGGGGATCGAACCGGACATCGTGGCGGGCACCTCCGTCGGGGCACTGGTGGGCGCCGCCTACGTCAGCGGCAACCTGGAGGTGCTGGAAACGTGGGTCCGCGGCCTGAACTTCTGGGATGTGGTACGACTGATGGATGTGCGGCTTTCAGGAGGCCTCATCGAAGGGGACACCCTGATGGCCTCCTTTCGCGATACCATCCGGGACGTGGATATCGAGAACCTGAGCCGGCCATACGCGGCGGTGGCCACCGATCTCGCCAACGGGCAGGAAGTGTGGCTGCAGCGAGGGCGCCTGCTCGATGCCGTCAGAGCCTCCATCGCCTTGCCCGGACTGTTCTCACCGGCCCGCACCGATGGCCGTCTGCTGGTGGATGGCGGGTTGGTGAATCCGGTCCCGGTCTCCCTCTGTCGCGCCATGGGGGCAGAGGTGATCATCGCGGTCAATCTGAATGGGGGTATCGTCGGTCGCCACCTGCTGCCGCGGGAGGTGCCAGCGAAACCCCTGCCCGAAGAGCGCGACCTGTTCAGTCAGTTCCTCGACAAACTGAACCTGCGCGAGAAGGCGCTGATGGCCTGGCGCAAGGAGCGGGAGGACGCCCACACCCCGCCGGGGCTGTTCGAAGTGCTGGCCAGTGCCATCAACATCATGCAGGACCGGATCACCCGCAGCCGCATGGCCGGCGATCCTCCCGACCTGCTGCTCTCCCCCAGCCTGAGCCACCTCGGCCTGCTCGAGTTCGACCGCGCCGCCGAAGCCATCGACGAGGGCTACCAGTGCGTGCAGCGGATGCGGCCAGCGTTGCACCAGCTCCTCTCGCGCTGGACGTCAGAGTAGTTGGTCGAAAAACCGCTCCGCGCGGGGCAGGTAGTAGTGGTCCGGGTCCAGGGAGAGGATGACCCTCGATGCGCGCCCCTTGATGTCGGCGCGGGACACGAGCCCGAAAAAGCGGGAATCGGCGCTATTGTCGCGATTGTCCCCCAGCATCAGGTAGTTGCCGGCAGGAACCTGCACGGGACCGAAGGTGGGAACGGTCGAGTGGGCCAGGGAGAGCATGACGGCATGCTCACCTTCGGGGAGCCGCTCGGCGGCGAAGGCATACCCTTGCCGCTCCACGTCGGAGAGGGCCGCCACCCACCGGCCATCAGGCGGTCCGTAGGGAACGGCCTCCCCATTCACCCACAGCGCATTCTGCCGCATCTCGATGGTATCGCCCGGCACCCCGATGATCCGCTTCACCAGCAGTCGACCATCCGCAGGGGAATCGAAGACCACGATCTCCCCTCGCCCGGGCTCCGCCCACCGCGACAGGTGCCAGGTGGTAAACGGGAATTTCAGGTCATAGGCGAGGCGATTGACCAGAATGAGGTCCCCCTCCAGGAGCGTCGGTTTCATGGATCCGCTGGGGATGTGATTCCAGTCGGCCACGACGGAGCGTGCGCCGAAGATGAGCAGTGCAATCAACACCACATCTCTCGTCCAACGGATGAGTGCGCGCAAATCGGTCCTCACGGATACGTTCCCCCTCTCCATTATCGGGGCAGGTCCCCTATTCTTTTGAGTGCAATCAGGCGGTGTCTGTCATCGTGTTGTAGCACAAACTCGCCATGCACGCCTTCCCGCGTCACATACGGCTGCAGAATGTTGGCCGGGAACTGAATGCGGCGGCCATCCACACTGGTGGTTTGCACCTGACGAACGCCGCGGTAGTACTCCACAAAGCGCTCGGCAGGGATGTTCAGGAAAAAGCGAATCTCGTGCATGCTGGGCGGGCGAGTAACGACAGGGTATCCTTGCGCCCAATGCCGGACGCATGGAGGTCTGTATGAAATCGTCGTTCAGGATCGTCGCCAGCAGCTTTCTGCTGTTGCTCGTCGCAGCCGCTGCACTCCCCTTTGTCCTGCCGCTGCGGGAGGGCAAACCGCTTCTCGACTGGCGCAAGCTGACCTTGCCTGCCCCCCCACTCCCCACTCTGGGCGCGCCGGATGCAGGCCCCGTCTCTGTCTACCGATGGCAGGATGCGCAGGGACAGTGGCAGTTCAGCAACGAGCCTCCGCCGGAGGGCATGTCCTACGAGCTGCAGATCATCGACCCCGATGCAAACCTCATGGCGCGCCTTCCACAACAAGTGCCGGGGAGCCGGCCGCCGGTGACGGAGCCCACTGCCGCCCCCTTGGCCGGAGTGGCGGGCGCGCTCGAAACCCTGGAAGGCGCGCGCAATGTCCAGCGTCTGGTGGATGAGCACTACAGGGTCCAGGGCGAGCAGACAGGCATTCGGTAGGACGCCTGGAGCACCGAATAGACAAACGGAAAAGTCGCCAATCGCCGCCGGATCGCCCCGCAAGTGGGAGGACGGCGAACCGGCGAGAGGGTGGACAAGCGCAGCGCATCCACCGGGTCACGGCCGTGAATGATGGATGTGCTGCGCTTGTCCATCCTGCGTGCTTGGCACATCGGATCGATCTGTTCGGTGCGCTAATCGTTCTTCTTGGGCCGAGAGATGGCGTGCAACGGCACCACCACGTCGCCTTGCGGTTTCGGTTCGTCGGTAAAGTGCGGCCGCTCGGTCCTCGGCCGATCCGCGGCTTCGGCCAGCTCGTGTTCACGGTTGCTGATCAGGACGAGGCAGTCCCGCAAGCCGTTGATGGTGGGCTCGGAGAGGGGATGCTTCATCCCCGGGGCGGTGGCGGTGTCCTTGATCACTTCGGTGAGCACCTTCTTCACCGCACGGAGGATCTGTTCCTCCTTGGAGAGCTGCTGTTGCCTCATGAACGTTCTCCCATGAATTCTGTGGAAATCGCGCCTAACGACGAGAGATAGCAGCCAGTCTACACCAGAACCCGGCCACCGGCTCAAACCCGTTATACTGGTGGCGCTGCGGTTGAGTACCCAACGTGGTGAAACGAATCATGAGCAACGCCAACAACTCCCTCCCACCGGATGCCCTGCTCTTCATCGCCCCCGGCTGCCCCCACTGCCCGGTGGTCCTGCAGGGGCTCGCCGACCTCGTCAAGGAGGGGCTGATCGGTACCCTGGAAGTGGTGAACGTGGCTGTCCATCCCGAGCGGGCGGCGGCACTGAACGTGCGCATGGCCCCCTGGACCCGCCTCGGGCCGTTTAAGCTCGAGGGGGCGCAGACCCCGGCCGCCCTGAGACGGTGGGCCGAGCGGGTCTCTGAGCCGGAAGCCGTCACGGACTACTTGGCCACTTTGCTGGGGGAGGGGGAGCTCGATCGTGCGGAGGCCTTCTTGGCGGAGGATCCCACCCAGCTCGCGCGGCTGCTGCCCCTGGTCGCCGACCCGGCAGCCCCCATGCAGGTACGTCTCGGCGCCAGTGCAGTGCTGGAGTCGTATGCGGGCACCGCCGCGCTCCAGGCCCTCGTCCCCGAACTCCTGCGGCTTGCAGCCGACGAAGACCACCGTGTTCGCGGTGACGCCTGCCACTACCTGGGACTGAGCGGCGCCCCCATGGCGCTTCCCGCCCTGGAGAGCTGCCTGAACGACCCCCATCCCGAGGTGCGGGAGATTGCGCGCGACGCGCTGGAGACCCTGAGGCCGGGCTGAAGGAGTGGGCTGCGGTACTGCCAAGGCATTCACACTTCGTAATCCCGGACTGTTCCGGGCTCCACCCGGGCGTTGGGTGAACGCCGATTAATTCGTCATGCCCGCGAGGCCTGCCCTCGAATGCCCTAATCGAGGGCGGGAGCGACGAAAGCAAAACTAATCAGGGTTTCCTTAGCTGGTTACAGCGGGTGAGGGAGGGCTGCCTCAAGCAGCCCCCCGGGTGATCACTGAAAGGCCTTGGCCTCGATCTCCAGATAGGAAAGGCTGATGTGCTTGCCCAACTCATCGTCGAAGCCGGGCCACTCCCTGAAACGCGCCAACGCCTCGGCCACCCGCGGTTTCATCTCGAAGTCACTGAGTCCCTCCTCGTAAAACCTGGCCACCTCGGCTTGCAAGCTGTCCAGATAATCCCGGTAGGCCTGGACGATGGAGCGATCGCCGGTGCGGCCGTGACCGGGAATGAACACTTCACCCGGTACCCCGAGCGCCATGTCAATGGCCGCGATGTTCCCCGCGAAGGTACCGTCGTCCATGCGCACGATGCGCTGATTGTTCACATTATCACCGAGAAACACCGCCTTCTCCGTCGGGACTTCGATCATCACGTCCGAGGTGCTGTGGGCGGTCCCTGCATAGTGGAACCGGAAGTCCACCTGTCCGAAGGTCAGCACATCACCGTGGTCCACGGCATGGTTGGGGCCGACCACCTCGGTCCCGCGCGTCGCCCCCTCTGTGAGCTGCAGCATGTTGTCGGCCCAGGTGTGGCCCACCCCCTTTTCGATCGCGGCGATCATGTTGGGATGGCCATAGATGGGCACTGACGGTTCGGCCTCGCGGATGGCGTGGTTGCCAAGCCAGTGGTCCCCATGGGCGTGGGTGTTGAGCACCGCGGCGATGGGCCGGTCAGTGATCCTGCGCACCTGACGAAGCACCATCTCCCCAGTCTGCACCGAGGAGCCGGGATCGACCACCACCACGCCCGCCGGGGTGACGACAAAGGCGGGGTTATTCATGAACCCCTGGTTCTCCGGCGAGGGATAGCCCACCGGGCCATGGATCACATAAGTGTGGGCCGCCACCTGCTCGACAGGGTAGTCGGGGACCGCCGGCCCCCGCTCGGCCGCGGCCACAGCGCTGAAGGACAAGGTAAGGACAATACCGAGTTTCTGGAACATTGTTGCTCTCTTTTTTGCTGGTGATGAGACTCCTCCGAACCTCATACCATAGCGAAACAGAAAGGAAATGGCACTAGCCCGCATTCCCGCAACGGCTCTGCCGCCGATGCCGATCCGTTGGCAGCGTGGCGCCCCTCGCAACAGTGAAATTGGGGACGGATTCGGTTAGCTCCGTGTGGCGCCAGGGCGAGCGCATACTTACGTTAGGGCCGTGCTGTGAGCTATGTAAGTCCTTGAAAGCAGGTACCGCTGGAATACATCCCTGTACGCTCGACGGCCGCGTCCATGCGGCCGACGACCTGCTTTCAAGGACTTACATCGCTCTCGGGTAAGTATGCGTCTACCCTGCGTGTGGCGCACTCACACGAGGCGGTTTATTCTGAACTTTACCGGCAGCCACCCCACGACCATGCGGCCCTTTCTGCTCACGCTTCTCCTGCTCTGGTGTTGGCCAGCAGGCATGATGGCCCAGGAGCCCGATACGGCCCCCGGTCGGTTTGCCGTGCGGCTGGACATCGACGGGCCCATTGGCCCGGCCACGCGCGATTACCTCCACCGCGCCATGGCATCGGCGGTGGAGGACGGCGCCCGGCTCATCATCCTGCGCATGGACACGCCCGGGGGGCTGGACTCCTCCATGCGCGACATCATCCGCGATATCCTCGCCTCACCCATCCCGGTGGTGACCTTCGTCTATCCCAACGGCGCCCGGGCGGCCAGCGCCGGAACCTACATCCTCTACGCCAGCCATGTGGCGGCCATGGCCCCGGCCACCAACCTGGGTGCCGCCACCCCCGTGCAGATTGCCCCCCTGGGCTCCGGCCCCGACGGGGGGGAGCCGGGAGAGGAGCAGACGACCGCCCCTGCAGGCGACGACATGGCCCGCAAGGCGGTGAACGATGCGGTGGCCTATATTCAGGGACTGGCCCGTCTGCGGGGGCGTAATGCCGAGTGGGCGGAGAAGGCGGTGCGGGAGGCCGCCAGCCTGGAGGCGCGCGAAGCCTTGGAGGAGAACGTCATCGATCTGGTCGCCACCAGCTATGAAGACCTGCTGGACCAACTCGACGGGCGCACGGTCCTGGTGATGGGTGAGGAGCGGACCCTCGCGACCTCCGCGATGGTGATCCGGCACTTGGAGCCCGATTGGCGGAGCCGAGTCCTCGCGGTCATCACCAATCCCAACGTCGCCTACATCCTGATGCTCATCGGCATTTACGGCCTCATCCTGGAATTTGCCAACCCCGGCACCATCGTCGCCGGGGTGGTCGGTGCCATCTGCCTGCTGCTCGCCCTCTACGCCTTCCAGGTGCTGCCGGTGAACTACGCCGGGGTGGGGCTCATCCTGCTCGGGGTGGCGCTCATGGTGGCGGAGGCGTTTGCGCCCAGCTTTGGGGCCCTTGGGATCGGCGGCGTCATCGCCTTTGTGATCGGCTCCATCATCCTCGTGGACACGGAGGCCCCCGGCTTCGGGATCTCCATCGCCCTCATCGGCGCGGTGGCGCTGTTCAGCGCCGTGCTGTTCATTCTGCTCCTTGGCCTGCTGTTCAAGGCCCGCCATCGCCCGGTGGTGAGCGGTCGCGAACAAATGGTGGGGGCGCCGGCCCAGGTGATGGAGGGTTTCGAGGGTGAAGGGTTGGTGAGGGCACACGGCGAGCTCTGGAGGGCCCGCAGCGATGTGCCCCTTGCGGCGGGACAGAGGGTCCGTGTCACGGCCATCGATGGACTGCACCTGAAGGTAAGCCCCGAGGAGGGGAAGAGGCGAGGAGAGGGAGATGCTTAATTATTTCGGATATATCCTGATAGCCTTCATCGCGCTGCTCATCTTCAGCGCCATCCACATCCTGCGGGAATACGAGCGCGGGGTGATCTTCATGCTGGGGCGCTTCTGGCGGGTGAAGGGGCCCGGGCTCGTCCTGGTCATCCCGATGGTGCAGCAGATCGTCCGGGTGGACCTGCGCACCATCGTCATGGACGTGCCGACCCAGGACGTCATCTCCCGGGACAACGTCTCGGTGAAGGTCAACGCGGTGATCTACTTCCGGGTGATCGACCCCGAACGGGCCATCATCCAGGTGGAGAACTTCTACGAGGCCACCAGCCAACTGGCCCAGACCACGCTCCGTTCGGTGCTCGGTCAGCACGAGCTGGACGACATGCTGGCCTCGCGGGACAAGCTCAATGCCGACATCCAGACCATCCTCGACGAGCAGACCGATGCCTGGGGCATCAAGGTCGCGAATGTGGAGATCAAGCACGTGGACCTGGACGAGAGCATGGTCCGGGCCATTGCCCGCCAAGCCGAGGCCGAGCGGGTACGGCGGGCCAAGATCATCCACGCCGAGGGGGAGCTGCAGGCCTCCGAAAAGCTCCTCCAGGCCGCCCGCATCCTGGTGGAGCAGCCCCAGGCCCTGCAACTGCGTTACCTGCAGACGCTGACCGACATCGCGGGCGAGAAGAACTCCACCATCGTCTTCCCCCTCCCCATGGACCTCATCGAGCCACTCATCCAGAAGTTGAAACAGTGAATATCCGACAAAATCTCTATGTATAATCGTCAATCAGCCGAACGGGGACGGTGAGGCCGCGACACCTCACTCCCCGTTCGGCTCCCGTGCGCCGCCCCTGGTGTCACTCGTGCTCCGGGCACGATCCCGGACCGGCGTGCGGACGGCCCGGAGTGCCACCAGAGCACCGAACAGACAACTCCGACGCGGCCACGCCGGTTCCCTGCCCCCGCAGGGTAAACGCATACTTACGTCAAGGCCGTGCTGTGAGCGATGTAAGTATGCGTTTACCCTGCCTGCCCCCGCCACCTGCGCGGCAATCTGGCTGCGATTGGCGATGGTTGCGTACCTGTTCGGTGCTTCAGCTGACACGATATCGAGCCGCCGGAGGGAGTGCGCCTCGTCCCGGCGAGCGGGTCGGGGTTCGCAGCAAAAGGGAGTGAGGAATGCGGGCCTGGTTTACACCCGGGGCAGGGCAAAGCGAACAGCTTCCACGAAACTAGAGTAAGAACATGGGCAGCAGCGACGAACAGCGGATCATCGACTCTCTCAAACAGCAGGCCGAGGCGGGCGAAGCCAAGGCCCAGTACGGTCTCGGGATGCTCTACGCCCACGGGCAGGGGGTCGAGCTGAACTACAGCCTGGCCGCCCAGTGGCTGGAGCGGGCGGCAGAACAGGGCGTCCCGGAGGCCCAGCGCACGCTTGGCTGGCTCTACTCCACCGGCTACGGCGTCGATCAGGACGATGACCGCGCGGTGGCCTGCTACCGCCAGGCCGCCGAAGGGGGCGATGCCGAGGCCCAGATGGCCATGGGGCTGTTCCACCATTTCGGCCGACACGGGGTGGAGCGCAATGCCGGAGAGATGCTGCGCTGGTATCAACGGGCCGCTGAACAGGGGAACACCCGGGCGCAATATGCGCTGGGCAAGCTCATGGCGGACGGAGTACTGGTTCAGCAGAACGATGAGGCGGCCTTTCAGTGGTTGACGCTGGCCATCATGAGCGGCAGCGAACCGGCGAAAAAGGAGCTGGCCATGCTCACCTCGCGGCTCAGCGAAGCGCAGATCGAGACCTTCAAGCAGCGAATGCTCGCGGCAATGCAGCATCACGGCCATGGATGAGAGCGAATTCAAAGACACTCACGCCCAGGTGAACGAGCAGCCCTGTGTCTTCACCAAGGCGGTACTACGACGCTGCGCCGGCTGCAGCCGCGCCCAGCGAGTTTTCATCGCCGAGCGCGAAGTGGTCGCCTGCAAATCACCTGGCGCCAAGCAGCAATGCCTCCAAGTGCTCATGACCTTGCGGGCAAAGGCCCTGTTCGCCCTGCGCATGACCCACCTGAACGAAGTGCTGCCCCACGGCAAAGAGATCAAAGTGGAATGCGGCGGCCTGCTGGGGCTGCGCACAGCCCTCGAAGGTCCGGGCAATGAGGAGCAGCCGGTGGCCGACATCCATGGATTGCTCTCAGCGGCACTGGCCGCCCACGGTGGCGTGGAGAACCTCCCCTACGGTGAAATGGTCAAGACCATCACCCACTTCCAGGCGCGCAACCGCAAACCGCGCGGCCGCTCCTAGAGCACCGAACAGATAATCCGACGCGCCCAACATGTAGGGTGGATAAGCGCAGCGCGTCCACCGTGCGGCGTCGAATTGGTGGTTGCGCTGCGCTTATCCACCCTCGGTTCGCTGCCCCCACCACCTGCGGCGCAACTTGGCTGCGATTGGCGATCTTTCGGTTTACCTGGTCGGTGCTCTAGGGCGCCGCGCCCTCCCCCGGTTGGCAGCCCCCCGGTCCAGCGTTAGAGTTGAGGCTCACGCCAAGCCGGAAAAGATTATGTTCGAAGTTGCGGAACTGGGGCATAAGCTCACCAAGGAAGAGTACGAGACGCGCTTGCCGGAGCTGCGCACCGGGCTGCTCGTGGCGCAGCACCAGCTCAAGTCGACTGACTTTCCCGTCATCATCCTCATCTCGGGGGTGGACGGTTCCGGCAAGGGGGCGACCATCAACCTGCTCAACGAGTGGATGGACCCGCGCTACTTGCGGGCCTACGCCTTTGGAGATCCCTCCGACGAAGAGCGGGAGCGCCCGGAGTACTGGCGCTTCTGGCGAGCCCTCCCACCGCGTGGACGCATCGGGCTGTACGTCGGCTCCTGGTACAGCGCGCCCATCGCCAGCCGCGTCAACGGCGACAGCGGCGATGCGCAGCTCGAGGCGGCCTTGCACCGCATCAACGCCTTCGAGGCGGCACTGATCGATGACGGTACGCTGGTCATCAAATTCTGGCTGCACCTGAGCAGGAAGGGGCAGCGCAAGCGCATCGCAGAGTTGGAGAACGATCCCAAGACCGCCTGGCGAGTCACGAGGCTGGACAAGAAGCACCTCAAGAAGTACGACCAGTTTCGCGCCGTGGCCGAGCGCACCCTGCGGGAGACAAGCACCGGCCGCGCCCCCTGGATCATCGTCGACGCCAGCGACCGGCGCTATCGGGACATCACCATTGGCAACCACATTCTGGAGCGCATTCGCCAGCGGTTGGACCAAAACAGCGATCTACCCCTGCCGGCACCCCGCTACCGCCCCATTTCCGACCTGGAACAGCACGCGTGCAAGGTCAACCTGCTCCACCATCTCGATCTTGAAAGAAAGCTGCCGAAGAAAACCTACAAGAACGAGCTCGCCACCTGGCAAGGAAAACTGAGCGAGCTGGCGCGACACGCCTGTCAGCACAAGGTCTCCAGCATAGTGCTGCTGGAGGGGTGGGATGCCGCGGGCAAGGGAGGGCTCATTCGCCGCATTATCCCCGCCATGGACGCGCGCAACTACCAAATCATCTCCATCGCAGCCCCAAGCGATGAGGAGCGTGCCCACCACTACCTGTGGCGGTTCTGGCGCCACATTCCCCGCGGCGGACACGTCACCATCTACGACCGCAGCTGGTATGGGCGCGTGCTCGTCGAGCGCGTCGAAGGGTTTGCCCATGAGCACGAGTGGATGCGTGCCTACACGGAAATCAACGACTTCGAAGAACAGCTGGCCGCCCATGGGATCGTACTGCTGAAGCTGTGGCTGCACATCGACAGGGACGAACAGCTGCGACGCTTTCGCGAGCGGGAGAAGATCCCCTTCAAGCAGTACAAGATCACCGAGGAGGACTACCGCAACCGCGACAAATGGGCGGCGTACGAACACGCGGTCAATGACATGGTCGAGCGCACCAGCACCGAATACGCCCCCTGGAATCTCATCGAGGCCAACGACAAGCGCTACGCGCGGGTAAAGGCGCTGAAGCTGTACTGCGAACGGCTGGAGCTGGCGTTAGAGCGCCGAACGGATCAATCCGATGCGCCGCCCCTGCTGCGAAGTGGGCCAGGCACGTCGAGTGGATAAGCGTCGCCGCGCATCCCATTGACGGGGCCCCACTTGCCGCACCCCGCCGCACTCCATGCGGACTGCGGGACTGAAGCTGTACGGTTCATGGGCAGGTGTTGGAACCGGTGCCGACGCCTCCGCCCTGCGCGAAATACCCCAGAAGCGACTCCACCAGGGCCCGGTGTTCGCCCGCCTCGGGATACACGGCATAGGCGGTGCGGTGCAGCACCGGCGCGCCTTCCACCCGGTGGAGTTGCCCCGCGCTCAGGGCAGCCTCCACCATGCTCTCCGCGAGGTAGGCCGCACCACCGCGGGCCTGCAAGAACGCCAACGCCATCCGCCCGAGCCCAAGGCGCATGCGTGGGGTGGAGAGATCGGGGAAGTGCAGGGCGTGTGCGTCGGCAAAGGAGCTGCCCCAGTCCACCAGGACGTAGCCCTCCCCCAAGGCCGCCTCCACGCCCAGGCCCGCTCGGCTGGCGACCAGAACCAAGGGGATGCACATCACTTCCGATACGGCGAAACGGGCCGCCTGGGGGGGCTCGAAGGTGAAGGCCAGATCCAGCGACCCCTCGAGCAGGCGCCGAAGCAACTGGTCGGGGCTGTGCACCTCGGCGGTGAGCACCAGGTGTGGATCGCGGGCATGCACCGCGTGCAACCACTCCTGCAGCAGGATGTCCCAAAGGCTGGGCGCCCCTCCGACGGCCAGCAGGATCCCCTCCTCGGTCTGAACGGCAATCTCCTGACGGGCCCGGTTCCAGGTAGTGAGGATCCGCTCGGCATAGCGGGCCAGCTTCTCCCCGGCGGGCGTCAGCTGGATGTTGTTCCGCTCCCGCGTGAAAACCCGAACCCCCAGCGACTCCTCCAACAAGCGTATCCGCGCGCTCACCGCCGACTGGCTGACGAAGAGGTTCTCCGCCGCCTGGCCGAAGTGTCGGGTGCGGGTGACCTCGAGGAAGGTTTTCAAGAGATCAGTGTCCACGGCTGGGGGTTGGCCATTGCGCATTGTTGTTAGTGGGTATCAATTGGGGGTCCATCAGCGTACTCCCACCTTCGTAAGGGACGACGGGCGCGTTTTCCCATTGAATCAGTCAGCGAATCCACCGCTGGCCCAAATCACCTATCTCCCCGCCCACCACAGCCGGGCCCGCAAACCCAGCTCACTGGTGTAACCCACTTCCACGAAACGGATCACCCCGCCGGGATCGACAATGAAGCTGGCCGGAACACCTCGGACCCGGTAGCGCGCCGCAAGGGTCCCCTGCTCATCAGGGATCACCGGAAAGTGAAGTTGGTGCTCCTCCATGTAGGCACGCAACTCCTCCGCATCGCCTGAATTCATGGCGATGGTGACCACTTGATGGTCCTCCGCAATGGCGGCAATGTTTCCCAGCTCCAGACGACAAACGGGGCACCAGGTACCCCAGAAATGGAGCAGCAGCGGCCGACCCCGCATCTCCTCCAGGGCAAACGGCCGGCCATCCAGCAAGGTGCCCCCAAACAGCGGGGCCGGGCCGTCGGGCAGCCCCCGGGTCTGCCACAGCCCTACCGCCACCACCACCACGAGGATGAGCGCGGCCTCACCCAACCACTTGATCCACTTGCTCTTGAGCCACTTCACGGGAGATCGTTTCGCAACCTCGGCTGTCCTGATTTGCTAGTTTAACGCCATGGAGCTTTGGCGCAATTTCGCAGTGGCTCTGGCACTGGGCCTTCTGATTGGGCTGGAGCGAGGGTGGCAGGAGCGAGCCGCCGCCGAGGGGGCGCGCATTGCGGGTATCCGCACCTTCGGTCTCATCAGCCTCCTGGGCGGTGTCTGGGCGTTGCTCGCGGAGCAGATTGGCGCCGTCCTGTTGGGGTTTGCGTTCCTGGCATTTACCGCCGCGGTCATTGCGGCCCACGTGGTGGAGTCGCGAGAGCACCGGGAGTATGGGATCACCACGGAAGTGGCCGCCCTGCTGACCTTCGCCCTGGGCGCACTGGCGGTCTTGGGCCACCTGGCCATCGCCGCCGCCGCCGCGGTGGTCAGCGTGACACTGCTTGGACTCAAACCCGTCCTCCACCGCTGGCTCCAGCAGCTGGAAGAGAAGGAGCTATTCGCGGCTCTCAAGTTGCTGATCATCTCCGTGGTCCTCCTCCCCGTACTCCCCAATCGCGGTTTCGGCCCGTGGGACGCACTTAACCCCTATACAATCTGGTGGTTGGTGGTCCTGATCGCCACCATCTCCTTCGTGGGCTATTTCGCCATCAAGATCACCGGTCCCCACATCGGGATCATGCTGACCAGCGTGTTCGGCGGACTCGCCTCCTCAACGGCACTGACCCTCGATTTTGCCCGCCTCGGCAGGCACAACCCCGGCATCCAACGCCTGCTCGCCGCCGGGGTCGCGGTCGCCGCCGCCACCATGTTCCCCCGGGTGTTGCTCGAGGTGGGGGTCGTCAACGCCAGTTTGCTACCCGCACTCGTGGGCCCCCTCGCAACCATGACGGTGGTGAGCTATGGCATGGCCGGCTGGGTCTGGTACAGCAGCCGCGGCCGCAAAGAGCAGCCCCAGGTGGAACTTCCCAACCCCTTCGAACTCCTTCCGGCTCTGAAATTCGGCGCCCTCCTGGTGGCGGTGATGCTGCTGTCCACCGCCTTTCAGCTGTGGTTCGGGGAGGTGGGGGTCTACTTCATCGCCGCCGTATCCGGGCTCAGCGACGTGGATGCCATCACCCTCTCCCTGGCCCGCCTCTCCCGGGGCGCGCTGTCGGACGAGGTGGCGGTGCGGGCGATCGTCCTGGCGGCCATGGTCAATACTGCGGTCAAAGGGTTGCTCGTGGCGGGGATCTGCGGGGGGGCAATGATGAGGCGGGTGGGGGCCATCTTCGCCTTCACCATTGCCGCGGGCATTGCGGCGCTGATGACAGGGTAAACGCATACTTACGTCACGGCCGTGCTGTGAGCGATGTAAGTCCTTGAAAGCAGGTACGCTGTGAATACATCCCTGTACGCTCGACGGCCGCGTCCATGCGGCCGACGACCTGCTTTCAAGAACTTACATCGCTCTTGGATAAGTATGCGTTCACCCTGCCCCCTCTCCCTGTATTTCGCAACTTGCACCTCCAATCTGCAGCCTGCACTGGCCTACCGGGCCCTGCATCGCTAACATCGCCCGTCATGACTGCCCTACCCGCCATCTCCATCCTACTGCCGTTCTACAATGCCCGGGCCACCCTCGAGGCCGCCCTCCTCTCCATCAAGGACCAAAGTTTCGATGACTACGAGGTGCTGGCGGTCGACGACGGTTCCACCGACGGTTCCGATGAAATCGTACGGGATGTCGCTGCGAACGACCGCCGCATCAAGCTGTTGCAGCCGAGACGCCTCGGCCTGGTGGGGGCCCTCAATCGGGGGCTGGCCGAGGCCCGCGCCCCGCTGATTGCGCGGATGGATGCCGACGACCTCATGCGCCCCGAACGGCTGGAGGCACAGTATGGCTACCTGCGGGAGAACCCGGAGATCGGTCTGGTGGGCTGTCGGGTGCACCTGTTCCCCGAAGCGCTGATCCAGGCGGGTTTCAGGGAGTACATCCGCTGGCAGAATGACTGCCTGACGCCCGAGGATTTGCGTGAGGAGATCTATGTGGAGTCGCCCATCGCCCACCCCTCGATGGTGTTCCGACGCGCCATCGTGACGGACCTCGGCGGCTATCGCGACGGTCTGTTCCCCGAAGACTACGAGCTGTTGCTACGGCTGAATGCGGCCGGTGTTCGGCTCGGCAAGGTGGACCGGACCCTGCTCGATTGGCGGGAGAGCGGCGAGCGGCTGACGCGCACGGACGGCCGGTATGCCCGGGAGTCCTTCGATCGGCTGCGCGCCGACTATCTGGCCCGCGACCGACGCCTTCACCTGGGCCGCCCACTGGCGTTCTGGGGGGCGGGGCGCAAGACCCGCCGCCGCTCGGGGCTGCTGCTGGAACGCGGCCATCGCCCTGCTGCCTGGATCGACATCGATCCGCGCAAGATCGGCAACCGCGTTGCCGGTGCCCGGGTCGTCCCACCGGAGTGGCTGGACCGCTCCGAGCGCCCCTTCGTCCTCAGCTACGTCACCAACCATGGGGCCCGGGGGATCATCGCGGCCCAGCTGGAGGCGCTGGGCTACCGGCGCGGCGAGGACTACCTGATGGTCGGTTGAGCACGCAAGGGGTCCAATTGCCGCTTTCGTGCCGTTCGGTGATCTTCCACAGCACCGAACCGCGTGGCACCACCTGCCAAGGGCGGCTCTGCGGAGCCGGGGCCGATAAGAGCACTAGGTTGCCGTTTGCACCTGGCCCTGTCCTTGGGCCTGCGGATCGATCTTGCCCTGTAGCGACAGGGCGTGCAGGGTGAACAGCAGGTTGGCGCCCTTGACCGCCTGCTCCAACATGCGCCGAATGGCGCTCAAGAAATCCAGATAGGCCACCATCTGCCGGGGTCTCATCCGCCCGTCGGTGCCGGCGCGCAACAGCTTGCCCTTGAGCTCCTGATAACCGGCCTCCAGCCCCTCCAGCGCCCCGCTGGACTCCTCCGGGTCATACCCGCTCCGGTGGGCGTCGAGACCACCGAGAAGGTGCACGGCCCGACTCTTGAAACCCGATACCGCGGCCGCCAGTTCCCCCTCGTCCAGCGGGGTGACCGCCGCCTGCTGCTTTGCCACGCTCTCCGCGAGCCCCACCACTGAGGAGAAGTATCTGGAGACCCGCAGTGCGTTGGGGAGCGATTCATCAAACTCCCGGGGAAGGTGCGCACGCTGCATCTCGACACTGAACAGCCCCACCGCTTCCACCAGACTTCCCACCACTTGGCGCTCCTGTGCAAGTTGGTGGCCCGGCCCCGACTCGCGGCTCAACGCCCCCATGGCCATCTGCCGGCTCAGGGCACCGATGCGGGACAACTCCATCGCCAGGGCATTCATCGCCAGGTCGGGCGTCCCCACCACGTTTCGGTCGAGGTAGCGGGGCCGATTCTCATCCTCCTCCAGGCTGCGGAAACGCCCCTGCAGATAGCGCGTCAGATACGGGGTCAGGGGATACATCAACACCACCCCAAGCACATTGAAGGCGGTATGGAACAACGCCAGAACCACCGCCGGACTCTGCTCCATCCCCAAGGCCATTCCACCGCCCGCGATGGCATTGAGGAGCAGCGGCAGGAGCGCAAAGGCCGCCACCGCCGTAATCACATTGAAGGCCACGTGTGCGGCGGCCACGCGCTTGGCGTTGGGGGTGGCGCCGATCACCGACAGGATCGCGGTGGTGGTGGTGCCCACGTTGGCCCCAATCACTGCCGCGGCAGCGGCTTCCAGGGGGATGAGCCGACTTGCCGCCGCCGCGAGCGTCAATGCCATGGCGGCGCTGGATGACTGCATCAAAAAGGTCAGCAGCAGGCCAATGCCGGTGAACAGCAGCGCACCGCCGATCCCCTCCGAGGGCAGCAACGTCAACGATACCTGGGCGCCAATCTCATGGAAGCTGCCCCGCAACACCTCGATGCCGAGGAAAAAGAGACCAAACCCCGCCAAGGCATCCCCCAGAGGACCGCGGCGCCCCCCGCCCGCCGTGAGACGCAGCAACGCGCCCAAGCCGATAAGCGGGAGCGCCAGCTTCTTCACGTCCACATTGAAACCGATCGTGGCAACCAGCCAGCCGGTCATGGTCGTCCCGATGTTGGCCCCGTAGATCACGCCGATGCTCTGGAACAGGTCCATCAGCCCCGCGTTCACGAAGCCGATGGTCGCGACGGTCACAGCGCCGGACGCCTGCACGATGCCGGTGATGAGGAAGCCCGAGGCAATTCCCCGGGGCAAGGTGCGGGTCCCGGTCGCGAGGATACGCCGCAACGCCTCGCCGGCGGCGAGCTTAAGACCGTCGGTCATGAGCCTCATCCCGAGGAGAAACAGCCCCAGGCCGCCGAGGAAGGCACCGAGCAACTGCAACTCTAGCCCGCGCATTGCAGCCCCTCCGCCGATGGCTCGGTCACGCTCGCAGGCGGCCGACGATGACTGTTCTGTGTGACGGGATGAACCACGCGGTGCACCTTTAAGGTCGAGGGGCGGTAGGCTGAGCGGACAACCTGCGAGTCTCCTTGCCTGCGGCGCCCGTCAGGGTAAACGCACACTTACGTCACGGCCGTGCTGTGAGCGATGTAAGTCCTTGAAAGCAGGTACGCTGTGAATACGACCGACATGGACGTCGGGAGTGAAGATTATGCAGGAGCAATCATCTTCCATCCCTGTACGCTCGACGGCCGCAGCCGCTCCGGGCATCCTTGCCCTCCCGCGGCATAAGTGCGTCCTTGCACCCATCCATGCGGCCGACGACCTGCTTTCAAGGACTTACATCGCTCTTGGGTAAGTGTGCGTTCACCCTGCGGCGCCCGTGGGGCACACCTACAAGGGCCGGCCGTTTGTTGTATTATGCCCGGTCCAAGGCCCGCGTCGAATCCCCCCCGCCGGCAGTTCAGGTCGGTGGCAAGTCGATATCGTGTGAAGGAAATCAGAATTCGAGGGGAGTAGTGGGCCACAGCCGCATGGCGCCGGAGCTTGAAAAGGGTGAACCGCTAGGCATCATGCGGGCGCCGGCTCCGCTAACATGGGGAGCGGAAAAACAGGTGTTCCGAGACGCGGGACGTACAAGAACACAAGGGGGAGCAAACTCATGAAGTCTCAGTTGGGGCCGCTGCTGGCCACCGTTTTTCTCTTTTTCGCCGGGCAGCACTCCGCCCAGGCAGAATCACCCTTCCCGAACCGGGTCCTCTTCCCCAAGGTGGAGACCATCGAGCTTGAGGAGCTTTACGCCAGGCGCAACGAGATCGTGGTTGTGGACGTGCGCACCCACTACGAATACGAGACCCTGCACATCAAGGGCGCCCTGAACATCTCCATTGCCGACGAGCGCTTTCTCGACAGCCTCCAGTCCATTCGCGACAACGATCCCCGACCGATGGCCTTCTACTGCAACGGGCATACCTGTAAAAAGTCCTATCAGGCGGCCCAGAAGGCCCGGCAGCGGGGGATTGATCGGGTCTACGCCTACGATGCCGGCATCTTCGAGTGGACCAAGGCCCATCCGGCCGAGGCGGTGCTGCTCGGCAAGAGCCCAGCCGACCCGGCCCGGCTGATCGGCAAGGAGAAGTTCGAAGCCCACCTGCTTGCGCCCGAGCAGTTCGCGAAGCAGGTGGAAGGCAACAGCCTGGTCCTGGATATCCGCGACCCCTCCCAGCGTACCGGCCTTGCCCTCTTCCCCATGAAACAGCGCTGGGTCATGCTGGACAATGCGAAGCTCAAAGGGCACATCGACCGGGTCAAACAGGAAGGCAAGACCCTGCTCGTCTACGACAACGTGGGCAAAGAGGTGCAGTGGCTGCAGTATTACCTCGAAGAGGAGGGCGTTTCCTCGTACTACTTCCTCCGCGGCGGTGCCCGCGCCTTTTTCGAGTTTCTCATGAAGGACGGAGGCAGAGCCGTTCAGTAAGGTTCGCAACCAGGGTGAACGCACACTCACATCACGGCCGTGCTGTGAGCGATGTAAGTCCTTGAAAGCAGGTACGCTGTCAATACATCCCTGTACGCTCGACGGCCGCGTCCATGCGGCCGACGACC
>JAWLHA010000072.1:0-20436 GCA_041690535.1 Gammaproteobacteria bacterium | reverse complement strand
TCCGTCATTCCCGCGAAGGCGGGAATCCAGTGCTGGACTTCAGAGGGCCAAGGGCATTGGGCTGGGTGCCTCATGGATTCCCGCCTTCGCGGGAATGACAAACTGTACAAGTAGCGAGGATCGAGTGCGGTGAGCCTGCTACCGCATCTTAATTTGCACAAGCGGGAGGCAGTCGGGGGGCGAGTAGTTACAAAAAAAGAAAAGTGGAAGAGAAGGCTTGGGGGTGATCACCTCGAGTTTGATGCGTGTCGAGGGATTCAGATCTCCCCGTAGGCATGCAGCCGGTTGTAGAGGGTTTTCAGGCTGATGCCCAGGATATCCGCCGCCTTGCGTTTGTTGCCGTTGCAGTGGTCGAGTGTGGCGAGGATCAGTCTGCGCTCGGTTTCGAAGATCGATGCGCCTACGCGGATCCTCAGGTCGTGACCATTCACGGGGTTGCAGGTGTCTGCATGGGGGGAGGGGAGGTGTTCGGGCGTAATCGCGTCATCCGCAAGAATGAAGGCGCGGTGAATGGCATTGCGCAACTCCCGCACATTGCCGGGCCATTGGTGTGAGCAAAGCCTCGCAATGGCGCTGGCGGTGATGGTTTTTCGTGTCTTGCTGCTGCAATTCAGCAGTTCGAGAAAGTGCCCCGCGAGCTCTTCGATATCCTCCTTCCGCTCGCGCAACGGAGGCAGGTTCAGCGGAAAGACGTTCAATCGGTAGAGCAGGTCCTGGCGCAGGATCCCCTGTCCAACCGCCTCTTCGGGATCGCGATTGGTGGCGGCAATGATCCGAACATCCACCCGTATGGGCTGATTTCGCCCCACGCGCGTGACGGTGCCATTCTCGAGCACCCGGAGCAGCTTGCTCTGCAACTCGAGGGGCATTTCAGTGATTTCATCCAGGAACAGGGTGCCCCCGTTGGCGCACTCGAAATAGCCGCGGCGCATGTAGTTTGCGCCTGTAAAGCTGCCCCGCTCATGGCCAAACAATTCACTCTCGAACAGGTTGGGCGAAATGGCACCACAGTTAAGCGCGAGAAACTCGGACTGCGCTCGTGGGCTCGCCTGATGAAGCGCCTGGGCCACCAGATCCTTGCCGGTGCCGCTCTCGCCGGTGATGAGGACGCTGGCGTTGGTTGGCCCTGCCCGCTCGATGAGTTCATAGACCTGCTGCATTGCCGGGGAACGGCCGAAAATCGTATTCACCACTGCGCCTTCGCGTGCCGTGGGGGAGGCGGTTCCGTTCGACCGCACGGTCGAGAAGATCGTCCGCAGTCGCCCCTGATCCAGGGGCTTCACCATATACTCGTAGGCACCGGCCCGAACCGCACTCACCGCGGCTTCCACGTTGGCGAGGGTGGAGGTGACCACCAGGATCAGGTCGCTGCGGAGCAGGCGCCGAAAAGTCCCCGGCGTGAATGGGTCGATGAGAGAGGCATCAATGAGGGCCACGCGGGGGCATAGCGCCTCGATCAGCTGCTGCGCGTCATCTAGGGTTCTGGCACGGGAGGGACTGAATCCCGAGATCCTGGCGAGGTCGCAGAGCATCTCCAGACAGCCGTCGTCCTCATCGACAAGCAATGCGTGGCGTTTTGCATCGGTCATGCCGTGACCCTGGATCCGACTCTCCTTCCCGAGGGCGTGCTGATAGCTAAAGCCTCCACCTACATACAAGAAGCTGTAGTAACTCTAGACGCTGCGCCACCACCTGCAACAGCACGCTCTGTCCGGCGCGGAGCGCGGTCCCCGGCAGATACAGGATCGACCCCATAGAGGTCGCCCTGCCCGATGCTATCAGTTGGGAAGGCAATTCGTTCATGCACACAGGAGGTGAGACATGGCGAAGCAGACGTTCAGAAAGCATCCAGTCACCGCCGCGGTTGCCCTGGCCGGTGCACTTGCCCTCGGCGCAGGCGGCGCATGGGCGGTGGGGACGGAAGCGCAGGGTGCCGGCGCGGGACAGGCCGGGGCGGCGACGATGCAGAAGACCTTGGCCGACAGCTTTCACGCGGCGAGCAATCTCCTTGACAAGGACGTGAACACCAGTGATGGCTCCCCGGCCGGGAAGATCAGTGATCTGGTGCTCGACAAGGACGGCAAGGTCAGTTATGTCCTGCTCTCCTTCGACGAGAGCCTCGGCAAGGGGGATCAGCTCACCGTGCTGCCCTGGGACCAGGTGGAGTTCGATCCGCAGCGGGATCACCTGGCCCTGAAGGTCGAAAGGGACCGGCTGGCCAGCGCCCCAACGTACTCCGACAAGAGCGCTATGGACATGAGCGATCCGCAGTGGATAGCCCAGGTGGACGACTACTGGAAGGGCGGGGTGGCCACCGCACGGCCCTCCTTCGGCGACATCGACGCTGACTCGGATGGAGTGATCAGCCGGGATGAGTGGCAAGGGTCCACGGATGTCGACGCGGACTTCAGCGCCGTTGATCAGAACCAGGACGGCAACATCGACCGTTCGGAGTTCGCCGCCTTCGAGGTGGAGTCGGTCGAAGAGGTCACGCCGCCCGTGGACAGCATGGAGCGTGGTGTCCCCGGTGATATGGGGCAGGGTGGCGGCATGTAATACATTCGAGGCGCCCGGGTTTGCCGGGCGCCCTTGCTCAGGGAGGTCTGCCATGGCGGTGGAATCGGGTGGTTTTGAGCAGAGCGCGGAAGAGGTTCGCCACCGGGTGCATGATTTTTCCGAGAAGGCGACCAGGCACGGCAAAAGCGTACTGGAAGAGCAGAAGCACACAGCGGCCTCCCAACTCGACGGGGTGGCCGAGGCGCTGCGCCATGCGGCCGACCAGCTCAGTAGCGATGGTCAGGAGACGATCGCCGATCTGGCCGGGCGGGCCGCGAGTGGTCTCGGTGGATTTGCCTCGAAGTTGCGGGAGAAAGATGTGGATAGCCTGGTGGACGAGGTGGAGCACTTCGCGCGGAGCAAGCCGGCCATGTTCATCGGAGGCGCGGTGGCCGCGGGCTTTCTGTTGTCGCGATTCCTGAAGAGCCGGTCATCGGATGAGGGAGTGTAGCGGCGCATGTCATGCGACAGGGGGTGATCGCTCCGGGAGGCGAATGCTCGGACTGCCCGGTGAGTCCTGCCGGGGGGCCGCCGGGTCAGACGTGTAACCCTCGATCACCGCCAACGGGTGCGGTATCGACCAGACGACCGCAAAGCCGAGGAGGAGACGGAGATGAATGGACGCCAGGAGCAACGGTCGGAAAGGGGGTACCGTCCCCACGACAAGAGTCCGGAACAGATCGAGCAGGAGTTGGAGGAGACCCGGATCGCCATGGACGGCACCCTGGAGGCGCTGATCGACAAGTTCGCCCAGGGCGAGCTGTTTGACCGGGCAAAACGCTACATCGGCAAGGAGAGCAGTGTGGGGGATTTCGGCCGCAACTTCTCCACTGCGGTCACGAACAATCCCGTGCCCCTCACGCTGCTCGGGATCGGCCTGGGCTGGCTGATGCTCAGCGGGCGCCCCGAACGGGCACACGGTGCCCCTCTGGGCGTCGATCCGTTCCAGGAGACGTCAGAGCGTCTCTACGAAGAGCCTGGGGCGGAAGCAGAGGAACACCGCCGGTATGCCGTAAGCAGGTTCTCCGACCGCTTCGGGGCCGGACGGAATAATGCACGCCGGCTGGGGGACCGGATGCGCCACCGCGCTTCCACCTTTGGGGAGCAGGTGCGGCATGGCACCGGAAACGCCAGTTCCAGCATGCTCCGGACTTTCAGGGAGCAGCCGGTGACCATCGGCCTGCTGGGGGTAGCCGTCGGCGCCGCCGTCGGCCTGGCCATGCATCGCCGCAAAGCGGCACCGCTCTCAGAGCATCACGAAGTGGAGCCCATCTCGGTCTATCCGCCCATGCCTGCGGCTGAGGGGCCGTACGATGTGGTGCCACCGAAGGAGGAACCACCGTTCCACTGACAACCAGGGAGGGCAAAGCAATGGGCATATTCTCATGGATCATCTTCGGTCTCATCGTGGGCCTGATCGCCAAGTTCCTCATGCCGGGGCGGGACCCGGGAGGATTCTTCATTACCATTCTGCTGGGAATCGCCGGTGCGCTGCTGGGCGGGCTCGTCGGCACGGCCCTCGGATTCGGCACTGTCACGGGGTTTGACCCGGGCAGTATGGTCATCGCCGTACTGGGGGCCGTTCTGCTCCTGTTCATCTATCGACGAGTGAAACGGGCCTGAGCCAAGGTCAGTTTCGGTTCGTGGGAGGTTGGGCGTGCCGTGCAGAACCCCTCAATTGTCCTGCGAGCGCACGTCTCAAGGAGAACAGTCGGTTCCGGGCCGCTCAGCGGCCCTTTTTTTTGCGCCCTGCAGATTGTCCGCGCATCCCGTTGCGTGTTTGACTGAACCACAATCTGACGCGAGAGCGCGCCATACGCGGGGGACCGAAGCCCTCCGCCGCCAACCAGTCTCAAGGAGGGGGCGGTGGGAAGGGATAACACCGGCGAGGGTAACCACAGAGCGCACAGGGCATCCGGGACAGATTGGGTATCGCAGGTTCGTAGTACAGAGGAGGTCTGTGCGCTCCGTGGTCAGAGACCATGCCGGTGTGTGTTGCCCTACTGTCCGGTGGTCCCCTCTTGCCCCATTCCTCCGCCGTCCGGCTGCATGGCGCCACCGTTTTGCTGATCCCTTTGCTGCTGGTCGTACAGGCCACCTTCACCTTCATCGATCCCACGATCACAGGCGACAAGAGATGCCGTCCCCACGAGGGCGAACAGGAGTATCGCGATCCGCTTCAACATTGGGCAGTCTCCTTTGGCATTTGACTCGGCAGGCGCAGTCCGGCAGCGCCCATCTGGAGTTTAGCGCGGTTTGCTCCACAAGCTTTGGCGTGAAAGCGAGTGAGACACTGCCCAAAGGGGCCAGGGCGCCGCGGCGAGCACGCCGAGCCTCGCATTGACCCCAGAATTGGGTGGGAGAAGCGGAGAGGTTTCGGGCGGATCGCGGAAAGGCAAGACGTTGCAGCGGATTGATGCTCAGCAGCGGTCGGAACGATCGTCCCCGGGTTGGCGTCGCACCATCGCTGCGGCGGCGGCGCGCCCGAGGAACTTCTCCGCATCACCGTAGATCGCTTCCTCGGTGCTGATGTGCTCGACCATGGTATTGCGCAGCACTGCAAAGGCTGCGTCCCACTTGAGCGAATCCTTGGGGGTGGCTTCAATCTCCGCCAGAAGTGACGATATCCGCTCGTGCTGCGCCTCCAGCGTGAGAACGCTCAGACCGAGGATGGAGTCGGGCCTTACAGCGCGGTATAGCGTGTTCATCTCGAACCGGTCGTGCTCGCCCCATTGGGTGACGAAACGGGCGAACAGCTCGGCGCGGCGCTGATGGTGCGCGGGTATCTCCCGGATTTCGTCCAAGAGCGCCTGGATAGATCGATGCTGAAACACAAGCCGCTCAAAGATGTCCATCGTGAATCCTTCGCTGTAGATTCTTGAGTAGGGTGCGGCTCTCTTTCACCCCCGGGCCCGGGCTGTGCCCAATGCGAGCAGTAGGGTGGATGCGCTGAGCTGTTCCACCTTAACTGGGGTTCGTTCGCACTTCGAAGCGAGGGGTCAACCGCAGTCAATCAGAAGTTGCCATCGTCGGAAGCGCCGCACCCTTTTGAGTATAGGGATGCGAGTGCGCTTCAGCGCCGCAGAGTGCAGCGGCTGTGACTGGGTTCACACTCGGTGAGCAGGGCGGACAGGAGTGACGATTTGCCCTTAATTGGCCTGGTTTTGTTGACATTCATCACATCCAGGCGATGTTGGTGCACCGTTCGGTGGAAAGCTCCAGGCACCGGGCTAAGCTGAAAAAGCCAGTGCATCTTCTAGTATTTTCAGGGCCCCTTCCGGGCCCTTTCTTCTGCCGGGAATGTAATCACTCCCAATATTCGAACCTAAGCGGGGCTTTTGCACCGACTCTCGTGGTCGTGGTGAGCACGATCCGCTTTGCCCGCAAAGATGGGCCGAGAGGTTGGTTCAGCTCCTCCCCCAGGGGCGGCTATGTGTCATTCCCGCGACAGCTCACGCCATCAATTACAGCGCGCCGGAGCGCCTGTGGGGTGAGGCGGTCCCTTCTTTAATTCCCGTTGACTCTTGTCGTTGTCCGCTCCTTTGGTTGCCGCGCCATCCTACTCCGCCCCGCTACATACTTGTATGTAGCTCATAAGAATTCCCTGATGGACTTGTCATTGTGCGCTATACATCACTGTAGGGATGACCGTGGTGGAATGTCTGCCAAGGAGGTGGATAATGAAGCTCTTCATTGCCCTCGCGGGCACACTGGCAATGTCAACCGCATCTGCACAACTTGATGTCTCCGGCCCGCTCGTGGGCGACCGGTTCGATCCATACGTCACCAGCGATGAGATCCGGGTGCGTGAGCTGCCGCCTGAAGTGGTGAAGCCGGAGATCGGTGATCACTACAACCCCTACGTTACCTACGATGAAATTGTCATTGCGGAAAACGTGAGAACGGTGGTTCAGCCGAGTGTCGGCGATCAGTATGACCCGTACACTGCGGCGGCCGATCCGGAAACCGAGTTGGCGCAGTTCGAAGCAGTGGAGCCGGGGCGGATCACCATTGAGATGGACACCACCTTCGGCTTTGACGAGGCGGAGCTGACTGATCGGGGCAAGGAGAGGTTGGACCAGATCGTCCAACGCGCGGAGCAGGTCGGGGATGCTCGAATCGAGATCTCCGGCTACACGGACCACATTGGGCCGCCAAGCTACAATCGGGACCTCTCCCAGCGACGAGCAGAAGCTGTGAAGGACTATCTGGTGTCCGAGGGGATCTCCGAAGAGATGATCACTGCCCGGGGCTACGGCGAGGAAAATCCGGTGGTGCAGTGCGAAGGGCTGTCCGGTGATCAGCTCATCGAGTGTCTGGCCCCGAACCGGCGTGCGGAAGTGGAGTTCGCCGCTGTAGAGACCGAGGAAGTCTCGCCGCAGGGCGCCACGATCTACTGAGCACCTTCTTCATCGACATGCGTGCCCGGGGCCAAAAAGTGAGGCCCCGGTTTTTTTTTGTCAGTGGCTTGTGTGCGGGGAAGAGGTGCCTGGTCTGCCCGCTGCGGTATTGGTCCGGGCGTCTCGGGGCACGGGCGGGTCAAGCGTCGAGCTTCAGGTGTTCGAAGCGGAAGTTCTCCCATACCCACTCCTGATTCTTGGCCAGGTTGTACAGATCCGGAAAGAGCGCCGCGCGATTGGTGCCCACCCTCTGCAACTCTTTGCGCAACTGGGTGTGCAGCCCGGCGGGCACGAGCGCTCTCTCCACTCCCTGGAGCGGGCTGAGGGGATCGTGAATCGTGAAGAGCCCTTGCTGTGCGGCCATTCGCCGATCAATGGTCGGGGGGATGAAGCGGCGGATGGGGCCGCTGTAGTGGAGCGGACTTGCCATGGGCGGGTTGGTGAGGTCGATCATGGAGTCGTGGCCTTGGTCGAGACGCCCCCAATCGATGGCATAGATGTGGGCATCCTCCCCCCGGGTCGCACCACTGACGGCGAAAAACAGGCCGACCAGGGGATTTTTGCTCCAGTCCAGCAGACGGGTGGGGAGCTCGTGATGTTGGGCCAGGGCCATCCACTCCCACTCATCGTGCGGCACCCGCTCGATGAGCAGCGTGGCGTGGCGCTTGAAGCTGTCGAACAGGGTCTGCTCGTAAACGGCGAAGTGGCCGCGTACCCGCTCACTCACCTCCTCGCGGATCACCGCCTCGATTCCCCCGTCGAGCCAGGCGAATTTGCGGCAATTGAAGAATGAACGAACCACCTTGGGCAACATCTCCAGCTCATTCTTTGCGCCGCGGAAGGTGACCGTGCGGGCCGCCATCGGCTCGACCCACTGGAGCAGCTCTTTCAGAGAGGTGATTTGCTCCACGACGGTCCTCAGTGAAATGAAAACACGAGATGCAGGATACGAGATGCGAGGGAAGGTGTCGCTGCGCGACCGGTGATCCTGAAAAAACGGCTGCGCGCAGCGCTTCCTCCCCTCGTCTCTCGCCCCTCACTCCAGAAATCGCAGCGTTCCCGGGCAAAACGCCCCGAGGAAAGCTAGCTCATATGAGTGTAAATGGAGCGGGCCATCTCCAGGTGCTCTTTGAGCACAGGCACGCACCCGGAGGCGAACTCCCTCAGGTCGGGATCGCTTCCGTGATCCGCCTCACTGCTGAACAGGTTGATCTCGCTCTCATGCTCCTCGATCTGCATCGACACGAACTGGCGATCGAACTCATCGCCCTCGGCGGACTTGAGCTTGTCGAGAATGCTCTTGTACTTCCCCGACGGGGTGCTCGGGACCGTCATGTCGCTGTCCTTCGCCAGCTTCATCAGGGTGTCGTTGGCTTGCGAGTGATCCTTGATCAACTCTTCGGCGAGGTCCCGCACTTCGGACGATTTGGACTTCTGCTTGGCCAGCTTGCCCATTTCGACTTCGGCCAGGCCCCCATCGGCGGCCTTGGAAGCGAATTCCATGTCCATTTTGGAGATGTCTTTCTTCGCCATGGCTCAAACCTCCCTGTTGACCCTTCACTGTAATTCTATCCCTGAACCGGTTAAGCAGAACGATGTACCGGCGCGCCGAAGCGCGGGCGGATACCGCCAGCACGGAAAGCGCAGCAGGTGACGGGTGAGAAATTCGGGCTAGGTTTACCGAAACTCCGCAAAACGCGGCCGTGCAACCGAACGGTGTCTCGGAGGTGAGCGGCATGAGCGAACTGGTTGGTGACTTCCTGCTGAAGCGTCTCTCCGAGTGGGGCATCAAAAGGATTTACGGCTACCCCGGTGACGGGATCAACGGCATCATGGGTGCCTTCGGTCGGGTGAGCGGCAAGCTGGAGCTGGAGTTCATCCAGACACGCCATGAAGAGATGGCCGCCTTCATGGCCTGCGCCCACGCCAAGTTCACCGGGGAGGTGGGGATCTGTCTCGCCACCTCCGGCCCGGGTGCCATTCACCTGCTCAATGGCCTCTACGATGCCAAGGCCGATCATCAGCCGGTGGTGGCCATCGTGGGGCAGTCCAAGCGGATGTCGCTGGGGGGCGACTTCCAGCAGGAGGTGGATCTCACCAGCCTGTTCAAGGACGTGGCCAGCGAATACGTCCAGCTGATCACCACCCCGGTGGCCGTTCGGCATGTGGTGGATCGGGCCCTGCGCATTGCCCGGGCGGAGCGTAGCGTCACGGCCATCATTATCCCCAATGACGTGCAGGAGATGGAGGCGGTGGAGAAGCCGCCGCGGGTGCACGGCAGCATTCTCTCGGGGGTGGGGTATTCGACGCCCAGGATCGTCCCCGCTGCGGAGGATCTGGAGCGGGCCGCCAACGTCCTCAATTCCGGAAGCAAGGTGGCCATCCTGGTGGGGGCGGGGGCCCTGGGGGCAGGTGACGAGGTGGCGCAGGTGGCCGACCTGCTCGGGGCGGGCGTGGCCAAGGCACTTCTCGGCAAGGCGGTGCTGCCCGACGATCTGCCCTATGTCACCGGCGCCATTGGCCTTCTGGGCACCAGGCCCAGCTGGGAGATGATGAACGACTGCGACACCCTGTTCATGATCGGCTCCACCTTCCCCTACTCGGAGTTTCTGCCCAAGGAGGGGCAGGCACGCGGTGTGCAAGTCGACGTGGACCCGCGCAAGCTCAGCATGCGCTACCCCATGGAGGTAAACCTGGTCGGGGATGCCAGGACCACGTTGCGTGCCCTGATGCCCTATCTGGAGCGCAAGGAGGATCGCCGCTGGCAGGAGAAACTGGAGAAGGAGATCGCCGACTGGTGGAAGGTGCTGGAGGGGCGGGCCAGGAACAAGGCCGACCCCATCAATCCTCAGTTGGCCTTCTGGGAGCTCTCCCTCAGGCTGCCGGACAACTGCATCCTCACCGCCGACTCCGGCTCGGCCGCCAACTGGTATGCGCGGGACATCAAGATCCGCCCGGGAATGATGGGCTCGCTCTCCGGCGGCCTTGCCACCATGGGGCCGGGAGTGCCCTATGCCATCGCCGCCAAGTTCGCCTACCCCGATCGGCCGGTCTGCGCCATGGTGGGGGACGGGGCGATGCAGATGAACGGCAACAGCGAGCTGGTGACGGCCGCCAAGTACTGGAAACGGTGGTCCAACCCGACCCTGGTGGTCATGGTGCTGGATAACCGGGACCTCAACCAGGTCACGTGGGAGCAGCGGGCGCTTGCGGGCGATCCCAAGTACGAGGCGTCGCAGGACGTGCCGGCATTTTCCTACGCGGCCTACGCCGAGCTCATCGGGCTCAAGGGCATTCGCGTGGAGACGCCGGAGGCACTCGGTCCCGCCTTCGGGGAGGCCTTCAGGGCCGACCGCCCGGTGGTGCTCGACGTCCTCACCGATCCCAACGTGCCGCCCCTGCCGCCCCACATCTCGTTCAAGCAGGCGAGGGCCTACATGGAGGCGCTCTGGAAGGGCGATCCCGATGCGCCCCACATCATTCTCCGCTCGGCGGCGGACTACCTGGAAGAGCTTCTCCCGCACCGGAAGAAGTGACCGGCCATGGGGAACTCCACTGCCGCAGTCGATGCCAAGGGACTCGCCAGGGCGCTGGCACGTGAGGTCCGGGGCGAGGTTCGCTTCGATGCAGGAAGCAGAGCGCTCTACGCCACGGACGGCTCCAACTACCGTCAGCCCCCCATCGGCGTGGTGCTCCCCCGGGATGCGGAGGATGTGGCCGCCACCCTGGGGATCTGCCGCCGCTTTGGCGCGCCGGTACTCTCCCGGGGGGGCGGCACCAGCCTGGCCGGGCAGTGCTGCAATACCGCGGTGGTGATGGATTTCTCCCGCCACATGAACGCGATTGTCGATCTCGACCCGCAGCGGAAGATCGCCCGGGTGCAGCCGGGGGTGATCCTCGATCACCTGCGCGGCGCGGCCGAGAAGTTCCACCTCACCTTCGCCCCCGACCCGGCCACCCACACCCACAACACCCTGGGTGGAATGATCGGCAACAACTCCTGCGGGGTGCATTCGGTGATGGGGGGGCGCACCTCGGACAACGTCATGGAGCTGGAGGTCCTCACCTATGAGGGGGAGCGGATGCGGGTGGGGGAGACCCCGGACGAGCGTCTCGACGAGATCCTCCAGGCGGGCGGGCGGCGCGGCGAGATTTACGGCAAGTTGAAGCAGCTGCGGGATCGTTACGGCGCGCTCATCCGCGAGCGCTATCCGGACATTCCCCGTCGGGTCTCGGGCTACAACCTGGACGATCTCCTCCCGGAAAAGGGGTTCCACGTGGCCCGCGCCCTGGTGGGGTCGGAGGCCACCTGCGTCTCGGTGGTGGAGGCGGTGGTGCGGCTGGTGGACAATCCCCCCGCGCGGGTCCTGGTGGTGCTCGGCTACCCCGACGTCTACCGCGCCGGCGACCACGTGCCGGAGGTGATGGCCTATGGGCCGGTGGGGTGCGAAGGGGTCGATGATCGGCTGGTTGCGGACATGAGAAAAACCGGGCTCAAGGCTCGCAGCCTGCCCCTGTTGCCGGAGGGGCGCGGCTGGTTGCTGGTGGAGTTCGGGGGCGAGAGCCGGGAGGAGGCGGAGGCCACCGCGCACCGCATGATGCACGCCCTCGCCAAGGGGCGGGAGGCGCCCACCATGCGCCTCTATGCCGACCAGGAGGAGCAGAGCCGGGTGTGGGGGATTCGGGAGTCGGGACTGGGGGCCACGGCCCACCTCCCGGGACAGAAGGACACCTGGCCCGGGTGGGAGGACTCCGCCGTGCCGCCGGAGCGGGTGGGGGAGTACCTGCGCAAGCTCCGCCACCTGCTGGACGGGCACGGCCTCGGCTGCGACCTCTACGGCCACTTCGGGCAGGGGTGTATCCACACCCGCATCGACTTCGACCTGAAGACCGCCGCCGGGATCGCCAACTACCGCAGGTTCGTCGAGCGGGCGGCGGACCTGGTGACCTCCCTGGGGGGCTCGCTCTCGGGCGAACACGGTGACGGCCAGTCCCGCGCGGCACTGCTGAGACGGATGTACGGTGATGAGTTGATGCGCGCCTTTCGCGAGTTCAAGGCCATCTGGGACCCCCATTGGAAGATGAACCCGGGCAAGGTGATCGACGCCTACGAGATCGGGGATAACCTGCGCCTCGGCACCGGCTACGCCCCCGCCGAACAGAAGCTTCACTTCAAGTACCCGGCCGACCACGGCAGTTTCTCCGAGGCAACCCTGCGCTGTGTGGGGGTGGGCAAATGCCGGCGGGAGGAGGGGGGGACCATGTGCCCCAGCTACATGGTGACCCGGGAGGAGATGCACAGCACCCGGGGACGGGCTCATCTGCTCTTTGAGATGCTGCGCGGGGATCTCCTCACCGGAGGGTGGCGCGACAAGCATGTCAAAGAGTCCCTGGAGCTCTGCCTCGCCTGCAAGGGCTGCAAGGGGGAGTGTCCGGTGAACGTGGACCTGGCCACCTACAAGGCAGAGTTCATGGCCCACTACTACCGCCGCCGCCTTCGCCCGCCCGCGGCCTACGGTTTCGGCTATCTCGACCTCTGGTCCCGCCTCGCCGCCCGCGCCCCGGGGGTCGTGAACACTGTCACCCGGACCGCAGGAGTGAAGCACCTCCTGCGCGCGGTCATGGGCATCCACCAGGGCCGGCCGCTGCCGCTCTACGCCAGGCAGACCTTCAAGGCGTGGTTCGCGGCCCGCCCGGTACGCAACGAAGGGGGGCCGCAGGTGATCGTTTGGCCCGACACCTTCAACAACCACTTCCAGCCGCGGGTGCTCATCGCGGCAGTGGAGGTGTTGGAAGCGGCCGGTCATCAGGTGATCGTGCCGGGCGAGCACCTCTGCTGCGGCCGGCCCCTCTATGACTGGGGACTGCTGAGGCGGGCCAGCCGTCTGCTCAAGCGCAATCTCGAGGTCCTCGGCCCCCACATCCGCGCGGGGGTGCCGGTGGTGGGGTTGGAGCCCGCCTGCGCCGCTACGTTCCGTGATGAGCTGTTGGGCCTTTTTCCCAACGACGAACAGGCGAAGCGCCTCAGTGCACAGACCTATCTGCTCAGCGAATTCCTGACCCAGCGAGCAGAGGCGTATCAGCCCCCCCGACTGGGGCACAGGGCCGTGCTCCACGGCCACTGCCACCACAAGGCCGTCATGGATTTCGACTCGGAGCAGCAACTGCTGGACGCCATGGGAATGGACTGCGAAACCCTGGATTCAGGGTGCTGCGGCATGGCCGGAAACTTCGGCTACGAGCGGGACAAGTACGACATCTCCATCGCCTGCGGCGAGCGGGTATTGCTGCCCGCGGTACGGGAGGCCACTGCGGAGACCTTGATCATTGCCGACGGTTTCAGCTGCCGCGAACAGATCAGCCACAACTCCAACCGCATCGCGCTGCACCTGGCGGAGGTGTTGCGCATGGGATTGGAGAGCGAGAAGGCGTCTTCGGTGGCGAGCCGTGGATTGAACGGGTGAATGGAGGCGGCGTTGACGTCCACCTCCAGGGGGATACCTGGGAGCGTTGCGCCAGAGCACCGATAGATGAACGGAACAATCGCCGAACTCAGCCAAGTTACCCCCGTAAAGTGGGGGCAGCGAGAGGGTGGATAAGCGCAGCGCATCCACTGGGGCAGCGAGGCGTAGGGTGGAGAAGCGCAGCGCATCCACCATTGACGGCGGCGGCCCGGTGGATGCGCTGCGCTTATCCACCCTACGGACTTGGCCATCGGATCTCGAAGTCGATGGGTTCGGGCTCTGTTCGATGCTTCAGGGGTGGCCTAGGGGCTGCTGCGAGTTGGTGCGCGATGACGCTGACGAACTGAGGGAGAGACGCCATGGGACAGGCCATCGGAAAGCGGTATTGGGCCATCGCGGAGGGCTACATCCCCAAGGAGAGCCACGGACCCGATCCCGAGATGACCAGCCACGAGACTGCCTGCATTCTCAACACCGGCGATCAGGAGGCGCATATCGAGATCACCGTGTACTTCAGTGACCGGGAGCCAGCCGGTCCTTACCGGCTTACCGTGGGGCCGCGGCGCACCCGACACATTCGCTTCAACCATCTTGAGGAGCCCGAACCCATTCCCCTGGGGACCGACTTCGCCAGCCTCATTACCTCGGACGTTCCCGTGGTCGTGCAGCATACCCGCCTCGATTCCCGCCAGGCGGAGTTGGCCCTCCTCTCCACTGTGGCCTACGGCACCGACTGAACATTGCTGGCCGCGTGGGCTGACAGGCCCATACCCCGACGTGGGATATGGATGGAGAGCCGGGTCTTAGGGGAGAGTTGTGCGTTCGGGCCGCATCATCGGCCGCTCGGGGGCTTTGACCAGAGCGACAATGCTGGACTTGATTGCGGCGACATCCAGCGGCTTGGCCAATACCACGTCCATTCCCGCGGCCAGGTAGAGCTCGCGCTCTTCATTGAGCACCGAGGCGGTGACCCCGATCACCGGCAGCCTGTTGATGGCCGGATCGGCATCCGCACGGATGTGCCGGGTGACCTCGACCCCGTCCAGTTCCGGCATGTGGACGTCCATCAGCACCGCATCGAAGCTGCCGCGGTGGATGAGTTCCAGCGCCCGATGTCCGTCGCTGGCGCCAGTCACCTCGAACCCGCTGTTGGTGAGGATCACTTCGGCCGCCAGCCGGCCGATCCTGTCGTCATCGACCACCAGCAGCCGACACCCTCCAAGGGCATCCCCACCGTCACCCTCGAAGGATGCTGACGTCTGATCCTGGGCCTCCTTCAGCTTCACCTCGAAATAAAACCTGCTGCCCTCGCCGGGGGTCGAGACGAGCCCGATGTGTCCACCCATCTGCTCCACCAGCTCCCGGCTGATGGACAGCCCCAGCCCCGTACCGGCGTAACGCTTGGCAAAGCCGGTACTGAGCTGAACGAAGCGATCGAAGACTTCCGCTTGTCGCTCCTCGGGGATGCCGGGGCCGGTATCGCCCACGTCCACCCGCAGCAGGGGCATCCCGTCGCTCAGGGTATGCACCCGAATGTGGCAGTGAATGGCGCCCTGGTCGGTGAACTTGATTGCATTGCTGATCAGGTTTCCGGTGATCTGGATCAGTCGACCCTTGTCGCCGCGCACCGCTGACCACCGCTCCGTCTCCAGCGCCAGGCGGAATGAGAGCCCCTTTTCCGCAGCCACGGGTCCGAACAGATCCTCGCAGTGGACCGCCAGTTCCTGCGGGGAGAAATCCGACTCGATGAGCTCGAGTTTGCCGGACTCAATCTTGGCCAAATCGAGAACATCGTTGAGGATCCGCACGAGGCTGTCGGCGGAACGGACAATCGCCTCGCCGTACCGCCGCTGTCCGGGGGGCAGATCGCTGTCCAGCAGGATCCGGCTCATGGAGAGAATGCCGTTCATCGGGGTGCGGATCTCGTGGCTCATGTTGGCGAGAAATTCGCTCTTGGCGGCATTGGCCCGCTCCGCCGCCTCTTTGGCCCGCTCAAGGTCACGGGTTCTCTCGAGCACCAGACGCTCCAGGTCCTGCCGGTAGACCTGCAGCTCCCGGTCATAGTGCTGGATCTGATCCAGCATCCCGTTGAAGCCATCGACCAGCGTGCCCAGTTCGTCGTCTCCGACGCGCTCGGCGCGGCAGGAGAAGTCTCTCCTTTCGGCCACCCTCTTCATGGTGTCCAGCAGTCGCCTCACCGGTACCGAGACCACCCGTTGAAGACGCTTCGAGAGGGCGAAGGCCAGCAGCATGGAGAGCAGGAAGACCCCCAGCGCAATGAGGGCGCGCTTAGCCAGTACCGCATACTCCGGGCCCATGTCGCCGACGATGCGCAACCGGCCGATGGACATACCATCGAGGATGATGGGCTCTTCCACTTCGATCGTCCCAAGCCCCCCTGCCTGCGCCGTGACCCTGAAGTGAGCTGTCTCATATTCGGCGAAAACGCTTTCGCCTGTATCGACAATGTCGGCTCGCAAGACCATCGCCTGGGTGGAGAGGGTGGCAAGGATTTCGTTCGCCGCCTCCCGATCGTGGAAGGCGATGGCGGCCGTGCTGTTGGCGCCGAGCACCCTGGCCAGGGCAGTGAGTTGCAGGCTCGCTTTCTCTCGGCTCGAACTCACCTCCACCCCGAGAAAAATGCCCAGGTCGATGATCAGCACGATGGCGGCCGTGACCAGGATGATGGCCTCCAGCTTTCGCTTGACAGGGGCGTCACGCAGGAATCTCATCGCATCTCCTCGTCTCCGACCACCACGCCCAGGTGGAGCAGGCGGGAGCTGAACTCCAGCCCGGCCAAACGCGCAGAGCCAAGGTCGATCATGAAACGGATTCGTTCATTTTCGTGAAACAGGCTGATGATTGCCGGTGAGCGCCCGGAAGGGCGTTCGCTCACGGTCAGGATTGGCTTGGTGCGCACGGGCTTCAGAATCCCCTCGGCACTCTCCAGCTCCGACATTGCAATATAGAGCACATGACAGCGCGCCGGCTCCCCCTCCTGCTCCAGCGCCTGCACGGCGACCCGACGGCCCGTGACGCGCTTGCCCGCCAGCCGGCCCAGCGCCTCGGCCAGACCGTCGTGACCGGCGGTGCAGAGGATCAGATCGGAGCTGTCCGCCGCCCAGGCCTCGTCCGGCCAGCGGGTGAATCTGGCGAAGTTGAAGACGAAGGCGGCCTTGAGCAGGTTCTCGTCCGTCCCCTCTTCCTGCGCCATGAGTGCAGGCGCACCGAGCCAGGCCGTCAGAAGCAGCCCGAGCCCGACCAGGAGTTTCGTCACCCTCACCCATCGCGCTCCGTTTTCACGGCTACGCGTCAGAAGCAGCCCGAGCCCGACCAGGAGTTTCGTCACTGACTGTTTCAACTTATCTCTTTCGATTTTCTGCCGGGCGTGACCGGTGTCATGCACATGCTTTCCTGTCTTGATACCCGACGTGGATCCCCTTTGGGTGCGCCGCCACGAGATGGCGGTCAGCCCGTACTTCTCACCACCCACTGGAGTATCCAACAGATGAGTCCGATGTGCCCCCCCCAATACCGCAAAATGGGCCTGCTACGTAGGGTGGATAAGCGCAGCGCATCCACCAATCACACGCCGATCTGGTGGATGCGCTGCGCTTATCCACCGCCGAGGCGGTTACGACCTCGATCATGCCTTCGAGCGATCCAGCGCGACGGACCAATACGTTTATCAACGGTGCGCTACAAGCCGCTGTAACGCACTTCGGCATAGTAGTTTCGCTCCGGCAGCGGCAGATCATCCGGAAGCGAGCGGCCCGTATAAGCTCGGGCATCCACATCAAACAGATTGCGTACCGACAGGGCAAACTCCCAGGGCCCCGGCGCGGAGTAGCGGAGGGTGGTATCGGTCACCCAATAGGCGTCCGCCGGAGCCCACGTGTCGCCCGGGGGGCGCACGCGCTCCCCGATCCAGTTGCTCTGCAGATTCCAGTTCCAGCAGTGCCGGAACCCCCAGTCCGCGCGCAGATAGCCGTCTTGGTCGGGCTGGTCGAAGGTCTGGAACGGGTCGTCATCGTGGTCCCGCACGGTGTAGTTGGCGTAGAGCCGCAGGTCCTTTCTGACCTGCCAGCGACCTTCGACCTCGATCCCCCGGATGGTGTGGTCTCCGGAGTTCCGGAACTGGTTCTTGGAGAGCCCTTCCACCGGCACGGCGCGAATCAGGTCCCGCTGGTGAAACTCGAACAGGTTGAGGCTTAGGTACAGCGCCTTGGTTGCGGCATAAGAGAACGCCACTTCCACTGTTTGGGAGCGTTCGGGACGGAGGTCCGGGTTGGGCAGTGAGAACGATGTCTCGGCATACAGCTCCTGGTAGGAGGGCGCTCGAAATGCCTGGCCGTACATGAACTTCGTGGTGAGCTTATCGCTGTTCCGCACGACCAGGGCCGCACGCGGATTGAAGGTGCCGCCGAAGTCCGAGTAGCGGTCATAGCGGGCCCCCAGCGTCAGTTCCGCGGTACTGGAGAGGTTCCACACGTCCTGGGCAAAGAGATAGTCCCGGTGGCGCATCCTTTCGGGGGCAAAGGCGTAGGGGGTGTCGGAGATGTCCACCAGGGGGCCGCCGGGCGGCAGCGGGCTCCCGTCGGGGCCTGTTCCACTGTTGACGTACTGCTCGACCCGGTAGAGATCCTCCCAGGCGCGGCCCGCCCCCAAGCGAATGGCGTGGTCGCTGAACCCGGTGTAGAGGCCGCTTGCCTCCAGCAGGAGGTCGCGCTGGGCCGATCGCATCTGGTTGATCACCCCCTCCGGCCAGCTCCCGTCAAAGCCCGGCGGGCGCTCGAAGAAGCCATTGCCGGAGGTGTAGTCGAGGTGCTGGTAGCGAATGGAGGCGCTCAGACCGAAGTTCCGGGCAAATCGCTCGTTGTCGTACAGCAAGTCGATGTTGTGTCTGCTGTCGCTGGCGCGGGTGACGGGGTCCAGCACACCCGCGCCGGTCAGTCCGATGCCGAGATCGCTGTGACGCACATAGTCGGCCAGCAGGTGCCAATGCCCCTTGGCCACGGAGAGGCGCACATCGGTGTTGCGCCAGCCGTACTGGGCCGATGCGGGGGCGAGCGAGGCAGCGGTGCCGGCGGCCTGGTCCCGGGCGCTCTGGCCATCCGCCTCGATGAAGGGGGCGTGGCCGTCCGTGTCGGAGATCTCCGCAGTGAATCCGATCTCGTACCCCTGCCAGCGGGTCCCGTGCCGGACCCAGCCGGCCCGGGTGTCGAAACTGCCGACCCGCCCCCCGACTTCCGAGTACTCGATGGGGCCGGCGGTGTGGGTGATCACATTCACCACCCCGGCGGAGGCATCGGCACCGAACAGGGCTGAACCCGGGCCCCGGATCACCTCGATTCGCCGGATCGCGTTGGCCGGCAACCCTTTCCAGAAAATGCCGGAGGTCCACATCAAATCCCGGGTGGAGCGTCCGTTCACCATCAGCAAGGTCTGGGTGGCGCTGGCGCCGCGAAACTGCACCAGGGGGCGGAACGCGAACTGGTTGGCCCTGACGTGCACCCCGGGCACGCTCTCCAGGATCTCCACCAGGTTGGTGGCCCCCGTGGCCTTGATGTCCTCCTCGGTCAGGACCGTGACGGTGGCCGGCGCTTTCGTGAGGGGCGTTCGAGTGTCGGTGGAGATGGTGACTTCAATCTCCATCAACTCCTCCAGGCTCAACGAAAGAAAGTGGTCCATTTGCTCATCCGTTTGCGCATGCGCCACAAGCACCTGAATTCCGGCGACAAGGGGAATGAAACGGCGAAGCTTTGAATTCATCTCCAATCTTTTTGAAAACGGGACGAGGAGACCTCCTTGTCGCAAACCGCCTTGGCTTGGCTCGAACTTCTCTTCTGTGCTGGAGCTGAAGCCGCGGGCTTCGGACATCGGCTCCTGCCTGGGCACGGGGGAACAGGAACTAGTCCCATTGTGCCAGAGGTTTGGTGGATCGTCTGTATCCCTTTCAGGCAGTCTGGAACGACCGACCTGCCGCGCAATTTCCCAACGTTCAGGTTATTCGTGTCGTGACTTATCTGCTCAATGTCAGGAGCACAAAGTGTGTGGGTGCGGTTCTATTCCTTCACGGCCCTTTTCACGCGATCCGAGCTTCTTGTCCTGGGTGATCGCGTACCTACCAAGCCGTGGATGCTTGGATTCCCGCCTTCGCGGGAATGACGGGTGGCGGCGGAACGCTGGTGGATGCCTGGATTCCCGCGTTCGCGGGAATGACGGGTAACGGCGGGATGCTGCTGTGGATGCCTGGATTCCCGCGTTCGCGGGAATGACGGGTGGCGGCGGAATGCTGGTGGATGCCTGGATTCCCGCGTTCGCGGGAATGACGGGTGGCGGCGGAACGCTGGTGGATGCCTGGATTGCCGCGTTCGCGGGAATGACGGGTGGCGGCGGAATGCTGGTGGATGCCTGGATTGCCGCGTTCGCGGGAATGACGGGTAACGGCGGGATGCTGCTGTGGATGCCTGGATTCCCGCGTTCGCGGGAATGACGGGTGGTGGCGGGATGCTGCTGTGGATGCCTGGGTCCCTGCCTCCGCGGGAATGACGGGTCGTGGTCGGACACTGCCCGTAAGCCAGTTCATGGCTGATTCCTCTCGGGTTGGAGGAACTACCCATTCTCTCCTTCAGCTAAGGGGGCGCTGATCGACCCCAAGCCGTCATTCCCGCGCAGGCGGGAATCCAGGATACAACCGGCAGCCCCTGATACCCCAAGCCGTCATTCCCGCGAAGGCGGGAATCCCGGACACAACCGGCAGCCCCCGACCCCAAGCCGTCATTCCCGCGAACGCGGGAATCCAGGACACGACCCGTAGCCCCCGACCCTGAGCCGTCATTCCCGCGCAGGCGGGAATCCCGGACACAACCGGCAGCCCCCGACCCCAAGCCGTCATTCCCGCGAACGCGGGAATTCAGGACACGACCCGTAGCCCCCGACCCTGAGCCGTCATTCCCGCGCAGGCGGGAATCCCGGACACAACCGGCAGCCCCCGACCCCAAGCCGTCATTCCC
>JAWLHA010000071.1:0-20632 GCA_041690535.1 Gammaproteobacteria bacterium | reverse complement strand
GCGCCGCGGGGGGCGGGGGCAGCGAACCGAGGTAGGGTGGATACGCGCAGCGCATCCACCAATTCGGCGCCGCACGGTGGATGCGCTGCGCTTATCCACCCTACATGTTGGGCGCCTCGGATTTATCTGTTCGGTGCTCTAGCAGCTCCGTAAACATTAATGGAACATTACCCCAGTTGCAAGGTGAAGGATGGGGGGCGGCGGCTCAACTCTCGGTAAACAAAGGCATCCGCCGTTAGCGAGTACAAACAAACACTCCATCTTTCCAGGTCGAAGCGACCGTCCCCGCGCCCCCCTTCTTGCCACCTACCGCCAAAGTGCTTACCCTTCAACTATTTTTGCGACCGCTTGCAGGGAACCACCCATGGTTGAGATGAATCTCGAGCTTGCCCGCCACAACATGATTCAGCAACAAATCCGCCCCTGGGAGGTGCTCGATGAGCGCGTCCTGGATTTGATTCTGCAGACCCCCCGGGAGGATTTCGTCCCCGCACCGTTCTGCAATCTTGCCTTCGTCGATATGGAAGTCGATCTGGGTCACGGTCAACGGATGATGGCCCCCAAGATCGAAGCCCGCATGCTTCAGGCACTGAATGTCCAGCCCGGCGAGAGGGTTTTGGAAGTGGGCACGGGCAGCGGCTTCGTCACCGCGCTGCTCGCGAAGATGGCCGGCCATGTTTACAGCGTGGAGATCGTCCCTGAACTCAAGGAGGCTGCCGAGCGCCGCCTGCGCGACCATGGGATCGGCAATGTGACCCTGGAAGTGGGCGATGCAGCCACTGGCTGGCCGCAGCATGGCCTCTACAACGCCATCGCCGTCACCGGCTCCCTGCCCGAACTGGCCGAGGAGTTCCGCAAGAGCCTGGAAGTGGGTGGACGGCTGTTCGCCGTGGTCGGTGAGGCGCCGGTCATGGAGGCCCTGCTCATTACCCGCACCAGCGCCAACGCCTGGCATACGGAGAGCCTGTTCGAAACGGTGCTGGCGCCGCTTCTGAACGCGCCCCGGCCGAAGCGCTTCACATTCTGAATCTCCTGGCAACCGCCATGGATTGGCGGTTGATTCTTGATGCAGGTAGCCCCACTATATAAGACATTCCTAATATAGTGGTGATCCCGGGGCCCTTGCCCCGGTTTCCGTTCCTGTTTTCCCGGGTATTCCCGGCATGTCGTAAGGATGTAGCTGATGCAACGACCTGTCCTCACATCGATCGCCGCTCTCGGCCTCCTTGTCACCCTTGGCAGCGCTCAGGGCGAAGACCTCATGGACGTTTATCGGGTGGCCCAGGCCAAGGACCCCCGGCTGGCCGCGGCCGAAGCGGCGCATCGCGCCGCCGTGGAAGCCAAGCCACAGGCACGGTCCCTGCTCCTTCCGGCCTTGAATGCGCAAGCGGCCCAGACCAGCATCGACAGCGACCGCAACGGCAACTACACCAACTCCAACTACTCACTGAACCTGCAGCAGGCCCTCTATCATCATGACTACTGGCTCCTGCTGCGCCAGGCGGACAGCAGGGTGGCGCAGGCCGATGCTCAGCTGGGCAGTGCCCGTCAGGATCTGATCACCCGGGTCGCCACCAGCTACTTTCTCGTCCTCGCGGCCAAGGACAACCTCGAATTCGCCGAGGCGGAGAAGACCTCCATTGGCCAGCAATTGCGTCAGACACAACAGCGCTTTGAGGTGGGGCTGACGGCGGTCACCGATGTGCGCGAGGCACAGGCCCGCTATGACCTGGCAGTGGCCCAGGAGATCGCCGCGCGCAACCAGCTCGACATTGCCAACGAGCTGCTGCGGGAGATCACCGGTCGCGCGTTCGCCGACCTGGCCCCCCTCGGGGCGGACATGCCCCTGCTGGTCCCCGAGCCCGAGGACATCGAGCAGTGGGTCGACACCGCCGTGCAGCAGAACCTGGAATTGATTGCCGCCGAGGCACAGACCGATGTGGCGCGCCAGGAGGTGGGCCGTCAGCGCGCCACCCGCTATCCCAGCCTCGATCTGGTCGCCAGCTATGGCCACTCCGAGCAGGGCGCGTTCGCCTTCGAGGATGACGCCACCACGGTGGGCATTCAGCTCAACTTCCCCTTCTACCAGGGCGGGGCGATCACCTCCCGCACCCGCGAAGCGGCAGCACTGTATGGTCAGGCACAGGAGCTACGGGAATTGCAGCGTCGCGCCACCGTGCGCCAGACCCGGGATGCTTTTTTGAATATACGGGCCGGCATCAGCCAAGTGCTTGCGCTTCGCCAGGCGCTGGCCTCGGCACAGACCGCGCTGGAGGCAACCCAGGCGGGCTACGACGTCGGGACGCGCACCGCGGTGGACGTCCTGGATGCCCAGCGGGAGCTGTTCCGCGCCCGGCGCGATTATGCCCGCTCCCGTTACGACTATATCCTCTCGACGCTGCGCCTGAAGCAGGCTGCAGGTACCCTCACGCCCACCGACGTGGCACAGATCAACGCCTGGCTGCAATGAGGCGATGACAACCGCAGGCGCTCCCTCCCCCTCGGCTGCGCTCTGCAGCGCGGCCGACAGCCGGCTGGTCCTGATCGATGTCCAGACTCGCCTCGCCTCGGCCATGCGCCCCGAGGATCGGGAGCGGGTGATCAAGAATGGCGGGGTTCTGCTGCAAGGCGCCTCGCGGTTGGGTATTCCAATCGTGGTCACCGAACAGTACCCCAAGGGCCTTGGGCCTACCGAAGCGGAACTCGCCGGGGGGCTGGACCCCGGCACGGCCGTGGTGGAGAAGAGCTGCTTTGCCTGTGGGGGTGCCGAGCAGTTTCGGGAGGTGCTGGCAGAGGAGCACAGGCCCCAGGTGGTGCTTGCCGGGATGGAGTCCCACGTCTGCGTGCTGCAGACCGCCCTCTCCCTGTTGGTGGAGGGCTACACAGTATTCGTGATCAAGGACGCCTGCTGTTCACGGGCGCCGGCGAATCACCACAATGCCATGTCGCGCCTGCGCCGCGCCGGGGTGATTGTGACCAACACCGAGTCGGTGGTTTTCGAGTGGCTGCGCGATGCGGCGCATCCTCACTTCAAGACCCTCTCGGCTCTGATAAAATGAACAAGCGTGGAGACGCAGGTCATGCCGCCGAACGAGGGTTGACCTTGCTGCATGGCAGCGCAGGGTAAACGCATACTTACCCAAGAGCGATGTAAGTCCTTGAAAGCAGGTACGCTGTTAATACATCCCTGTACGCGCCCCGGCCGCGTCCATGCGGCCGTCGACCTGCTTTCAAGGACTTACATCGCTCACAGCACGGCCCTAACGTAAGTATGTGTTTACCCCGCATGGCAGCGGCCCAGGGTGATCTCCGGCACCCCCGAATGGTTACAATGAACGAGCGATGAGCGAACCCCTTTTTCCTACCGCCGCCCCCGATTTCAGCGACCCGCTTGGCTTGCTGCGCGCGTGCCATGCGCGGATCCTCGGCCAGTGCGACATGCTGATCCGGTTGGCTCAGCACCTCAGGACCGCCGGCCCGGATGATGAGGCGAGAGCGGCGGCCCGCCGTATATCCCATTACTTCACAACGGCCGGCCGGCACCACCATGAGGACGAGGAGAGCGACCTCTTCCCCCGCGTCACCCGGCAATCCCTGAAGCTTGCAGATCTCGTGCATCGTCTGCGCCAGGAGCACCGCACGCTCGATGCGCTTTGGGAGGAGCTGGGGCCGCTGCTGGCACGCCCCAACGAGATCAAGGACTTGGACAGTTTCGAAACGCTGGCAAACCGATTCGCCGAGGCCCAGCGCAGCCACGTGGAGAGGGAAAACAGCGAACTGCTGGAGATCGCCCAACATATCTTCGGCCGCGACGAACTCAAGACCATCGGCATCAGCATGGCCGAGCGTCGCGGGTTGACTCCCACTTATCTTTGAGCCGCCGGCGGCTCAGGTGGCCCCTTCGGGCCCCCCGTTCCATGAAAACCGACACACTCCGACCCACCGATTTCCTGGCGCCGCGGTACTGGCCGACGTGGCTGGGCCTTGGCGTGCTGCGACTCCTGGCACTGCTCCCCTGGGGCTGGCAACTGCGCCTGGGCCGGGGTATCGGCCGGCTGATGCACCGACTGGCTGGCAGCCGACGCCGCATCGCCGAAACCAATGTCCGCCTCTGCTTTCCCGAACTCTCGGAGGCCGAGCGCCAGCGACTGGTGAAGCGTAGTTTCGAGGCCACCGGCATTTCGCTCTTCGAGGCCGGCCTGGCCTGGTGGGGGAGCGACCGTACCCTCCGAGCCCTGTATCGTATCGAAGGCATCGAGCATCTGGCGCAGGCCCGCGAGGCCGGAAAGGGCACCATCCTTCTCGGTGGCCACTACACCACCCTGGAGATAAGCGGCCGGCTCCTGAGCTTTCACAGCCCCGACGTACAACCCATCTACAAACGCGCTCACAATCCGCTTTTCGACGCAGTCATGGGCGCCTGCAGGCGGCGTCACTGTGACGACGTGCTCTCCAATACCGACATGCGTGGGATATTGCGGGCCCTGAGGAAAAACAAGATCGTCTGGATCGCCCCGGACCAGGATTTCGGCCGGGAGCGGGCGGTCTTCGCCCCCTTCATGGGCGTCACCACCGCCACCCTCACCAGTGTGGCGCGTCTGGCCCGCCTCTCCGGGGCACCGGTCCTCCCCTTCTACTCCGAACGACTCCCCGGGACCGAGGGGTTCGTAGTCAGGATCGAGCCGCCACTGCAGCCTTTTCCCAGCGAGGACGACGTGGCCGATGCCTCGCGCATCAACGAGGCCATCGCCGCGCAGGTGCGGGCCTGCCCCGAGCAGTACCTGTGGATCCACAAACGCTTCAAGACCCGTCCGGTCGGGGAGCCCGACCCCTACGCCACGTGAGGTCCCGATGAAGGGATTGACCCTCTACCGCCTGCTGCTGCGGTTGCTCGCCCCACTGCTCTGGTCACACCTCCTGTGGCTGTCCGTGCGGGACAACAACCGCCGCTACCTGCGGGAGCGCACGGGCCGCTATGAGAAGAAACACTTGGACCGTCCGGTGTGGTTCCATGCAGCTTCGGTGGGCGAGGTCAACGCGGTCATGCCGCTGCTGGAGCTGCTTCATCGCCGCCGTCCTCAACTGCCCCTGCTACTGACCACCTCCACCGTAAGCAGCGCCCGCACTGCCCGCAACCGACTGCCTTCCGGGGTGGAGCACGCCTTTCTCCCCATCGACTGGCCGGGGAGCGTGCGCCGATTTCTGCGGACCTTTGAACCGCGCTGCGCCCTGGTGGTGGAGACGGAGATCTGGCCCAACCTGTTCGCCGAGGTGGGGGCGCACGGGATCCCGCTGCTCATCATCAATGGCCGGCTCTCCCGCCGCACCATCGGGGCGCCCCGTTGGGTGCGTGAACTGCTGAGGAGCGCCCTTGGGCATGTCTCCGCGGTGCTTGCCCGCTCGCCGGAAGACTCCGAGGCCTACGTGGCGCTCGGGGCGCCGGAAGCGCGGGTGGAAACAGTGGGAAATTTGAAATTTGCAGCGTTGGGGGCACATAAAAAGAGTGCAGCTGCCGAGTTCGGGCGACCCTATGTGGTCGCCGCATCCACCCGGGATGGGGAAGAGCGTCTGGTGGTGGAGGCGTGGACCCGGGCCGAAACCCGTGGAGAACTGCTGGTGCTTGTGCCGCGCCACCCACAACGGCTCAATGAGATCCTGCGGGATTTGAAAGGATTCAACCTTCGACTGGCAGTGCGCAGCCGTGGTGATCGACCCGACCCCGAGACAGCCGTGTATATCGCCGATACCTTTGGCGAACTAGGTGGCTTCCTGGCAGGTGCGGAACTGGTGTTCGTGGGCGGCTCGCTGGTCCCCAAGGGGGGGCAGAATCTCCTCGAGCCGGCCGAGCTCGCGAAGGCCGTCGTCTTCGGCCCCTTTATGGAGAACTTCGCTGCAGAGGCAACGCTGTTGCTGGAAGAGGGGGCGGCCGTTCAGGTGGGTTCCCCCCAAGGCCTTGCCGAGGTGTTCACCCGTCTGTTGAGCGATGGCGAGGCTCGCCGCCAGCTTGGCGAACGGGCCCGCAGCGCCGTCGAACGGCGAAGTGACATGGCCGAACGCTACCTGGAGGCGCTGGAGCGCCACTGCGGACGGGGTCTCGTCTGAAAAATCTTGGGAACTATTCAGCCGTTCCACGACCCCATGCCCTCTCCCCTGTAGGAGCCGCGCATCACCCAGGGGTACCGCTACGACCCGACGCGTTCCACGACCCGATGCCCTCTCCCCTGTAGGAGCCCAGCCCTCTGGGCGATTGCCGGGGCACTGAAGCAATCGCCCAGAGGGCTGGGCTCCTACAGGATGTGGCGCTCGGACGGTCAGGGCTGAATAGTTACCAATCTTGTAACTACTCCCCCCCGTCATTCCCGCGAAGGCGGGAATCCAGAGAACAGATGCATGGCTCAAAATGGATCCCCGCCTACGCGGGGATGACGAATTTCCAAAGCATTGCGTGATCAGCTGGGGCGAGTAGTTACCAAATCTAGTAGGTCACGCAGCGAAGCTGCCTGACATCATCGGGTCTGCGCCGAAGCCGGAAGGTGTCAAGCAGCCTGCGACAGCACGACTCACGGATTTTCGCGGTATCCAGCCAACAGATGCTCCCAGTCGGCGTCCCTGAAGGCAAAGCCTTCGCTTTGCCCCCGGAGCTTTTCCAGAGAGCGATGGAGTCGCTCCAGGTTGGCATGGACCCACGACCCGACCGGGCGAATCCGGCCGCGGTCGAAATCTATGAGGAACACCTCGCCGGCTGCGTTCAGCAAGATGTTGTGGGCGTTGAGATCGGCATGGTCCACCCCCGCCCGGTGGAATCGGCGGATCGAGCGCCCCACCGCCCTCCAGCTTTCGTGGTTGAGCGGCTTGCGGGACAGATGCTGACTCAACGGCTCGGCATCGGGGATCCGCTCCGTCACCAGGTCGCCGCTGTAGAGCAGCCCGTACCGCTGCACCCGGGCCGCCACAGGCCGGGGTACCGGCAAACCCAAGTCGAACAGCTGCGCGATGAGCTTCCATTCGCGCCAGGGACGGGAGGCCTCCAAGTTGAGGAAAAGATAGCGGTCTTTCGAGATCCGGGCCGGCAGTCCACCGCGCCGGTAGTGCCGCAACACCATCTCCCGCTCCCCGTCGCGGATGAACACCGCAACCCCTCGGCCGCGACTGCCGCCGGCAAGGGCGCCTTTCTCCTCCCAGTGGCTCGGTTCGAAAAACTCGGGGGCCAAGGGGCCGCTTACCCCGCTGTAGAGAATGTGAGTCTTGCCGAAACGCAGTTCGTGCACGTCCATCTCAGTGTTGCCGTCAGTAGCGCGACTTTACCATTTTTCGCTGCCCGGCGACCCCCGCGGCTTGCTGTGCTAACATGCGCGCTTGCCGACCCATTCTCCCGATGAGCAGACTCCCTCTTAGCACACCACCGGACTCCCTGTGCCTGCTACGGCTTTCCGCCGTGGGGGACATCAGCCACACCTTGCCCATCGTCCGCACCATTCAAAGCCACTGGCCCACGACCCGTCTGACCTGGATCATCGGCAAGCTGGAGCACTCCCTGGTGGAGGACATCCCCGGCATCGATTTCATCGTGTTCGACAAGTCCCGCAAGTGGCGCGCCTACGGGGATGTTGCCCGGCTGCTGCGCGGGCGCCGGTTCGACGTGCTGCTGCATATGCAGATGTCACTGCGGGCGAGTCTGCTCAGCCTGTTGGTCAACGCCCCCATCAAGCTCGGCTTCGATCGGGAGCGTGCCAAAGATCTTCAGTGGCTGTTCACCAATAAGCGGATTGCCCACCACCCGGCCCAGCATGTCATCGACAGCTTCTTCGGCTTCAGCGAGGCCCTGGGTATCCCGGAACGCCCGCTGCGCTGGGACATCCCCATCCCCGCGGCCGCCCGGGATCGGGCCGAAGAACTGCTCCAGAGCAAGAAGTCCATCCTCGTGGTGAGCCCCTGCTCGAGCATGGACTACCGCAACTGGAGCGCGGAAGGCTATGCGGCGGTGGCCGATTATGCGGTCGAGCGCCACGGCATGGAGGTGGTGCTCACCGGCGGCCCGCGCCCCATCGAGCGGCAGTACGGCGACGCCATCACGGCCCACATGCGCCATCGCCCCACCGACCTCATCGGCAAGACCAACCTGAAGCAGCTCCTTGCCGTGCTGCAGCGTGCCAACGCCGTGCTGGCCCCCGATGCGGGACCGGCCCATTTGGCGACCGCAGTGGGGGTACCGGTCATTGGCCTCTACGCCGCCACTAACCCCGACCGGGCCCGCCCCTACCTAAGTGCCGCCTACGTGGTCAACAAGTATCCCGAGGCGGTTATGGCCAAGCACGGCAAGCCGCCTGAAGAGCTGCCTTGGGGCATTCGGGTGCGCGATGCAGGAACCATGAAGCGGATCACCGTGGCCGAGGTCACCGCCGTGCTCGACCGACTGCTGGCCGATCGTGCAGGGGCGAAGCACCACACGCAGTAAGCTATTCTTGTTCGCTTTGTTTGGCCGTTAACGCAATTCACCATGAGATCCACACTGAGACTCTATTTCCGTTCACTGCTCCTCCTCAGCGCCACGGCCTTGGTCGAGCGCGCTTTTTTTGCCGTGCACAACCATGAACTTCTGAAGCTCCAGACAGCCGACCTTGTCCATGCCCTGCTTTGGGGCCTGCGCTTCGACTTCGCTGTGGCCGGTGTGCTGGCCCTGCTCGCCTTTTTGGCGGTCTACCTGCTTCGACGCCTCCTCCGTCTCGCCCCGGAGCGGACCCTTGGCCACTTCACGCTGGCGGGGATGATCCTACTCATCTTGCTCCAGGGAGGCGACGCGATGTATTTCGCCGAGGTGGGACGCCACATCGGCTATGAGGTCAAGGAGACCTACAACTCCGGACCCGCCCTGCTGGGTGTGGCGCTCTCCAACTACACAACGGCTTTTCTGCTCCAATTGATGCTCATCGGTGTGGCGATTTTCGCGGTGCGCACATCCTTTCGCCGGGATGCCGCCGATACCTCCCCCCCTGGTACCGGCCGCCGTTTTTCATTGGAAATGGCGGCGCTCGCGGTCCTTCTCGTCTCGGTGGTGGTGATCCGCGGCGGACTGCAGTCGGTCCCCCTGGAGCCGCTCCATGCCCAGGAGATCGGCGACCCTCGCAAGGCCACGGTGGCGCTGAACGGCGCCTACAACGCGCTGTTCGCCTTGGCGACGCCGTATACCGTCACATCAGTGCTGCCCGAGCCGCCGAGCCACGAGGAGATCGCCGCCGTCCGCGCGATGCTCGAGGGTGCTCGCGACCCGGCGCCCGCCACTTTCGAGACCCCACCCAATGTGGTTCTCATCTTTCTTGAGAGCTGGACGGCGGCGTACATGAAGTCCTATGGCTACGACAAGGAGGTGACGCCCCACTTCGACCGCCTGCGCAGCAGGTCCCTCACGGCGACTGCCACCGTAGCCGGGGGACACCGGACCACCGAGGGAATGTTCGCCACCCTCTGTTCGGCCCAGAACCCGCTGGGCCAGACCGTGGCCCAAACCCAGCTGCAGGACTTCCAGTACCGTTGCCTGCCGCAGCTGCTGCGTGAACGGGGTTACAGTACCGCCTTCTTTCAGGGGAGCTTGAAGAACACCAGCGGCACGGGGGCCTTTGCCCAGCTGCTGGGATTCACTGAAAGTTTTGGGGTCGAGGACATCAAGGAACTCACCTACGAAAAGAACAACTGGGGCGCCCACGACCCCGACCTCTACCGCTTCGTGCTGGACCGGCTGGCACAAATGCCCCAGCCGTTTCTCGCGGGCATCAACACCAACAGCACCCATGACGTGCGCCTGCCCGAAGGGGTTGCTCCGGCGTTCCCCGGCGAGGCCCTTCAGGAGCGGTATCTGAGCGCATTGCACTTTTCCGACCAGGCGCTCGCAGGGTTCGTCGAACGCCTCTATGCCGATCCCCGCTTTGCCAATACGCTGCTGGTAGTGGTCGCAGACCATGCGGGCCTGAGCTCCGGCGTGCCCTTCGAGGCGTATGCAGTGCCGTTTCTGATCCATCACCCCGAACGGCTCGCGCCGCGAATCGTGGATGCCGTGGTCGGCCAGAGGGACATCGCCCCCACGCTCCTGCAGTTGGCAGGCCTGCCCGTTCCCGCATGGTTCACCGGCCGCTCACTGCTCAGCGACGGGCCATGGTACGCGGATTACTACCATGAAGGTCGACTCGGCTGGGCGGAGGGACCCCGGGTGGTCGAGTTCCCACTGCGCTCCCCCGACGACCTTGCCTGCTTCACCCCTGGGCGCCCGCCCCAGCCGCTCCCCTGCTCCGGGGACGCCCCGGCTGCGCGTGACCGTGCCCTGGCATTCACGAGAGTTTCACAGAACCTGCTCTTCTCCGGGAGACTGCTTCGGTTCGGAGAAGAGGTACAGGCGGTGGAGACCGCCAAGCGTACCTCCAGGTAAGCACAACCTCCCCGGGCACCGACAGACGCTGGAAATGCCTGACAGGGCTTGCCGCCCGGGCTGGCCCAATTGGCATTACTTGGGGCCCCCCTTTATAATCCCGCGAATTCTCGGGAGGTCGAGCCATGAATGTCGTTGTAGTGGGGACGGGTTATGTCGGACTGGTCACGGGCACCTGTTTTGCCGAGATGGGCAACACGGTGACCTGCGTCGACATCGACGAAACCAAAATCGAGAAGCTCAAAAGGGGCATTCTGCCCATCTACGAGCCTGGGCTCGACCGCATGGTGGAGGCCAACTACAAGGAAGGGCGCCTGCGTTTCACCACCTCCCTGGCCGAGGCGATGGAGGATGCGAACATCTATTTCATCGCCGTGGGTACCCCTCCCGGGGAAGACGGCTCGGCCGACCTTCAGCATGTGCTCGCAGTCGCCCACGAGCTGGGCCGTCACATGAAGCACGACTACCACGTGGTGGTGGACAAGTCCACGGTTCCGGTAGGCACCGCCGACCGGGTGCGGTCCGCCATCGAGGAGGAGTTGGCCACCCGCGAGGTCAGCGTCGGCTTCGATGTGGTGAGCAATCCCGAGTTCCTCAAGGAGGGGGCAGCCATTGACGACTTCATGAGCCCCGACCGGGTAGTGATCGGCTCCGACTCCGAGCGCGCCACCGAGGTGATGCGGGAGCTCTATGGGCCGTATACCCGCAATCACGAGCGTACCGTGGTGATGGGCGTGCGCGACGCCGAGATGACCAAGTACGCCGCCAACGCCATGCTCGCTACCAAGATCTCCTTCATGAACGAGGTCGCCAGCCTCTGCGAACGGCTCGGTGTGGATGTGGAGAACGTCCGTCTGGGCATCGGATCCGATGAGCGCATCGGCTATCACTTCATCTACGCCGGCTGCGGCTACGGCGGCTCCTGCTTCCCAAAAGACGTGAAGGCCCTCATCCACATGGCGGAACAGGCCGGCTTCGAGGCCAACCTGCTCAATGCGGTGGAGGGGCGCAACGACCGGCAGAAACACCGCCTGTTCGAGAAGATCGTGGCCCGCTACGGCAAGGACCTCAGCGGCAAGACCTTCGGTCTTTGGGGGCTTGCGTTCAAACCCGGTACCGACGACATGCGAGAAGCCCCTTCGCTGGTGCTCATTCGCCACCTCATCGCCGCGGGGGCCAAGGTGCAGGCCTACGATCCCGTGGCCATCGAAACGGCCAAGGCGGAGCTGGATCCTGCGTGGCTGGAACAGAGGCTCGTTACCTTTGCCGACCACCAGTATGACGCCCTCAAGGGGGCCGACGCGATGGTGCTGGTCACCGAGTGGAAACCCTTCCGCAACCCCGACTTCGGCGCCATCGCCCGGCTGCTCAACGCACCGGTGATCTTCGACGGCCGCAACCAGTACGACCCGCATCACATGGCCGAGATGAACTTCGACTACTACGGCATCGGCCGTGGCCTCTCCATCGGATAAGGCAAATGAAAATCAACGAACGCAAGCGTGTCCTCATTACCGGCGGTGCCGGTTTCCTCGGCTCGCACCTGAGCGAGCGCCTTCTCAAGGACGGGCACGAAGTGCTGTGTCTGGACAACTTCTTCACCGGCACCAAGGACAACATCGCCCACCTGCTGGACAACCCCTACTTCGAGTTGATCCGCCACGATGTCACCTTCCCCCTCTATGTGGAAGTGGACGAGATCTACAACCTGGCCTGCCCCGCCTCCCCCATCCACTACCAGCACGACCCGGTGCAGACCACCAAGACCTCGGTGCACGGCGCCATCAACATGCTGGGGCTGGCCAAGCGCACCCGCGCCAAGATCTTCCAGGCCTCCACCAGCGAGGTCTACGGCGATCCGCAGGTCCATCCGCAGACGGAAGACTACTGGGGCCACGTCAACCCCATCGGCTTCCGCTCCTGCTACGACGAGGGCAAGCGTTGCGCCGAGACGCTGTTCTTCGATTACCACCGCCAGCACGACCTGCGCATCAAGGTGGCCCGGCTGTTCAACACTTACGGACCCCGGATGCACCCCAACGACGGCCGGGTGGTCTCCAATTTCATCGTCCAGGCGCTGCAGAATCAACCCATCACCATTTACGGCGATGGCAGCCAAACCCGCTCGTTCTGCTATGTGGACGACCTCATCGAGGCCTTTGTGCGGCTGATGGATTCCCCCGACGAGCTCACCGGGCCGATGAACCTGGGCAACCCGGGCGAGTTCACCATCCTGCAGCTGGCGGAGAAGGTCATCGAACTGACCGGCTCCAAATCGGAGCTGGTGCGCAAGCCCCTGCCCCATGACGATCCGAAACAGCGCCAGCCCGATATCACCCGCGCCCAGACGCACCTTGGCTGGTCCCCGACGGTTCCCCTCGAGGAGGGGCTGCGACACACCATTGCCTACTTCGACAAGTTGCTTGGCGGGTGAGAAGCTGATCTGATGTCTCGGTCCGCGGGTCCGGGCGCCCTGAACCGCCCGGGCGTGCCCAGGCGAACATACGGAGGTGAGACCAAGGCCCTTACGGCCGCTCACGCTGCGAGGACTTGCGCATGTTGGCTACCGTGATCGTCCCGACCTACAAGGATGTAGGCGCGCTGGCTCTCATCATGGAAGCGCTCGAGCAGCAGACCTGGCGCAATTTCGAGGTGATCATCGCCGAGGACGACAATGCCGACGCAACCCGGGAGTTCGTCTCGTCGCTCAAGGTCTCCTTTCCCGTGACCCACTTCTCCCACGAAGACTTCGGCACCATTCGCAAGGCGAAGGCGGTCAATAGCGCTGTGCGCCTTTCCAAAGGCGAATACCTCATCTACATCGACGGGGACACGATTCCCTTCTCCACCTTTGTTGAGGCGCATGTCCGACTGGCCACGCCGCGCACCGTGCTGTGTGGGCGGCGCGTGAATCTTGGGGAGAAGGTGTCAACCGATTTGCGCGCGGGGCGGGTGAAGGCGCTCGATCTCGAACACGCCTACCTTCGTCATTACTTCTACCTGAACAGAGACAACATTCGCCATTACGGCCAAGGCCTCTACTTCAAGCCGAATTCCGCCTTGCAGCGACTGCTGGCCCACTTCGACGACAACATCCACATCCTCGCGTCCAACTTCTCCTGCTTCAAGGAAGACATGCTGGCCATCAACGGTTCCGATGAAGACATCCCCGGGGGGCCGGGTGTCGACGACACCGACGTGGAGTGGCGCATAAAGGCGCACGGCGTCACGCTCAAGTCGTGCAAGTACTGCGCGAACCTGTTCCACCTGAACCATCCCCGTTCCGACAGGAAGGACGCCTTCGAGAAAAATCTCGAGATCATTCGGCAGAAGAAGACTCGCGAAGAAATCGTGTGCCGAAACGGGATTCGGAAACTGTAGGGCTTTCCAGTGCGCATTCTTTTCATTAACAGGCCGAAATCGGAATACCTTCAGGAGCTCGTTTATACGGGCCTGTGCAAGCTCATTGGTGCGGAAAACGTCATTGAGTCCCCCTGGAATGACCGCCTTCATCTCAATTTCCGCCCGTATCCAAAGAACCTTGGGCAAGTTCCCGGGACGCTCCTCGGTTCGGTACAGGCGCAGCTGCGGCGGCGAAAGTTCGATGCCGTGATTGTCGCCTCCTGCCACCCCTACACCGTGGGGCGCTATCGTGAATTGATGAGGGACATTCCCGCCAACGTCCCGGTCATCTTCATGGACGGGGGCGACTGGCCCGATGTGGCTGGCGACCTGCGCCGGGTCGGGGGCCGGGAGATCTATGACGAGGTGGTCGCAGACCGCCCCTTCGACCTCGTTTTCAAGCGCGAATACCTTGAAGAGCAGCAGTATCCATCCAACGTAATACCGCTTCCCATGGCCTTCTGCTACGACCACCTGCCCACGCTGGATGGGCTGTTCAAGTACGACGTGGCGTTCTGGGCGGTGGAGTCGGATCCCATTCGAACCACGGCTTTGGACCTCCTGAGCGACAAGTTCGACTGCGCCGAGAACGGGACCGTGAGAAATCAGGTCATGAAACGCTACAAGCGCAAGGGCCACGTCTACCTGCAAGAGCTCGCCCGCTGCAAGGTCGGACTCAACTTCCGGGGCGCCGGATGGGATACATTGCGGTACTGGGAGTTGGCCGGCCTCGGACGCTTCATGATCTCGCAGCGTCCGCGTATCGTGATTGAAAACGACTACAAAGACGGCAAAGAGGTCGTGCACTGTCAGGACGACCTGAGCGATTTGCTTGACCTTTGCGCCTACTACCTTCGGCACGAAGAGGAACGCGAAACGATTGCCAAACGGGCGGCGGCGCATACCAGGGAGTTTCATACGGATGTCGCGCGGGCCCGAACCGTGTTGAAGCATCTCGCGCGTCTCGTCGGCTGACGCTTGGGAGTAGTGTTCGGATGTTCCCCGAGAGGATCCTGGTTGTCCGCAATGACAAGTTAGGCGACTTCATGCTCGCCTACCCCAGCTTTGCCGTTCTGAAGCAGAGCCTGCCCGAGGCCCAGATCTGTGCCTTGGTGCCCCGCTACACCCAGGAGATGGCCGAAGCATGTGCCTGGATCGACAAGGTCATTGTCGACCCGAAGATGCCGGGCCTGCGAGGCGTAAGAGAGCTTGCCGCACTGCTGCGGGAGCAGCGTTTCGATGCGGTGCTCACCCTCTTCTCCACCACCCGCGTCGGTGCTGCTTGTGCCCTCGCCCGCATTCCCTACCGTTTGGCGCCGGCGACCAAGGCCGCCCAGCTGTTCTACACGCACCGGCACGTGCAGCGGCGCTCCCGATCGGAAAAGCCCGAATGGGCCTACAATCTCGACCTCGTCCACCGCTTCCTGCAGGACCAGGCGCGCAACCCCTCCCCTCTGCCGCCGCCCCCGTTCCTCCAGTTCGATCTCCTGCCGGGCGAGAGAGATGAGTTTTGCAGAGAGCACCACCTGGACGCCGCCAAGCGGCTGGTGTTCCTGCACCCCGGCAGCGGCGGCTCGGCGAACAACCTCTCGTTGGAGCAGTACGCCGCCCTGGCTCGATCGTTGCGCTCCAGCCATGGCCACGTGATCGTGGTAACCGCCGGTCCGGGCGAAGAGGAGGCCGCCCGGCACCTGACCACGCTGCTGGGCGAAACGCCTCACCTGCTGCTCCCCTCCAGGGGCGGCCTGCTCCGCTTCGCCCGGACACTCCAGTTGGCCGACCTATTCATCAGTGGCTCGACCGGGCCGCTGCATATTGCCGGCGCCCTCGACCGACCCACTGTAGCCTTTTACCCCCGCCGCCGCTCCGCCACCTCGCTGCGTTGGCAGACCCTCAATTCACCCCAACATCGCCTGGCGTTTACACCGCCGACGGGGGCCGGGCAGGAAGAGATGGCCACCATTGATGTCCAGGCCGCCGCCAGCGCAATCAGTAACCAATTCCTCATATAGCGGCAAACGGGGTCGTAGACCTCGAAGGTAAAGCCGCGGCTGACCGCTCCCTCAGTTCTCGACCTGCACTGCGGGGGTTTTCGCCATCTTTTCGAACAACCCAATCCATGACACGGGCCTGCCGAACAACCGAAATGAAATTCGATAAAGCAGATGGAGGAGCTGGTTCACGAGCCTCGGCAGGCGGTACAACGGAGTGCGTAGCGTCAGAGCACGGTAGTATTTCAACTGGTAGGAAAGCCGAACATAGCGCAAATCAAGCAGCTTCAGGCGATATGGCGAGTAGAACTGTACCTGGGCGGCGTTGTTGCCGAACACCGAAAGGATTCCGTGATGCGAATAGGACTTGACGTGATCGAAGTCGTCGTAAAAACAGTCATTCATGACCGGCGATACGATCAGCAAGCGCCCGCCGTCCTTGAGAAAACCCAGATAGTGCTCCAAAAACCCCTTCAGGTCTTCGTACTGAAAGTGCTCGATAATGTGAGACAACAGGATCAAATCAAACGCTTGGCCTGCATAGCGCTCTTCGAACTCATCCACCGTAAGGACCGGCAGGCCATCGGTACGATTCCGCTTTACAATTTGCTCGTTCTTCTCCACCCCCACCACGTTGGTGAAACCGATCGTTTGCAAAAACTTCAGTTTCTGGCAATAGCCACAACCAACCTCAAGCACTGCTGCGCTGCGATCGACCCCCGCAAGCACCCTGCTGATTGCTTTGAGTTCCTCACTCATCATGCCTCCTGTTGAAATTTTTTATTTGAAGTATTCCCACCTTCCGGGTGAGTGCTCCCTCAGATACGTTCTTTTGCTCCGGGAGTTCTAGCGAGCTTATGCCGGGCGCAGTCAGCGGAAGCAAAGAGCGACGGACTAATCACGATGCCGCCCGGCGCCGTTCACGCGTGCGAACCAATTCACTCCTCGTCTCGCGCCTGCCTCGGCGAGTTTCGTTCGGAGACCAACAGCCGCTCAAGAGTGCGGTAGTGTTCCTCTTCGGAAAACAGACGGTCCGCCTTTGCCTTGCCGGCGGACGCAAGCGTACGGCGGTGCGCCGGGTCGCGATAGAGTGCAAAAAGCCGCTCACTAAGGGCCTCGGCATCGTTGGGGGGAAACATCAACCCGGTCTCGCCGTCGTCGATGATCTCGGGCACGCCACCGGCCTCGGTGCCGATGACGCAGACCCCGGTCCGCATGGCCTCGATGAGTACCAGTCCGAAGGTCTCCATCTCGGTGGCGAGGACGGCCACGTCGAAGGCGCCGATGATGTCGATGGGGTTCTTGTGGGGGCCGTGGAAGGCCACCGCATCCCCGAGGTTCAGCTCATCGACCCGCCGACGCAGCCCTTCCGCATAACCCTCGTCCATGGCCGGCCCGATGAGGGTCGCATGGATGGAAAGTCCCTCTTCACGCAACCGGCGCACCGCTTCGACCAGCAAATGCTGCCCCTTTTTCTCCTCCACCCGCCCCACGAGGCCGATGGCGAGTCCAACCCCTTCGGGCACGCCCAGCTGCCGGCGCACCTCCGTGCGCCGGGCCGCTTCCATGGGCTCGGGCGCGCGAACGCCGTAATACAACAGCTGAATTTGCTCCGGCGGGAGGGGCAGGAAGCGGCGCGCCTGCTCCTGCAATAGGGCCGTGATGGTGAGATAGAGGTCCACCTCTCCGTAGACGAACCGGTGATACCAGTCCTTTTTCGGGCGGGTGAGTGCCATCTGGCGGGTGTAGACCAGGCGCACCGGGCGCTTCGCCAACCGTTTGGCCAGCGCGGCGAGGAAGAGGTCCTTGCCCCAATGCATGTGGAGAACATCGGCCTCCTGGGCGTCGATGATCGCCGCCAGGCGGCGGGCCGCCGGCAGCGGCAACAGGCGGCTGCGGTTGGCCAGAGGCACCACCTCCACGCCTTCGTCGGCCATGCGCTGGGCAAGCATGGTGCCAGGGCGCACCACCGCCACGCAGTGATGCCCCAAGCGCTTCAGGGCAACGGCGGTGCGCACGGCGTACAGCTCGAGCCCGCCCACGCCGTCGGAGAGGCAAAGCTCAATGACCTTCACGCCTTCTCCCCCGCCCTGGCATTGCGCATCATTACCCACGCCTTGGAATACTTCACAAATACGTGCATGAAGGAGAGCACCGCGACGACCCATCCCGCGAATCCGTCCAGGAACCCGCGTTTCACGAAATAGAGCTTCACGAAGGTCCAGAAGGCGTGGCCGAACGGGGTGAAGACGCTCACCCGCTTGCCCCGCTTGACCAACTCCCGCGCACCGATTTCGGTAAAGCTGTCGATGGTCTTGAGGTGGGCGCTGATGCTGTCGAAGGAGTAGTGCTGCATGTCGCCCTTGAGCAGTACCACGTCATCGGTGCTGACCTCAACCCGATCATGGGGATTGACCCCGCCCCACGTGGCATCGCGACGGTTGAACAGTCGCACCTTGATGTCGGGGTACCAGCAGTGGTTGAGCCAGCGATAGACGTAAAAGGTTCGCCGCGCCATGCTGTAGGCGGCGTGTTCGTCGAGGCGCTCCTTGATCTCGAGAATGGAACGCTGCAACTCCGGGGTGAGTCGCTCGTCGCAGTCGAGGCTCAGGATCCAGTCGTGACTGGCCTTGCTCACCGCCAAATTTTTCTGCTCCACGTGGCCGAGGAAGGGCTGGTCGAAGACCTGCTCGGTGTAGTGGCGGGCGATCTCCACCGTCCGGTCGGTACTGCAGGAATCCACCACGATGATCTCGTCCACCACCGGGAGGAGACTGCGCAGGCAGTCCTCGATCTTTTTCTCTTCGTTGTACGAGATCACGCAGGCGCTGATCTTGGGCACGGCCTGACTCCGATTACTGGGATTCAAGAATGCCGAGGCGTTCCAGGGCAGCGAGGGCCGCCTCCGGGGCGATATCGGCAAGGCAGCGGGTGTGTCCCTTGGGGCAGCTCCGCTCGAAGCAAGGACTGCACTCCAGCCCCAAATAGAGCACCTCGGCACGGTCGCTCAGCGGGGGCGTGTAAAAGGGGCTGGAGGAACCGTACACGGCCACTACCGGTCGCCCTACAGCCGCCGCCACGTGCATGAGGCCCGAATCGTTGGTCACCACCGCGGTCGTGGCGGCGATGAGGTCCACGGCATCGGCCAGCGCGGTTTTTCCGCAAAGGTTGCGGGTGATCCCACCAGCCATGCCGTTGATCGCCTCGGCCACGCCACGATCCTTCTCCGAGCCGAACTGCCACACCTGATAACCGGCCAGCCAAAGCCGCCTGGCCAGCTCCGCAAAATGCTCCGGCGGCCATCGCTTGGCGATGCCGTACTCCGCCCCGGGCATGAAGCCAATGGCGGGCCGGTCGAGGCTCAATCCGAGCGGAGCGAGCAAACGGGCCTGATTGTCGGCATCCACCCGCAGGCGTGAATAGGGGGTTTGCGGCGGAAGGGGCGCGTCCGCAGGGAGGCCGAGGGCCACATAGCGCTGGACGGTGCGCGTCAGCACGCGCTTGTCCAGGGGACGGATATCGTTGAGCAAGCCATACCGCATCTCGCCCCGGTAGCCGGTGCGCACCGGCACTTGGGCGAAGAAGGGGACCAGAGCGGATTTGAAGGAGCGGGGCAGCACCACTGCGCGCTGATACCCCGCCCCCCGCAACGTCCGCCCCAGCCGGTAGCGCTGCCCCAGGCCGAAACGGCCGTGCCCCAGGGGCATGACCACCGAACGGCGCACCTCCGGCATACGCGCGATGAGCGGCTCCGACCAGGCGGGCGCCAGGACATCGATCTCGCTCTCAGGGCTCTGCCGCTTGAGAGTCATGAACAGGCTCTGGGCCATGACCATGTCCCCCACCCAGGCGGGCCCGACGACCAAGATCGCACTCATGGGCCGTCGCCCCCCCCGGACCCACTTTGATGACCCGGCGAGATCAAGTGGAGCAAGAGCAAGCTCCCGCACTCCCGGTCATCGGCCTCACCGCCCCTCGGAGTGCGGCGGCTTGCCGCCGCTTTACCGAGCGGGAGCTTGCTCCCGCTTTCCTGACTCAGAAGTCGTCGTATACCTGAACAGTATCGGTCTTGAGTGAATAGATTGTTCTTACCTGCGCGGGCGTTGCGATCCCTTCGAACCACCTCGCCGAACACCACGGATAGTGGGAGGCGATTGAAGTAACACCGTGCTTCACGGCATTCTGGTGGACGTAGCTCAGCCGAGTCAGATAAGCAGCCTGGGTCTTTAGCCGAGTTTCCCAGTAGTTGAACCAAATCCTGCGCCCGGGAGTGCCCTCGTGCCGATTCAACGCAATCGCGGTGCGAGAGTGAAGCTCTCGAGTAAAGTGAATCAACGATGCGGCGTTTTCCGGCGCAGCGGCGACGAAATGGTAGTGATTCGGAAAGACGGCCCACGCCTCCAGCCTCCACGAGTGCTTGTCGGCAATCGCAAGCAATGCGTTGTGCAGCATGCGCAGCAATTGCCCCTTCCGGAAGTGCGGCTGCTTTCGATAGGTGCCTGCGGTGACGAAATATATCCCCGTCTCCGTGAGTCGGTGAGTCGGTGCATGGGGCCACGCAATAGCGGCGCTGCACGACCCGGAGGAAATGCCGGAAATCGACATGGTGGATTCCTTTCCACGGTTGTTCTACGACCCAATAACGGCAACAGGCCGCAGTATTCACAAGCGGGAGCAAGCTCCCGCACTCCCGACCGACGGCCTCACCCTTCCCCGAAGTGCAGCGGCTTGCCGTTGCCTTACTGAGCGGGAGCAAGCTCCCGCACTCCCGAACGTCGGCCTCACCCTTCATCAAAGTGCGGCGGCTTGCCGTTGCCTTACT
>JAWLHA010000070.1:0-20804 GCA_041690535.1 Gammaproteobacteria bacterium | reverse complement strand
CGCAGCGCATCCACCAATTCGACGCCGCACGGTGGATGCGCTGCGCTTATCCACCCTCGGTTCGCTGCCCCCGCCACCTGCGGCGCAATTTGGCTGCGACTGGCGATCTTTCCGTTTACCTGTTCGGTGCTCTAGGAAGGAATCGTGGTGTTGTGCCTAACACTACGGCCCCACCCCGGCCTGGGAGGGCGATCACAAAACGACGTCTTCGCCGATTCGGCCGCCCCGGGGGCATGGGATCGTGATGTGGATACGGTTGTGGGCATTACTTCAGATTAATACTTGACATATACGCTTGGTTTCTGTTTAATTCCATACAAAATTGCTTAGTTAAATCCGGGGGGTGGACCCGCGGGAGGGCAATTGATACCACTGACAGCAATGGAGGAATGACATGCAGCTTCCCGATCGCGATGGTGACGGCTACCTCGCCAACATGAACGACTGGAGCCCGGAAGTGGGGCGGGCCATGGCCGAAGCCGATGGCTTTCAGCTGGACGAGGTGAAGTGGTCCCACATCATGAAGGCCCGCGAATACTATGAGGAGCACGCCGTGGTGCCCCCCATCCGCAAGTTCGCGAAGTTCGCAGGCGAAGATCAGAAGGAGATGTTCAAGGTGTGGATGACCGGCCCGATGAAGCCCATCACCAAATATGGCGGTCTGCCCAAGCCCACCGGCTGCGTCTAAGGCGCTTGTGAGAATTTGGTGCCCCTCCCCCGGCTACCCGGGGGAGAGGCCGATGCCGTCTTCCATTACGATCAGCGAGTGCTCCGGCACGCCCATGTGCTCGGAAACCACCGCACACTTGGTCTGCAGCAGGAAATAGAGCCCGCTGCGACTCCCTTCCAGACTCTCGTAATTGGCCATCCCCTTGGCGATGACCACGTCGGCCTCGGCGAAGGCGTGACGAAACTCGGCACTGCACTGATCGAGCAGGGTGCCCAGGGTGGCCGCACCGTGGTCGACCACACGGCAGAGCCTCTGCATGCCCGCCGCCAGCGCATCCTCGTGGGTGGCGTCATTGACCGCGGGCCCCCCTTTCACCACGTAGGTCACCGGTGCCTCGATCAAATCCACCAGCAACCGATCCAGCACGCTTTCCCCGGCATTGTCTGCCAGATAGAGGACGTCGCGCGCCTTGGCGAGTGCCTGCCGTAACCGCTCGGTATGGTCGATTTCGAGCGGCTCACGGAGCACCCGTTCGATGCTTCCCTCGAGATCGTACCGGGTGCCCACACCGAGATCGATGATGTTGCCGGCGATGGCGAGCCGCACGGCCGTGCCCAGTGGATCGTCCGAGGTGCTCACCATCGCCTCGAGGCGCGGGTAAAGCTGCAGGGCCTGTTCGGTGGCGGCCCGTTTGGCCGCGCGGTAAGGGTCGGGATTGCCGCTGAGTTTGCGGATGAGCGCGTGGATGCGGCTCGCCTTGGCCGGCGCGCCGAGTTGCGGCGGAAGCCTGGCAAGCTCGCCCCGGATTGCCGACACAAGTTGCTGCGCCGCTGCCGCATCCAAGCCCGCCAGCTCTGCGGCGTGGTGCGCCTGGCGCAGAAAACAGCGATCACACTGCGGTTTTGCCTGCATCATGCGCCGATCTTACCCCGATTCGCGAGGGCGATTCCCGTGTTTTGCAGCCCCGTGGAGCCGGCCCTGATGGAGGCAGACAGCGGGGGACACGTGATCATCACCATGGGCGCCCGCGCTGCGGGCCATGGTCCCCGGGTTGGGTACCCGCGCATTCGCGGGATCTCCCAAGAAAAAACCCGCCTCGCGGCGGGTTTTTCCAAAGGTCCGGGGTGGCCGCCGCTCAGCGGTTGGCCGAGCAGACCAGCTCTTCCATGATCTTGCCGCTTTCGACCTCATCGATGATCTTCTGGTACTCAGGAGTGATAGGGCAGCCGCAGGAGTGCTGCTTGGTGGCGTGCAGACGGGCCTGTTCGATGTGCCACTGGGCGACCTTCAGGTGCTGATCGACGTTCACGGGTACTCTCTCTCTGGTCAATGAATGTGGTAAATGCGGCCGAACGGCGGCGCGCAAGCGGGCGCCAATATACCCGATGAAAGTAGTGGGAAACAATTCCGTTTGAGCGCGAAGAGCGGGGAGCGCCCAGACTCAGGGGCCGAGCTGCAGCGTGAACAGATCCCCCAGGGCTTCGCGAACTTCGGCAATCGTCAGCTCGCGTATGTGGGGCGGCGTGGCCCAGTGACGGCAGATCATGCGATAGACATCGCCCTGTCGCTCCGACTGGAGGTACAGCCCCACCGAGCGGATCTCGTACAGTGGGCCGTCCTCCGCCAGCCCCTCCAGGGAGAGCCCAGCGACCCGGACCGGTGCGTCCGGCCCCTCCACGAACTCCAACTCCCGCCGGACCGCGTCGATGCGGAACGTCTCCGGTTCGACCGAGCGCGGGGTGTCAAGGCGCGTGCGCAACTCAAACCGGCAGTGGGGGTAGTACTGACGGACCCGGCCATAACTGAGCACCTGCCCCCCCTGGATGTAAACGCCCGCCGTGTGTGCCGGGAGTTGGAGGGAACGGGTGAGCGTCAGGCGGGAGCCGGGCGGAATGGTGTCGGCCTCCGCCTGTTCGCTGCCCGGGGGAACGGTTTGGCACCCCCCCAGCAGCCCGGAAAGGATGCAGAGTGTAACCGCGAGCCGGTGCATTGAGCTCCTCCGCTCAGGCCTCTTCCAGGGTAAACGCATACTTACCCAAGAGCGATGTAAGTCCTTGAAAGCAGGTCGTCGGCCGCAGGGACGCGGCCGTCGAGCGTACAGGGATGTATTCACAGCGTACCTGCTTTCAAGGACTTACATCGCTCACAGCACGGCCCCAACGTAAGTATGCGTTCACCCTGAGGTCTCTTCTGTCCGGGAGTATAGCGTTGCGGAAGTCCGGGAAAGCTCTTTCGGGGGCCGCGGTCCGGCGGGGCGGCCCCGCCGGTACCGCCGGCACCCGCGCTCACTTCAACTGGATACCGCCCCCCGGCATGCCGGCCGGGCCGCCGAAATCGCCCCGGCCGGGCACCACGATGGAGGAGGCTGCTTCGCGGCGCATCTCCTGCAGCTCCTCAATGGTCCGAGTGATCCCCGCCTTGGCGGCTGCAGGGAACTTCTCCAAGGCCTCGCCAAGGGAGGCCGCCTCAACCTCGAAGGAGATGGGCAGGGCGCCCAACTCGGTCATCAGCTGGGTCTGGCCGAGAAACAGCGTGGGGCGGCTTGGGTCGGGGTGGCCGTCCCGGGTAACCGGGCTGAGGCGGCGCAGCACACCGGTGACGCGATCGGAGAAGGTCTCCTCCAGATAGAGGTTGTCGGGGTCGAGCTTGATCTCTGGCAGGTCCATTTCGTACATGATGATTGCTTGTATGTAATGTTGGTTGGGTTGGGAAGCACCGGACAGATACACGGGAAAATCGCCGATAGCAGCCAAGTTTGCCCGTACGTGCAGGAGCCGCGCAGCGGCAACACCTTTAATAGCCTAGCCCGCTTTTCCCACCAGGCACCCACTGTCGGCGTCGAGATGGGGGATCTTCCAGGCACACCCCCCGCTGGGTCAAGGGCGGGCCGACGATGACCAGCTCACCAACCACTGCGTGCGCCCGGAATCCGCCTCGGCGCCCTTGCCATGCAAGCGGTGGGACACCGCGGCAGGCCATGGACGCCTCCCGGCAAAAGAGACGTGGCTTTATGGCGCCCTGCGGTGCATATTGGCCACCTCGACCAATTGCGAACGCCCGCTGGCCTGCGATACTCATAAAGTATGGTCCTTGGGACCCACCTGGTCCCTTCCACTTCGGCTTTGTGGACTGCGTGGCTGGCCCAAGTAAACAATAGACGGGCAGGCCCCTTGGGGTGTGCCCTACCTCCGGACAACCGATAAGCTGAACGACATGTTTCTGGACGTTCTGTTCAAACCCAAGTGGCAGCACCGCGACCCCGAGGTGCGTGCGCGGGCTGTGGCAGCCCTCAATGTCGCCCAGGATGCCGCGGTCCTCAGAGAGATCGCGGTGAACGACCCCGAGCGGCGGGTTCGCACGGCGGCCATTGCCAAGCTGACTGAGCTCCCCCTGCTCCGCGAACTCGCCGCGGCCCGCGATCCGGACGTGGCGCAGGCCGCCCGGGGTCGTGCGGAAGGGTTGCTGGCGGGGACCGAGGCAGTGGCGCCGCCGCTTCAGGAGCGCCTTGGGCTGATCGCCGGCTGGCCCGACGGCGACACGCTGGAGCGGCTCGCAGTGCAGGGGAGGGAGCCGGAGCTGCGCCTGGCGGCCTTGGCGCGGGTGAGCCGTGAGCAGTTGCTGGCCGAATTGGCGGTGAGTGATCCCGTCGCCCAGGTTCGTATTGCCGCGGCTCAGCGCCTCGCCGGGCCCACGGCTCTGGAGCAGGTCGCGAAGGCGAGTCGCGGACGTGACAAACGGGTCTACCGGCTGGTTCGGGATCGGCTCGATGCGCTGAAGGAGCAGGCCGAGCGCCCCCTGAAGTTGCGCGCCGAATGCGAGGTTCTCTGCGAGCGGATGGAGCGGCTGGTCAGGGTGGGGGACTGGGAAGGAAGCCACCTGGAGGCGGAGCACCTCGGGCAGCAGTGGCAGTCGTTGGAGGGCCCGGCGCCCGAGGAATTGGACGCGCGCTTTGCTGCCGCCCGGCAGGCCTTCCAGGAGGGGCTGGCGGCGCACCGCCAGGCCGATGAGGCGTGCTCGCGCCTGAGAAAGGCCAAAGCGTCCATCTGTACCGCCCTGGAGGAGAGACTCCGGTCACTGGCGGGACCCTCCACCCACGATGTGCTCGAGACGGTCGAAGCGGAGGTGAGGGGGAGGGAGCGCGAATGGCGGGCCCTCCCTGCGCTGGGCGCCCCCGAAGAGGGGACGCTGCAGCGGCGTTTCGCCGAGGCGCGGGAGGCGCTCATGGCACAGCTGCGCGTGCTCCGGGAGCTTCACACCAACGCCCAGGCACTGGAGCTGCTGTGCGAGCAGGCGGATCGCCTCCTGGCCTCCGCGGCCCCCCTGCGCAAGGGGGAGCTTGAGGCGCTGCGGGAGCGGCGCGAGGGGCTGCGGGTGACGCCGGGTCAGCGCCCCGCCCTGGAGGCCCTGCTCAACCGCTTCGATGAGGCTGTGGGCGCCCTGGAGGAGCGGCGCCGGGCTCAACAGGGGGCGCAGCAGAAGGATCTGGATCGGCTGAAGGAGCTGCTGCCGGCGCTGGAGCAGGCCCTTGAGGAGGGGCAGTTGCAGACGGCACGCCCCCTGGAGGCGCAGGCCCGCGAGTTGCTCGGCGCGCTCCAGGGGGCGCCGAAGGGCATCCTTGCCCCCCTGGAGACGCGGCTCAAGGCCGCTGGCGCCCGGGTGCAGTCGTTGGTGGGCTGGCAGCGCTGGGGTGACAGTCTGGAGCAGGAGCGGTTGTGCGAAAGGGTGGAAGGGCTGGTCGGTTCGGACCGCCACCCCGAAGAGCTGGATCGGCAGATCCGCGAGGCGCGAGCCGCCTGGAAGCGGTTGGCCCCCGGGCGCCGCGACCAGGCCGAGGCCGTGTGGGAGCGGTTCAATGCGGCCTGTGAGCGGGCGGGTGAGCCGGTGCGTGCCTACCGCGAGGCCCAGGCCGCGGAGCGCCAGGCCAATCTGGAGAGGCGCGAGGAGCTGTGCGCGCGCCTGGAGCGGCACGTGGCCGAGACGGACTGGAGCGCCCCCGACTGGAAGGGAACGCAGCGCCTTGCCCAGCAGCTTCGCCAGGAGTGGCGGGCCATCGGCCCGGTGGACCGCAAGCGGCATCCGGCCATCACCCGTCGCTTCGAATCTGCCATGGCGACGCTCGAAGCGCCGCTTGCCGAGGAGCGAAAGCGTAACCTCGCGGAGCGTCGGGCGCTGATCGCCCGGGTCGAGGCGCTGGCCGAGGGGGAGGACATTCGCCAGGCGGTCGAGGAGACCAAGCAGGCCCAGGGCCGCTGGCAAGTCACTGTGGCCGGGTCCCGCCGGGCGGAGAACGAGCTGTGGAAGGCCTTCCGTGGCGCCTGCGATGCCGTGTTCGCCCGCCGGCAGCAGCAGCGTGAGGCCCGCGATCAAGAGCTCCAGGGGAACCTGGCGCGCAAGACAGCCCTTTGCGAGACCCTGGAGGGGGCCGGCGAGGCGGGGCCCACCGAAGCCGCCGCCGTGCTGGCCACGGTCCGGGGGGAGTGGCAGCAGATCGGCCCGGTGCCCCGCAAGGTGGAGTCTTCCCTGGAGAAGCGTCTTGCCCGGGCCGGGCAGCGGGTGGAGGCGCTACTGGAGGCGGAAAGGCACAAGGAGGAGCGGGTTCGGGCCGATGCGCTGCGGGAGAAGTCCCTGCTCTGCGACCGGCTGGAACGGGCCGAAGCGGACCAGGCCGAATCCGAGCTGACTGCCGTGGAGACCGCCTGGGAGGCCTTGCCGGTGTTGGATGAGTCCCTGGAACGCCCCCTTGCGGTGAGGCTGGAACACGCCCGTGAGGCCGCGCGCCAGGGCGCGACCCCGCTGCACCGCCCGGAGGAGGTGGAGCAGGACCTTGTGAGAGTGTGCATTCACATGGAACTGGCCGCCGGGATCGAGGCTCCGCCCGAAGAGGCCGAAACGCGCATGGCCTGCCAGGTGGAGCGCCTTTCCGAGGCGATGGCAGGCTCCGGCAGGGAGGGGCGGATGCAAGAGGCGAGGGAGCTGGAGCGGCGTTGGTACCTGCTTGGACCCGCCCGTCGGGCGGATCTTCGCGAGCGGTTCGAGCGGGCCCGGGAGGCCTTTCACAGGGCCTCGTCGTGAGCCGGCCCTTTCCGGCCTGCGCCGCTGCTCAGACCGTGTTCCGTTTCCGCTTGCCGTACTGCTCGTCAAGCAGCTCATCCAGCACGGCCAGCAGGTCGATGGCGGACAGCATGCCGGCCACCTTGCCCTCCTTGTTCAGCACGGGCAGTGCACCGAAACGGTGCTTGTGCATGATTTGGGCGGCCTTCTGCAGCCGATCATAGGTGAAGACGGTCATCACGTTGGTGGACATGATGTCCTGCAGCTCCATGTTGTCGTCCAGGTTGTAGACATGGGCGATGTCCGGTGCCTCGTCCACCCAGTTGGGGCGGCGCAGATCGCGGTCACTGACAATCCCGAGCAAGTGCATCTGGTCGTCCACCACCGGAAGGTGGCGCACCCGGTTGGCGCGCATCTTGAAAAATGCCCGGCGAAGCCCTTCGTTGGGCGAACCGGTGATCAGCTTCTGGGTCATCACCTTCGCGATCTTCATGCAGTACCTCCGTGCGTGTCAGTTCCGTGACACGCTACCAAGTTCGAGCGCCGAATGCATCCCTTCCGGAGACCGCGCCGGTTGCCTGCCCCCGTCACTTGCGAGGGCCATCTGGCGGCGATGGGCGATTGTTCCGTCTCTCTGGCCGGTGCTCCAGGAACGCCGGTCAGGGGCGGACTGTGCCGGAGAAGAGATAACCGAGATTGCGGAACGCGCGTATCGGGAGGGCGGACCCCGTCTGTTTCAGCACCTTCGCCCGAAGGCGGCTGATGAGCGAGTCCAGGCGCCTCGTGTCCTCCGGATCGCCCCCCGGCGCGAGTTCGGCGCACAGCTCCGTTCGGGTCACCGCGTTACCGGGGTTGGCGATGAGCTTGGAAAGCAGCAGATACTCCGCACCGGTCAGCTGAACTTCCACCCCCTCGGGAGAGAGCAGCGTCTGATGTTCTGCCTCGAGCGTCCAGCACATCGGCGGGGAGGGGGGTTGTGCCGCCTCCAGGCGTTGCAGCAGGTGCCCGATCACCGCGATCAATTCCCGCAGGTCCACCGGCTTGATAAGATAGGCATCGGCGCCGGCACGGGCGCCGGCAATGCGGTCCTCCGCCTGACCCCGCGCAGTGACGATGATGATGCCCAGGCCCAGACCCCGCTGTTCGCGGATGCGTCGGGCCGCCGCGATGCCGTCGCCGTCGGGCAGTCCCAGATCGAGAATGACCACGTGCCACGGCTCCGTCTCCAGTCGCCTGACCAGGCCGGCGACACTTCCCACGCCTTCTGCCTCGAATCCGCAAAAGCGGAGATAATCGACGAACTCTTCACGAAGATCGATCGCATCCTCGACAACAAGGATACGCTTTTTTATTGATGCCATCCCCTACGCTTCCTCGCGCCATTTTATTGTTCCTTGCGGCTGCAGCCCTACTGGTGAATACGTCCCTTCGGGCCGAAACCGTGGTGCTCTCCGGGGAGGGGATCTTCCCCCTGTCCGGAAAAATGGAGATTTTACGTGACCCCGGCGGACAGTTGAAATTCGAACAGATCCGCGCCTTGCCGAGCCGCTCTGGAGGAGGGCCGGCGTTCGCTCCCCTGCGGGGCGGGTTCTCCCCCGGTTTTTCCACCGATGTGTTCTGGCTGAAGTTCGAACTTGCGCGCGACCCGGGGGCGGGGCGGGCATGGTGGTTGGTGGCCACTCCGCCGTTCATCGATGACGTGCGCCTCTACGCCCCCGACGGGGCGGGTGGATTTCGGGAAAGCCGCGCGGGCGATCACGTGCCCGTGCGCGAACGGGAGACCGCCCATCGAAATACCATCTTCAAGTTGCAGCTGAGTGAAGCGCCGCAAACGTTTTTCCTGCGGGTGGAGAGCTCGACCGCGGTGACTCTGGCCCTGTCGGTGGCCTCGCCCGAGCGCTATGGAGAGCTGGCCAGTTTCGAAAACATGTTCTTCGGGCTGTTCTTCGGCATGCTGGTGATCGCCGTGATGATCAGCCTGCTCAGCAGTGTGTGGCTGCGGCAGCGCTTCTTCCTGGTCGCCACGGCCTACCTGCTGGCCTATGGGGGGCTGCATTTCGCCCTGAACGGCTTCGATCAGCTGTTCATCTATCCGGATCAGCCGGCGTTGGCGGATCACGTGGTGGGTGTCCTGGTCTGTCTGGCCACCGGCTTCTATCTCCTCTTCTTCCTCACTTACCTGGACCCCCAGCGCCGCTTTCCCCGCCTCGCGCGGGCGGTCAGCTGGGGCGCCTGGGGCAGCTTCTGGGGCGCCATCGCCTCGGCCCTTGGTTTCTATCCCGCCATCGCCCCCCTGGTGGCCAAGGCACAGCTGGGCGAAATCGTCCTGGTCCTGGGGATGAGCCTGGGCATGCGCCGTCTTGACCCGCACCGCACGGCGCTGTACCTGCTGATGTTCGGACCGGGCACCGCCGCGGTGTTTCTTCAGATCCTGCGTAATGTGGGGGTGTTGCCCGCCACCTTCCTGACCACCCACCTGTGGGAAGTCACGGTGATCTTTCAGATCCCCTTCACCGCCGTGGCCGTGTTGATGCGCGCGCGGGAGACCCACCAGGCCCATCTGGCCGCCAAGTCGCGCGCCCTCGCGGCGGCGCGGCGGCTGGAGCAGGAGCTGGAGCAGGAGGTGGCGGCCCGCACGGCCGAGCTGGCCCGGACCAACGAGACGCTCGTGCAGTGGGGGAAGGAGCTGGGTGAGGCGAAGGCGCGCGCCGAGGAGCTGCTCGCTGCGGAGCAGGCGCGGCAACGGGCGCAACGACGGTTCATCCGCACGATTGCCCACGAGCTGCGCACCCCCCTTTCGGTCATCGAGATGGCGTTCACCAACATTCAGACCCGGACCGATCCGGGGCACCCCGAACTCAAGCCGCGCTATCTGCGCATCAGCAGGGCGCTCACGCGCCTGAACTCCCTGGTGGACAACGCCCTGGCGGAAGACCGGCTGGCCGAGAGCGGCATCGCCCTGCAGAAGGAGTGGATCAGGCCGTCGGCCCTGGTGCGGCAGGTGGAGCAGCAGCTGCTGCTCACGGAGCGGCACCGCCTCGACCTGCGGCTGCCGGCGGACGATCGGCCCATTTACGCCGATCCGCGCTGGCTGACCCTCGCGGTTCTCAATCTGATGGACAATGCGGTGAAGTACTCCCCGGAGGGGGGACCGGTTACCCTCGCCCTGGCGCGTGAGGGTCACGAATTCCGCCTCCGGGTGGAGGACCGGGGGATTGGCATCGCCTCCGAACTCCTTCCGGAGCTGTTCGAGAAGTTCTTCCGCGCCCCCGAAGCGGTGGCGCTCTCGCGCAGCGGCGGCCTGGGGCTCGGTCTGTATCTGGTCCGCCAGATCATCGATCTGCACGGCGGCGAGATAATGGTGGAGAGTGTGCCTGGGCAGGGGAGCGCGTTCACCATCAAGATCCCCGGCGAGGCGCCGGCCCGTCAGCGCGAAGCCGCAGAGACCCAGCCCGACCCCGTTCCTGCGTCCTGACTGAGGGGTAAGCATGGTAAGCATGCAGGGTGAACGCATACTCACGCATGGCCGTGCTGTGAGCGATGTAAGTCCTTGAAAGCAGGTCGTCGGCCGCATGGACGCGGCCGTCGAGCGCACAGGGAGGTATTCACAGCGCACCTGCTTTCAAGGACTTACATCGCTCTTGGGTAAGCATGCGTTTACCCTGCCCCCGCAACGGCCTCAGTGTACAATTGCGCCCTTTTCCGATTCGGGGGCCGGCATGCTCGAAGACCTGACCACCTTGCAACTTCTGTCTGGCGCCGCGGTGCTGGTCGTCGCCTACGTGGTGCGGGGGATCACCGGGTTCGGTTCGGGTCTCATCGCCATCCCCCTGCTGGCGCTCATGCTGCCGCTGTGGGTGGTGGTGCCCATGGTGGGGCTGCTCGACTACACCGCCTCGCTCTCCCATGGATTCAACCACCGGCGCGACATCGCCTGGCGTGAAATCATCCCCTTGCTCCCCTTCACCCTCATCGGGGTGGTGAGCGCACTCTATCTGTTCAAGACGGTGGATGCGGAGCTGCTGACCGGCTTTCTCGGCGCCTTCGTCCTGCTCTACGCCCTCTATTCGCTGGTGGGCAGCAATCCCCACGGCCGGGGTTCCAGGCGGTGGGCCGCTCCCGCCGGGGGGCTGGGCGGACTGGTGGGCACGCTGTTCGGCACCGGCGGACCGTTCTACGTCATCTACCTGCAGCTGCGCGGTCTGGACAAGACCGGCTTTCGCGCCACGGTCGCCACCATCTTTCTGCTTGACGGAGCCAGTCGCATCATCGGCTACCTGCTGTCGGGCTTTTACAGCCTCGACACCTTGATGCTGGTGGGGGCGGCGCTGCCCATCATGATGGGGGCCATGTATGTGGGCGGTCACATTCACACCGGGATCGGCCCGGAGACCTTCCGCCGCGCCATCGGCGTGGTGCTCATGGGCTCGGGGATCGCGCTGCTGGCGCGCTGAGCCGACCGGGCGGATCCCGCCCCCAATCCGCTCACAGCACGGCCGCTTCGGGCATCCTGCCCTCCCGCGGCATAAGTGCGTCCTTGCACCAATCCATGCGGCCGACGACCTGCTTTCAAGCACTTACATCGCACGTAAGTGAGCGTTTACCCTGACGCTGGACAACGGCGCAATGCCATGTGGGTGGCGATCATCGCGTCCACCTGCGCCTTGAGTTTCGCCTCGAACCCTCGGGTGAGCAGTGCATGGAGCAGGCCGGTGGCGAAGGCCCAGGTATCCCGGGCCACTGCCGCGGGATCCAGATCCGGGCGCATGGAGCCGCGCAGGGCCGCCTTGCGGTAGACCCTCTCCAGCTTCTCCAGAAATTCGTCGCCGGGCCGATCGGCCTCCTTCTGCACCTGGGCAAACTGATCGACGTTTTCGCAGCGCAGCGACATGATCTCCAGCACCTGCCGCAGGGTCGGACACTCATCCAGGATCAGAAAAAACTCCCGCAGAGAGGCCTCGATGGCCTGCAGGGGGTTGGGATAGTCGTCGGAGAAGAGAATGGGATCCAGCCGCTCGCGCATGGGGACGAACACGTCCGCCTGCATGGCGAAGAACAACTCGGTCTTGTTCTTGAAGTGCCAGTAGACCGCCCCGCGAGTGACGCCGGCCGCTGCCGCCACCTGCTCCAGGGTGGAGCGCGCAACACCGTTGTGGTGGAACACCGCGCGGGCCGCGTCGATGATCTCCTGCCGGGTACGGTTCGCTTCCTCTTTCGTCTTTCTGGCCATCCAGCCTCCTCTAAACAAACGGGTTGTGGCCGCTGTGACGTCGCCCTTAATATACATACAGACGTGTATGTTTGTCCCTGCCTTCTTTATGGAGTATGTCCCATGGGTGCCGGCTCGATGTCCCGATTGTCTCTTCTCCCCCTCCTTGTTGGGACGGCCATCGCCGCTGCGGTGGCCGGTTGCTCCGGCGCCGACCAGCCCGGTGCGGCGCCCCCCGCGGCCCGCCCCCCGATGGCGGTGACGGTCCTCGAGATGCAGCCCCAGCGCATCCCCACGGCGGTTGAGGTGATGGCCCAGACCGAAGGGGCCCGGGAGACGGAGGTGCGGGCGCGGGTGAGCGGGATCCTGCTGAGGCGCCTCTACGAGGAGGGCGAGGGCGTGCGTGCCGGCCAGGTGCTGTTCGAGATCGACCGCGAGACCTATGAGATCGCCCTCGCCGATGCCCAGGCCCGGGCCGATCAGGCCGCCCGGGAGTTGAAGCGGCTCGAAGGGCTGCTGGATTCCAAGGCCGTCAGCCGGCGGGAATACGACGATGCGGTCTCGGCCAGCGCCATCGCCCAGGCCGCCCTGCGCCAGGCCAAGCTGAACCTCTCCTGGACCCGTGTGACCGCGCCGGTCTCCGGCATCACCGGGCGGGCGCTGAAGTCCGAGGGCAACCTGGTGTTGGCCAACGCCGATGCCCCCCTCACCTCCATCTATCAGATCGATCCCATTTGGGTGCGCTTCAGCCTGGGCCAGAGTGAACTGGCGGCCCTTCCGAACGGGCGCTTGAGCGCCGAGCGCATCTCCGGCATCGAATTGGTCTTGCCCGACGGTTCGGTCTACCCCCACCAGGGCAGGCTGAACTACCTGGCCAGCACCATTGATCCCATGCTGGGCACCCAGCAGTTGCGGGCCGAATTCCCCAACCCGGACGACCGCCTGCTGCCGGGGCAGTTCGTGCGCGCCCGCCTGTTGTTGGGTGAGCGTGAGGGGGTGTTCCTGGTGCCCCAGGTGGCGGTGATGCAGAACGACGCCGGGCGGATGGTGATGGTGGCCGATGCGGAGAACAAAGTGACGCCCCGGCCGGTGCAGACGGCCGAGTGGCGCGGCACCGACTGGGTGGTCCTTGGTGGCTTGCAGCCCGGTGACAAGGTCATCACGGACAACCTGATGAAGGTGCGCCCCGGCATGGTGGTGGAGCCCAAGGCTGCCGCCGCTGCCGCGAAGCCGGCCCCCGGCACCCAGGGTTGAGGGGAGAGAGGTCCATGTCGTCCAGGTTTTTCATCAGCCGCCCCATCTTCTCCGCCGTCATCTCCATCGTGATCGTGATCGCGGGGCTGGTGGCCGCGCAGGTGCTGCCGGTGGCCCAATACCCCCAGATCGTTCCGCCCACGGTGACGGTCATCGCCAACTATCCCGGCGCCTCCGCCGAGACCCTGGCGCGCACCGTGGCCGCCCCCATCGAGGAGCAGTTGAACGGCATCGAGGGGCTCTCCTATTTCAGCTCCTCCTCCACCTCCAACGGCACGATCATGATCACCGCCAGTTTCGAGGTGGGCACGGATGTGGATACGGCCACCCAGAACGTCAACAACCGGGTGAAGGCGGCCGAGCCGCGCCTGCCGGAGGATGTGCGGCGCAATGGCGTGGTGGTGATGAAGCGCAACAGCGACATCCTGCTGATCGCCGCCATGTACTCCCCGGACGGGAGCCACAATCGGCTGTTCCTCTCCAACTACGCCAGCCTCAACGTGGTGGACGATATCAAGCGCCTGCCCGGGGTGGGGGACGTGACCGTCTTCGGTGCGCAGGACTACTCCATGCGCATCTGGCTGAAGCCCGATCGCATGGCTCAGCTGGGCCTCACCACCAGCGAGGTCGCCGCCGCGATCCGCGCCCAGAACGCTCAGTACGCCGCCGGCAAGATTGGCCACGAGCCGATGCCGAGCCCCCAGATGCTGGTCTACACCGTCACCGCCAAGGGGCGGCTGCTCACGCCGGAGGAGTTCGGCGACATCATCATCCGCGCCGATGGGCCCAATGGCGTATTGCGGGTGAAAGACGTGGCCCGGGTGGAGCTGGGGGCCTACAACTACGACCAGAACGTCACCGTGGACGGCAACCCCACCGTGGCCATGGGGATCTTCCTGCAGACCGGCGCCAACGCCCTGGACGTGGCCGATGCAGTGCGCACCCGACTGGACGAACTTAAGGGGCGGTTCCCCCAAGGGGTCGATTACATGATCCCGTTCGACACCACCCAGTTCGTCTCCGCCTCCATCGACGCGGTGCTCAAGACCCTCATCGAGGCGGCGATCCTGGTGGTGGCGGTGGTGTTCATCTTCCTGCAGAGCTGGCGCGCCACCCTCATCCCCATGGTGGCGGTGCCGGTCTCGCTCATCGGCACCTTCGCGGGCCTGTGGGTGTTCGGCTTTTCCATCAACACCCTCACCCTGTTCGCCATGGTGCTCGCCATCGGCATCGTGGTGGACGATGCGATCATCGTGCTGGAGAACGTCGAACGGCACATGACCGAACAGAAGATGCAGCCCTTCGAGGCGGCGGTCACCGCCATGCGCGAGGTCTCCAGCGCGGTGGTGGCCATCGTGCTGGTGCTGTGCGCGGTGTTCATTCCGGTGGCCTTCCTCGGCGGCATCGCCGGGGTGCTCTATCAGCAGTTCGCGGTCACGGTGGCGGTTTCGGTGGTGATCTCGGGGCTCGTGGCGTTGACCCTGACCCCGGCCCTGTGCGCCCTCATCCTCAAGCCCAGTCACGAAGAGTCGCGGCTGTTTCGTCCCTTCAACCGTGCTTTCGAGGGGTTGACCCGGCTCTACACCGGCACGGTGAAGGCCATTCTTCACCACCCCTTCCTGGGCACCACCGTGTTTCTGCTCGTCATCGCCCTGGCGGTGTTGCTCTTCCGCATGGTGCCGGGCAGCTTCGTGCCGGAGGAGGATCAGGGGATCGTCATGTCCGCGCTCATGCTGCCCGACGGGGCCTCGCTCCAGCGCACCAGCGCGGCCGGTGAGCGCTTCCGTCACATGCTTGCCAGCAATGAGGCGGTCGAGCACGTGGTCCTCATCAGCGGTTACGACCTCATCGGGGGGGGCAGCAAAACCAACGGCGGGACCATGTTCACCCGGTTCAAGCACTGGGATGAACGCGAGGCCAAGGCGCAGCAGCTGGCCGGACAGTTCATGGGCATGGGCATGGGCCTGCCGGACGGCATGGCCCTCACCTTCAACCCGCCCGCCATTCGCGGCCTGGGCATGGCCGGCGGCTTCGAGGTGTACGTCCAGGATCGGGCCGGGGGTGACCCGATGAAGCTGCATCAGGTGGTGCAGGAGCTGATTGGCGCCCTGCAGTCACGCCCGGAGTTCACCCGCATCAACACCTTCTTCCGCCCCACCACGCCGCAGCTGTTCGTGGAGGTGGACGAGATGAAGACCCTCTCCCTGGGCATCCCCCTGAGCAGCGTCTACGAGACCCTGCAGAGCACCATGGGCGCCCTCTACGTCAACGACTTCAACAAGACCGGCCGCGCCTACCGCGTCCAGCTGCAGGCCGAACCGGAGTATCGGGCCAGCCCTGATGACCTCGGCAAGGTGTATGTGCGCAGCGCCACCACTGGCGCCATGATCCCCCTCTCGGCGGTGATCAAGGTCAAGGACATCATCGGGCCGGAGCAGGTGGACCGCTTCAATGGCTTCGTCGCGGCCAAGATCATGGGGGCATCGGTCCCCGGTATCAGCTCCGGCGATGCGATCCGCATCGTGGAGGAGGTGGCCGCGACTGCGCTGCCTTCCGGTTACGCGCTGGCCTGGTCCGGCGAGGCCTACCAGCAGATGAAAAACGCCGGCTCCTCCGGTCCGGCCCTCATCTTTGGGGTGATCATGGTGTTCCTCATCCTGGCCGCCCAGTACGAGAAGTGGTCGCTGCCCCTGGCGGTGATCATGTCGGTGCCGTTCGCCCTCATGGGCGCGCTGGCGCTGGTGTTTGCCCGCGGCATGCCCAACGACATCTACTTCCAGATCGGGCTGGTGGTGCTCATCGGCCTGGCGGCGAAGAACGCCATTCTCATCGTGGAGTTCGCCGCCCAGCAGTATGCCCAGGGCAAGAACGTGGTGGATGCCGCCATGGAGGCCGCGCGCCTGCGCTTTCGCCCCATCGTCATGACCTCCCTCGCCTTTGTCCTGGGCGTGGCGCCGCTGGCGTTTTCCTCCGGCGCGGGCGCGGCGGCGCGCCAGTCCATGGGGACCGGGGTGTTCGGCGGCATGCTGGCGGCCACCTTCATCGCCCCTCTGTTCGTGCCGTTGTTCTTCAAATGGCTGGAGCGGGGCAAGCAGGCGCTGCCGGTGGGCGACACGGAGGTCGAGCCTGCGAGGGGAAGCCGTGAGCGCTAAGCGCCCCAACGCAACCAGAGGGGCCCGCAAGTCCAGAGCGCTACGGCCTGACTGAAGACAGCACTTCGGGGACGCACCTGACAAATCGACCAGGTTGGTGACCCCTGGTGCGCCCGTTAGGATGTCCAGGCAGACGGCTTTGAGAAACAGAACACCGAACCGATAAAGCAGATGCGCCAAGTATGTAGGGTGGATAAGCGCAGCGCATCCACCATTCACGGCAGCGACCCGGTGGATGCGCTGCCCGCCACTTGCGGGACAATTTGGCTGCGAACCGTGAACTTTTCCGGTTAATTGTTCGGTGCTCAGGCAATGCTACTTGATGTCGAACCACTGTCGCTGAGGCATGGTTGATCCGGTGTCAGCCCGCCGAGCGTGCGAGACTTTGGCGTTGCGGCCAAGCCTTTTTTGATGAAAAGTGCACCAGCAACGGCGTGCCTATCGCGCGCGCCCCTATGGACAGTTCCAAGCAAGGAAGATGAATATGAACAGCCTGCCCCGGCTCTTCTTCGCCGCGTTGTTGCTGACGGTCGCGACTCCCTCCTTCGCCGCGTTCAACTACGCCCCCGACTGCGCTTCCGCCAAGGCTTCCATCGATGCCTTGTGGCCGCCAAAGCACACGATGGCGCCGATTGAAGTGATTGGGGTTTCGGATCCCGACGGGGATTCGGTTGAGATCGCCATTCAGTGCATTCTTCAGGACGAACCCCTGAACGCGACGGGAGACGGAAACACCGAACCTGACGCCGCCGGCATCGATACCTCGACAGCATGGGTACGGCAGGAGCGTTCCGGCAACGGCAACGGCCGCTATTACCACATCGACTTCATCGCGACCGATACCCACGGCGCTCAGTGCGGTGGTGAAGTGACCGTCCGCATTGACAAGAGCAAGGCACATCCGGCAGTCGATGATGGCCGGCTCTATGCGTCGGTAACCTCGGCCAATGTCTGCGGCCGGCATACGATCAACAATCCACCGGTCATCTATACCGAGCCGGTGCGAAGCGGAGAGACCCGTGGCGTCTACAGCTACCACGTAAAGGCGCACGATCCCGATCGCGATCCCCTCTTTTACACTCTCCACTCCGCGCCGGATGGCATGGTCATTGAGCCGAATACAGGCCTGATTCAGTGGAATGTTGGCCCGTCGCAGTATGGTGAGCATGCCGTTGAAGTGACCGCCGATGACGGGCGCGGTGGAACCGATAAGCAGCATTTCATCATTGATGTGATTCGGGTGAATGAGCCGCCCGTTGCGCAGAACCTGTCCTTGCAGACGCCCGAAAACGAGGCGCTGGATCTCCAGCTTTCTGCCCACGATCCGAATGGCGACGAGCTCGACTACAGGATCGTATCCAATCCGATGCACGGTACTCTGATTGGTGAGGGAGCAGATCGCATCTATCTGCCTAGTCCATATTTCAAGGGGAAAGATTCGTTTTCCTTCACCGCGAATGATGGTGAGTTTGATTCTGATCCCGCGCGCGTCGACATCGAGGTCATCGGCAAGGGGAACAATCCGCCGCGTATTCTCAGTGAGCCTGTCACTCCTCACGTCCTCAAGCCCGGAAGCGGGCAAGCGGAAACGCTCAACCTTTCCACATGGGACGTTGTCACTCTCCAAACCTACGGATCGGATCCGGTTCCGCAATGGATCTTCAGCCAAGACTACACTACAGCGACTCAAACGGTGAATGCCAAGGCATCGACGCTGCTGGGTGAATTCGACTTCTCCAACAGCTACATCGAAGGCAAGTGGCGCGTCAATACCACGGCCGACGACGACTACATCGGCTTCGTGTTCGGGTACCAGAATCCCCGCCAGTTCTATTTGTTTGATTGGAAACGAAACAATCAGGGCAGCGGTTTGCGCGGGATGGGGCTGCGGGTCATCAACTACGACTCTGACTTTGGCGACATCGACTTCTGGTCGTCCAGTGGTCCGAGCAGCGGCGAAGTGCTTTATCGCAACAGCATCCCATGGCTATCCAATACCCAGTATGACTTCGCCCTCTCCTTCGAACCTGGAAAGATTTCCATCACTGTCAAACAGGGCGATCAAGTTATCGATTCGTTTACGGTCTACGACAACACCTTTACCGATGGTCGCTTCGGGTTTTATAACTATTCGCAAGGCTCTGTGCAGTACTCTGGCTTTGCCAGCGAACGGCTGGCCAACCGCACCTACTGGTACCCGGTCCAGGCCGTTGACCCGGACGGCGACCGCATCACTTTCCGTCTGATCGAAGCCCCCGAGGGCATGTCCATCGACCCGGAGAGCGGCGTCATTCGGTGGGAGACGAGTGAAGATCGCCTAGGTCAGTTCCCGGTGGTGATCCAGGTTGTGGATGAGCACGGTGCCACTGCGCAGCAGACCTACCAGTTGGTTGTTACGGACGATGCCCCTATTATCGTCAGTGCCCCGCTGGCTACCGCCTACGCAGGCGAACAGTACCGCTATGCCCTGGCCGCGTTCGATCCCAATCCTGGCGATGTGCTTACCTATTCCCTGCTCAACGGGCCGGTGGGCATGACCATGGATCCCCAGTCCGGGTCGCTCGAGTGGTTGCCGGCAGTTGCGGACCGCGGTGTTTATGATGTCACAGTGGCCGTGACCGACCCCAAGGGCCATAGCGACCAACAGCGCTACGAGCTGACCGTCACTGAACGGCCGCAGAACACGGTGCCTGAGTTTATCTCTTCGCCCGTGACCGACGCTACGGTGGGCCGGAACTACTCCTATGTGGTCGCTGGGTACGACCCCGATGGCGACAACCTGGTGTACGGATTCGCCGGGCCGATTCCCTACGGCATGCAGATGTTCGACGGGCGGACAGTGACGTGGACGCCGACGTCCGACCAAGTGGCCGCGCACGAGATCAAAATCGATGCCCGCGACGGTCGCGGGGGGATTGCCGAGCAGATATTTACGATCAAGGTAGATGATCTCACCGGAAATGGTCCGCCGGTGATCACCTCTGAGCCGGGTGCCGCTGCGGTGTTGGGGGAAATTTACCGCTATCAGGTTACGGCCACCGATCCTGAGGGTGACACCCTGCGCTACCGTCTGGAACGCGCACCGGAGGGGATGGCCATTGACCCTGACACCGGCCTCGTGCAGTGGACTCCGGGGAAAGATGCTCTTGCCGAGCATCAAGTCATCGTCGTGGTTGAAGACAGCAGAGGCGCCCATGCAGGTCAGAAGTATTGGCTGCCCGTCTTGGACCCGAATGCAAATCGAGCGCCCGTTATCAGCAGTATTCCCTCCACCTCGGTCACAATTGGCGGTGAGTATCGCTATCAGGTTATCGCCAGCGATCCCGATGGCGACCCCCTTATCTTCCAGTTGGCCACCGGGCCCGAGGGAATGTCACTGGAGCCCACGATCGGGATTCTAACCTGGAAACCGGTGCCGCAGGACGAGGGGCTGCATGCGATCTCGGTGACGGTCGATGACGGCCGGGGTGCCACGGCCACCCAGATGTGGTCCATCGCGGTCAACCCCCGCCCGAACACCGCGCCGGTCATCACTTCCGCACCGGTGACGGAGGCGGTCGTCGGCACATCGTACGGCTATGCCGTGACCGCCTCCGATGCCGAGGGCGACCGGCTGAGCTTCGAACTGGTCAGCGCCCCTGCCGGCATGGGCATCGACGCAAACAGCGGCTTGGTGAGCTGGGTGCCGCCCGCCACCGGTGATTTTCGGATCGTGATCCGTGTCAGCGACGGACAGGCCTGGGTGGAGCAGGGCTTCAACCTCTGGGTGCACGAGAAAGTCCCGCTTGGGGTGGAGTTGCGGATCGAGCCGCCAGTGGTGGACCCGGGCGAGGCCGTGTTCATCCGCGCAAGCACCTCCGGTGGTGTTTTGCCGCTGAGCCGAACGCTCTACGTGAATGATGAGGAGGTTCCGCTTGCCGCCGACGGGACGGCCACCGTTACGGCGGGGTCGATTGGCCGCTACGCGGTGTACATTGAGGTGCTCGATGCCGAGCGGACCCGGGTGTCGGCCTTCGGTGAATACCTTGTCCGGGACCCCAGTGATCTCACCCCGCCCGTGGCGAAGATCAGCGCTCCGGCCGAAGGGGGCGAGATCACCGCACCGCTGAACATCGTCGGTACGGTAAACGACGCCAACCTGGTCCACTACCGCCTGCGCTACGCCCCGGCGCGTACCGCCGAGTACACCGACATCGCGGTGGGCACCGCCCCGGTGGTCGACGGCGCCCTGGGGGTCTTCGACCCCACCCTGCTGGCCAATGGCCTCTACGACGTGGAGTTGCTGGTCACGGACCTGGGCGGCAATCAGGCGAGCGCCAAGGCCACTTATCTTGTGACCGGCAACATGAAAGTGGGCCACTTCAGCATTGGCTTCGACGACCTGACCATTCCCCTGGCAGGCCTGCCGATCACGGTCACGCGCACCTACGATACGCGCGAGCGGGCCACGGTGCAGGACTTCGGCCAT
>JAWLHA010000069.1:0-21137 GCA_041690535.1 Gammaproteobacteria bacterium | reverse complement strand
AGCGCAGCGCATCCACCGTGCGGCGTCGAATTGGTGGATGCGCTGCGCTTATCCACCCTACATGTTGGGCGCGTCGGATTTATCTGTTCGGTGCTCTAGCCCGGATGGAGTGCAGCGGAATCCGGGAAACCGCTGGGGTGAGGCACGAACGGGGCGCCGCGGCACATCCGCCCCACTTGCGCGGCAATGCGGCCGAGTAGTTCTGCCCGGCTGCAGAGTTTGCGTGACGTGCAGGGTAAACGCATAACCCAGGAGCGATGTAAGTCCTTGAAAGCAGGTACCTTGTGAATACGACCGACATGGATGTCGGGAGTGAAGATTATGCAGGAGCAATCATCTTTCATCCCTGTACGCTCGACGGCCGCGGCCGCTCCGGGCATCCTGCCCTCCCGCGGCATAAGTGCGTCAGCACCCATCCATGCGGCCGACGACCTGCTTTCAAGGACTTACATCGCTCACAGCACGGCCATGACGTGAATATGCGTTTACCCTGGCGTGACGTGTCGCTCACTTCACGTCAGGCGGGGCACCGCGCGCACTAACATGCCTGCGGGCCTGTGGTATGTTTCACCCATGAGCGCACCGAACCGACACGCCGATACACTCACCCTCTGCCGTGTGGCCATTGACACCTACCGGGAAAACGTGGCCTACATGCACCGCGATTGCGAGATCTACCGGGCCGAAGGCTTCCAGGCCCTCACCAAAGTGGAGATCAGCGCCAACGGCAACCGCATCCACGCGGTGCTTAACGTGGTGGACGACCCGGCCATCGTCGGGTCCGATCAACTGGGCCTCTCCGAACAGGCCTTTGCGCAACTGGGGCTCCCCGCGGGGGTGTCCGTCAGGGTGGCACAGGCGGAAATGCCCGCCTCCATGGATGCGGTTCGCCGCAAGATCGTCGGTGAACGCCTGACTTTATCCGATTTTCGCCACATCATTGCCGACATCACCGGGAGCCGCTACTCCAAGATGGAAATGGCCGCATTCCTGGTCGCCTCCGGCCAGACCGGTCTGGACCGGGAGGAGATCCTCCACCTGACCCGGGCCATGACCGAGTCGGGCGAGCGACTCGACTGGCACGAACCGCTGGTGGTGGACAAGCACTGCATCGGGGGCATTCCCGGCAATCGCACCACCATGCTGGTGGTGCCTATCGTGGCGGCCCACGGCATGATAATGCCCAAGACCTCCAGCCGCGCCATCACCTCCCCCGCCGGCACTGCCGATACAATGGAGGTCTTCTGCAAGGTCGACCTCTCCCCCGACGAACTGCACGACATCGTGCGCCGCCATCGTGCCTGCCTGGCCTGGGGAGGCAATGCGCGGCTTGCCCCCGCCGATGACATTCTCATCTCGGTGGAACGCCCCCTGGGCATCGACTCCCAGGGGCAGATGGTCGCCTCCATCCTCTCCAAAAAGCTCGCGGCCGGCTCCACCCACCTGCTCATCGATGTGCCGGTCGGCCCCACCGCCAAGGTGCGGCACATGCGCGAGGCGCTGCAGCTGCGCAAGCTGTTCGAATACATCGGCGACCGCATGGGCATCCACCTGGAGGTGATCATCACCGATGGCGCGCAGCCGGTGGGCCGGGGAATCGGCCCGGTGCTGGAGGCCCGCGACGTCATGCAGGTGCTCCACAACGATCCGGACGGCCCTTCGGACCTGCGGCAAAAAGCACTGCGGCTCGCCGGTCGCATTCTCGAGTTCGACCCGGACGTACGCGGCGGCTACGGTTACTCCATCGCCCGCGACATCCTCGACTCGGGCCGCGCCCTGCAGAAGATGCAAGACATCATGGCGGCCCAGGGTCCCCAGGAGCGAAGCCACCACTTGGGCAATCTCACCTTCGAGGTGTGCGCCGAAACCGACGGCGTGGTGACCAGCATAGACAATTACCACATCGCCAAACTGGCACGCCTGGCCGGCGCCCCCATGGACAAAGGGGCCGGGGTCGATCTGTTCAAGAAGCTCGGTGACCGCGTCGAAGCGGGCGAGCCACTTTATCGCGTGCATGCGGAATACCGGTCCGACTTCAACTTCGCCCAAGCGTTGACGGAGAAGAGCAGCGGCTACACCATCGGTGAGGCCACCGCAGTGGACAAGACCTACATGGAGTTCTGACTCGAGTGACAGAAGAACACCGGACCATGGCCTATCCCCACCCACCCCTGGTGCTGGGGTTCGAGGATTTCGAACCCCAAGGCAAACGACTGGCCGAGCGTCTCGACTATCCCTACGGGCGAGTCACCCTGCATCGGTTCCCCGACGGCGAGGCTCGGGTGACACTGCCGCCCGAGCTCCCGCCGACGGTGATCTTCTGCCGCAGCCTCAACCAGCCCAACGACAAACTGGTGGAACTGATGTTGGCCGCCGAAACCGCACGGGAACTGGGAGCAGGCCGCCTCATCCTCGTCGCCCCGTATCTCTGCTACATGCGCCAGGACATCGCCTTCAATCCGGGTGAGGCGGTCAGTCAGCGCATCGTGGGGCGGTTCCTCGGCGAGCTGTTCGATGGCATCGTAACCGTCGATCCCCATCTGCATCGCATCACCAGTCTCGAAGAGGTGATGCCCCGCACCGCCGCCGTCTGCCTCTCGGCCGGCCCCGCCATGGCCGAATTCCTCACAACCCGGCGCGGCACCACCCTGCTGGTGGGGCCGGACGAGGAGTCGGCACAGTGGGTCAGCACCATCGCCCGCGCCGCCGGCCTGGATTTCGTGGTGGCCACCAAGCAACGGCTGGGGGACAAAGAGGTGGAAACCTGCCTGCCTTCAGCCCAATACCACGATGCCTCGGTGGTGCTGGTGGACGACATGGCGAGCACCGGGCACACCCTGATGTCCGTGGCTCGCCAGCTGCGCAAGGCCGGCGCGGCCCGTGTGGACTGCCTCATCACCCACGCGCTGTTCGCGCCGGACACCGCCCCGCAGCTGCGAGAAGCGGGCATCGACCACGTCTGGAGCAGCGATTCCATCGCCCACCCCAGCAACGCCGTGGCCCTCGACCAAGCGCTGGCGCTGGCGGTGCGCCAACTCGTCTCCCCTTGACCCCTCCCCGTCGGCTGCTAGCGTAAAAGGGAACGCCAGCGGGCCGCACGTGGCCCGCGCAACGTCCGAAAGACCCGGGATGATGCGCGCCCCCTTTTTTCCACTCAATCTGCTGCTTCTGCTCCTGGGCCTCGGCTTTCTCCTCGCCCTGGTCCAGATCGGTTTGGTCAGCGTCGCCTTTGGCAAACTAGGGCTCTCCCAAGGCTCGGGCTTTCTCCTGCTGTTCAGCTCCCTCGCGGGAAGCCTCATCAACCTGCCCCTGTTCCAGCTCAAGTCGGGACCGCCCCGCCCCGGCGCCATGCCCCCGCTGGGGCGACTGTGGCGCTTCCCCCAACTGGAGTACCGAGGCCGCACCCTCATCGCCGTCAACGTGGGCGGGGCGCTCATTCCGGCCAGCTTTTCACTCTACCTCCTGGGGCACAATCCCATTGCCCCGCTGGAGGCCTTGGCCGGGGTCGCCGGCGTCAGCGCCGTGAGCTATCTCTTCAGCCGGCCCGTGCCCGGCGTGGGCATCGGCATGCCGGTGTTCGTTGCGCCACTCAGCGCCGCCCTCTTCGCCATCCTCATCGCCCCGGAGCTCAGTGCCCCGCTGGCCTACGTGAGCGGTACCCTTGGGGTGCTGGTCGGGGCTGATCTGCTGCGCCTCAAGGACATCCGCCGCCTCGGAACCGCCGTTGCCTCCATCGGTGGCGCGGGCACCTTCGATGGGATCTTCATCACCGGCATCGTCGCGGTCCTGCTTGCCTGAATCCGGGCAGGACGCTCTGTTGGCGCCGCTGTTCGTACCTGATATAACTGGGCGAAACGAGACGCCGACGACGGCAAATGGACTGGATGCGAGGGAAAGGGGGAGATGTCCGAGATCCGCTTCAAAGAAGACACCCTGGCGGCCCTGAACGACAACATACCGGTGTCTGAAAAGCTGGAGCGCATTCATGCGGTGGTGCGAAGCCGCCACCCCTTTATCGAGCGAATTGCCGTCGCCCTCCACGACGCCAAGACAGACCTGCTCAAGACCTTCATCCACAGCAGCGGCGGTGAGCAGCCCCTCTGCCACTACCAGGCCAAACTTGCCGAAGCCCCCTCCCTGCAGGATGTGGTCGCGTCGGGCAAGCCGCGAGTCATCAACGACCTCCGCATGCTGGCCGAAAGCCGCAAGGTCCACTCCCAGCGGCTGCTCAGTCAGGGCTATGGTGCCAGTTATACCCTGCCGATGTATCGCAATGGCGAGTTCTTCGGGCTCATTTTCTTCAACTCCTACGAAAAGGGGGTCATGGATGCCCCGGTACTTCACGACCTGGATATCTTCGCCCACCTGCTTTCGCTACTGGTGATCAGCGAAATGGAAAGCTTCCGCACGCTCCTTGCCGCGGTCAAGACCGCCAGCGACATCACCCACCACCGGGACTACGAGACCGGAACCCATCTTGACCGCATGTCGCGCTATTCCCGGATCATCGCCCTCGAGCTCGCCCCACAGTACGGCTTCAGCGATGAATTCGTGGAACAGGTCTTCATGTTCTCGCCGCTGCACGACATCGGCAAGATTGGCATCCCCGATGAGATCCTGCTCAAGCGGGGAGCCCTCACCGCGGACGAGTACGAAATCATGAAGCGCCACCCCGAGAAGGGGCGGCTCATCATCGATGCCATGCTCGAGAATTTCGAGCTTGCCGACTTCCACCACATCGACGTCCTGCGCAACATCGCCGAGTTCCACCACGAGACCCTGAACGGCAGTGGCTATCCCAAGGGGCTGAGGGGCGATGCCATCCCCATCGAGGCGCGGATTGTCGCAGTGGCCGACATTTTTGACGCCCTCACCAGCCAGCGCCCCTACAAGGAGGCCTGGAGCAACGAGAAGGCCATCGAGCTGCTGCGCCGCCTGGCCGGAGATCAACTCGACGCCGACTGCGTGGAGGCGCTCATAAGGAACCGGGAGAAGGTCGAACAGATCCAGCGGCGCTTCGCCGAGGATACGTTCGGCTAACCCCGACTATCGCGGCGCCCCGTCTCCCCAAATCGTTCTATTCTTGTAACTACTCACTCCCCCGTCATTCCCGCGTAGGCGGGAATCCAATGAACAGAAGCACACTCCCATGGATCCCCGCCTTCGCGGGGATGACGGATTTTCGGTACCGTTCGTGATTACTTGGGTGAGCAGTTACCTATTCTTCTAGGCTGAATGCGTCAGCCAGGGGCGAACGCCCCGACTTGGCGGAGCGTGGGTCTGACCCTCCGATCCAGCCGGGGCGTGGGCAAGGAACTGCCTGCCTCGACCCGGTCATCCCGACGAACCCGCTCTTGAGTCTACGGAGACCGCAAGGGTCCGCCCTCAGGCGGCTATGCCCTTCGCCTGCGGAGTTACGCGCGACCGGTCCACAGGTTGGCCGCACTGGTCGCTGTGCCGGCCGTCGGGGCCGACTTTGCAAGCGGGCCGCATCTCACATTTGGACGGGCCTGGACGGGGAAACCCGAGGAAGGAAGCATGTCGCTGGAAATCCGCTCTGCGTTCCTGCTGGCCCTCGCGTTGGGTCCACTGCCGGGCGTATTCGCCTCGGGCGCTCCCCTCGGCGGGCAACTGGCCGAGCCCGGCTGGGGAGGCCACCTTGCATCGCTCCCCAGCGGTGAGCGGCCAAGGCACCTTTTGCCTTCTACACTTGGTAGCGGGTTGCAAGAGGGTTGGGCCGACGACCGTGCACCGCCCCCCGTGAGGGGCATGGCGGACCGCCCGGCACAGCATATTCCGGCACATCGGCCCCACAGTGGGCCAACGCCACTTGGCATGAGGAGAGCCTCCGTGGGGAGCGGCAATCAAATACCAGGCGGGGTCAGCAGCGGGCACATGAAACTTGCCGGTTCCACCGTCCCGGTGACGCCTTCGTCCGACATGGATGGAGGGTGGGTGAAGCCCAAGAAATCCTCTGATGCACGCCTCAATTTCCGAACCTTCTGGAAGATCCTGGACGAGAAGTACGCGGCCTTTCCCACCCGACTTCCCGAAGGCAAGACGTGGGAGCAGATTCGGGAGGAATATGGGGCTTCCCTCTCGGATAAGTCCACCGACAAGGAGCTTCTCAAGGCGATACGTGGCGCGGTGCGCGAGCTGAATGACGCTCACACGGGCATCGACACAGGCGACAAGGACATCGATGGCTGGAAAGAGGGCTACGAATACGAGAAGCAGATGCGTCGCCTGAGTCGAAACGTCGCCAGGAGGTACGCCACATCGAAGATGAAGTGGCTTGGAGATGGCAACATCGGATACACCCGTATTGGCGATACCGGATACATCAACCTCGACACGATGTCAGATTTTGCCAGCCCCTCCAACGAGGAGATCGACATCCGGATCGCGCGGGAGTCCATGCGGAAGATCCTCTCGAAATTCGAGCGGGCGGGGGTGAGCAGCCTCGTGATCGACGTGCGCAACAACGAAGGCGGTTTCGACAGCGTAGGGCTCGAAATCGCCCGCTTTCTCAAGGGACCGCGTTCACTGGCGTGGAACAAACAGATACGCAACGGACCGCATCACGATGATCTCTCCCCACCCGTACCCACCTTCGTGGAGGCCTCTTACGACGAAGCGTTTCAAGGTCCCGTGGCGATACTGACGAGCGGGGCGACCCTGAGTGCCGGAGAGACGTTCGTCATGGCCATGCGCGACCGCGAACGCACAGTGCTCATAGGCGAACCGACCTCGGGCCACTTCTCCGACGAGCACTACGCCAAACTGCCGAACGGCTGGACGCTCATCTACAGCGGCGAGCGGTACACGGACGAGAAGGGAATCGACTATGAGGTCAAGGGGTTTCCGCCGGACATTGCCGTTGCGTTCGATCCCAAGAAGTTCAGCGAAGGGACCGATATCATGCTGGAGCGGGCACTGAAGGAGCTTCGCCGGCCGGAGGGGGCCCTCCGGAGGCGGAAGGACTGACGCCTGCGAGACGCGACCGCTCACCGCAGAACTGCACGGCAGCATACCGCATGCCACACCGCCCCTCACCGTTGCGGATGGGAGTTGGCGTGGCCCCTTTCAAGTGGCGAGGTCGCCCAATGCCCACCCGGTTCGTGCCGCGGCCGGTGCGCTTGCCGGCGCAGGTCTGAACCAGTGAGCCCCTCTCCGGACCTCTGCGAAGTGCGGCTCTCCCGTTGGCCGCCTGAAGGAGGCATCCGACTCTGGAAGCTCGATTGCGGGGAGGCCCACCTCCCTGCCTCTATGCGCCTGCTCCCAAGGGATGAACAGCAGCGCGCGCTCCGCTATCGCCTTCCGGAGCAAAGGCACCGCTTCATCGCCGCAAGGACCGCCCTGCGCCGTCTGCTCGGGGAGCTGCTCGCATGCGCGCCGGAACGCATCCTCTTCGGTTATGGCGCGGCCGGGCGGCCAGAGATCCTCTGGCCCGCGACGGACCTGACGTTCAACATCTCGCACAGTCGCTCATCCACGCTGATTGGGGTGGCGCGCGGCACACCGATAGGCGTCGATCTGGAGTGGCCCGATGAGCAGATTGATCCTCTCGCGGTCGGCCGCCGCGTGTTCAGTGCCGAGGAGCTGCGGCGACTGAAGAGCTGCAACGCGCGTGAACAGAAAAGGGTGTTTTTCAAACTGTGGACGGCCAAGGAGGCTGTCTTGAAGATGTTGGGGGCTGGCTTCTCCCTTGAGCCGCGCCGGGTCGATTTGGCAAGAGCAATCGACCCAACGACTCCCGCCTGTATCCCTCTCCAGCATCTGGGCCACGCATACCGGGTTCGCCTGACGCACCTCGAGCTCGCCCCCCCGTACATGGCGGCGGTGGCCGTCCTGGTCCCGGAAGCGGCACCGTGACGGCTTTGCCGAACTGGCGACGGGCTGCCTACGCATGATGCGAGGCAGAGTGGGGGCAAACCGCTCTACCGGGCCGACGCATCTCCAATCGCCCAGAACCCCAGCTCGCCAAGACTGGCCGCCAGCTGAAGACGCGCAATGCGCCAATTGGTAAGCGCCTCCAGGAACTCCCGGGCGGCGAAGGCGACCGACTGTTGTGCGTAGATGAGGTCCAGCATGCTGCCGTCACCATCGGCGTAGAGATCCTGCTCCACCTCCAGTAGTTTCTTGGCGTTCTCCAGCATGGGGCCGAGCTGCTCGAGGGCAGCGGCTTCCGTCTGGAGGTCCTGGAAGGCGGTCCATACCTCGAGCGCCACCGCTTGCTCCTGGCTGCGTGCCTCGGCACGGGCAAACTCGAGCTCCGCCTCCGCTTCCCGCCTCCGGTTACGATAGGTGGGCTCGTACAGGGGAATGCTCACCTGCAAGGCCAGACTGCTTTGCCAGCGGTCGACCCCGTCGTACTCACGGAAGTTTCCCTGCACGAGACTCACTGTGGGACGGTATCCTCGAGAGGCTGCATCGAGGGTGGCGCGGGCGCCGGCGACCTCGGCATGGGCCGCCTTTATCGCGGGGTGGGCGATGCGCGCCTGCTCCAGCAAATCGCCGATGGAACGCACGACCTCCTTCCCCGGCACGGGTGCACTGCCTTCGAGCGCCGACAACTCGTAATTCGGGGCCAGCCCGAGCAATACGGCCAGCTCCCCCCGCGCACGCCGCAGTGCCCCCTCGGCGCGGCCGCGGTCCAGCGTGGCTTCCGCGGCCGTGGACTTTGCTTGCAGCATGTCGACATCATCGATGTCATCCTCATCGCCTGCATCGATCTGTTCCCTGACCCTGGCCAGGGTGCGCAGACTGAACTGCTCCTTCTCCCTCTCCAAGGCGAGGGCGTTCTGTGCGGCAACCAGTGCGCAGTGGGCGCTGGCCGCTTCGAGGAACACACTCTGAACGGTCGCATCGTGGGTGGCAGTGGCTGCCAGCAACGTCTGCCGGGCGTTTTCCACAAGAGCCTTCTGCTGACCGAAATCAAACAGCAACCAAGTGAATTCGAGACTGGCGCCCAGGGACGTGTTGGTTGACTCGTCGCTGAGCGTCGCACGCTCTGAAATCCCTGTCTCCTCTTCGGTGATGATGACCTTTTCCGACTCTTTCAGGTAATTGCGATCGGCGCCCAGCGACACTGAAGCTGCGGGCAGGAATGCTGCCCGCTCGATCCCGACGCGGGCCGCCTGGGCGCGCGCCGCGGCCCAGCTCTGTCGCGAGCGCGGGTTGCTGCACAGGGCGCGCGTGACCGTCTCGGCCAGATCAAGGGGACCGACCGGCGGCCCGACCGGACACCCGCCCTCGACGCCACTGAAGGGCGAGGGAACAAGCGCCCCCGTCCCCTTGGTGCCGGGAGGCAGTGCACCGCCATCACCCAGCAGGAATTGGCCCGGCAGACCGAAGTCCCTGTCTCCCTGCTCCCGTGGGAACACGCGCAGCTCGGGGCACGCTCCATTCGTCCCGCCATCCCCCCCGGTCGGGCAATCGGCTTCCCCGCCATCCGACGCCCCTGGCGCAGGCGCAGTGGGTCCGGTGGAGTGGGGATCACTGTTGTCGGCGCCATCTGCATCCTGGGTCAAGAGGGCGCCGACCAGGAGCGGGCCATCGTGCCCCGATGCAACAGCCGGAAAGGTGCCCGAGGCGTCGCAGGCCACGTGGGCGACCACCTCCGCCAGCGTCCCTGCCGGGGCCGCCGGGGCGGCCAAACAGTGGGAGTCGAGTTCAAAGGGGGACGGTGCAATGAGTGGGCCGGCCATCAGTTGAGCGCCAGCGACCTGCACGCCCTTGTCAGGGCCACTCCCCACAGTGTCAGCGTACAACAGACCATCGGGCAACCAGGCGCTCGGGGCAGGAGTGTGCCGGGTGCCGCACAGCCAACCGGTAATCACCGCCTCCAGTTCACCCGTTCCGGGGGCTGCCTCGGGCCCACAATCGGCATCGACATCGAAGTCGCTGACCCGCAACGGTTTGGCTGCTGGTGCAATGAGTGGGCCGGCCATCAGTTGCGCGCCAGCGACCTGCACGCCCTTGTCAGGGCCACTCCCCACAGTGTCAGCGTACAACAGACCGTCGGGCAACCAGGCGCTCGGGGCAGGAGTGTGCCGGGTGCCGCACAGCAAATCGTTAATCACCGCCTCCAGTTCAGCCGTTCCGGAGGCTGCCTCGGGCCCACAACCGGCATCGAAGTCAGTGACCCGCAACGGTTTGGCTGCTGGTGCAGGAGTGTCCGCTCCATCGGGCACGGTCTTCAGCAGAGTTTCGGTTGGCGCGGAGCGAACCGGAACGGCGCATCCCCAGACCGGCACGAGCACCACCACCAACAGCGCATGAACAAGCCCGGCGCTTTTCATCACGATTCACCTCTTCGCCGGGGGGATGTGACACCTTCCAGCGGCCCTGCAACCTTCCGGACTCAAAAACGGACATTCCCTAACGCACGCCACAGTTGACCCTCACTTGCCAATTCGTCTGCTCTGGTGCAGTACACAGTAGGGTGGACAAGCGCAGCGCATCCACCATTCACTGAGGCAATCCGGTGGATGCGCTGCGCTTATCCACCCTACGCCGGGACCTCCCATTGCGCCGGTTATTGCAGATTTGAGGCTGAGAGTAGATAACAACCTGAGCCTCGGTCCGGACCCCACCGGGGCCCGGCCGGACTCCGCTCCGCTAAGCCACCCGCTTCATGCGCTCCACCTCCACAGGCGCCATCAACTCCTTGGCCGGGTTGCCCTGCCAGATGGCGCGTGCCTGAGTGCGCTCCCCTTTCATGAGGAAAGAGTCCGGCTCGAGGGTGGACTCATCCTCCATGACCACCCCGTAGTGAACCAGGCAATTCCCACCCACGGTGCAGCCGTTCCCGAGAATGATGTGGTCGGACTTGAACGTGCCGTCCTCCAGTGAATGCGCCTGCAGGAAGCTCTGCCTGTTCAGCGTGCAGTGATCCCCAATGGTGACCAGCGTCTTCTCCGATAACCCACAGCCGTCGTCGAACAGTTTCTTGCCGACGCGCACACCAAGCGCCCGCAAGGCCATTCCCTTGAACGGCGTGCCGTTGAACATTCCCAGCACGACCCTGTCGACGATCGCGTTCATCTTCCAATGGCGCTCATGCTGCCAGTAATACTCATCGTAAATGGAGCAGTACTTGGGCTGGAGAGGACGGAATCGTCGGCTCGCGCGGTCTACCAAAATGTAGTAGGGCATCGACAACATCATCAAGGCCAGCCCCAATCCCGTGAGGTAAAGGGGTCCGTACTGGACGAATTCGCCATACGAGTAATACCACCCCACAACCGCGAGGTTCATGGCGATAACCTGGACGAGCAAGAACAGAAGCATGGTTCCGATGTTGGAAGCGTCCTTGAGCTTCAACCGTTGACGCAGCACCGCCGGCTTCTTGTAGAAGTCGAACTGATTGTCCCGCAACACCGATCGGGGGATCTCAAAGCTGGGCGATCCCAACAGTCCGGTGTTCTCCCGGACCGGGCCATGGATCGGGATCATCACCTTGGTGCCCAGCAGGCAGTTCTCCCCCGTCTTGCCTTGGGGGGGATACCATATGCTGTTCCCGAAAAAGTTGCGTGCCCCGATGCTCACCCTGGAGCTCCTGAAGGTGGAGGTCGAGTGCTCCAGGTTCACCATGTAGAGCCCGTCGGAAACCATGGTGCCTCGGCCAATCTCGCAGAGAAACGGGTTGTCGTGCTGCTGCGCCACGCCGAAATTGGATCCGGTCTGTTCCACCCCGAGAAACCTGTAGCCGATGGCCGCGAGGTAGTGGACGATGAACGAGCTGTCACCGAAGAGTTCATTGTAGAACTTGGAGTTGCTCATTCCCTGGAGGGTGCGCTGCAGGTAAAAGTGGATCCCGTAGAGGGGATACACTTTGCCCTCCTTGAGAAATGCGTTCACCACCCGCGGCCAGGTGACGATGGCCACCAGGCCGGTCAGGAGGGCCACCAGGAACAGCAGCGAGGTCCACCCCATGATGGGACCGACGTGGGTAAGCGTCGCGGGCCCGCCCATGAGATTGCTCATGGCCTCGCCGATGGTCGTGTGTTCCTGCGTCCCCTCGATCCCGAGGAAATAGTAGGCGATGAGAAAGGGGAGCGGTCCGAAGATGAACAAGCCCGCCCCCAGTTGGGCCAGAGTGTAGGTGAGCATGCGGGCGACGCTGGCCTTGCCGCCCTCCAGAGCACGGAAGCGATCATCCGCGGGCTGCGCCGGCGAGCCGTGATGGCTGCGGCCGGCGGCCAGCCGCTGCCCCTGTAGCACGGAAGAGGCATGGGCCAGCTCACTGCCGTCCCCCATGACCGTGTCGATATCGACAAAGCTCCCCTCGCCCACGAAGGTGTCCCGCCCCAGGGTGATGCTCCCTGTGCGGATGCGGCCCGACTCGGCCCGGTAGCCCGGCATTTGCACGTTCCTCGACACGAGGGCACCGTCACCGATGGTGAGCAGGTCCGTACAGACAGGCACACTGCGCGAGAGGATCACGGCCCTCCAGCCCACGCGCGCACCGAGCAGTTTGAGGTAGGCGTTATACATGGGCGTCCCTGCGAAGAGCGCCATGGGACTGACGCTTACCAACTGCTTGGCCATCCAGAAGCGCAGATACTTCGCGCTCCAGACCGGGAACTCCTCCTCCTTCCATCGCCCTATGAGCGTCCACTTCACCACCACCGGCAGCAGCAGCGCCAGGGCGAACATGGCCAGGGCGAAGGTGACCGAATGGCCGTAGGCCACCTGCAGGCTTGGTGCCTTTATGATCCAGTGATAGCCCTCCCACAGGATCACCGCTCCCAGGTACATCAACCCGAAGAACACCAGCAACTGCATGGCCCCACACGTCACGTACTGCAGGTCCGTGGCGATGTGGGCGTTTCTCTCCTTGCGAAGCGGCGCCCGCTTCTGCCCGACAGAACCGATGCACGCCGCCAGCCCGCGCACCGTGGGGTGGGCGTAGATCTCCCGCATGGAGAAATCGGCCATGCCGAGTTCGCTGCGGAGTTTGGCGCTGAACTGCGCCATGAGCAGTGAGTTGGCCCCCAGATCGTCAAAAAAGTGGTCTTCGACCGACACCTTCTCCAGGTTCAGCACCCTGCCCAGGACGGCGGCGATCTGCTGCTCGCCCCCCCCTGCGGGTTCGACGAAGTCCCGCGCTGCGGCATTCATGCGGGCACCGGAGGGGGCGGGCAGCGCCTTTCGGTCGGCCTTGTCGCTGGCCAGCATCGGCATGACCTGCAGCGGCTCGTAGTACGCCGGCACCATGTAGCTGGGCAGGAGCGTACGCAGCTCGCGGGCCATCTCCTCAGGCGGCAGCGGATCGGCTTCGTCCTTGAGCGTGTAGTAGGCCACCAGCTCCTTCACGCCGGGCATTGGTTCGAAGGTGTTCACCACCGCTTGGGCCACCTGCGGCATGCTCAGGATCACCGACTCGATCTCGGTCAGCTCGATGCGGTAGCCGCGGATCTTCACCTGGGTGTCGATGCGGCCGAGATACTCGACCTCGCCGCGTTCGTTGACTCGCCCCAGGTCACCCGTGCGATAGATTTGGCCGGAGGGGTTGTTGGGGATGCCGATGAAGTCGGGGATGAAGGCCTTGCGGGTCTGGTCATCCCGATTCAGATAGCCGCGAGCGAGCCCGATACCCGCGATCCCGATTTCGCCTGTCTCGCCGAAGGGAAGGGCCTCTGCGGCATCGGGGACCAGGATGACCACCGAGTAGGTGGGCAGTGGCGGACCGATATTGACCGGCTCACCCGGCCTGGGGCGCGAGAGGGTCGCGCTGACTGTGGTTTCCGTCGGGCCGTAGGCGTTGAGAATAGTGCGCTCTGGAGTATGCCAGCGCGTGATCAGGTCCCGGGGACAGGCTTCCCCCGAGACGATGAGCAGGCGCAGGTCCGGCAGGGAGTGATCGATGGTGGCCAACAGCGTCGGGACACAGCACATGGCCGTCGCCCTGCGCGTGCGCAGAAAGTTCGCCAGGTCCTCGCCCAGCAGACTGCTTCCGGTGTGGTTGGGCAGCAGCGTGGCACCGACCGCCAGCGGGACCCAGATCTCCTCCACGGCAAAATCGAAGGCCAAGGTGAGGCCCTGATAGACCCGATCCGACTCCCTGTAGCCGTAAACCTCTGCGGCCACCCGCACGAAGTTGCCGATGCTGGCGTGCTCGATGGGGACGCCCTTGGGCCGGCCCGTCGAGCCGGAGGTGTAGATGATGTAGCACAGATCGCTCACCGGCTGTCCCACCTCATCGTCGGTCAGACGGTCGGCCGGCAAGCTGTCGATCTGCGCGGCGGCCTCATCGACACACAGCACCGCGGGCGCGGCATTCTCCACCAGCTCGCGGTAGACCGAGGTGGTGAGAATCGAAGAGGCCCCGGCGTCCTGCGCAATGAAGGCGATGCGATCGGAGGGGAAACCGGGGTCGAGCGGCACATAGGCGGCATGGATTTTCAGTACCGCCAGCATGGAGGCGTAGCTGTGAACGCTCTTGTCGAACAGCAGGGCAACCACATCGCCGGCACCGACCCCCTGCTCTCTCAGGTAGCGCGCGATCCGGTTGGCGCGGGCGTCGACTTCAGCATACGTCCATTTCCCCTGAGGGCTGTCCACTGCCAGATGGCCCGGGTCACCGTCCCGGGCAAACTGGTCGCAGCGCTGCTCGAACAGGTGGTGTAGTCGCTCACCAGGGCGCCAGCGCACCGTGTTGTCCGCGTACGGGCAGACCAGAACGTCAGCGGCCTGCCCGATCGATTCGGGTAGCGCCGATGTTCCGGCGCCGCCCACCTGAGTAGCCATGCGGCTGTGCACGAACATGGAACGCTTACTTTGCATGCCGGCCCACCTGTGTTGCGGTCGCTTGCGCCAACCGGTCGGTTCGTTGTGTGGCGCCCAGCGCCTCGCTCGCGGCTTTCGCCACGATTTCGAGCCCTTGATCCAACAGGGTGACGGGGGTCGTCAGCGGCGCGAGGACCTTGATCACCTCGTCGTAGGGGCCGGAGGTCTCCACCACCAGACCCTGCTTGAAACAGAGGCGGCCAATCCTGTCCGCCAGCTCCCCCGACCCCACATGGATCCCCTGCATCATGCCGCGGCCCTTGAGATAAGCCCCGGGGATCAATTCGGCAATCCGCTTGAGATGCGCAGTGACCACTTTCGATTTTTCCAGGACCGAATTGCTGAAGGCGTTGTCGGACCAGAACTTCTCCAGCGCCACGGTTGCCGTCACGAAGGCGTGGGTGTTCCCCCGAAAGGTTCCGTTGTGCTCGGCAGGACCCCAGCGATCGTGGTCGGGCCGGATCAGGACGAGCGCCATGGGCAGACCGAAACCGGAGATGGATTTGGCCATGACCACCAAATCGGGAGTGACGTCCATGTGTTCAAAACTGAAGAAGGTGCCGGTGCGGCCGCATCCCGCCTGCACCTCGTCGACGATGAGAAGCGCACCGTGGCGCTTCGCCACCGCCGCAATGTCCCGCACCCAGGGGCCGGAGGCCGCATTCAGCCCCCCCTCCCCCTGCACGGCCTCGAAAATAATGGCGGCCGGCGCGTCGACGCCGCTGGAGGGATCGGTCAGGAGCCGTTCCAGATAGGCGGCCGTGTCGACCTCGGGCCCGTAGTATCCATCGAACGGTACCCGCGAGACGCCGGGCAGCAGGGCGCCCATGCGGTTGTACTTGTTGCCGGTGGCCGCAAGCGAACCCAGAGAGACACCATGGAAGCCGTTGGTGAAGGCGATGACGTTGGTGCGCCCGGTGACCTTGCGCGCCAGTTTCAGGGCGGCCTCGACGGCGTTGGTGCCCGTCGGGCCCGTAAACTGCACGCGGTAGTCCATGCCGCGCGGCCGCAAGATCAGATTTTGGAACGCCTCGAGAAAATCCCGCTTGGTGTTGGTGAAGAGATCCAGACCAGCCGCGAGCCCCTGTCGACTGATGTGCTCGATGAGCGCGGCGGCCATATCGGGGTCGTTGTGGCCGTAATTCAAGGAGCCGCACGCGGCCAGAAAATCGATGTACTCATGACCGTCGGCGTCATGCAGAATGCTGCCGCTCGCCGCCGTGAAGAGCGCGTCGAATCGACGACAATAGCCGCGGACTTCCGACTCCAGCTGGTGAAAAACGGTGGTCTCTTTCGATTCCGACATTCCATCTCTCCTTTAGAGGACCGCCGGGCCTGACCCAGGCCGGGTCCGGCTTCGGCTCATGACCACTGGCGGCACTGGTGCGCTGTCGCCGGACAACTGCACGAGAACGCCATGCGACCCTTAGAACACTCGGCAAAGATCACTCGGTAAAACTGCTGGTTTGAGATACTTCCAATGGCGCACAGGTCTTCGCCTCTGCCAGGGCGGGGCCAAGCCTGCTGGTTCTCACGAACGCTTGTGACTGTCCGCCGGCCTGCTTTGTGAAGCGCACCCGGGATGTGAGAAAGATAGATTTCGGTTCGGCCGGAACGTATGGATTGAAACCCGCGACTTGGGCGTAGAATTCCCCGCCTGCGATCCCTCCGCGCCGCTCACGGCAGTACTGGAACCCTTCCGAGAAAAGTAGAGGCGATGCGGTGTGAGGATTTTCGGCAGTCAATGCGCGGAGAGGCGTTTCCGCGCCGGTAAGAGACGGAAAAGAGAGCGATTGGGTTTCCAAATACGCCGGCTCGAGTGTGCCGCTGCGGGCCGTCTTCACGGGCAAGGACGAGACATCCTCACGGCGTCCGGTGCGTCGCCCCCAGTGGGGCAATCGCAGCTTCGCTTCGAACACAAGCCCGGCGGTCTCGAGAGCGGTCTTTGACCCGCCTCGAAACCGCGGGTTGCAGGAACGCGGCCAGCGAGCGTACAGGGATGTATTTAAAGCGGGCTACAGACCTCCGCCCCCCACCTTGCAAGAGGTGTTGCCCGGCGTCGGCCCCCAGGGTAAACGCATACTCACGTCGCGGCCGTGCTATGAGCGATGTAAGTCCTTGAAAGCAGGTACGCTGTGAATACGACCGACATGGATGTTGGGAGTGAAGATTATGCAGGAGCAATCATCTTCCATCCCTGTACGCTCGACGGCCGCAGCCGCTCCGGGCATCCTTGCCCTCCCGCGGCATAAGTGCGTCCTTGCACAAATCCATGCGGCCGACGACCTGCTTTCAAGGACTTACATCGCTCTTGGGTAAGTATGCGTTCACCCTGCGTCGGCCCCGGCCGGTCGGGATTCCCCGCCCCACCCGTGGTAAGCTGTCGGCCTTATCGAACGCACTGCGAGGACTCCCCGTGACCCCGACCGACAACACCGTGCTGATCACCGGCTGCTCCAGCGGTATCGGGCTCTGTGTGGCGGAGGGGTTGGCGCAGCGGGGCTACCGGGTATTCGCCACGGCGCGCAAAGCGGAGGACGTGAGGGCGCTGGAGGAGGCGGGACTGGAGTGCCTGGAGCTGGACCTGCGCGATTCCGCGTCCATCGAGCGGGCGGTGGAGGAGATCCTGCGTCGGACCGGCGGGCGGCTCTTCGCCCTGTTCAACAACGGTGCGTACGGCCAACCAGGGGCGGTGGAGGACTTGCGTCGAGAGGTGCTGCGCGAGCAGTTCGAGACCAATCTGTTCGGCACCCACGAGCTCACCTGCCGGGTCCTGGCGGTGATGCGCCGGCAAGGGTTCGGGCGCATCATCCAGAACAGTTCCGTCCTCGGGCTGGCGGCCCTCCCCTTCCGCGGGGCTTACAACGCGAGCAAGTTCGCCCTGGAAGGGCTGACCGATACCCTGCGACTGGAGCTCGCCGGCACGGGCATTCATGTCAGCCTCATCGAGCCCGGCCCCATCACCAGCCGCTTCCGGGCCAACGCCCACGCCATGTTCAAGCAGAACATCGACGCCGGGAACAGCCCCTTTCGCGAGACGTACGCCAGCATGGAGCGCCGCCTCACCAAGGCGGGGCCGGCCCAACCCTTCACCTTGCCGCCCGAGGCGGTGCTGAATGCGGTGGTCCACGCGCTCGAGTCGCCCCGCCCCCGGGTCCGCTATTACGTCACCTTCCCCACCCACCTGTTCGCCTGGCTGCGCCGCCTGCTGCCACACCGGGCAATGGACTGGGTGCTACGAAAGGTCTCCCGCAACGAAAACCGCTGAGCCGGCCACTGCGTAGACGTGTAGGGTGGATGCGCTGCGCTTATCCACCCGTAGCTTCGCCCACTGCAGTAGGGGGCGCATGGGCGTTGTCTGTTCGGTGCGCTGATCCGCTCATCTGGGGGGCGCGGCCTGTCCGGCTGCAATTGCTTGGGAGATAGGGTTTGCCGTCGAACTCCGGACTCAGTGGGTGATCACTACGCCGTCGCCGAACCAGGCGTCCAGTTCGCGGTGCAGGGCCCCTTCGAGCAGCGGGTACCAGCTGTCGTCTTCGGGCTCGAGCCCTTCCATCTCCACGCCGAAGAGTACGACACGGAGCGGCAGGTCGCCCAGGGCCTCACCCAGGGCGAGGGCCTCGGCGACACCCACGCTGTGGGTGGAGAGGCTGTCGGCCCGCCGGATGAGATCGGCGGACTCGACGCGGCGCAGCGTCCCGGGCTCGCTCTCCGCCACCATGGCATCGACGAGGATCACCATTTCAGCACCCCGCATGGCGGTGATGAGTGAGATCCCCGGCCGGTCGAACGACTCGATGGCGACCTGTCCCTCGGGATAGCGGCGGACGAACTGGTTGATATGGAGGAGTTCGGCGGCCTGCCAGCCGACGCAGTCCGCGCCGTAGGGGGAACCGATGCCGAAGATCCGCACCCGGCTCACAGCCGCTCCACGTTGAGCTTCAAAAAGTGGCAGGAGCAGGAGATGCAGGGGTCGTAGTTGCGAATCACCATCTCGCCTCTCAGGCGCAACTCCTCATCCGGTTTTTCCAAGCCTAGCCGCTCCAGCGACCAGCGCAAATCCTGCTCCATGCGGGCCTGGTTCTGGCTTGTGGGCGGAATGATGGTGGCCTTCACCACCCGACCGTCGTCATCCATGGCGAACGCGTGCCACAGGATCCCGCGGGGGGCCTCCGTGCAGCCGTAGCCGATGCCGGCCCGCGGTCTGACCTCCGCATAGGGTGTTTCGGGCAGCTGGTAGGCCTCGCAGATGCGGATCGCCTCCACGATGGCGTAGTGCACCTCCACCGCGCGGGCGAGGGCGCTGTGGAACATGTTGCTGCTGGGGAAGCGCACGCCGGTCCTGGCCAGGGTGTCGCGCACGGGCTGAGGCAGCCGATCCAGATTGAGATTGAGCCGCGCCAGCGGCCCCACCAGATAAGGCTTGCCCTCGAGCAGGGCATGCAACGCGCTGGAGTGGGGGACCTGGAACTCCTCGAAATGCCCCTGATAGTCGGCGATATCGATGTCGAGGCCTTCGCTCGAGACCAGCCGACCTGCATTCATCGGGTACTCATCCGGATGGCGCAGCGAGACCGCGACGAACTCCTGGGGGTCATCAGGCACCTCCAGCGTGGCGGTCCACGCCACCAGCGCCTCGGCCAGGGGCAGTGCCCGGTGCAACCGCTCCAGCAACGCCTCCACCTGGGCTTTTTGCGGGGCGTGATAGAAGCCGCCGACCCGCGTCCCCACCGGATGCACCGAGCGCTGGCCGAACAGCCGGATGATGGCGTTGCCGATCTCCTGGATCTCCAGCCCCCGCCGCACCTCTTCGGGGTAGTGCGCCGCCATTTCGATGACGCTGTTGAAGCCAAGGAAGTCCGGTACGGCCAGCAGGTGCATATGCACCGCGTGGCTCTGCAACCACTCGCCGCAGTAGAACAGCCGCCGCATCTCCCGCACCCACGGCCCCGGTTCGGTGCCGAAGGCGTCCTCGATGGCGTGAGACGCACTCATCTGGTAAGCCACCGGGCAGAGCCCACAAATGCGCGAGACCGCATCCGGCACCTCCCTGTACGGGCGGCCTTCCAAAAACTTCTCGAACAGGCGCGGCGGCTCGAAGATGACCAGTTTCAGCTCGTCGATACGCCCCTCCTTGACCCGAACGTCCAGCGCCCCCTCCCCCTCCACCCGCGCCAACAGCGGCACGTTGATCCTCACGTTGCGATCACCCATTCTCCTGCTCCCGCCATTTCAGGCCTTCGACCCGGTAGGCCTGCGCCCAGTTGTTGATGAAGAGGAAACGGTCGGCCACCGCCCGCTCCGACAGACCCAGCTCGCGAAACCGGTGGGCCAGGGCGCCGGTGTTGGGGTTGTCCGACGGGCCGTAACAGGCGAAGCAGTCCCGCTCCACCGCAGGACAGAGGGCGCCGCACCCGGTGCGGGTCACCGGCCCCATGCAGGGCTCGCCCTTCGCCACCAGCACACAGACGTTCTGCTTGCGTTTGCACTCGACGCAGATCTTGTCCCGCTCGTCCACAGGCGCGGCGCCAAACAGGAGGGAGCGCACGGCCCCGATCACCTGCCGCCCGTTGGTGGGACAGCCCCACAGCTCCAGATCCACCCTGATGTGCTCCGACACGGGGGTGGAGGTGGCGAGCGTCTCCAGGTGGTCCGGCCTTGCGTAGACATCAGCCATCCACTCGGAGGCGTTGTGGAGATTGCGCAGCGCCTGAATCCCCCCGGCAGTGGCGCAGGCCCCGATGGTGATCACCTGCTTACTCGCGGCCCGAATGGCACGGATGCGTTCGGCCTCGTGAGGGGTGGAGATGCTCCCCTCCACGAAAGCGATATCCACCTCCGCGTCGGGAGCGACCATCCCCGCTTCGGCGAAGTGCACAATGTCCACCAGTTGCGCCAGCTCCAACAACTGCGGCCCCAGGTTCAAAAAGGCCAGCTGACAGCCGTCACACGAGGTGAACTTGTGCACCGCGACTCTTGGTTTTCCCTTCGACACTGACACCTCCGCGGATGACTTTTTCCGGTTGCAGTTTCTGGTTCGATACGGCGTTACGCCCAACGAAGGGTTGGCAACCCCGAGCAGCGCCAGAGCACCGAACAGATAACATTCGATGTGCCTGATAGGTCGGGTGGATAAGCGCAGCGCATCCACCAATTCGACGCCGCACGGTGGATGCGCTGCACTTATCCACCCTCTACATGTTGGGCGCGTCGGATTTATCTGTCCGGTGCTCTATAGAACCCCGAACAGGTAAACCGAAAGATCGCCAATCGCAGCCAAGTTGCGCCGCAGGTGGCGGGGGCAGCGAACCGAGGTAGGGTGGATAAGCGCAGCGCATCCA
>JAWLHA010000068.1:0-21191 GCA_041690535.1 Gammaproteobacteria bacterium | reverse complement strand
ATTGTCCCGTTTACCTGTTCGGTGCTCTAGCAGTCCGCTTTTCTGCCGCGCGGACACGATGAGTTGGTGTGAAGGCCAGGCTTGGGCCCACTCAGTACCCGGCCGGGAGTGGCTTCCGGCCGTTGCGCCCGGTCGGCACGAAGGGGTTCACGCTTCCCGCGCAATCGTGTGCCCGGCACACCACTGGCGGATGCGCTCGGCCACCTCCTCGATGGACGGGCTGGTACCGGCGGTATACAGGGTCAGGCGATAGGTGTGCGCCGGGCGGTCCGATACAGGGGTCATTCGCTCGGCTCCCCCGCGCCGCTGCGGTCGGTCGCTGCCAGTCGTCCGTCGATCACTATGCCTTGATTCGCGATGTGATAGCGGTAAGGCGCACTGTCGTGGTCGCTGCCGCGCACCTTGACGACACTGAGCTGCCGCTCCAGGCCCTGCGGCCGTTCGGTTGCCCGCAGCAGCACGATGGCATCCACAATGGAGCTGAGCCGCGCTTGGGTGATGGCGACCGGCGCCTCGGCGAGTCCGAAGGCCCCGCCGACCGCGTAGAGCAGAACCACCGTGATCCCTTCGGTCTTGCAGAAGCCGATCAGCTGCTCCAGAAACAGCCGATGCTCCCGGGCGCTCATACCGATCGATAGAAGCGCGGAGATCGAATCGAGCACCAGGCGCCGGGCGCCCAGAGCCCGGGCGGCATTGACGACCTGATAGAGCACTTGGTCGGGGCGAATATCCGAGAAGGGCACGTCGATGAACTGAAGGCGGCCTTCGCGCTCGGCCGCGGCCAAGTCCCAGCCGTAGTGGCGCGCCACCAGACGCAATTGGGCGCTGGACTCTTCGATGGTCACGTAAACGCCCGCCTCGCCGGTTTCGATGCCGGCGCGCACGAAGTGCAGGCCGAAGGTGCTCTTGCCGGCTCCGGCGTTGCCGCTGAACAGGGCCACGTGCGCCTCCGGCAGCCCGCCCCGCAGCAGTGCATCGAACGGGTCGATCCCGAACCCCTTGCGCGTTTCCAGGGTTACCGGCGCCACCCGGGCTTCCAGCGGAATGCGGGGGAACACCTCCAGGCCGCTCGCCTCGATGGCGAACTCCACCTGCCCGCTCTGGTAGCTCAGGCCGCGCAGCTTGTGGATAACCATCTGACGTACCGTGCGCAGCTCCCCCGGCGTCTTGCTCAGCTCAATGAGCCCCTCGGCCACGAACTCCTCCAGGCCGTGCTCGGACAAGAGGCTACGCCCGGCATGCCGCTCGCCGCTGAGTAGGGCGGTGACCCCCAACCCCTTGAGGCGGTGCGTCAGTTGATGGAACAGCTCCCGCACCGCCGTCTCCGAGCGGTAGCGGACAAACAGGCTGCCCAGGCTGTCGATGGCCACCCGGTGCGCGCCCAAGCGCTCGACAGTGCCGGCGATGATCTCCAGCAGCGGTGTGAGGCTGTAGTGTTCGTTGACCTCGACGGTCACCAACTCATGCAAGGAGGGGCTTACGTCGATGACGGCAAGCTGCCCCGAAGCCTCCAGCGCCGGGTAGTCCCAGCCGAACCCCGCCACATTGCGCCGGATGTCGTCGGCGGACTCCTCGCAGCTGACCAGCACACCCGGTTCGCCGTATTGGGTGATGCCGCGGTAGAGGAACTCGTTCAGTAGAACAGTCTTGCCGGTGCCGGTCTCGCCGGTGACGAGCAGGCTGCGTCCCTTCGGCAGTCCACCCCCAAGAATGCGGTCGAGGCCTGGGATGCCACTTTCCAGACGTCCAATGGGGGGAGGGAATGTGCCATGTTCGTCTGCCATCGCTTCGGCTCCCTTGTCGGCAGATGAGGCCAAGACGGCCACTCTCATCGAAGTTTAGAAGCGCACGGCGTACTATTTGAACGCGGTAACTTGATGAGAAGGCCTCCTCCCAGTTGCCGTTCACTGCCGCATAACCGACATTCGATAAGGACGAAGCGGACCGCTCCGGGTCGTAAGCTCCCGGTTGTGTCCTGTGTTCCCGCGTTCGCGGGAATGACGGCCTTGGGGTCGGGGGCTGCCGGTTGTGTCCTGGATTCCCGCGTTCGCGGGAATGACGGCTCAGGGTCGGGGGCTGCCGGTTGTGTCCTGGGTTCCCGCGTTCGCGGGAATGACGGCCTTGGGGTCGGGGGCTACGGGTCGTGTCCTGGATTCCCGCGTTCGCGGGAATGACGGCCTTGGGGTCGGGGGCTGCCGGTTGTGTCCTGGGTTCCCGCGTTCGCGGGAATGACGGCTCAGGGTCGGGGGCTACGGGTCGTGTCCTGGATTCCCGCGTTCGCGGGAATGACGGCCTTGGGGTCGGGGGCTACGGGTCGTGTCCTGGATTCCCGCGTTCGCGGGAATGACAGCCTTGGGGTCGGGGGCTACGGGTCGTGTCCTGGATTCCCGCGTTCGCGGGAATGACAGCCTTGGGGTCGGGGGCTACGGGTCGTGTCCTGGATTCCCGCGTTCGCGGGAATGACGGCTTAGGGTCGACGTGTGATTGCACTCGGGGTGGGCGCTCCTTAGTGAGCGCCTGCCTTGAATTGCGGGTGGCATAAAGAGAGAAGACCTGGCAGCCCCGCGATCATAGATTCCGAAGAATCCTTAGACCGGTGGCTTTGCGCCCCTGTCTTTCGACAGGTTTGCCTTTATCAGGCCTACTTCATTTCTAGGCGAGGCCGATGCCGCTGTCAAAAAAACTTTCACGTCGGTCTCCGAGGACATCGGGTGGGCTTATGGGCGGTGTCCGGCCATTTAAGAATTGCCGCCCGTCGTGCCGATCCGAGCCAACTGCCAATCGGTGCTAAAGAGCGCTCCTTCCACCATGCAGGTGTATTGGAGCGGGGTAACTACTCACCCTCCTGTCATTCCCGCGAAGGCGGGAATCCAGTGTGGTCAAGGCTGAAAAGGTATAAGACTGCTTGATCTTCCCTGCGCAAGTGGAGGACACCACTCGTTCAGTTGTCACTTTTCTGGATACTGCCCTTGGCCAGTGAGGCGCGGCGCTTGTCGTCCCGCCTTCGCGGGAATGACCGTTTAGGGGGCGAGTAGTTACGGAGCGGGAACGAATGAGCGCCGACCGCTCAAGACGTTTTTGCTGCCATTGGCTTCGGGGGGTGAAACAGAGGGTGAACCCGAACCAAACGACCTACCCACGGATCACCCGGTGGCCAGCCCGCAACCCCTACGCTCTATCCTTACCGAGAGGCGCTTGATAGTGAGGAGGCGGAGTGAACGACTGGACCTCAGAACGGATCGAGTCGCTGGAGCGGGAGCTTGTGGCCATGCAGGGACGGGAGAGGCGCTATCGCGGCCTGTTCGATTCGATGATCGAGGGTTTTGGTCTTGCCGAAATCCTTCTGGACGAACAAGAGCGCCCCTACGATTACCGGCTTTTGGAAGTCAATGAGGCCTTCAGCCGGTTAACCGGCCATGCGATTGATGAGGCGCATGGAAAATCCGCCAGAGAGTTACTGCCGGATTTTGTGGGAAAATGGCTCGACACCTTTGCCGAAGTGGCGCTAGCCGGGAGGCCGGCGCGGTTCGAGAGCTACATCGAGGGACTCGGCCAGTGGTTCGACGTGGTCGCCTACCAGACGGCGCCGGGGGAGTTTGCCCACCTTTTCGTGGACATTACCACGCGGAAGCGCAGCGAAGAGGCGCTTCGGCAAAGCCGCACAATGTTGGAGGAGGCCGAGAAACTCTCCCATACGGGGGCTTGGGAGTGGGACATTTCGGCTGACCAACTCACGTTCTCCGAGGCATGGTGCGCCATCCACGGCGTCAGCCGACGCATCCTGACGCCTGAAGAACTGCTCCCTATTGCCCACCCCGACGACCGCGCGGCCATCGGCGAGGCTTTCGAGCGTGTGCGACGTGGCATCGCGCCCTATGACATGGAGCACCGAATCGTGCGCCAGGACAATGGCGAAGTTCGGACCGTCCGGGCTCGTGGTGACTTCGTTCGGGACGAAAAGGGGCGTGTCGTGAGGGTCTATGGCTTTGCCAAAGACATCACCGAAGAGAAGCGGAGCCAAGAGGCGCTGCGCCAGAGCGAGGAGCGCTACCGCCGGCAGGCGACGGAACTCGACACGATCTACCGGCGCGCCCCCATCGGTCTGTGTGTCTTCGACCGGGAGCTTCGATTTGAACGTATCAACGAGCGGTTGGCCGAAATCAACGGCATCCCGGCCGAGGAACATATCGGAAAGACGCCACGGGAGGTGGTGCCAGGTCTTGCCGATCAGGCCGAGGAACTGGCACGCCGGATTTTCGAGACTGGAGAGCCGGCTCTCAACATCGAAATCCAGGGTGAAACCCCGGCCCAACCGGGCGTAGCGCGTTCTTGGATAGAGCACTGGCTGCCCTTGCAGGGCGGTACGGAGAATGCCTGGGGAATCAACGTGGTCGTCGAGGAGATTACCGAGCGAAAGCGCATGGAGGCGCTGCGCCGCCGGGAGGTCGAGTTCCGTACGCTGGCGGAGAACTCGCCGGACATCGTCGCCCGCATCGATCCAGACCACCGTCATGTCTACATCAATCCGGCGGTAGAGTCCATCACCGGCATTCCCCGGGAGGCCTTTGCGGGTAAAAGCAGTGTCGAGATCGGCTTCAGCGAAGAGGCCTCGGCAGCGTGGGAAGCCGGGCTGAGCCGTGTTTTTTCTGGCGGAACAGCCGAAACGCTCGATTTGCGCCTCTCCACCCGCGAAGGGGAACGACAGGTCGAGTCGCACCTGGTCCCAGAATTTACCCCGGATGGCAAAATCGAAACGGTCCTGGCGATTACACGCGATGTCACCGACAGTCGTACAATGGAGGCGGCGCTTCGCCAGCAGGCCGCAATGCTGGAGAGCATCCTCGACAACATCCCGGTGATGATCGCCTTTTACGATGCGCCCAATCGCGTGATGCGCCTGAATCACTATTGCGAGGAGGTGACCGGGTGGACTTCCGAGGAGGCCAACCGGGTGGACCTGCTGGCGGAACTCTACCCCGAGCCCGACTACCGGCAAAAGGTCATCGACTATATGAACCACCCCACCGTGGAGTGGCGGCCTCTTCGCCTCAAAACGCGCCAGGGGGATGAGGTGGAGAGCGCCTGGTCGAATGTGGCCCTGCCGGACGGGTCAAACATTGGCATCGGTATCGATTTGCGCGAGCGTCTGCAATACGAGGCCGAGCTGCGCCGGAGCAAGGAGGCCCTACAGGCGACGCTCGATGAGTTACGCACTACCCAGCAGCAGATCATTCAGTCGGAGAAGCTCGCGGCACTGGGCACCATGGCGGCTGGCGTGGCCCATGAAATCAGTAACCCGCTGATGGGGATTTTCAACTACATCGCGTTCGCTCGACAACGGGTGGAAGACCCCGAGCTCAAATACCCGCTGGAGCGTGCCGAACAGGAGTTGAGAAGAGTGCGCGACCTGCTCAAGGGCATGCTCACCTTTGCCCGGCCCTCGAAACGGTCGGTAACTGCGGTCGATCTGGCTACGGTGTTTCGGCAAACCGTCGGGTTGGTCGCGCCGGAGTTTCGCGCCCGGCAAGTCGATTTTTCGACCGACATCCCTGAAGACCTTCCCAAGGTGCTGGGCAATGAAGAGCCACTTCAGCAGGTTTTCCTCAATCTGCTGTTAAATGCTCGCGATGCTGTGGAGGAGAGTTCGGAAAAGCGGGTGAACCTGCGCGCGCGGCCTACCGAAGAGGCGGTTTCAGTGGAAGTCACCGATAGCGGCGAAGGCATTCCCGAAGCCATACGGGGCAGGATTTACGATCCCTTCTTCTCGACCAAGCCCCCAGGGAAGGGAACAGGCCTTGGTCTCTCTATCGTCCGGACCGTTATTACCGAATTGGGGGGCCGCATCGAGGTCTTTAGCGAACCGGGGGCTGGAGCGCGCTTTGTTGTCACTCTCCCCGTGGCATCTGCGCCCGATAACCGGATCCGAGGAGAGAGCTAGCTTTTGCGGTGGCCCGCTGCCCTCCCCCTCATTCCCGCGAAGGCGGGAATTCAGAAGCGCCTTCGCGGGAATGAGACGGCTTAGGGTCGGCATCGGCCCGTCGCGGCTTGCAAGGGGGGAAACTGGCCAGAAGCCATCCGTCAACTGCTCTGGGGGAGTAGCGGGTTAGCGGTGGTTCAGTGAACGAGCCAGTCCCGAAGCTGTTCCGGCGGGAGCGGCTCGGCAAACAGGAATCCCTGTCCCTCGTCACAGCCGGTGGTGTCGAGGAACTGCCGTTGCGCCTCGGTCTCCACCCCCTCGGCGATCACCCGTTTGCTCAGGGTGTGTGCAAGGGCGGTCACGGCCTGGATGATGGCGCGGTCGTCGGGGTCGGTGGCGATATCGCGCACGAACGACTGGTCGATCTTGAGCTTATCGATAGGCAAACGCTTGAGGTAGTTGAGCGAGGAGTACCCGGTGCCGAAGTCGTCGACCGCGATCCTCACGCCCAGCGCACTCAGCTCGCGCATCCGCTCGATGCTCTGGTCGATATGGCGCATTACGGTCCGTTCGGTCAACTCCAGCTCCAGGCTCTCGGGGGATAGCCGGTTCTCGGCGAGGTTGCGGCGCACCGCCTCGAGCAGGTCCGGGCGTTCGAAGCGCTTGGCCGAGAGGTTGACGGCCACGACGAGGGGTGGCAGCCCCTGGTCGCGCCAGTGCCGCGCCTGGGCACAGGCGGTGCGCAGCACCCAATCGTCCAGAGCCATGATCAGATCGGTCTCCTCCGCCACGGGGATGAACTGAGACGGGGCGAGCCAGCCCAGTTGCGGGTGGGACCAGCGAAGCAAGGCCTCGACCGCCAGCAGCCGCCCCGTGTGCAGGTCGACCTCGGGCTGGTAGAGCACACGTAGCCCGCCGTCCGCCAGCGCTTCGCGCAGTGCGTTTTCGATGCGCATCCGCTCGCGGGCGCGGCTATCCACCGCCGGGTTGTAGAAGCGGTAGGTGTTGCGCCCCTGCTCCTTGGCCTCGTACATCGCCAGATCGGCGCGCCGCAGCAGCCCCTCCGGCGTGTCACTGTCATCGGGGAAGAGGCTGATGCCGACGCTGGTGGTGACGTAGAGGCTCTGTTCGGCCAGGTGAAAGGGGTGCTCGAAACTCTGCACGATCTCCGCGCCCACCTCGCCGGCCTGCTCGCCCCGGGCGAGGTCGGGCAGGAACACGGTGAACTCGTCGCCGCCGAGCCGGGCGACGATATCGGAGCGGCGTACCCGGCCGGTGAGTCGGGCGGCCACCTCTTTGAGCAGCGCATCACCCGCCTCGTGGCCGAGGGTATCGTTGATGGCCTTGAAGCGGTCGAGATCGAGAAAAAGCAGAGCGACCTTGCGTCGGTTGCGTGCGGCCGAGCGCAGGGCGGTAGCGAGCAGTTCGAGCATGAGCCGCCGGTTGGGCAGCTCGGTCAGCGCATCGTGTTCGGCCAAGTGGCGGGTGCGCGCCTCCATGCGCTTGCGCTCGGTGATATCGATGCCGGTCGCGATGATGTAATCGACCTCCCCCTCCTCGTTGCGCAGCACCGTCGTGCGCCAGGCGATATCGCGGGTAGTGCCATCGCCCACACGCACAGGACTCTCAAACTCGTCCAGGGGGCGGTGGTTGGCCAAGGCGTCGAGCGGGCGCGCCACCGTTTTGGCATTGGTGGGCGCCAACAGAGCGCGAAAGTCCTGCCCGATGGCGTTGCCGTGGGCAAAGCCGGTGATCGTGTAATAGGCCCGGTTCATCCGGACGATGCGCCAGTGCCGGTCGAGAATGGCCACGATGGCCCCTTGGAGATCGAAGACGGCATCGAAGAAATTGCGCTCGGCCCTTAGCGCCTCCTCGGCACGTCCTCGCTTCAAGGCCAGGGCCGCCTGGGTCACCACCGACTCGATCAACCGCTTTTGGGGCAGCCCCTCTGCCCGCGTCAGCGCCGCCGCGGTGCCGAGGAGATCCTGCTCCACCGAGAAGGCCATGGCGTAGACCTCGCGGATGCCCAGCTCCCGCTCCAGGGCATCGCACAGCGCCTGCGGGAACTTATGGAAGGCCAGCTCGCAGATGCCGCCGCTCAGTCGTTCGAACTCCCCCGGCAACATGCGCTCGCGTATCGATTCGGGAAAGTCGAGGGTGATCCCGACCGGGTCCCGGCCGAATAGCCGGCGTAGCTTGGTCCGCTGTTCGGCGGTGCTTCCCAGGGCGCTGAGGATGGTGCGGCGCTTGACCGGGTCGAATTCACTCAGAACGACGATCCCGCCGTCGGTCAGGGTGTGCATCCGTTCGGCCACGAACTCAAACAGCGCTTGCCGCCCCAGTGGTTGCAGGAGCCGCATGGCGGTCTCGACCAGGAAATCCTGGCCCTGGGCGTAGGTTCGGAGCGCCCGCTCGGCCTCTTTTTGCGCACTGAGATCCACCGCGGCCGCCAATGCGCCGCGGTAGCGCCCCGCCTCGTCGAACAGGGGCGTGGTCGCAATGCGGGTGAGGAGGGGCGTCCCATCCTTGCGCCGGAACTCGAACTCGTAGTCGGCCTTCACGCCGCCGTAGCCGCGCGCCAGGTTGGCCCTGGCCATCGCCATCGCGGCCTCACCCATGAACTCGAACAGGGACTTGCCAAGCATCTCTTCGGCCCGGTAGCCAAGCAGCTCTGCCATGCGGGCGTTGACGAAGGTGGTGATCCCTTCGGCATCGATGAGCCAGATCCCCTCGTAGAGGCTCTCCACCACGGTGCGGTATTTGCTCGCGCTCTCGCGCAGCGCGGCTTCGGCGCGCTTGCGCTCCGTGATGTCGCGGCTGATGGCCAGCACGGTCTCCACTTGGCCGTCTGCGCCGAGTTCCGGCACCAGCCGCGAGTCGAACACCCGCTCCCCTTGGGGCGTCGGCAGCGCCACCTCCATCGTGTGGGGGTGACCCGTCGTAAATACCTGCTCAAGGTGGCGGTCGAGTGTGCAGGCCAGGGGCTCTGGCAGCCCGAGTTCGCGGTTGCTTCTGCCCAGGGTGGCGTTACGCGGACGGCCCACGACGGCCTCGATCGCGGGGTTGACGTAGATCCGGCGCAGGGCGCGGTCGAAGCGCGCCACTACATCGGTCGAATTCTCCGCCAGGGTACGGAATTGGCGCTCGCGCTCACGGGCCGCTTCCAGTTGCCGCCGCTCGGTGACCTCCTCGGCGACCACGTTGATGCCGAAGACCCGTCCAGCACCGTTTTTCAACGGCCAGTATTGGCTCACCCAGGTGCGCTGCACGCCCGGTTGGGCCGGAGTTTCGGCGCTCGCCTCGAACTCCGGTACCGGCTCGCCGCTCTCCAGCACCCGGCGCAGGAGCGGTTCTGCCCGGTCGGCCACCCACGGCACCACCTCCCGCACCGCCCGGCCCAGGTGTGCCTCGGCCGGTACGCCGTTGGTCTCGGCCAGCCGCGCGTTGACGTGGACGAAGCGCAGCTCCGAATCGAGCACCGCCAGGCCGATGGGGGCGGTGCGGTAGATCTGCTCCAGCTCCGCCGCCTGGCGGCGGTAGCGCGCCTCGCTCTCCCGCAGGCTCTGCTCCGCCTGAACACGCTCGGTCACCTCGACGAGGGAGAGGAGCAGGTATTCGACCTCGCCCCGCGCATCGAGCACCGGGACCAGTGTCCAGTCCCACCAGGTCACTCCGCGCTCGGGTTGATCGGGGTAGACGAAGGGGCGGTTAAAGGTGGTGTAGGGCTGCTTGGTGCGCACCACCTCGTCGAAGATGGCCTTCGACTCGGAGGGGTACAGCTCGAAGTGGTTGCGCCCGACGAATTTGTCAACCGGCCGGCGCGCGCTGCGGGCGTAGGCCTCGTTGACGCGCAGGAAGTTGTAATGGCAGTCGAGCACCGCCAGGGCGCTGAGGCTGTGGGTGAAGACGGCCTCGGCCAGCTTGAACCGCTCGGCCGTCGCCCGCTCCGCCGCCTTGCGCCCGGTGACGTCGACGAACAGAAAGGCGAACTGCCCGGGGGCGGTGCGGTAGACGAAAGCATCGAACCACTTGCCGAGCCCCTCCAGGTAGTTTTCGACCCGCACCGGCTCGCCGGTCAGGGCCACCGTGGCCAAGGCGTCGAACCAGTACGGCTCAATGCTGGGGACCAGCTCGCGGGCCGTCCTGCCGCGGGCCACTTCGGCGGGAAAGCCGGTCAGCCGGCTGAAGGCCGCATTGACCTCCAGAAGCCGGAAGTCGTAGGGCCGGCCCTGCGCGTCGAGCATAAACTCGGCCAGACCGAAGCCCTCGCTCATCGCGTCGAATACGCTGCGGTAGCGGCGTTCGCGCTCGCAGCAGGCATCAAGGGCCGCTCGCAGGGCTTGCACCTCCCGCTTAAGTGACTCGGTCTCCTCAGCGGTCACCTCGTCCACGCTGCTTCCTCTGATGCAAAGGAATCAACCATTGACCCTAAGCATAGAGCCGCAGTGGGCGGGTCCGAGGGATGATAAGCAGAACGGCGCTGCCGTTGCGGGGCGCTGCAATGCGCTCCCCGTGATTATCAACTCCTCAAAGGTGCTTACCTGGAGCAGGACTCGTCGATTCGGCAGGCCGAGGTACAGATAGGCGCTGCGACGGCCACCCTCCGCCTGACCATAGGCGAGGTGGACGGGGCCGACAGGGGTGTCGGCCCCGAAGAACAGGCTGCCCGCCGAAAGGGCATCGCCGAAGCCGATATCGCCGGCATCCTGCCAGACGTTGCCCCGCTCCGCGCTGAGGCCGAAATAGAGGTTGTCGCGGAACCGGCGGTAGACCATGGCGCGCAGCAGCGTGAAGTGCTGTCCGGCCAGCTCGTCCGGCGCCAGACCGGACAGGCGCAGGAAACCGCCGCCGGTAAAGCGGTTCTGGATCGGTGCATCGTCGTCCAGGGTGGTCTGATGGATCACGCTCCCCAGGAGGGTGTTGCGGCCCCCTGCGCCACATCCAGGGGCTGGCCGACCTGCTGCCGCAGGCGCGCCTCGATCATCGCATCGGCAAGCCGCGAACGGTTATCGAGGCGAATGAAGTCGATGGTCGGGAGTGGCGAAACCTCCCGCTTCCTGCGCGCCTGATACCGGGCGAATCCGTCCGGGGGCAGCGACAGGCCCTTGAGCCGGTCGGCCTGTTCGCCCGTGGCCGCCCGCGCCGATGGGAATGGCCTCCGCGACCCGATCGAACGCGCTGCTGGTGATCGCTCCGAGCGCCGGGGCGATCAGGATGTCCTGAGGCATCAGCGTCGCGAGCTGCTGTGCGGTGCCGCGGTAGGTGAGCAGTGTCGAGAGCTGATCCACGATCCCGACCACGGACTGGGCCTCTTCGCGCTCACTGAGTCCGGTGGAAATGTTCACCACCACGAGCACGTCGGCCCCCATCTGCCGCGCCAGGGGGCAGGCTTCGCGGGAATGACGAATGCGGGTGAGTAGTTACGGTTAAACCTAATTGTCGGGACGCTGCTGCTTTGTCGTCCCCAGCCTGGGGATGCCTTCCTGCATCCACAGAAATGGCGCACAACCTCACGGGCTTGATATTGGCAAATGATTGATTAGGATTCCTACCTATGAACTTCGACCAAATCACTGAGCCCCTGGATCGCCGCTTGGCCGATGGCCTTGCCCGGCTCGCCGCTGTCGCACGCCAGCTCGACTGGCAAGCGGCGGAAACCGCGGGTCTGTCGCCGACCCAGGCCGACATCCTGCGGTTCGTCGCGAATCGTCCGGAGGGCTCCCGGCTCACCGATGCGGCTGCGTACGCCGGCGTCCGCAAGGCCACCGCCAGCGATGCCGTGGCGGCGCTGGAGAGGAAGGCGCTGGTGCGCAAGTATGCGGTTGCCTCGGACGGTCGCGCGGTCGCCTTGAAGGCGACGACCAAGGGCAATCGGGTCGCGCAGGAGTGGTCCAGCAATTTCGCGCCAATCGTGGCCGGCCTGTCCGAGGCAGAGCAGGAATCGCTGCTTGGTCTGGTGGTCAAGATGATCCGGCAATTGCAGCAGCGCCAAATGATCGCGCTGCAGCGCACCTGCGTGACCTGTCGGCATTTTCGCGAAAACGTCGCCCCGGGCACGAGCACGCCGCACTTCTGTGCATTCGTAGGCGCACCGATGGCCGAGCGACACCTGCGCGTCGACTGCGCGGAGCACGAACCCGCCGCCTGACAGCGGGTTGAACCGCCCCGTTCAACAGGATCGGGTTTCTTCTGTGCTAAGTAGTTAGGAGTCCTCACATGAAAACCTCTGCTACTTTCTACCACGCCGGTTGCCCCGTCTGTGTCGCCGCAGAGCGGCAGCTCGCCGGGCCAAGTCGCGCATCGCCGAGGCCGAGTCGGCCGGCGTCCAGTCGGTTCCCGCTCTTGTCATCGGCGGACAACCGTTCCACATCAACTTCGGCGCTGCCATCGCCGACCTGAAACAGGAGAGCGAACTATGAAAGCGAAGATCTTGGCCGTACTCGGCGTCACCGCAGCAACCGTGGCGCTGGCCGCAGAGCCCGAGGTTCCTTATCCGGCCGGCTACCGCGACTGGCACCACGTCAAGAGCATGGTGATCGAGGAGGGGCACCCCCTGTTCGCTTCCTTCGGCGGCATTCACCACATCTATGCCAACGACAATGCCATGAAAGGCTACCGGGGCAAGAGTTTTCCAGACGGTTCGGTGATCATCTTCGATCTGCTGGAAGCCGTGCATGAGGGCAATGCAGTCACCGAGGGCGCACGCAAGGTCGTGGGCGTGATGCACAAGGATTCGAAGAAGTTCAAGGCCACCGGTGGCTGGGGCTTCGAGGGCTTCGGCGCCGGCGAACCGGCCAATCGGGTGGTGGGACCGAATGCGGCCTCGGCCTGCTTCGCCTGCCATCAACCCCAGAAGGCTCAGGACTACACCTTCAGCCGGCTGACTGAGTGACCGTGGAGCGGCCGCATTGGCATTACCCTGGCGATCGGCTGAACACCCTGGGGCCATTGATCTGGAGGCGCAACGCGGCCACATCGTGGTCGCGTTGGCCTTCCAGATGCTGTGCCCCGGCTGCGATGAAGATGCACGAACTGTCCAGCCCGCACACGGTGTTGGCACCACGAGGCCATGAGGATCATGGCACTGCGCGTTTTCATGCACGAGTACGGCATCCGGCGAGACGATGTTGACAGACCGATGGCGATACCCAGCTCGACAAAGCCGACCTGCATGGCATCCGGTAGCAGCGGCAACAGGGCGGGCACCGCCATGATGCACAGGTGCTGGCCCGATGGGCGATGGAGGCCTGGGCCAACAACCCGTTGGGTAACGATTTCGTAACTACTCACCCTCCTGTCATTCCCGCGAAGGCGGGAATCCAGTGTGGTCAAGGCTGAAGGTATAAGACTGCTTGATCTTCCCTGCGCAAGTGGAGGACACCACTCGTTCAGTTGTCACTTTTCTGGATTCCCGCCTTCGCGGGAATGACCGTTTAGGGGGCGAGTAGTTACACGATTTCATGCCTGGCGCTCGTTAACGCTTCTTCATGGCGATCAGCGGCACAACGCGTGCAGCACGTTCGCGAGTTTCTTGACGGCGATTTCCAGTTCGTGCGGGGCATGGGCGGCGAACCCCATGAGGAAACCGGCCTTGTGCCGGTTGGAGGCATGCAGCGCCGTCAGCCCCAACAGGTCGATGCCGGCCCGGCGTGCCGATTCCACGGCCTCGCGCTCGGGGATGTCGCGGATGAACAAGCAGGGCATCTGCATGCCCCCGGCCGGCACCCGTGGTTCCACGAAATCGGCCAAATGCTTGCGCACCAGATGTGCCAGCACGTCGCGCCGTTCGGCATAGACAGCGCGCATGGTGCGTACATGGGCGCCGAAGTGGCCGCCCTGGATGAAGCGCGCCAGCGTGAGTTGCGGAATCGGCGCACTGTGTCCATCCAGCAGGGTGCGGGCCACGGTCAAGGGCGCCACCAGCGGCCGCGGCAGCACCATATAGCCGATGCGCAGGCCGGGAAACAGCGATTTGGTGAAGGTGCCGATGTAGATCGTTCGTTCGTGCGGGTCGAGCCCCTGCACGCAGGCCGTGGGTTTGCCTTCGTAATGGAACTCGCTGTCGTAGTCGTCTTCGATGATCCAGCTTTGGTGCTGCCGGGCCCATTCGATGACCGCCAGCCGCCGATCCAGTGCCAGTGTCACTCCGGTCGGGAACTGGTGCGATGGCGTCAGGGATACCGCCTTGGGCAATCCATTGGGCGTTGCCGCCACCTGGCTCAGGTGTTCCACCCGCAGCCCGTCTTCATCCAGCGGTACGGGTACGCATTCCAGCCCGGCGGCATCAAACGCCTTGCGGGCGCCGTGGTACGCGGGGTCTTCGATGAAGATCCGGTCGCCGGCATCGAGCAGCACCGTGGCGCACAGCGTCATGGCCTGCTGGGAACTGGTCAGCACCAGCACGCGCTCGGGCGTGGCGCGCGCGCCACGTTCGAGATTGACGTAATCGGCGATGGCGCGCCGCAACGGCTCCATGCCCTGCGGGGGGCTGTGCAGCAGCGCCAGCGTGCCGTATTCCTTCAACACCTGCCGCTCCAGGCGCTCCCAGATCTGGAGTGGAAAGCTGCGCGTTTCCGGCACGCCGGGGGCGAACGGGCGCGGCATCAGGAAGTCGCGCACGCCACCGCTCTGGAACATGGCGCGGCCGCGCTGGCTAAGGCGCAGTGTTGCCTTGCGATCCCCCGTGCGCTGCACCTTGCCACCGCCTGGCAGACGCTGTGCCCGCTCCGACACGAAGCTGCCGCTGCCCACGCGCCGCTCGATGAAGCCTTCCGCATGCAACTGGCTGTAGGCCGACTCGACCGTATCGCGGGAAACCCCCAGTGACTTCGCCAGGGCGCGTGACGCGGGCAACGGTCTGCCCACATCGAGCACGCCGTCGAGGATCAGTTGCCGGATGGCCCGCTGGATGCGCGCATGCAGGGGCAAGGTGCCATGCGCAGGGTCGCCGATCCAGGCCTTGACGGATTCAAGTTGGGCGTGTTTGAACAATTGGTCTGTATCTCTCTAAAAAAGTGGCGGGGAATATCCAGCCATTTTAAAGCTATAACGACGTTTCACAACCCGCTCACCCCCTTTGTCAGGAGTCGACGTCAGGCCATGTCATCAGTCCCTTCAGCTTCGTCCATTCGCTGGAACGATCTCACCCATCCTGTCGTGGCCGGTCTGATCTCGGTCATCGTTAACTACGGCGGCACCTTTATTCTGGTGTTCCAGGCCGCCAAGGTGGCCGGCCTCAGCCCGGAGCTGACGGCCTCGTGGGTGTGGTCGATTTCCATCGGCGTGGGCGTGACGGGGATCATCCTGAGCTGGATTTCCCGTGAGCCGATCATCACCGCCTGGTCCACGCCGGCAGCGGCGTTTCTGGTCACGGCACTGGCGACAACGCCCTATGCCGAGGCAGCGGGTGCCTACCTGATCTCGGCGGCCGCCTTCGTGGTGCTGGGGCTGTCGGGTTGGTTCGAGCGCGTCATCCGCCTGATCCCGCCGGGCGTGGCGGCCGGGCTGCTGGCCGGCATTCTGCTCCAGTTCGGCATCGGGGCCTTCGGCGGCATGAGCATCGACCCGCTGCTGGCCGGGCTGCTGATTGTTGCCTACGTGGTGTTCAAGCGATTCTCCGCCCGCTATGCGGTGGTGGGCATCCTGGTGCTGGGGCTGGCCGTTCTGCTGATTCAGGATCGCGTCGATCTGTCGGGGCTGACCCTGAAGCTGGCCGCGCCGGTCTTCACCATGCCCGCGTTTTCGCTCAACGCCTTGCTGAGCGTCGCGTTGCCGTTGTTCCTGATTACCCTGACCGGCCAGTACATGCCTGGCATGTTGGTGCTGCGCAATGACGGCTTCAGAACCAGCGCCAATCCCATCGTGACGGTTACCGGGCTCGGTTCCCTGCTGATGGCGCCATTTGGTTCGCATGCCTTCAACATCGCCGCGATCACGGCCGCCATCTGCACCGGCCGCGAGGCACACGAGGACCCTTCCAAACGCTGGATCGCAGGCATTGCCGCAGGCGTGTTCTACATCCTGGTCGGTGTGTTTGGGGTGACGCTGGCGGCGGTCTTCATGGCCTTCCCGACGACCTTCATCACCACCCTGGCAGGGCTGGCGCTGCTGGGCACCATCGGCGGCAGCCTCGCCGGTGCGATGGCCGATCCCAAGGCCCGTGAAGCCTCCCTGATCACCTTCCTGGCGGCCGCCGCCAACATCACCCTGCTGGGCATCGGCGGTGCGTTCTGGGGGCTGGTGATCGGGCTGGTGGCCTATGCGGTGCTGAATGGCCGGGTGCCGCAGCGGACGTCGAAATCCGCTGTTGCGCCAAAGCCGGTCAACCAGGGGGCGGGTTGATGTCAGTGCCTTCCGACACACTGACCCGTCACGACAAGCACGGCCGTTATCCCGAGGCCAGGACGGTTGAGGAGTTCCAGCACAACCTGGCTGCGGTACAGGCGCGCATCGAGGCCGCCTGTCACCGCGTCGGCCGCGATTTCGCAACAGTCCGTTTGCTGCCGGTGAGCAAGACCAAACCCGAGGCCAGCCTGCGCATGGCCCATGCGGCGGGTTGCCGGATGCTGGGCGAGAACAAGGTGCAGGAGGCTTGCCGCAAATGGGAAGCCATGCAGGATCTGACCGACCTGCGCTGGTCGGTCATCGGCCACCTGCAGACCAACAAGGCCAGGCTGGTGGCGCGCTTCGCCGCCGAGTTCCAGGCGTTGGACAGCCTGCGCGTGGCCGAGGCACTGGACCGCCGCCTGCAAGTCGAAGGGCGCTCGCTGGACGTGTTCGTGCAGGTCAACACCTCCGGTGAGGCCAGCAAGTACGGCCTGGCTCCCGAGGACGTGCCGGCCTTCGTCCAGAAGCTGCCTGCGTTCACGGCGCTGCGCGTGCGCGGGCTGATGACACTGGCACTGTTCTCCAGTGAGCCCCAACGGGTGCGCCAATGCTTCGTCCTGCTGCGCAACCTGCGCGACCGGTTGCGGCAGAGCACGCCCTTCGGCGGGCTGGACGAATTGTCGATGGGCATGTCCGGTGATTTCGAGATCGCCGTCGAGGAAGGCGCCACGGTGGTGCGCGTCGGCCAGGCCATCTTCGGCGCACGCCCCCTGCCGGACAGCCATTACTGGCCCGGTGAAACCAGCACAGAGGAACCATAACCATGAGAACCGCCATTGCCATCCGCCATTTGGACTTTGAAGACCTCGGCACGCTGGGGCCGCTGCTCGCGGCACGTGGTTATGCCGTGCGCTATCTGGATGCTGCCACCGATGACTTGCGCACAGAGGATACGGCAACGGCCGATCTACTGGTGGTGCTGGGCGGTCCCATCGGCGCCTTCGATGACGGTATCTACCCCTTCATCCACGACGAACTGGCAGTGATTCTTCAGCGGCTGGAAAGCCGGCGCCCGCTGCTGGGCATCTGCTTGGGCGCTCAACTGATCGCCCGCGCGCTCGGTACCGGTGTCGCCAGCATGGGTGTGAAGGAGATCGGCTTCGCGCCACTGACGCTGACTCCGGAGGGCGAGGCGTCACCGCTGTCGGCCCTGGGCAAGGTGCCGGTGCTGCACTGGCATGGCGACCGCTTCGACATTCCCGCCGGGGCAACGCGGCTGGCGGAAACGCAGACCTGCGCCAACCAGGCCTTCAGCGTTGGCCACCATGTGCTGGCGCTGCAATGCCATCTGGAGGCGAATCCTGAGCGGATCGAGCGCTGGCTGGTCGGCCATGCCTGCGAACTGGCGCAGGCCGGGATCGACCCGCGCGCATTGCGCGCCGAAGCACAAGCCCTGCAAACAAGCTTGCCTTTGGCGGCACGAGCGACATTCTCCGCCTGGCTGGACGGGATCGAAGCAGGCTCGCCAAGGGGGGCGTCATGAACGGAGACCCATCCTCCACGGCATACCGACCGCTGTCGCTGGATGTGGTTTCGGTGCAGTCGCAAGTGGTCTATGGCCGGGTGGGAAACAACGTCGCGGTCCCGGCCCTGGAGGCGCTGGCGTTGTCGGTGGCCGCTGTTCCCACCGTGGTGTTCAGCAACACACCGCACTACCCGTCAATGCACGGCGGCGCACTGCCAAGCGATTGGTTCGATGGCTATCTGCAGGATCTGTCCGCGCGCGGGGCACTGCATGCGTTGCGCGCCATCCTGGTCGGCTACCTGGGCAACCCGCGACAGGCTGACGTCTTTGCCAGTTGGACGCGGGCTCTGCTGAAGGAGCGGACAGACCTGCGCATCGTGGTCGACCCGGTGATGGGCGATCACGACCACGGCATCTATGTCGATGCCCGGCTGGCCGATACCTACCGCCGAGACTTGTTGCCACTGGCCGACGGATTGACACCGAACGGTTTTGAACTGGAATACCTGACCGGCCTGCCTGTGAACGACATCGAAACCGTGGTCGCCGCCGCCCGCACCTTGCTGACGGGGCGCACCCAATGGGTCGCAGTGACCAGTGCCGCGCCCGATACCTGGGCGATGGGCGAAATGCAGGTGGTGCTCGTCACCCGCACGCAAGCCGAGGTCATCATTCATCCGCGCATCGACGCCGCACCGAAGGGCACCGGCGACCTGTTCAGCGCCACCTTGACCGGGCATTGGCTCAACGGGGCTGGCCTGCCGGAGGCCACCGCCCAGGCGTGTCGCCATGTCGTGCGAGCGCTGCGCCAAACAAAGCAGGCGCATTGCGCCGAGCTGTTGCTGACCCCGATGACGAGCAGTCACGACAACCAGGAATCACAGATGCGTGAATACGTACGCCAATTTACATACCGAATCGGATTTGAGGACGCGACGGCCAGTGACCTGATCCGCGATGTGCGCCGGCAACTGGACAGGGATGCACCCGAGCAGGATCAAGCCTTCAAACCCGAATATTCCAAGCCATAGGACGAATCCCATGTATGACACCTCTCTCACCCTCGCCGATTTCGACCCCGAGCTGGCCGAAGCCGTCCTGCACGAAGAACGCCGCCAGGAAGATCACGTTGAACTGATCGCCTCCGAGAACTACGCCAGTCCGCTGGTGATGGCCATCCAGAACTCGGTGTTCACCAACAAGTACGCCGAAGGCTACCCTGGCAAGCGCTACTACAGCGGCTGCGAGCATGTGGACGTGGCCGAGCGCCTGGCCATCGAGCGGGTCAAGGCGCTGTTCGACTGCGACTACGCCAACGTCCAGCCCCATGCCGGCGCCCAGGCCAACGCGGCGGTGTTCCTGGCGCTGACCAACCCCGGCGACACCGTGATGGGCATGAACCTGGCCCAGGGCGGCCACCTGACCCACGGCAATCCGTCCAACTTCTCCGGCCGCCACTACAAAATCGTGCCCTACGGGCTCGACCCCGAGACGGGACTGATCGACTACGACGAGATGGAGCGCATCGCGCTGGAAACCCGGCCCAAGATGGTGATCGGCGGCTTCTCCGCCTTTTCACGTCACAAGGACTGGGCGCGCATGCGCGCCATCGCCGACAGGGTGGGCGCCATCTTCTGGGTGGACATGGCCCACGTCGCCGGGCTGGTGGCGGCGGGCGAATACCCGAACCCGCTGCCCCACGCCCATGTGGTGACCAGCACCACCCACAAGACCCTGCGCGGCCCGCGCGGCGGCATCATCCTGGCCAAGGGGCAGGACGAGGACTTCTACAAGAAGCTCAATTCCGCCGTGTTCCCCGGCATCCAGGGCGGTCCGCTGATGCACGTCATTGCCGCCAAGGCGGTGGCGTTCAAGGAAGCGCTGCGGCCCGAGTTCAAGACCTACCAGCGCCAGGTGGTGACCAACGCCCGCGCGATGGCCGCGGTGCTCCAGCAGCGCGGTTACAAAATCGTCTCCGGCGGCACCGACAACCATTTAATGCTGATCGACCTGTCCGCCCGCCCCTACACCGGCAAGGACGCGGACGCCGCATTGAGCGACGCCTACATCACGGCGAACAAGAACTCGGTGCCCAACGATCCACGCTCGCCCTTCGTCACCTCGGGGCTGCGCATCGGCACGCCGGCCGTGACCACACGCGGCTTCGGCGTGGCCGAGTGCGAGCAACTGGCGGGTTGGCTATGCGACGTGCTGGGTGCGCTTGAAGCCGGTGGCGGCGTCCTGAGGACGGTGCGTGATTGGGTGCGCGAACAGGTGGTGGACTTGTGCCGCCGCCATCCTGTGTACCGATAGCGGACGACTGGCGCATGGAGTTGCGGCATCTGCGTTGCCGGTGAGGGTACGTTGGGCGAACGGCTGGTCGACGCCGGAAAGCACATCGTTGCGCCCCGATTCAATGCACGAGCCACTCCCCAAGCTGCTCGGGCGGGAGCGGCTTGGCAAAGAGGTAGCCTTGTGCCTCGTCGCATCCGTTAGCGTCGAGGAATTCCCGCTGCGCCTCGGTTTCCACACCTTCAGCAATCACCCGCTTGCTCATGACGTGGGCCAGGGCGGCCACGGCCAGAATGATGGCGCGGGCATCGGTATCGGTGGTGATATCGCGCACGAACGACTGATCGCTCTTGAGTTTTCCGATCGGTAGCTGCTTGAGGTAGCTCAGGGAGGAGTAGCCGGTGCCGAAGTCGTCCACCGCGATCCCCACCCCCAGGGCGACCAACTCCCGCATCCGCCCGATGCTCTGGTCGATGCGGCGCATCATGGTCCGTTCGGTCAATTCCAGCTCCAGGTGCGCGGGGGCAGGGACCCAGGCATCCACAGCAGCATCCCGCCACCACCCGTCATTCCCGCGAAGGCGGGAATCCAGAGATATCCCCATCAGGCAACTACCCGCCAAACCCGGAGGAAGGCGGCCTCCAAGCGTCTAAATTCCCGCATCCGCGGGAATGACGGCTTGGGGTATCAGGGGCTGCCGGTTGTATCCTGGATTCCCGCATGCGCGGGAATGACGGCTTGGGGTCGATCAGCGCCCCCTTAGCTGAAGGAGAGGAGGATGGGTAGTTCCTCCAACCCGAGAGGAATCAGCCATGAACTGGCTTACGGGCAGTGTCCGGCCACGACCCGTCATTCCCGCGGAGGCGGGAATCCAGGCATCCACAGCAGCATCCCGCCGTTACCCGTCATTCCCGCGAACGCGGGAATCCAGGCATCCACCAGCATCCCGCCGCCACCCGTCATTCCCGCGAACGCGGGAATCCAGGCATCCACCAGCATTCCGCCGCCACCCGTCATTCCCGCGAACGCGGCAATCCAGGCATCCACCAGCATCCCGCCGCCACCCGTCATTCCCGCGAACGCGGCAATCCAGGCATCCACCAGCATTCCGCCGCCACCCGTCATTCCCGC
>JAWLHA010000067.1:0-21800 GCA_041690535.1 Gammaproteobacteria bacterium | reverse complement strand
CATCAATGCCCAGCCCAGAGGTCCCCGCCAACCCGACACCACCACAGGCGAAGAATTCGCCACCCTGGACGAGGCGATGGCGGGGCATATCCGTTCCGCACTGCAACGGACCCACGGTCGCATCGAAGGGCCATTCGGTGCCGCCAGGCTGCTCGGCATCAACCCCCACACCCTCAGAGCGCGCATGCGCAAATTGGGGATCGACTGGAATGCCTACCGCCCCGGATGGGAGAAGAGCGATTTACAACCGCCCGCCCCCACCGACCAACGACCAACGACCAACGACCAGCAACCAGCAACCAGCAACCCTACCCCACCCAAACCCGCGCATTCCTGAACATCCGCATCCACGGACCGTCCTCGCGCCACTCGTCGGGGCGCCAGGAGTACTGCACCGCCCGGAAGACGCGTTCCGGGTGGGGCATCAGGATGGTGAAGCGTCCATCCGCGTTGGTCAGGCCGGTGATGCCGAGGGGCGAGCCGTTGGGGTTGCCGGGGTAGAGCTCGGTCGGGTCGCCGTGGTTGTCCACGTAGCGCAGCGCCACTTGGCCGCTCTCCAGTGCCTGAGCCGGGCTGTGGCCGGGCCGGAACTCCGCGCGCCCCTCGCCGTGGGCCACTGCGATGGGCATGACCGAGCCTTCCATCCCTGCAAGGAACAGGGAGGGCGACTTCACCACCTCCACCAGCGCCAGCCGCGCCTCGAACTGCTCGGAGCGGTTGCGAACGAAGTGGGGCCACGCCTCGGCGCCGGGGATGAGGGTGTAGAGGTTGGACATCATCTGGCAGCCGTTGCAGACCCCCAGGCCGAAGCTGTCCCCGCGGCGGAAGAAGGCCTCGAACTCGTCCCGGGCCCGCGGATTGAAGAGGATGGACTTGGCCCACCCCTCGCCGGCGCCCAGCACGTCGCCGTAGGAGAAGCCGCCGCAGGCGACCATCCCCTTGAAGTCTTCGAGCTTCACCCGTCCGGCGATGATGTCGCTCATGTGCACGTCCACCGCGGCGAAACCCGCCCGGTCGAAGGCCGCGGCCATCTCAATCTGGCCGTTCACCCCCTGCTCACGCAGGATGGCCACCCGGGGGCGCGCCCCGGTGGCGATGAAGGGGGCGGCCACATCCTCGTTCACGTCAAAGGAGAGCTCCGCGTGCAGGCCGGGATCGATGAGGTCCAGCAAGCGGTCAAACTCCTCCTTGGCGCAGTCGGGATTGTCGCGCAGCGACTGCATCTGGAAGGAGGTCTCGGACCAGGCGCGCTGCAGGTCGATGCGGGTCTCATCCAGCAGGGTCTGTTCGCCGCTGCGGAACACCAGCCGGTCGGCCTCGTTCGGTGCGCCGATGACGAAGCTGTGCTTGCCCAGCCCGGCCTCGTGCAGCCGCGCCAGCACCGCCTGCGCATCGCCGTGGCGCACCTGGATCACGGCGCCCAACTCTTCACTGAAGAGGGCGGCCACAGGGTCCTCGCCCAGCCGCTCCAGCTGCACCGACAAACCGGTGCGTGCGGCGAAGGCCATCTCGCAGAGCGTCACGAACAGCCCGCCGTCGGAGCGGTCGTGGTAGGCCAGCAGCTTGCCCGCCTCGCTGAGGCCCTGGAGGGTGTCGAAGAAGGCCTTGAACAGCCCCGGGTCGTTCAGGTCGGGGGCGTGGTGCCCGGTCTGTTTGTAGACCTGGGCCAGACAGGAGCCGCCCAGGCGGTTGCGCCCCTTGCCGAGGTCGATGAGGATGAGATCGGTCTCACCGCGGTCGGTACGCAGCTGCGGGGTGAGGGTCTTGCGCACATCCTGCACGGGGGCGAAGGCGCTGATGATGAGCGACAGCGGGGCGGTCACCGACTTGGCCTCGTCGTTCTCCCGCCAGACGGTCTTCATGGACATGGAGTCCTTGCCCACAGGGATGGCGATGCCGAGGGCCGGGCAGAGCTCCATGCCCACCGCATGGACCGCATCATAGAGCCCCGCATCCTCGCCCGGGTGGCCGGCGGGGGCCATCCAGTTGGCGGAGAGTTTGATGTCGGAGAGCTTGCCGATGCGCGCCGCGGCGATGTTGGTGATCGCCTCGCCCACCGCCATGCGGGCCGAGGCGGCGTGGTCCACCAGCGCCGCCGGGGTGCGCTCGCCCATGGCCATGGCTTCGCCGGTGTAGGTGTCGTAGCTGGTGGCGGTCACGCCGCAGTCGGCCACCGGCTCCTGCCAGGGGCCCACCATCTGGTCGCGGGCCACCAGACCGGTGACGGTGCGATCGCCGATGGTGATAAGGAAGCGCTTGTCGGCAATGGTGGGCAGGCGCAGCAGCCGGTAGGCGGCGTCCTTCACATCCAGTCCCGCAGTGGGGAAGTCCGCCTTGGCAAAGGGCTTGTGGCTCACCTCGCGCAGCATCTTCGGCGGCTTGCCGAGCAACACCTCCATGGGCATGTCGATGGGGGTGTTTTCGAAGTGGCCATCGCCCAGCACCAGCTGGCGCTCCTCGGTGGCCTCGCCGATCACCGCATAGGGGCAGCGCTCGCGCTCGCAAATGGCGGCAAAGGCCTCCATGCTGTCGGCGTCCACCGCCAGCACGTAGCGCTCCTGCGCCTCGTTGCACCAGATCTCCTTGGGCGACATGCCGGGATCGTCATTGGGGATGGCCCGCAGCTCGAAGCGGGCGCCGCGGCCGGCGTCGTTCACCAACTCCGGCATGGCGTTGGAGAGCCCGCCGGCCCCCACGTCGTGGATGGAGACGATGGGGTTGGCCTCGCCCCGCTGCCAGCAGCGGTCGATGACCTCCTGGCAGCGACGCTCCATCTCCGGGTTGCTGCGCTGCACGGAGGCGAAGTCCAGGTCTTCGGCGCTCTGGCCGGAGGCCATGGAGGAGGCGGCGCCACCGCCGAGACCGATGAGCATGGCCGGGCCGCCGAGCACCACCAATTGCGCCCCCGGGGGGATCTGCCCCTTCTCCACGTCCTCGGCGCGGATGTTGCCAAGACCACCGGCCAACATGATGGGCTTGTGGTAGCCGCGCACCTCCTCGCCGTTGGGGCCGGGGACCTTCTCCTCGAAGGTGCGGAAGTAGCCGTTGATGGCCGGGCGGCCGAATTCGTTATTGAAGGAGGCCGCCCCGATGGGCCCCTCCAGCATGATGTCCAGGGCGGAGACGATGCGCCCCGGCTTGCCGTAGTCGCTCTCCCACGGCTGCACCGCACCAGGGATGCGCAGGTTGGAGACGGAGAAACCGGTCAGCCCCGCCTTGGGCCTGGAGCCCCGGCCGGTGGCCCCCTCGTCGCGGATCTCGCCGCCGGAGCCGGTGGCCGCGCCGGGGTCGGGGGAGATGGCGGTGGGGTGGTTGTGGGTCTCCACCTTCATGAGGATGTGCACCGGCTCCTGGTGGTAGCCGTACTCGTTGCTGCCCGGCTCGGGGAAGAAGCGGCCCGCCTCAAAGCCCTCGATCACCGAGGCGTTGTCCTTGTAGGCCGAGAGCACCCCCTCGCTATGCTGCTCGTGGGTGTTGCGGATCATGGAGAAGAGCGAGCGGCGCTTGGCGGTGCCGTCGATCACCCAGTCGGCGTTGAAGATCTTGTGCCGGCAATGCTCGGAGTTGGCCTGGGCGAACATGTAGAGCTCCACGTCCGTGGGGTTGCGCCCCAGGGCGGTGAAGTTCTCCACCAGGTAGTCGATCTCGTCGTCGGCCAGGGCCAGCCCCAGGGCGGTGTTGGCCACCACCAGCGCATCGCGCCCACCGCCCAGAATGTCCACGGAGGTCATGGGGCGCGGCTCGGCCTCGGCGAACAGGCCATCCGCCTCCTCCAGGCTACCGAGCACCGTCTGGGTCATGCGGTCGTGCAGCAGCGCCGCGGCCGGCCCCAGGGTCTCCTCGTCCAGTTCGCCCTCCCCGGTCAGGTAGTAGGCCACGCCGCGCTCCAGCCGCTTGACCTTGCTCAGGCCGCAGTTGTGGGCGATGTCGCTCGCCTTGGTGGACCAGGGGGAGATGGTCCCGGTACGCGGCACCACCAACAGCAGCTGCCCCTGCGGCTCCTCGGCGGGGATCGCCGGGCCGTAGCTGAGGATCTGTTCGAGTACCCCCTGCTCTTCGGCCGTCAACCGCCCTTCGAGACTGGCGAAGTGGACGAACTCGGCGTAGATGTGCCGAATCCCGTGGACCCGCTCGCGCAACTGGGCAAGCAGTTTTTCGGTCCGGAAGGTGGAGAGAGCGGGACTTCCGCGCAGTACGAGCATGAGAGTGCAGCGCCTTCTAAGTGGTTCTCGGGGAAAGCGGAATGATACTGGAAGCGGCTTTCGGTGTCAGTGGAGATAGGAGGGACAGCAGGGTGAACGCATACTAACGTCACAGCCGTGCCGTGAGCGACGTAAGTCCTTGAAAGCAGGTACGCTGTAAATACATCCCTGTACGCTCGACGGCCGCGTCCATGCGGCCGACGACCTGCTTTCAAGGACTTACGTCGCTCTTGGGTGAGTATGCGTTCACCCTGCGGGAGAGGCCTGAGGTTGGACAGCGGGGACGGTATGAGATGCGAGATACAAGATTCGAGGGACGAGGAGGCGGAGGCGCTGCGCGCGGCTGGTTTGATTCAAAGACCTGTCGCGTAGCGACTCACCCCCTCGCATCTCGCCCCTCGAATCTCGTACCTTTCCCCAGGGTGTGCCCATCACTTTTTCGGCAACACCACCATCACCGTCATGGAGTAGCGGTCGTGCCAGGTCATCTTCTCCTTGTCCAGCAACGACCAGAGGAAGCCAAGGCCGAGGAGAAGCCAGGAGGGTATGGCCACCAAAAAGCGCAGCAGCGCCTGCCAGAGGGTGATGGGGTCGCCGTTGCGCTGCTGAACCCGCAGACGCCAGGCGCGCATCCCAAGGGTTTGACCACCGTGCGTCCAAAACCAGGCGAAAAAGAAGAAGCTGACGAAGAAGAGGTAGGTGGTGAACAGCGGATTGCCCGCCTTGACCGCCTCCCCTCCCGTAAACGAAAGCGCTAGCGCGCCGGCGATGAACAGGACCGCCAACAACAGCAACCCGTCATAGAGGATCGCGGCCAACCGCCGCAGCAGACCGGCATGGGGGAGGTTTTCAGGCGCTTGGGGCATGAGTCTCGTTGGGTCCGGACGTTCAAAGGAAGGGGAGTATAGCATCGGCCGCAGGCCCCGGCAGACCCTCGCCCCGGCGCAGCAGGGTAAACGCATACTTACGTCACGGCCGTGCTGTGAATATGCGTTTACCCTGCCCGGCACAGAACCCGACCACGCAGGGGGGGTGAATCCGCCCTTGGTGAAATACCCCCGCCCGAAAAGCACGAAATCATGGCTACACCTGCTCCGCAGGAGTAGGAGGCCCACCCTCGGACCGAATGGTCATCGAAGCCGAATTCGCAGCAGGGTCCCGCCCCCACCGACCAAGCAACCAGCAACTAGAGCACCGAACAGGTAAACGGAACAATCGCCAATCGCAGCCAGATTGCGCGCCGCAGGTGGCGGGGGCAGCGAACCGGCGTAGGGTGGATAAGCGCAGCGCATCCACCATTCACGGCGTCGAATTGGTGGATGCGCTGCGCTTATCCACCCTACCTATCACGCACTTCGGAAGCAACTAGCAACTAGCAACTAGCAACTAGCAACTAGCAACTAGCAACTCACCCTACCTCACCCGCCGCATCATCACCAGCCACAGACCATAGACCACCAGCGTCGGCAACACGGCGGCGACCACGGGCGGCAATTCATAGACCAGACCAATCCGGTTGAAGATCCCGTTGAAGAGGTAGAAGCCAATGCCGAGCAGTGCACCGGTCATGATCCGCGCACCCACACTGACGGTGCGCATGGAACCGAAGACAAAGGGAACTGCCAGCAACACCATCCCCCCCGTGGCCAGGGGGGCGATGATGCGCACCCAGAAGGCCAGTTCGTAGCGGCGGGACTCCAGGCCGTTTTCTCGCAGATAGCGAACATAGTCGAACAGGTCTACCACGGAGAGATTCTCGGGCGGCACCGCCACGATATCCACAATGCGCGGTCTCAAGCCACTGCGCCAGGTGCCCTCGGGCCGATACTCGGTTCGGACGCCTTCCTCGCTGATGTAGTTGCGGGTCACCCCCTGAAGGTGCCACACATTGCCCTGGTACTCGGCAGTGCGCGCATAGGTCATCTCGGTCAAACGGTTCTGCTCGTCGAAGCGGTAGAGCAGCACTCCGGTGGCGATCGCCCCCGGAAGCAGGCGGTTGATGTTGATGAAGGTATCACCGTCCCGGGCCCACAGCCCGTCACGGGTGTTGACGCTGATGTTGCGCTCCATCGCCTTGGCCCGTTCAATGCGGGCGTACTTCTCCAGGGGCGGCGCGATCCCCTCCCCCAGCACCGTGACCACCACCACCATCAACAGGCCGACCTTGAACACAGCCGAGACCACCTGCCGGACCGAAACCCCCGCGGCCTGCATCACCGTGAGCTCACTGGTGTTCGCCAGCGCCCCCAGCCCCAGCATCGTTCCGAGCAGGGCCACCAGCGGGAACAGCTCATAGGCCTGCCGTGGGATGAGCAGAACCGTGTACTGCAGTGCGGCGAAGAAGTCATAGTTACCCCGCCCCACATCCTCCAGCTCGGCCACGAAGTTGCTGAAGAAATACATGGCGAGCAGCACCAGCAGCACCACCGCCACGTGGGAGAGCACCGTCCGCCCGATGTAGCGTACCAGGATCCTCATCGCGCCCTCCGCGGCCCCCGCAGGGTCTCCTGGCGCCGCACCAACACGGTGACTGCCGCCAGCGCCAGCAGGTGGACCCACCAGGTACCGATCCAGGGGTCGAGGTCGCCCCGCCCGAGCGCGGCGCGGGCCACGGTGAGGAGGTTGTTATAGATGATGTAGAGCATGATCCCCGCAAACAACTTGCCGTAGCGCCCCTGACGTGGCGAGGTCTTGCTCAGGGGAACCGCCAGAAGCCCCAACAGGAGCGTGCTGATGGGCATGGCCAGACGCCACTGCAGCTCAGCCCAGTCGCCCGGAACGTCGGACTCCAGCAGTCGGGCCGTGGTGAAGGCGTTGCGCCGCCGCTGCGAGGGGGTGATCGCCCGCTCCTCGATGCGCAGCCCGTGCTCCTCGAAGCGGATCATCTGGAAATCCCGGCGCCCCGGCTGCCCGTCGTAGCGGTAGCCGTCCTCCAGCACCAGGAAGCGGTCGCCGGTGTCCCGGTCCGTGATCTGGTGGGCCCGGGCGGCCGACAGCAGCCGGACCTGACCCTCCTCCCGCACGTGGGCGAAGACGTTGGTAAGGGTGCGCCGGTCGGGGGCGATCCCCTCCACATAGATAAGGACATCCCCCGAGGCGGTCTGGTTGAACCGCCCAGCGACCAACCCCTCGATCTCGGAGCTCGCCTCCGCGGCATCCAGCAACCTGTGACCCTGCTCCTCCGCCCACGGCCCCAGATAGAGCGAGAGCAACGCCACCACGGCGGCCACGCCCGCCGCCAGCGTGCCGGCGGCCCGGACGACGTTCCTCGGGCGTACCCCACAGGCGAACATGGCAATCATCTCGCTGTCGCGGTAGAGCCGCCCCAGGGCCAGCAGGGTGGCGAGGAAAAACGACAGTGGCAGCACCAGGGTGAGATTGGCGATGCTCTTGAGGAAAAAGAGACCGAAGATGAGATCCGCGGGGTAATTGCCCTCCGCCGCCTCGGCAAGGATCCGGATGAAGGTCCCGCTCAGGAAGATGAGGAGGAGCAGAATGGTGACGCCCGTAAACGTAGCGGCGATCTCCCGCAGCAGGTAGCGCTCGACGATCAAGGGACCAAACGACTCCGGATTTAGAGGTTGCGTGACTCGGCTCGGACGACAAATGCAATAATGATAGGGTGAGTGCCGTTGAAGCGGCCATCAAGTTTACGCTATAGATAGCCTGCGGTGAAATCGAAGCCCGCACACGCCCAGGGTGAACGCATACTCACCCAAGAGCGGCGTAAGTCCTTGAAAGCAGGTCGTCGGCCGCATGGATTTGTGCAAGGACGCACTTATGCCGCGGGAGGGCAAGGATGCCCGGAGCGGCTGCGGCCGTCGAGCGTACACGGATGTATTCAAAGCGCACCTGCTTTCAAGGACTTACATCGCTCACAGCACGGCCAGGAAGTGAGTATGTGTTTACCTGCGCACACGCCAGACAAACAGGAGCCCCCATGGAGTTCAGCAGCAAAACCGGCAGCCCCGAAAAACAGCGTACCGCCTGTCTGATCGCCGGCATTTACGAAGGCCAGAAACTCACCCCCGCGGCCGAGGCGCTGGACAACGCCGCCGATGGCCTCATCAAGGCCCTGCTCAAGGGGGGGGATCTCAAGGGCAAGCCCGGACAGACGCTGATGCTCCACAGACCCCAGGGGCTGCAGTGCGAACGCCTGTTGCTGGTGGGCTGCGGCAAGCCCGACGAGCTCAATGATGCCAAGTACCGCAAGATCGCCCAGGCCGCGCTCTCCGCGGTGCAGGCCAGCGCCGCCAAGGAAGCCCTCTTCTGCCTCGCTGAATTGCCGGTGGACAATCGCGACCTGGCGTGGAAGGTCCGTCAGGCCGTCCTGGCCTGCGGCCAGGCCCTCTACCGCTTCGACCAGATGAAAAGCGAAAAGGGCAACGACCTCCCGCCGCTGCGCAAGCTCACCTTCCTCACCGCCAGCCGGGAAGAGTCGGCAGAGGCGGACGAGGCGGCGCGGGAGGGCGATGCCATCAATGCCGGCATGGCCCTCACCAAGGATCTTGCCAACCTGCCAGGCAACGTCTGCACCCCCACCTACCTGGCCGATCAGGCCAAGGCCCTGGCCCGGGAGCACAAGCTGAAGGCGACTGTGCTGGAGGAGAAGGAGATGGAGAAGCTCGGCATGGGCGCCCTCATTTCGGTCTCCAGCGGCAGCCGGCAACCGGCCAAGCTCATTGTCGTCGAATACCATGGTGCCAAGGACCGCAAGGAAAAGCCCGTGGTCCTGGTGGGCAAGGGGCTGACCTTCGATGCCGGCGGGATCTCCATCAAACCCGGGGCCGGCATGGACGAGATGAAGTACGACATGTGCGGCGGCGCGGCGGTGCTGGGGGTGGTGAAGGCTGCAGCGGCATTGCAGCTGCCCATCAACCTGGTCGGGGTGGTGCCGAGCTCCGAGAACCTGCCGGACGGCAACGCCAACAAACCGGGCGACATCGTCACCAGCATGGCCGGCCTGACCATAGAAATTCTCAACACCGATGCCGAAGGGCGGCTCATCCTCTGCGATGCACTCACCTACAGCAAGAAGTTCAACCCGGAAGTGGTCATCGACGTGGCCACCCTCACCGGCGCCTGCGTCATTGCCCTGGGTCGTCAGGCCTCGGGCATTTTCGGCAATGATCAGGCACTGGTGGATGCCCTGGTGCAGGCAGGCCAGGGGAGCGGCGATCGGGCCTGGCAACTTCCCCTGTGGGAGGAGTACCAGGATCAGCTGAAGAGCCCCTTCGCCGACATGGCCAACGTGGGCGGACGTGAGGCGGGCAGCGTCACCGCTGCCTGCTTCCTCGCCCGTTTCACCACGGAATACCGCTGGGCCCACCTGGACGTGGCCGGCACCGCCTGGAACAGCGGCAGCGACAAGGGCGCCACCGGCCGCCCCGTCCCCCTGCTCATGGAATACCTGTTGGCCAAGAGCAAAGAGGAGCGGTAAAAGGGAACCAACGGGGAGTGCCACCGCGCTCCCCTCGTAACTCGCAACTCGTCCCTCGTACCTGCCTTTATGACGCGAATCGACTTCTACGTCCTGGAAAACGCCGCCACCGCGCTCTCCGCCCGGCAGCTGCTGGCCTGCAGGCTGGCGGAAAAGGCCTTCCTCCAGGGTCACAGGATCTACATCCACGTGAGTGACGCGGCCGAGGGGCGGCAACTGGATGACCTGTTGTGGAGCTTTCGGCCCGGCAGCTTCGTCCCGCACGAGTGCGTGGACGGTCAAGGGACCTCGGAGACCGAGACACCGGTCCACATCGGCTGGGGTGGTGAGCCCTCGGTGCATGATGATGTGCTCATCAACCTCACGTCGGGCGTACCGCGGTTTTTCAGCCGCTTCGAGCGGGTGGCCGAGCTGGTCGGCCCCGGCGAAGAGGACCGCCGGCAGGGGCGTGAACGCTTCCGCTTCTACCGCGACCGGGGTTACGAGCTGAACTCGCACACCATCAAGTTGGAGTAACCCCCCATGGGTCAGGGTCAGCGTGACAAAGAAGGGCTGCTGGGCGATCTGGACGCGCTGCGGAGGTTGCTCGCCGCGGAACGCCAGGCCGCTCCCGCCGTCGACCCCGACGCCATTCCGCTGCTTCAGGAGGTGGTGGAGGCCAGCGCACTGCCGGCCGAGCCGAAAGGGGGAGGCCGGCCGCCGAGCGCCCGCGAAATCGAGGCGCTGGTGGATGCCCTGCTGGACCGCAAGCTGGCCCGCGTCCGGGAAGAACTCAGACGGGAACTGATGACCCAGCTGCGCCGCCTCCTGCCTGCCCTCGGTGCCGGGAACTGACCCACCGACTGACCGTTCCGAACCGAAGCAAGGGACAGGGTGTCTCTGATACGCGCGGATTCATCCGCATGCGGCCGACGCTGCTTTCAAGGACTTACGCTCTTGGCTGAGCCTGCGTTTACCCTGGAATTCCCCACATCCCGGCGCCGCCCCGCCGCCTGTCTTGCGTTATAATCGCGCCCCTAATTTGCCAACCCACCGACAAAGACGCTCGAGATCATGGACAAAGCCTACGACCCGCACGCCATCGAACAGCGCTGGTACGCGTTCTGGGAAGACAACGGCCACTTCGCCCCCTCCGGCGAGGGCGCGCCCTACTGCATCATGATCCCGCCGCCCAACGTCACCGGCTCCCTCCACATGGGCCACGGCTTCAACAACACGGTGATGGATACCCTCATCCGCTACCACCGCATGAAGGGCGACAACACCCTCTGGCAGCCGGGGACTGACCACGCGGGCATCGCCACCCAGATGGTGGTGGAACGTCAGCTGGCCGCCCAGGGCAAAAGCCGCCACGATTTGGGGCGGGAGAAGTTCATCGAGCGGGTGTGGGAGTGGAAAGCGGAATCGGGCGGCAACATCACCCGCCAGCTGCGCCGTCTCGGCTCCTCCCTCGACTGGTCGCGCGAACGCTTCACCATGGACGAAGGGCTCTCCGAGGCGGTGAAGGAGGTGTTCGTCCGCCTGCATGAAGAGGGGCTCATCTATCGCGGCAAGCGCTTGGTGAACTGGGACCCGGTGCTGCACACCGCCGTCTCCGACCTGGAGGTGATCTCCGAGGAGGAGCAAGGCTACATGTGGCACTTCCGCTATCCGCTCAGCGACGGGTCGGGCCACCTGGTGGTGGCCACCACCCGCCCCGAGACCATGCTGGGTGACACCGCCGTGGCCGTCAATCCGGAGGACGAGCGCTATAAGCACCTCATCGGCCAGACCCTCACCCTGCCCCTGGTGGGCCGAGAGATCCCCATCATCGCCGACGACTATGTGGACCCGGAGTTCGGCACCGGCTGCGTGAAGATCACCCCGGCCCACGACTTCAACGACTATCAGATCGGCCTGCGCCACAACTTGCCGATGATCAACGTCTTCACCGTCGACGCGAAGATCAACGACAACGGTCCGGAGAAGTATCGCGGCCTCGACCGCTACGAGGCGCGCGACGAGATCGTCCACGACCTGCGCGAACTGGAGCTGCTGGAGAAGATCGACGACCACAAGCTGATGGTCCCCCGGGGCGATCGCACCGGCTCGGTCATCGAGCCGTATCTCACCGACCAGTGGTTCGTGGATCTCACCCGCGAGCGGCTGGAAGACGGCCGGCCCGGCGGCAAGGCGGCCATCACCGATCCCGCCCTCGATGCGGTGCGCTCGGGCAAGATCAAGTTCGTCCCCGGCAACTGGGAGAACACCTATTACCACTGGCTGGGGAACATCCAGGACTGGTGCATCAGCCGCCAGATCTGGTGGGGCCACCGCATCCCGGCCTGGTACGACGAGGCCGGCAACGTCTACGTGGGCCGCTCCGAGGTGGAAGTGCGCGAGAGGCACGGCCTGGGCTTCGACGTGACGCTGACCCAGGACAGCGATGTGCTCGACACCTGGTTCTCCTCCGCCCTCTGGCCCTTCTCCACCCTGGGGTGGCCCGAGCAGACCGACGCCCTCAAGGCCTTCTACCCCACCTCGGTGCTGGTCACCGGCTTCGACATCATTTTCTTCTGGGTGGCGCGGATGATCATGATGGGGCTGAAGTTCATGGACGACGTCCCCTTCCGCGAGGTCTACATCCACGGCCTGGTGCGCGATGCCCACGGGCAGAAGATGTCCAAGTCCAAGGGCAACGTGCTCGACCCCATCGACCTCATCGACGGCATCGATCTGGAAAGCCTGGTGGCCAAGCGCACCACCGGCCTGATGCAGCCGGAGATGGCCAAGAAGATCGAGAAGGCCACCCGCAAGGAGTTCCCGGAGGGCATCCCCGCCTTCGGCACCGACGCCCTGCGCTTCACCTTCGCCTCCCTCGCCTCCACCGGGCGGGACATCAACTTCGACCTGGGCCGCATCGAGGGCTACCGCAACTTCTGCAACAAGCTGTGGAACGCCGCCCGCTATGTGCTGATGAACACTGAGGGGAAGGACTGCGGACAACAGGGCGGGGAGATGGAGCTCTCCCTGGCCGATCGCTGGATCCGCTCGCGCTTCGCCCGAGCCGCCCAAGAGGTGAACGACGCCATTCAGGGCTACCGCTTCGACCTGGCCGCCCAGGCCATCTACGAGTTCACCTGGAACGAGTACTGCGACTGGTACCTGGAACTCTCCAAGCCGGTGTTGACCTCGGAGGCGGCCAGCGAGGCCCAGAAGCGCGGCACCCGCCACACCCTGGTGCAGGTGCTGGAGTCGCTGCTGCGCCTGGCCCACCCCATCATGCCCTACATCACCGAGGAGATCTGGCAGCGGGTGGGGCCGCTGGCGGGCAAGGAGGGGGCGACCCTCATGCGCCAGCCCTTCCCCGAGGCCCACGGCGCCGATGCCGCCGCCGAGGCGGAGATGCAGTGGGTGATGGACCTCATCGTGGGGGTGCGCAAGATCCGCTCGGGCATGAACATCGCCCCGGGCAAGCCGCTGCCCATCATCCTCGACGGCTACAGCGCCGAGGATCAGGCCCGTCTGGAGCGCAACCGCCCTTTCATCCGGTTCCTGGCCCGCACCGAATCCATCGAGTGGCTTGCTGCCGGCACCGAGGCCCCCGAATCGGCCACCGCCCTGGTGGGGGCCATGAAGGTGCTGGTGCCCATGGCCGGTCTCATCGACAAGGAGGCGGAACTGGCGCGCCTTGGCAAGGAGATCGACAAGCTGAAGAAGGAGCTGGAGCGCGGCACGGCGAAGCTGGCCAACCCCGCCTTCACCGACAAGGCCCCGGCCGCGGTGGTGGAGAAGGAGCGGGCCCGCGTGGCCGAGATGCAATCCGCCCTCGGCAAGTTCGAGGAGCAGCTGGAACGGATCCGCCGCCTCTAAGTCCGGGGACGTCGCGATCGGCGACGCACTGAAACAGCCCCACGCAGCGCATCAGGGAGGATGCGCGCGACCGGAACGAGGCGATGAGAAATCCGGAGCAGTGAGGTGCGCCGGCGTCAAGGGCGCCCGCGCGGCGAAGTCCCTACTTCCTCACCCACTGCCCTGACGGGAGCTGCACAAAGTGACCGGGAGCACTCTTGTTGATGGCCTTCTCGCCCGCCAATCGCTCCACTGTGTCCAGGGCGATGCCGTTGCGATCGGCGATCTGCCGATACTTCTCCTGCCTCTGCCGATTGATGGCCTCGACCAGCGCCTTCACCTCGGGCGGGGAGGTGGCAGGGAGCGCTTCCAGATATCCGTCGGGCCGCTCGCCTACGAGCCCCTGTGTTTTGGCCTGTTCGAGATCCAGGGCCCAGGAACCGAAGCTGGCCACGAGGAGCAACCATCCGAGCAGAGCTTTTGTGCCGATCTTCATCGTCGGTTCCCGGGGCAGAACGGATAAACGGAAAATCGCCGATTACAGCCGGATAGCCCCTTGGGGGGCGGGCGGCGAACCGCCGCAGGGCGGATAGCGCATCGGATTTGTCTGTTCGCTGCTCTAGAAGAGGGGACTCTCCTCACTGATCACCTCGTCCAGTTCCCGATCCACCTTGATCCGGATGTCGTGCTGAACCTTGACGTTCAGATTGATGGTGATCGGCTCCTCCGGGGGGGCCACCTTGACGGTGGGAGTGCAGCCGCCTGCGGCCAGCAGGCACATGCCCACACACAAGATCCGCCCCACGTTCACCATGGTCCGCATGGTCGACTCTCCGAGCAAGTGGCTGCGCTCTGCAGCATTAACGATAGCAACTGCGGGCACGCCCTTGCCCAGGGATACAGATTCGATCCGGGCCTGAAGACCCCGTCGGGAGGAGGGCTCACCGAGGGCCGACAACAGGCCTTGCCGCCCCTCCCGGAGTACTCAGCGCCGCTCGGCATGGAAGCGACGCACCCACGCCTCGATCTGGCCGGCCAGCGCGTGCCCGACCCGCAGGCTCGTCAACAACGCCGGGATGTTGTCCTGGATGTTGACGTTCAGTTGGATCGCCCGTCCATCCATCAGTTCGGGGTTGCGCCCGCGGAGCCGCACGGCCAGCTCCAGGTCCCCAGTGGGTGCGTAGTCGAGCTCGCCCTCAAGCCGCTCGTAGTGGAAGTTGCGCAAGGCCTGCAGGGCTAGGGCCAACGGCGCATCGCCCTCGGCCCATGCGGCGGCGCGCCCCTGGGGGCGGAAACGCACCACACCGGGTCCCCAGGCCGCCAGCCGCCCCGCATGGATGGCCACGCCGTTGGGCCCCAGCGTCACGGGCAGGATCCCGTCGATGGCGCCAGTGGCCTCCACCCCCTCGAGCCGCTCCAGCTTCAGCAGCTCCTCCAGTTCCAGCCGATGCAGGAGGACCTCCAGGCGATGCTCCCGGGCGCCGAACTCCACCACTGTGGGCTCCATGCTCGCTGCGCCACCGAGCAGCCGGGCCGAGGTGTAGCCGATCCGCAGCGCCGAGAATCCCTTCTTGCTTGAGAGTTCCAGCGAGGTCGCCAGTTCCCCGAGGGGAACGCCGGCTGTGAGCCGGTTGACGCTCACGGGCGCCCTCGCCTCCAGCCACCAGTGGGGGGCGCCCTCGAAGCTCAGCCGCATGCGGCTGTTCCCACCGGAGAACAACACGTCCTTGTAGAAGCCGGCCAGCTCTCTCGCCTCCACCGTTCCCTGCCCGCCCAGGTATCCTCTTCTCCACTCCAGGCGCATTTTCCCCTCAATATTGCCTCCACCGAGGTCCAGCGGATGACTCCATCCCGGGAAGAGACGCTGCAGCGTCAAACCTTCCGGGGCAAAGTGGAGGGACGGCAACGTGAGGTCCGCCTCTCCACGGCCGCCGGCGAAGCGGTGCAGTGCCACCACCGCAAGCCCCTCCTGCCCCGCCGCGGTCCCCTCGACGGCAACCCTCAGCCGATCGGAGTCGACATCCGCGGTCCCGGAGAGGGCCAGTGGCGGCGCCCGGCGCCCCCCGGCCGTGATCGAAACGAGGGGCAGCTCAAAGGCCCCGGAACCCTGCCAGTGGCGCCCCTGCCCCTCCAGCCGATCGACCCTCAGCTCGAGCGGCCTGGAACGCACCCCCACTTCACCCCGAGTCAGCGGGGGAATCTCCACCATCGCGCGGTATGGCAGTATGCGCCACCGACCGTCGTAGGCCGCGGTGAGTGTCACGCCGTCTCTGGAGATTGCCGCCACAGGAGAAAGTCGCTCACCACCGACCACCGCGCCGCGCAGAGCGAGACGGGTGCCGGGCCGCGTGATCCAGGAGAGGCCATTTCGATCCAGGCTCATCGGCCCTGCCCCATCGAGGGCCAGGTGCCCCGCCGCCACCCAGGGCAGGCGCCAGCGACCGGCGCCACTCAGCAGCCCCCCCAGCTTCATACCGTCCGCCTCGAGCCGGAGCCCGCTCAGCCGAGCCTTCAGGCGCCCGACACCCTCGCGGACGGCCTCCAGGTGGAGCTCGCCTCGCCCCTGCACCACCCGCTGGGTGGGGTCCTGGAGCCACTCTCCAGGGGCGGTTTCGAGGGTGAGTCCGTGGGGCACGCGAACCTCAAGGGGGGCGCCTTCCAACACCCGGGCGGCAAACTTGGGCGGCGGCAACCGAAGCTGACCACGGGGTCCGAGCGTCACCCGCAACCGCCCCCCGTCGAGAGCAAACCCGCCTTCCACCACGGCAGTCAGGCCCGCCAACCGGGATGCCGCCTCCGTGGCCTGCAGGTGGAGGGCAAACTCACCGAGAAGCTGACTTTCATCGAGGCGCCCGGCCAGGTCGCCCCGCATGGTTGCGGGCACACTGCCCCGCCACTGGGCGTGCAGACGCCCCTCATCGAGCCACCACAAGCGCTCGGCGCCCAGCAGCACCGCCACCGCATCGCACCACGGCCGATCGACGTCGGCAGCGACCTCCATTGCGAGCCGCGCCTGCCTCTGCGCGTCTCGGCGGAGGCTTACCCTGGCCTCGCCCTGCCCCGCCGCGAGCATCAGGTCGTAGGAGTCATCTCTCGAGGAGGCGCGAACAGTGACCCCAAGCGCATGACCTTCCCGCTCCATGCGCAGCGTGGCAACCAAGCCCCGCCTGTCCCGGGTCACGGCTCCGGAGACGGTGACGGCAGCGAGGGGAGGCGCCTCGAGATCCAGGCGGCGCAGCCTCAACTCTCGAAAGGGGAGCGCGGGCAGGATGGGCGGCGTGGCCGGTTCGGCCCGCTCGGTCGGGGCGTCGAAGCGGAGTGATCCGTTCTCCACCTCCACCGCCCCGACCCGACCGCGGAGAATCTCCCCGGGCAGGTAGGTCAGACGCACCCCTTGGAGATGCAGGGCCGCCCTTCCGGGCCAGAGCAGGCGGATCTCACTGAGTTCCGCACCGCCGGCTCCGATACTCTCCGCGACGATCCGAGCCTCGGATGCGCCCTGGGCAAGGAGGATCCGCTCGGCGCTCCAGGCAGCGAGCTGCGGCAGGAAGGCCCACAACGCCGCCGCCCCGACGGCCAGGGAACCTGCCCATGCTGCGATTGCCGCCTTCGCGCGTCCCGCCATTCCGCTCTGCTCAGAGAAGGGTTATGGGATGAGACCATCCGGCAGGGATTTCATTGTTCAGCAGTGTAGCGCGGCCGGCGGGTGCACGAGCACGAACGTGCCCCCTTGTTCACCAAAAGTGCAAGCGCAGTGCCGGTCGTCCCAGGGTGAACGCATACTCACCCAAGAGCGGCGTAAGTCCTTGAAAACAGGTCGTCGGCCGCATGGATTTGTGCAAGGACGCACTTATGCCGCGGGAGGGCAGGGATGCCCGAAGCGCCCGCGGCCGTCGAGCGTACATGGATGGAAGATGATTGCTCCTGCATAATCTTCACTCCCGACATCCATGTCGGTCGTATTTACAGCGCACCTGCTTTCAAGGACTTACGTCGCTCACAGCACGGCCGTGACATTAGTATGCGTTCACCCTGCCGATCATCCCACATCCGTGGGAGGTCAAAGCTCGCGGGCGAGTCGCTTCCCCTCCTCCACGTCCACCCGACTGAGGAAGAAAGCGCCGAGCCCGAAGAGGATAAGGAGGGTGATGAGGGAGAGCCGCGGGTTGCCCGTCGCGGCGCTGGTCCAGCCGACCATGACCGGGCCGATGATGGCCGCGAACTTGCCCATGATGTTGAAGAAGCCGAAGAACTCGGCACACTTGTCCGCCGGGATGAGGCGGGCGTACAGGGAGCGGCTCAGGGATTGGATGCCCCCCTGCACCAGCCCTATGACCACCGCCAGGACGTAGAACTCCCACTCCGCAGTCATCTGCGCCGCATAGAGCACCACGCCGAAATAGACACCGATGGCGATGTGGATCCCCAGCTTCGGGCCGTAACGCTCCCCCAGCCACCCAAAGACGAGGGCGGCCGGAAATCCGATGAACTGGACGATGAGCAGCGCCAGGATGAGGCTCTCACTGGCGAATCCCAGACTGAGGCCATAGTCCACCGCCATGCGGACGATGGTGTCCACCCCGTCGATGTAACACCAGTAGGCCAGCAGGAAGAGAAAGGCCACACGCAGGCGCCGAACCTCGCGAAAGGTCTCCGCCAGCTGCCGGAAACCGCCTGCGACCACGGCCCGACTGGCGACTCGCTCGCGGCGGCGCTCCTCCCGAACCGTCAGCAGCAGCGGAATGGAAAACAGCAACCACCACGCCGCGACCGTCAGGAATGAAATGCGCACCGCCTCGGCCGCATTCTCAAGCCCGAACACTCCGGGCCAGAGGGTCATGCTCACATTGAAGGCGAAAAGCAGACCGCCCCCCAGGTAGCCCAGGGCAAACCCCAAGGCCGAAACCCGGTCGTACTCCGTCGTGCGCGCCACACGCACCAATAGGGCATCGTAAAAGATGAGGCTCCCGGCGAATCCGATGGTGGCCAGAATGTAGGCCGTGGCCGCCAGCTGCCATGCCCCCTGGCTGATGAAGTAGAGTCCGGCGGTCATAGCGATCCCCAGGCTGGCGAAGCCAAACAGGAAGCGCTTGCGCACCCCGCCCCGATCGGCGATGGCGCCGAGGAGCGGCGCCAGCAGGACGATGACCACGCTGGAGAGGGAGTTGGCGACGCCGAGATGAAAGGTGCTCTCCGTGGCCGGCAGCTCCGCGCTCCAGTACTGCTTGAAGAAGAGCGGAAAGAAACCGGCCATCACGGTGGTCGCATAGGCTGAATTGGCCCAGTCGTACAGCGCCCAGGACCAGATCGCCCTCTTGTTGTTGTTCATGCCCCGCCTGCGTTGCAAATCAAACTGTGAGCCCGTTCACTGCACCATCTGACGGTGGCGCTATGATGCAAGGCGTGCGATGCAGTCTTTTCTGGCCTCATCGCATTTAGCTCCTCTTCGCACGGGCCCGGTCGAACGGGCCCGTTTTTTTTGCGCGGTTCCCCTCGCGTACGTACGGCCCCACCCCAAAACCTCCGCCGGCCCCCGCAACGTCCGGCAAAACCGGGGAGCACTTCCGAATGCCCCTCGGGAGCAAACCGGGTTGCCGTACCGGCCACTTTCTTGCGTGGGCGCGTCGCCGCGAAAATTCACCGGCGCCATTCCAAATGAGCCCACTATACTCAGGCTTAAACAGGCCCTGAGCGGTTGGTGAAAGCCCAGCCAAACGGAGGCAGTGATGAAGACCATCCCCCTGCAACTGGTCATCCTCGAACTCGAAAACGGCCGCCGCGGTGTCTTCTTCGGCACCCCCCTGGTTGCCGATGATGAGACCGAATCGGAGTGTCAGGTGGAGAACGTCTGGTTCTCCAACATCAACCAGCTGCCCGACAACATCGACCTTTCGATGCTCCGGCATATCGCACTGGAACAATTCCTCAGCCAAAACAAGCCCAAGCACTGAATGGCGCACCAGCGGCGGCCCGCCGCATGCAGGTCGTCGTCCCGCCTTCATGCCATGCAGCTCCAGGGATCACCCGCAATCACTCCAGCGGCCTTCGGCAGCCGGACTCTCTACGCGCCCCGGCTCCAGTTTGGCTTCACGATGCGCTGCAGCACCACCCCCGCCAGGGTCAGCCCGAACAGGGCGGGCATGTAGCTGATGGTCCCGTTCACCGCCCGATCCCGCCCGAACTCGGTGGGTTCCGGGGGGAGCGGGGCGCACGACGGCTCGTTGGACCACACCGCGGTGACGCCGCGCCCGATCCCCCGCTTGCGCAGACGCTTGCGCATGTGGCGGGCCAGGGGGCAATTTTCCGAGTCCATCAGATCGCCCACCACGATGCGGGTGGGGTCCAGTTTGCCGCCGGCGCCCATGCTGGAGGCCACCGGAATGCCCCGCTCACAGGCCACCACCACCAGCGCCGCCTTACTGTTGAGGCTGTCGATGGCATCGATGACGTAGTGATAGTCTCCCTCCAGGGCCTCCTCCATGTCTTCGGCACGGAGAAAGCGGTCGATGCGCCTCAGCTCGCATTCCGGATTGATGTCCAGGATGCGCTCTGCGAGGACGTCGATCTTCCTCCGCCCCAGAGTCGATTGCAGCGCAGGGAGTTGACGGTTGAGGTTGGAGCCGGAGACCACGTCGTGATCCACGAGGGTGAGGTGCCCCACCCCCGCCCGGGCCAGCGCCTCGGCGGCGAAGGCTCCCACCCCGCCCAACCCCGCCAGGAACACCCGGGCGCGCCTGAGCCGCTCGATGCCGGCATCGCCGACGATGATGTGAGTGCGTTCGAAAAGAGGCGTGATGGTCATGGGGCTGGCACGAAGGTTCGGACAGAAGGGGAGAGAAGATACACCGGGCCGGGTTACAGCGCCAAATCACCGTGGAAAGGTAACGACTCACCCCATGTCAGCCGCGTCTCGATGCTACGGGGACGGCACCTTTGTTTGGAGTGCGACGGCTTGCCGCCGCTTTGCAGGACGGGAGCTTGCTCCCGCCGTCCCCGGCCAGCCCACCACACGGCGCACGGCGGCAAGCCGCCCCTCGGGAAAGCGGGGGCAAGCCCCCGCACTCCAGAGCCGCCGACATGGGGTGAGTAGTTACGTGGAAAGTAACTATTCAGCCGTTCCACCGACCTGTCATCTCTCCCCCGTAGGAGCCCAACCCTCTGGGCGATTGCTGCGCGAGCTATACCGATGCAATCGCCCAGAGGGCTGGGCTCCTACGTGAGGCACTCGGGCTGTTGGGTCTGAATCGTTACCGCGGAAATTGCGAGCGTTCTGATCTCTCACTGACAGGGACAGGGAATCAGAGCCCCGGCAGCACCGCACGCGCATTGGCCGTGGTCACGGCGGCAAGCCGCTCCGGCGCCTCCTCGCGGATCTCGGCAAGCGCCATGAGGATCTCGGGCAGGTACTCGGGGGCATTGCGCTGGCCATGGTGACGGAAGGGGACCATGTCAGGGGCATCGGTCTCCAGGACAATGGCCTCCAGGGGAAGCACACGGGCCAACCCCCGGATCTTGCGCGAACGCTCGTAGGTGATCATCCCGCCAAAGCCGAGCCTGAACCCCAGGTCCAGATACCGCATCGCCTGCTGCAGGCTGCCGTTGAACGCGTGGACGATGCCGCCCCGCACCCGGATCCGTCGCAGGGTCGCCAATGTCTGATCGTGGGCTTTGCGCACATGCAGCAACACAGGCAGCGCGGCCTCCCGCGCCAGCCGAAGCTGGGCCTCGAACAGCTGCTGCTGCCGCGCTCGATCCAGCTCCGCGACGAAATAGTCCAGCCCGATTTCGCCCACCGCCAACGGCCGTGCCGAGGCGATGACCGCCGGCAGCCGCTCCAGGTGCTCCTGTCGGTGCTGCTCGAGAAAAACCGGATGGAGTCCCACAGCCGCCTTCAGCTGAGGATTGCTGCCACAGAGCGAAAGCAAACCCGAAAGGCCCCGGGCGTGAATGGCCGGGACCACCAACGTGCTCACACCGGCACTGCGGGCGCGCTCAAGCACCGCCGTCCGGTCGGCGTCGAATTCCTCCACATCGATGTGGCAATGGGTGTCGATGAGCTCCATGGACCCAAGTTTATCAGCCGCAGGGCCCTTCCCGCCCCATCGCCACCGACGGCCAGGGTAAACGCAGACTTACCCAAGAGCGATGTAAGTCCTTGAAAGCAGGTCGTCGGCCGCATGGATGGGTGCAAGGACGCACTTATGCCGCGGGAGGGCAGGATGCCCGACGCGGCCGCGGCCGTCGAGCGTACAGGGATGGAAGATGATTGCTCCTGCATAATCTTCACTCCCGACATCCATGTCGGTCGTATTCACAGCGTACCTGCT
>JAWLHA010000066.1:0-22994 GCA_041690535.1 Gammaproteobacteria bacterium | reverse complement strand
CGCCCAACATGTAGGGTGGATAAGCGCAGCGCATCCACCGTGCGGCGTCGAATTGGTGGATGCGCTGCGCTTATCCACCCTACCTCGGTTCGCTGCCCCACCACCTGCGGCGCAATTTGGCTGCGATTGGCGATCTTTCGGCCTACCTGTTCGGTGCTCTAGTCGCTAGTTTGTGAGTGCTTACATCCTTTTGCTGCCGACCACCGACCAACGACCAACGACCAACGACCAACGACCAACGACCAACGACCACCGACCAACGACCAACGACCAACGACCAACGACCCCAATCAATGCCGAAAATGCCGCATCCCCGTAAACACCATCGCCATACCGTGCTCGTCGGCCGCGGCGATCACCTCCTCGTCGCGCATGGAGCCGCCGGGCTGGATCACGGCGGTGATGCCGGCGGCCGCGGCGTTGTCGATGCCGTCGCGGAAGGGGAAGAAGGCGTCGGAGGCCATCACCGCCCCCTTCACCTCCAGTCCGGCGTGCTCGGCCTTGATGGCGGCGATACGGGCGGAGTTGACGCGGCTCATCTGCCCGGCGCCCACGCCGATGGTGGTGTTGCCCTTGGCGTAGACGATGGCGTTGGACTTGACGAACTTGGCCACCCGCCAGGCGAACAGCAGGTCCAGCATCTCCGGCTCGGTGGGGGCGCGTTTGGTCACCACCTTGATGTCGCCGGAGAGCAGCAGGTCGGCATCTTGCACCAGCAAGCCGCCGTTGACCCGCTTGTAGTCGAGCCGGGCACCGGGCTGGGCCGGCCACTGGCCGCACTCGAGCAGCCGCACGTTCTTCTTGGCCGCCACCGCCTCGGAGGCCTCGGCGGAGACCTTGGGGGCGATGATCACCTCCACGAACTGGCGGTCCACGATGGCCTTGGCGGTCTCCCCGTCCAGCTCGCCGTTGAAGGCGATGATGCCGCCGAAGGCCGATTCCGGATCAGTGGCATAGGCGCGGTCGTAGGCCTCCAGCAGGTTGGCGCCCACCGCGACCCCGCAGGGGTTGGCGTGCTTGACGATGACGCAGGCCGGGGCCTGGTCGAACTGCTTCACGCACTCCAGGGCGGCATCGGCATCGGCGATGTTGTTGTAGGAGAGCTCCTTGCCCTGCAGCTGCCGGCCGGTGCTGATGCTGCCGGCCTCGGCATTGCGTTCCATATAGAAGGCCGCCTTCTGGTGGGGGTTCTCGCCGTAGCGCATCTCCTGCACCTTCCGGTACTGGGCGTTGAAAGTGCGAGGGAAGTCGCTCTTGCCCTCGGCGGTGATGCGGCCCAGGTAGTTGGCGATGGCGCCGTCGTAGTGGGCGGTGTGCTCGTAGGTCTTCACTGCCAGGTCGAACCGGATGGTATCGTTGACCGCGCCGCCGTTGGCCTCCATCTCGGCGATGATCCGGCCGTAGTCGGCCGCATCCACCACCACGGTCACCACAGCGTGGTTCTTGGCGGCGGCCCGCAGCATGGTGGGGCCGCCGATGTCGATGTTCTCGATGGCGGTGGGCAGGTCGCAGTCGGGGCGGGCCACCGTCTGTTCGAAGGGATAGAGGTTGACCACCACCATGTCGATGGGGGCGATGCCGTGCTCGGCCATGACCGCCTCATCGGTGCCGCGGCGGCCCAGCAGCCCGCCATGGATCTTGGGATGGAGGGTCTTCACCCGTCCGTCCATCATCTCCGGAAAGCCGGTGTAGTCGGAGACTTCCACCACCTCCACGCCGCTGTCGGCCAGCAGGCGGGCGGTACCGCCCGTGGAGAGGATCTCCACGCCGAAGGCCTTCAGCGCCTTGGCGAATTCGACGATGCCGCTTTTGTCGGAAACACTGATCAGGGCACGCTGGATCTTGGTCATCGAGGTTATTCCTTGTTGACTTGCCGGGGCTCGGCCACCGGGAACTGAACCGAAAAGCGAAACGAAAGGAAGGGCGGGATTACTCGTCAAGCCCGTACTGCTTGAGCTTCTTGCGCAGCGTGCCCCGGTTGATCCCGAGCAGTGCCGCGGCCCGCGTCTGGTTGCCACCGGCGTGGACCATCACGATCTCGAAGAGCGGTTTTTCCACTTCACCCAAAAGAAGCTGATAGAGGTTGCCGGGTTCGTGACCGTTGAGGTCGGCGAAGTACTGCTCCAACGCCTGCCGGACGCAGCCGTTCACGGGCACAGCACCCCCCTGCGCCGTTTTGTTACTCATGCTGCGATCTCCTCAGCCTGAACGAGTTGGTCAAAGAACTCGGTGACCATATTGATTTGTTTCTGTGCACTGGCTTCACGATTGACCGCCTGACGGAAGCCCGCTCCCCGGGGTTGACCCTTGGTGTACCAGGAGATGTGCTTGCGGGCCATGCGCACCCCGGTGTACTCGCCGTAGAAGGCGTAGAGGGTCTCCAGGTGGTCGAGGAGGATCTGGCGGATCTCCCGCAGGCCCGGCTCGGGCAGTTTCTCGCCGGTGGTCAGGTAGTGGTTCACCGCCCGGAAGATCCAGGGGCGCCCCTGGGCCGCGCGGCCGATCATCAGGGCATCCACATCCGTGTGGTCCAGAACGAATTTTGCCTTTTCGGGGGAGGTGATATCGCCGTTGGCGACCACCGGGATGGCGACGGCGTGCTTGATCTCGGCGATGGTGTCGTACTCCGCCTCGCCGGTGTAACCGTCGGCGCGGGTGCGCCCGTGGACCGCCAGGGCCTGGATGCCCGCCTGCTCGGCGATGCGGGCAATGGCCACCCCGTTGCGGCTGGTGCGATCCCAGCCGGTGCGGATCTTCAAGGTTACCGGCAGGTCGACCGCTGCGATCACCGCATCAAGAATTCGCCCTACCAACGCCTCGTCCCGCAGCAGCGCGGAACCGGCCATGACGTTGCACACCTTCTTGGCCGGGCAGCCCATGTTGATGTCGATGATCTGGGCGCCGTTGTCGGCGTTGTAGCGCGCCGCTTCGGCCATCATCCCGGGGTCCGCCCCCATGATCTGCACCGAACGGGGCTCGGACTCACCCTCGTGATCGGCCCGCCGCTTGGTCTTCTCGCTGCCCCAGAGCAGAGAGTTGGAGGAGACCATCTCGGAGACGGCCATCCCCGCGCCCATCTCCCGGCACAACTGCCGGAACGGACGATCGGTGATCCCGGCCATGGGGGCAAGGATCAGAGGGGTGGCAAGCCGGTAGGGGCCGATGCGCATGCTTCGGTATCACAGGGTCCGCGAAAAGGGACCGGCAATGATACCGTCTCAGGCGGGCGGCATAAAGGCTCCGCCATCAAAGAAAGTTGAATTCGAAGCCGACGGCGGCGTTTCCGGGATCGGTGACCTCGAGCATGAGGTGTGCCTCGCCGCCCGCCGGGAAACGGCCCGGCGGCGCCCCGGCGAGATATTGCTCGGGGTCGAATGTCCGTCGGGCCACCAGTTGCTGGTTCAGGTCCGACATCACAATCTCGACCCGGGGATAGGGCTGAGGAAAATCTGCCCGGTTCACCAGGGTGGCGGTGATGAGGAGGGCGCCCCGGTAGCGGGGGTGCGACTGGACCGTCCGGTCGAGCATGCCGATGGCTTCCGGGGCTCGGCGGGGCGGCAGTTCGCACTGCGCGACGGCACACAACCGTTCGAGCCAGGGGCGCCACTCAGGCTCGGCAGAGAGGCTCGTTCGGTTGTGATAGGCGTATTGCGCGGCCAACAGCCCGGTCAAGGCCACCATGCCGAGGCCCCATCCGACGGTGCCCACGAAGCGGCGACGCCGCGGGATGGCCTCCAGATCCGGGGGAAGGACGTAGCCGCCGTCGGATCGCCCCGCCGCTCCCTGCAAATCGGAAGGGAGGGTTGGCACCGCCTCCGCGCTCCTCCTGGCCGGCCGCGGGATTTCGGGCGGTCTCTTCGAGCGCACCGCTTGCCCGGGCGCTTCCGTCTGCCTGCCCCAGGATTGCTCACCGGATAACCGGCGATCGCCGCTCGTCCCATGGCGTGTTGGCGCAGGCGCCGGTGTGGGGGAGGCTTGGGGCGCCGTCCGTGCCTCCTCCCCCTGAGCGGGGGCGGTCGGGTACGCCGCAGCCCGCCCCCCGGGGGGGCGGGTCTGCGTTTGGGCGGCGCGCAGTCCCCGGAGGGTGTCCACATCCGGTGGGGCGAATGGAGGAAGCTGCTCCGGCTCAGCCGAGACCGAAGGGATGTGATCGACCAGGTGAGAGAGCGCGTCGAAGGCCCCGAGGCACTGCCCACAGCGCACGCGCCCTTGAGCCGCCTTCAGCTGCTCGGCGTTGACACGAAAGATGGTCTGGCATTCGGGGCATTGGGTGTACATGTCGAGCTTGCCGGGGCAATCGGTTCTGGCGCTTGCACGGGGCGTACAAGCTCACCAGCCAGCCGGTGACGTTAACCTATTTGCGCACCCCTTCCAAGCGAACCCACCCGTCCGACTCGACCGCTGGTGCCATGTCAAACCTCGGCAGATACGCGGCGGCAACCTCTTCGGCCTGTTCGGGCAGAATGCCGGAGAGGACCAGGGCGCCTCCGGGCCGTACCAGGGCTCCGATCCGTTCGGCGAGGACAACCAACGGTTTCGCCAGGATATTGGCCAGAACCACATCGGCCTGCAGCTCGGGAAGCTGCTCCGGGCCGAAGGTGGCGATGACTTCGGAGACCCCGTTGCGACCCGCATTGTCCCGGGTGGCCAGCAGGGCCTGGGGGTCATTGTCGACGGCGATCACCCGTGAGGCACCCAGCAGCGCGGCAGCCACGCCAAGCACCCCGGAGCCGCAACCGTAATCGACCACGGTGAACCCGGCGGTCGGATGGGCGTCGAGCCACTCCAGGCAGAGCCTGGTGGTCGGATGGGTACCGGTGCCGAAGGCCAGCCCCGGATCGAGCAGGAGGTTGACCCCGTTCGGATCAGGCGCGGCGTGCCAGCTGGGCACAATCCACAGCCGCTCGCCGAAACGCATGGGCTTGAATTCGTCCATCCAGGCGCGGCTCCAGTCCTTGTCCTCCAGTGCCTCGGCGCGCCAGGGCGGCACGGGGGCGGGGGCAATGGCCGCCGCGACTGCCCCCATCACCGCCTCGGCATCGGTCTCGGCCGGAAACAGCCCCACGACCCGGGTGCGGTTCCAAAGGGGAGTCGCGCCGGGGGGAGGCTCGTAGAGGGGTTGGTCGGCCGAGTCCTGGAGGGTGACTGCCGCGGCGCCACAGTCGCTGAGCAGTTCCGAAAGGCGGGGTGCGCCCTCGGCATCGGATTGGAGGATGAGTTGGATCCAGGGCATGGAGGCGGTCTGTACCGTTGCTGTGAAGGGAGAGGCAGTCCGGGGCCTGCCTCCGTCAGGGAATTTCGGTCCGGAAAGGTCACCCGCGGCTTTCGCCTCGGGGCGGATGAAAACACGGGGGCTACATTCCGAGCTTTTTCTCCAAATAGTGGATGTTTGTCCCGCCCGCCTGGAAGCCACAATCCTTCAGCAACTCCTGATGGAGCGGGATGTTGGTCTTGATCCCCTCGATGATCATCTCGCTGAGGGCGGTTCGCATGCGGGCCAGGGCCGTCTCCCGGCTGTCGCCGTGGGCGATGAGCTTGCCGATCATCGAGTCATAGTGGGGCGGTACCTTGTAACCGTTGTAGATGTGGGAGTCCACCCGGATACCGGGGCCACCGGCGAAGTGAAGGGCGTTGATGGTCCCGGGGGAGGGCATGAACGAGGCCGGGTCCTCCGCATTGATGCGGCACTCGATGGCGTGGCCGCGCAGAACGATGTCCTCCTGCCGGTAGGCGAGCGGTTCGCCGGCGGCGATGCGGATCTGCTCCTTGACGATGTCCACGCCGGTGACCAGTTCGGTCACCGGATGCTCCACCTGCACGCGGGTGTTCATCTCGATGAAGTAGAACTCGCCGTTCTCGTAAAGGAACTCGAACGTCCCGGCGCCGCGGTAGCCGATGTCCTGGCAGGCGCGGGCACAGCGGCCGCCGATTTCATTGCGCAGTTCCTCGGAGATCCCCGGGGCAGGGGCCTCTTCGATCACCTTCTGGTGGCGCCGCTGCATGGAGCAGTCGCGCTCGCCCAGGTGAATGGCATTGCCGTGCTCGTCAGCCAGCACCTGAATCTCCACATGTCGCGGGTTTTCCAGGAACTTCTCCATGTAGACCATGCTGTTGCCGAAGGCGGAGGCGGCCTCGGCGCGGGTGAGGGAGATGGCATTGAGCAGGGCCGCCTCGGCATGGACCACCCGCATGCCGCGGCCCCCGCCGCCGCCGGCCGCCTTGATGATCACCGGATAGCCGATCTGACGGGCCATGCGCAGGTTCTCGTCGGGGTCGTCGCCCAGGGGGCCGTCGGAGCCGGGCACGCAGGGCACGCCCGTCTCCTTCATGGCCCGGATGGCCGAGACCTTGTCACCCATGAGGCGAATGGTATCCGGACGGGGACCGATGAAGACGAACCCGCTCTGTTCCACCCGCTCGGCGAAATCGGCGTTCTCGGAGAGAAAACCGTAACCGGGATGGATAGCGGTCGCATCGGAGACCTCGGCGGCGCTGATGATGGCCGGGATGTTGAGGTAACTCTCGCCGGAGGGCGGCGGGCCGATGCACACCGACTCGTCGGCAAGGCGGACGTGCTTGAGGTCCCGGTCGGCGGTGGAGTGGACCGCCACCGTCTTGATCCCCAGCTCGCGGCAGGCGCGCAGCACGCGCAGGGCGATTTCGCCCCGATTGGCAATGACTATCTTCTCAAACATGGGCTCAGCTGTCGTTCGCGTGGGTGGCTCAGTCGATGACCACAAGCGGCTGATCGAATTCCACGGGCTGGCCGTTCTCCACGAGAACGGCTTTGACCACGCCGGCCTTGTCGGCCTCGATCTGGTTCATGATCTTCATCGCTTCGATGATGCAGAGGGTATCGCCCACCTTCACCGACTGGCCAACCTCCACGAACGCCTTCGATCCGGGCGAGGAGGCCCGGTAGAAGGTGCCGACGATGGGGGAGGTGACCACGTGACCGGCGATCTTCTCCTCGGCAGCGGGCGCCGCAGCACCTACGGCCGGAGCAGGGGCGGCCGCAGGGGCCTGCTGGTACACCGGCGGCGGTGCCATGAACGTGGGCATGGCCGTCTGGCTGTGACGGCTGATCCTGACGGACTCCTCTCCCTCGTGGATCTCGATCTCCGCGATCCCCGACTCCTCCAGAAGCTCAATCAGTTTCTTGACCTTGCGAATATCCATTGCTCTACCCGTTATCTCTTTTAATCTTGTTTGGTGAGACGGCGCAGCGCCGCCTCGAGGGCCAGCTCATAGCCAACGGCCCCAAGGCCGCTGATCACGCCGCCGGCGATGTCCGAAAAATAGGAGTGGCGGCGAAACGGCTCCCGCGCGTGCACGTTGGACAGGTGCACCTCGATGAAGGGGATCGCCACCGCGGCCAGCGCATCGCGCAGGGCCACACTGGTATGTGTGAACGCGGCCGGATTGATGATAATGAACCCCACCCCCTGCTCTCGGGCTTGATGGACCCGTTCGACGAGGGCATGTTCCGCGTTGCTCTGAAAGCTCTCGAATGTGTGCCCGGCCGCTTCGGTCCGCTGTCTCAGGCGCGCATCGATGCTCCCCAGCGTGTCCTTACCGTAGTGATCGGGTTCCCGGATGCCGAGCAGATTGAGATTGGGGCCGTTGAGAACCAGCAGCTTGGCCATCGGCGTCGGTTCCTGATGCTCTTTTGGGGGTTGATGGGACTTCTGCGCAGGACAGAGATCACCCGTTTTTGGGCCCGCATTGTGCACGATTGCCGCGGGCATGTCCATAAACGGGCAGTTCTCCGCAGTTGCGCTCAGATCATCGCAAGATAGGGTCAGTTGCTATCGTGACCGGTTTCACAGTTTGCGCCCGCACCGGAGCGATGCGGGGTGAGGCCGCAGGGTGAACGCATACTAACGTCACTGGCGTGCTGTGAGCGACGTAAGTCCTTGAAAGCAGGTACGCTGTGAATACGTCCCTGTACGCTCGACGGCCGCGTCCATGCGGCCGACGACCTGCTTTCAAGGACTTACGTCGCTCTTGGGTAAGTATGCGCTCACCCTGGGTGAGGCCGTCCCTGGTGAGAAATGCGGTTAGAGGTGTGGAACAACCGCCTGTTCCGCCTGTTCCAAGGAAATTTCACCACGGTGACTGGTCTGGACCTTCCCTCCACGATCAAGGACCACGGAGTACGGCAAGGCCCCCAGGTGATTGCCGAAAGCGCCGGCGAGCTCGATGCCCTGCTCCTCACCCACCAGGATGGGGTAGTCGATAGCCATGCTGTCGGCATAGTCCTGGGTGTTCTGATGGGTGTCCACGGCCACGCCCACCACGGTCAGACCCCGCTCACCGTATTTTGCCTGCAGTTCCATCAACGCAGGGATCTCCTTGCGGCAGGGAGGACACCAGGGCGCCCAGAAGTTGAGCAGAACCACCCGGCCGCTCCACTCGCCGAGATTGCGGGGGGTGCCGTCGAGGTCCGGCAGACTGAACTGGAGCGCCTCGGCGGTTTGGCGTTCCGTGGAGACCGCCGTGGCGCCGCCATCCCCCCCGCTGCAGCCGACCAGGGCGGCGGCCAGCAGCAGGGTCGCCAAGTTACGGATCAATGCCATGGGTGACTCCTTGTCTGTGTTTACGACCCTAAGGCCTGACGGGCGCGCTCCTCGAACTTCACCGCCTCCAGGTACCCAATGAGCCGGTAGGGGGAGCGTTCAGCACCATCGCTGCCGAAGAACAGGACGGCCGGCGGACCGATCAGGCCGAAGCGCTTGAGCAGCACCTGGTCGGCCTCATCGTTGGCGGTCACGTCAGCCTGGAGCAGGACGGTGCCGGTCAGGGCGCGCTGCACCTGGGGATCGGAGAAGGTGTACTTCTCCAGCTCCTTGCAGGAGACACACCAGTCGGCGTAGAAGTCGAGCATGACCGGTTTGCCCTGGGCGCCTGCGGCCGCGAGCTCCCGATCCAGATCCGCACTGGTCTTGATGGTCTTGAACTCCAGATGGGCGGGCAGGGCCGCACTGCCTCCAGCGGCCGAGAGGCCAAAACCCCTGAGGGGCTGGAGCGGGTCGGTGCTGCCCCCGGCGGCACCAATGAGCAGCAGGCCACCGTGGATCAGCATCATCAGCCCCAGCCCTTTCCAAAGCTTTTTCCAGCCGGAGCTCCCTTGGGCCACAGGTTCCAGCGCCCCCATGTAGATGGCCGGCACCACCAGCAGCAGGGCCCACAGTACCATCACCACCCCGCCGGGTAGAATGCGCTCAAGCATCCAGACGGCCACCGCCAGCAACATCACCCCGAAGACGCCCTTGACTGCGTTCATCCAGCCGCCGGCGCGGGGAAGCAGCTTACCGGCGGAGGTGCCGATGGCCAGCAGCGGCGCCCCCATGCCGAGACTGAGGGCAAACAGGGCAGAGCCACCCAGCCAGGGATCGCCGGTCTGCCCGATATAGATCAGTGCCCCCATCAGCGGCGGGGCCACGCAGGGACCGACAATGAGGGCCGAGAGCAGCCCCATGATCGCCACGCCCGCCACCGAGCCACTCTGCTGGCGATTGCTCAAGGTGGCCAGTCGGCTCTGCAGGGCCGAGGGCAGCTGCAATTCATAGAAGCCGAACATGGAGAGCGCCAGCAGCACGAAGACCAAGCTGAAGCTCCCCAGGATCCAGGGGTTCTGGAAGGTGGCCTGCAGGTTGGCGCCGAACAGCCCCGCGATCACTCCGGCCACCGTGTAGGTGAGTGCCATGGCAATCACATAGACGGCGGAGAGGGTGAAGGCCCTGCGGGTGGTGAGCCCTTCGCCCTGGCCCACGATGATGCTGGAGAGAATGGGGATCATGGGGAAGACGCATGGGGTGAAGGCGAGCAGCAGGCCCAGTCCGAAGAAGGTGAGGATGGTCACCAGGGTATCGCCGCTGGCGAGGGAGAGGGCGAGGGTGTCCTGCTCCGAGAGAGAAGGGGTGACCGTGGACGCTACCGCGGTGCTCGTCCCGGCCCCCCCCGTCGGGATGGCCGTTGCGCTGCCGGCCGGCAGGCTCAGCACGCTCTCCTTCTTCATTGGGGGATAGCAGATCCCCGCCTCGGCGCAGCCTTGATAGCTCACCCGGAGGGTGATCTTGCGCGCGGCACCGTCCTCGCGCTGCAGGGCCAGGCGGGCCTCCACCTGGTCGTGGAAGACGCGAATGCGGCCGAAGAACTCGTCCTCCTTCTCCTCACCCTCGGGCAGGCTCACGGCGCCGAGCTGCACCCCGGCCGCGTCCAGCAGTTCGAACTTGAACTTGTCCTTGTAGAGGTAGTGAGCCGGGGCGATCTGCCAGCGGGCCACGATCGTGCCGGCATCGACCACCTCGGTATCGAAACGGAAAGCCTGCTCCGGATCGAGCACCTCCTCCTCGCCCCCCCCGAAGAGCCCGCCCAGCAGGGCACTGCGCGGGCTGGCAGAGGTCTTCTTTGCCGACGCGGGCAACGCAACTTCCCGGCTTTGACGGTGAGGCGGGTAGCAGACCCCCTGTTCGGCGCAGCCCTGGGAGGTGGTGGTGAGCTTCAGGGTCATGGCGGCGGCGGTGTTGCCACGGACCACCGGCAGTTCGACACTGACGCGGCCATGGTAGATCTCCACCTCCCCGAAGAACTCGTCGTTCTTGATCTTCCCTGCGGGAAAGCGCGGTGTGCCGAATTCGATCCCCGGGGTGTCGGAGCGGAACTGGAATTTGCTCCGGTAGAGGTAGTACCCGTCGGCCACCGTCCACTCCGCCCGGAGCGTCTCGGCATCAAGGGCGGTGACCTCGAGCCGGAAGGCCTGGTCGGGCTCCAACAGCTCCTCTTCGGCATAAGTGGTGAACGCAAAAAGGACGGACAACAGCAGCAGCAGGGCGTGCACTCTTCTCATTTCTTGTTTTCCAAGTGTGTGTCGATCCAGGCCAGGTAACTGCTCAGACCCGTGTCGATGGGGAGGGCAATCACCTCCGGAACGTCATAGGGGTGATGTGCCTTCACCGTCTCCTCCAGTTGTGGGTAGGCGTCGGCGCGGGTCTTGATGAGCAACAGCACCTCACCCTCCTTCACAACCGCGCCCTTCCATGCGTAGACGGAGCAGACCCCCGGAACGATGTTGACGCAGGCGGCCAACTTCTGCTCCACGAGCAGCACCGCGAGTGCTTCCGCCGTCTGAAGGTCGGGACAGGTGTTCAGGACGAGGCAATGGTCCATGGCTCAGGTAAACCGTGCGACATTAAGGTAGAGTTACGGTCCGGCCTTTTTATTCCTTAGATGCGTTATCGGGGGCCGGGAGGCGCGTGGTCCAATACTTTAAACCCATCGGTGAGTGCGATGCCAATTCTCAGAAGCCTGTTCCTGCTGTTCCTCCTGATCCCGCTGCTTGAGATCTACCTGCTCATCAAGGTGGGGGGAGTGGTGGGGGCGTGGCCGACCGTTTTCCTGGTGGTCTTCACTGCCGTGCTCGGTGCGTGGCTTCTGCGGTACCAGGGGGTGCAGACGCTGACCAGGGCGCGTCGCTCCATGGCCGTGGGGGAGTTGCCCACGGTGGCCATGCTCGAAGGGGTGATTCTCCTGCTGTGCGGGGCGCTCCTGCTCACCCCCGGGTTCTTCACCGACGCCATCGGCTTTTTGGGGTTGGTCCCCCCTTTGCGGCAAGCGATGATCGTGCGGGTGCTGGAGCGGGGAATCATCCAGGTGCATAGCCCCGGGGCACCCCGCGAGCGGGGTCCCTCAGTCATCGAGGGGAATTTTCGGCGGGAAGAGGAGTGATGCGGCAGGGGGGGCCGCTCACAGCACGGCCACGACGTTAGTATGCGTTCACCCTGGGGGGGGGAGCAGGGATCATTCGACGGTGCTGTGCCACCCGTCTATCCTCCCCCCCCGACCCTGAAAGCCATTTGGCCCGGGGGCGGGCCTCCTACAGGCGGCCGCTGCCCGTCTCTTCCTCGCCCCTCGTACCTGCCTTGCACGCCTTGACTATTCAAGATTCGTCCCTATTATTAGCACTCACGTGAGGCGAGTGCTAACAGCGCTCACGGGGGGCACTCGGCGGTCCATCCGCGGATGGCTGCCCGCCTCTTTTCATATGAAAACAAATTGTTCGTGACCTAGGAGAAACGAAAGCAATGAACATTCGTCCGCTTCACGATCGTGTGATCGTTCGTCGCATGGAAGAAGAGCGCACCACCGCCGGTGGCATCGTGATCCCCGATACCGCGGCCGAAAAGCCCAACCGCGGCGAAGTGCTGGCCGTCGGTCCCGGCAAGGCCACCGACAAGGGCGATGTCCGCCCGATGAACGTCAAGGTGGGCGACAAGGTCCTCTTCGGCCAGTACGCCGGCTCCAAGATCAAGCACGACGGCCAGGAACTGCTGGTGATGTCCGAAGACGACATCATGGCCGTGATCGAAGGCTAAGCCTCGTCGTCGCAAGCCGATCTGAACATCACCGGATTCTCAAGAGGAAAGAACAATGGCAGCGAAAGAAGTCAAATTTTCCACCGATGCCCGCGGCCGCATGCTGCACGGCGTCAACATCCTGGCCAACGCCGTCAAGGTGACCCTCGGTCCCAAGGGCCGCAACGTGGTGCTCGAGAAGAGCTTCGGCGCCCCCACCATCACCAAGGACGGCGTCTCCGTGGCCAAGGAGATCGAACTGGAAGACAAGTTCGAAAACATGGGTGCCCAGATGGTGAAGGAAGTCTCCTCGCAGACCTCCGACGTGGCCGGTGACGGCACTACCACCGCCACCGTGCTGGCCCAGTCCATCCTCGTCGAGGGGATGAAGGCCGTGGCCGCCGGCATGAACCCCATGGATCTGAAGCGCGGCATCGACAAGGCCGTGACCACCGCCGTCGAAGAGCTGAAGAAGCTCTCCAAGCCCTGCACCGACAACAAGTCCATCGCCCAGGTGGGCACCATCTCCGCGAACTCCGACGAGGAGATCGGCCGCATCATCGCCAACGCGATGGAGAAGGTGGGCAAGGAAGGGGTCATCACCGTGGAAGAGGGCTCCGGCCTGGAGAACGACCTCGACGTGGTGGAGGGGATGCAGTTCGATCGCGGTTACCTCTCCCCCTACTTCGTCAACAACCAGCAGAACATGAGCGCAGAGCTGGAGGATCCCTTCATCCTGCTGTTCGACAAGAAGATATCTAACATCCGTGAGCTGCTGCCGGTGCTGGAAGGGGTGGCCAAGTCCGGCAAGCCCCTGCTGATCATCTCCGAGGACGTCGAGGGTGAGGCCCTGGCCACCCTGGTGGTCAACAGCATCCGCGGTATCGTCAAGGTCGCGGCCGTCAAGGCCCCCGGCTTCGGTGATCGCCGCAAGGCCATGCTGCAGGACATCGCCATCCTCACCGGCGGTCAGGTGATCTCCGAAGAGCTGGGTCTCTCCCTGGAGAAGGCCTCCCTGGATGACCTGGGCCAGGCCCGCAAGGTCGTCGTGACCAAGGAAAACACCACCATCATCGACGGCGCCGGCCGTGGCGAGGACATCGAGGCCCGTGTGGCCCAGATCCGCGCCCAGATCGAAGAGACCACCTCCGACTACGACCGCGAGAAGCTCCAGGAGCGTGTCGCCAAGCTGGCGGGCGGTGTGGCCGTCATCAAGGTGGGTGCCGCCACCGAGATGGAGATGAAAGAGAAGAAGGCTCGCGTCGAAGACGCCCTGCACGCCACCCGTGCAGCGGTGGAAGAGGGCGTGGTGCCCGGCGGCGGCGTGGCCCTCATCCGTGCCCTGCAGGCCCTGAAGGGCGTCAAGGGTATCAACCACGACCAGGACGTGGGTATCACCATTGCCCTGCGCGCCATGGAGGAGCCCCTGCGCCAGATCGTGGCCAACGCCGGTGACGAGCCCTCCGTGGTCGTCAACAAGGTGAAGGAAGGCAGCGGCAGCTATGGCTACAACGCCTCCAACGGTGAGTTCGGCGACATGCTGGAAATGGGCATCCTGGACCCCACCAAGGTGACCCGCAGCGCCCTGCAGAACGCCGCTTCCGTGGCCGGTCTGATGATCACCACCGAGGCGATGGTCGCCGAGATCCCGAAGGAGGAGAAGGCGCCTCCGATGGGCGGCGGCATGGGTGACATGGGGATGATGTAATCCTCGGCGCGCTCGCAGCCTGAACGAAGAAGGCCCCGCTTCGGCGGGGCCTTTTTTTTTGCCCGCGGCAGAAACTTGCGGGTAAACCGGTTTGCTGGGATCCAAATGCTCTCGCCAAGCCGCCAAGCACGCCAAGAAAACCGCAGAACGCGCGATGTACTCATGCACTGTGCGGCGGCCCACTGGCGGGTAGCGGCGAAGCGGCGAGGATCGGACGGCCCGGCGCTTGCTGCAGGGGTTTTGGTCCTTGGCGAGAACCCCCAGCGGTCATCTTGGGCCATCGTTTACTCACTGCCGACTGATCGGCCGCATTCTCGCCGGTTCTGGGGTTCTTGGCGTTCTTGGTGGCTTGGCGAGAGCAAAACGCCGATGAGATCATGCCGCCGAAGGCTGCTTGACGGCCCGGGCGCATGATGAGGGGAGAGATTGTCAGGCAGCTTCGCAAACCTGACCTACGGCGCCTGCGGCTGGGCTGCCGCCTCGTCGCGCATCTCGTATCTGCGTTGCGCGCTGGTACAATGGGGCCTCTTGCCCAGGCGGAAGGATGCCCGTGACCTCATCATCTCCAGATTGTCTCGACCTCACCCCGCTCCCCGAGCCGCTCCGTGGTCGCGTGGCGAGTCTTTGGGAGCGCTTCCGCGAACAGAATCAGCCCGTCGCTCCCGAGCTGCAGGGGGAGTTGGCGCGCGTTTGGGGGGCGAGTGACTTCGTGGCGCAGACCTGCATCCGTGACACAGCCCTGCTCCAGGACCTCTGGGCGAGCGGCGATCTCGCCCGCAGCTACCCCGAGTCGCACTACGGTCAGCGCCTTGAAGCCCTGCTCGCGACGGTCACCGCAGAACCCGCGTTGGGTGAAGTCCTGCGCCGTTTTCGGCGCCGCGAAATGGTCCGTATCGCGTGGCGTGATCTGGCGCGCCGAGCCGAGCTGAACGAAACCACCGGCGACCTCTCCGGCCTTGCCGATGCGTGCGTCGCGGCGGCACTGGACCGGCTCCATGCCTGGCACTGCGAGCGCTGGGGCACGCCGGTCAATGCCCAAGGGGAAGTCCAACGGCTGGTCGTCCTGGGTATGGGCAAGCTGGGGGCCCATGAGCTCAACTTCTGTTCCGACATCGATCTCATCTTCGCCTACCCGGAGGATGGCGAGACCCAAGGGGCGGCACGGCCGCTCAGCAATCAGGAGTTTTTCATCCGCCTGGGGCAGCGGCTCATCGCCGCCCTCGATGCCACCACCGCCCACGGCTTTGTGTTCCGGGTGGACATGCGCCTGCGCCCGTTCGGGGAGAGCGGCGCCCTGGCGCTCAGCTTTGATGCCCTGGAGAACTACTACCAGATCCACGGGCGGGAGTGGGAGCGCTACGCCATGATCAAGGCGCGGGTCGTGGCGGGGGACCTCCAGGCGGGCGCGCGGCTCATGAAGGCGCTCAAGCCCTTCGTCTACCGTCGCTACGTGGACTACGGGGCGTTCGAGTCACTGCGCGAAATGAAGGCGATGATTGCCCGCGAGGTACAGCGCAAGGGCATGGAGGAGAACGTCAAGCTCGGTGCAGGCGGCATCCGCGAGGTGGAGTTCATCGGCCAGGCCTTTCAGCTCATCCGCGGCGGACGGGAGCCCACCCTGCAGGTGCGTCGTATCCTCACGGTGCTGGAGGCGCTACGGGGATTCCAGCTACTGCCCGACTTCGTGGTCCACGAACTGGTCGAGGCCTACACCTTCCTGCGCCACACCGAGCATCGGCTTCAGGAGTGGGCCGAGCAGCAGACCCACACCCTCCCCAAGGGCGAAACGGAACGGCTGCGCCTGGCGTTTTCCATGGGATTCCCCCACTGGGCGGTCTTCGAGAAGACATTGCGCCGTCATATGCGGCGGGTCCACGAGCACTTCGAACAGGTGTTCGCCGCCCCCCAGACCGAGCATGCCAAGGCGGACGCCCTGGACCTCACGGCCGTCTGGCAGGGCAATGTGGATGAGGAGCAGGCCGAAGCACGGCTGACCGAGGCCGGTTACCGGGAGAGCGGGGAGGTGTACCGGTTGGTCCAGCAGGTCCGGGGCGGTCGCTCCTTTGTGAGCCTCTCCAGCCAGGGGCGCACGCGCATGAACCAATTGATGCCGCTGCTTCTCGGCGCGGCCGGCCAGAGCGAGCATCCCGACGCCGCCTTGAAGCGCCTGCTGGCCCTGGTGGAGGCGGTGGCCCGTCGCACCTCCTACCTCTCGCTGCTGGTGGAAAATCCCATGGCACTCTCCCAGCTGGTGCGGCTGTGCGGGGCCAGCTCCTGGATCGCCGCACTCCTCAGCCGTTATCCCCAGCTGCTGGATGAGCTGCTGGACCCGCGCGCCCTCTACGCCCCGCCCCGGCGGGACGAGCTGGCCAACGAACTTCGCCAGCGGTTGCTCCAATGCGGTCCCGACGACCTCGAGCAGCAGATGGAAACTTTGCGTCACTTCAAGCAGGCCAACGTACTGCGGGTGGCTGCGGCGGACATCATGGAGGCGGTGCCGCTCATGGTAGTGAGCGATCACCTCACCGAGATCGCCGAGGTGGTGCTGGGGGCCAGCCTCGATCTGGCCTGGAGGCACCTGATTGAGCGCCATGGTCGCCCTTGGTGTGGCGACGCCCGGGTGTGCGACACCGGTTTTGCGGTGATCGGCTATGGCAAGCTCGGGGGGATCGAGCTGGGCTACGGCTCGGACCTGGATATTGTGTTCCTGCACTCATCGGACAGCCAGGGGCGGAGTACCAACGGTGCCAAACCCCTGGACAACGCCGTGTTCTATGCCCGTCTGGGGCAGCGCATTATCCACATTCTCCATACCCGCACCCCGGCGGGGATCCTCTACGAGGTGGATACCCGCTTGCGCCCCAGCGGGGCCTCGGGGTTGCTGGTGAGCAGTGTCGCTGCGTTCAGCGAGTACCAGGCGGGGCAAGCCTGGACCTGGGAGCATCAGGCACTGGTGCGGGCCCGGGCGGTGGCGGGCGATCCGGCGGTGATCGAAAGCTTCGAGAAGATCCGCCGCGAAGCACTCTCCCGCCAGCGCGACCTCGCCGAACTGCGTCGGGAGGTGCGGGAGATGCGGGAGCGGATGCGCGCCGGTCTCTCCAAGGCCCGGGAGGGGCAGTTCGATCTGAAGCAGGACCGAGGCGGTATGGCGGACATCGAATTTATGGTGCAATATGGCGTGCTGGCTTGGGCACATGACCACCCCGCCCTTCTGGAATACACCGACAATATCCGCTTGCTGCAGACGTTTGCCGACAAGGGCCTGTTACCGGAGCCGGACGTGGTCCTGCTCAGCGATGCCTACCGCGCTTATCGCGCCCGGGGCCACCGGCTGACCCTCCAGGATCAACCCGCCATTGTCGATGCAGGGGAGTTTACGGACTACCGTGCCCAGGTCGCCCGAATTTGGAACGCGCTCATCGAAGGTTAGCGTGCGGCGGGCCCCACTTTTTGCTGAAGAACTGACTGAATTTTTCTGAGGAGAGCGAAGCGATGTCGATGGACGACCGTGACGGCGTCATCTGGCTGGACGGGGAACTGGTTCCCTGGCGTGAGGCGAAGACCCACGTCCTGACCCACACCCTGCACTACGGCATGGGGGTGTTCGAGGGCGTTCGCGCCTACAAGACCGAGAAGGGTACGGCCATTTTCCGGCTTCAGGACCACACCGATCGGCTGTTCCGCTCGGCCCACATCCTCAACATGCGGATGCCTTTCGACAAGGAGACCATCAACGAGGCGCAGCGGGCGGCGGTACGGGAGAACAAGCTCGAATCGGCCTACATCCGGCCCATGTGCTTCTATGGATCGGAGGGGATGGGTCTGCGCGCCGACAACCTGCAGGTGCATGTGATGGTCGCCGCCTGGTCGTGGGGGGCCTACCTGGGAGCCGAGGGGATGGAGAAGGGGATCCGGATCCGCACCTCCTCCTACACCCGCCATCACGTCAACGTGACCATGTGCAAGGCCAAGGCCAACGGCAACTACATGAACTCCATGCTGGCGTTGCAGGAGGCCCTGGGCTGCGGCTATGACGAGGCGATGCTGCTGGACCCGGAGGGCTATGTGGCCGAAGGCAGCGGCGAGAACATCTTCATCATCCGCAACGGCACCATCTTCACCCCCGACCTCACCTCCGCCCTGGACGGCATTACCCGCGAGACCATCATGCGGCTGGCCGCGGAGATCGGGGTGCCGGTTCGCGAGAAGCGGATCACCCGGGATGAGGTGTACGTGGCCGACGAGGCGTTCTTTACCGGGACGGCCGCCGAGGTCACCCCGATCCGCGAGGTGGACGGTCGGACCATTGGCAGCGGCCGGCGCGGACACATCACCGAGCGGCTGCAGAGCATGTATTTCGACCAGGTGCACGGGCGAAGGGAGGAATACCCCGAGTGGTTGACCTACGTTAAATAGGGGGCGACCCGTGAGGCCGGAGGGCGGACTTCCCGCAGGGACAGGGGCTTCTCCCGCCTTCGAGGTACCTGGGCTGCAAACAACGACGGAGGATTCGATGAGTAGCAGCATGAAACAAGGGACCGCCCGCGCCAGTGTGGTCCGGTATGAGGTCACCCGGAAGGATCTGCCCCTGCACTGCCCCACCGACCAGAGTGCACTGTGGAGCATGCACCCGCGGGTCTACCTGCCCATCGAGCAGACCGGCGTGGCCAAGTGCCCCTATTGCGGTGCGGAATACCTCCTGAAGGATCACGCAGAAAAACGCTAGGTCCCACCATGCCCCCCCATCCACCACCGGCGAAATGGATTCCCGCTCTGGTGGGGGGGCTCTTCGGTCTTTTTCCCGTCGTCTCGCTCTCCGTCGATCACGGCGGGAGCATCATCTATACGTCTCTCCTCCTGCTGGGGATCGCCTTCGCCTGGCCCGCCCGCGAAGTGCTGACCTCCTTCGAAAGGTTGCTTTTCGCCGGCTATCTCCTGCTCTTTCTCCTCGCCCTGCTTAGCCTCGGTTACAGCGAGGATATTGACACCGCCTGGAAGCGGTTGGAGCGTTACTTCCGTCTTGCCACCTTCGGTGTTCTCTATCTGCTCGTGCTGCGTGCCGGGCTCGCCGCGGGACGCCCTATCCTCGTCGGCGCGTTGCTGGGTGCCTTATCCCTGCTGGGGCAGGCGGTGTACGAGGTGCATTTGCTTGGTCACCCGCTGGCGAGCGGGCTCTACATGAAGATCATCTTCGGGGACATGGCCGTGCTCATCATGGCCATACTTGCCGCAGCCTTGGTGACCGTTGCCCGCACCCCCTGGCATTTCGCCCTCCTGATCGCCGCCATTGCAGCGGCCGGTTACGCCGCTGTCCTTGCGGCGGCGCGGGGGGCCTGGATTTTTCTTCCGGTACTCGTAGTCCTGCTTCTGTGGGAAGGTCGAGGGCGGTTTTCCAAGCATCTGTGGTTGCCTGGCGCCATGTTACTGGGGGCGCTGGCCGTGATCGGCGCCTTCCAATTCGATTTCCTTGTCCGGCACGTGAACCAGGCGTTCGCAGATCTGCAGCTTTACGCGATGGACCCCAGCCAACACAGCTCACTGGGCGATCGCCTCAACATGTGGCGCAACGCCCTGCTGATTTGGGGAGAGCACCCGCTCCTGGGCACGGGCATCGGTGACTTCGCCACTGACTCCCGGGGGCTGATCGAGGCCGGCGCCTCCCTCAGCAGCCATGCCGCCTATGGCCATGCTCACAGCATCTACTTTGACGCGCTCGCCACGCTTGGCGCAGCAGGACTGCTCACGCTGGTGGTTGTCCTCTTCGTCGTACCCGGGCGACTGTTCTTGAGAGGTCTGCAGGGTTGCGAGGCGCCCTGGCCCCGGTTTCATGCCCTGGCCGGACTGCTGACCCTCGCGGCCTTTGCCGTGTTCGGCCTGAGCGAGGGGTGGCTTGCGCGCAACCCCTTCGTCAATCCATATCTTGTCTACACGGTGGCATTCGCCGCCGGGCTCTCGGTCTCCTGCCGCGAGACAGGGTAAACGCATACTTACCCAAGGACTTACAACGCTCACGGCACGGCCGTGACGTTAGTATGCGTTCACCCTGTACCGCGAGAAGCTTTTCTCACCTGGACGCCCCCTTTCGCGCTAAAATGCGCGATTTAATGTACGACGGGCGGAATGATGAAGGCAGCCAATCTTCCGATGTTCGACAAGGCGCGGGTCCTCGTGGTCGGCGACCTGATGCTGGACCGCTACTGGCACGGGGATACCTCGCGCATCTCTCCCGAGGCGCCGGTGCCCGTGGTTTTGGTGGGCGATGCCGAGGAGCGCCCCGGCGGCGCGGGCAACGTGGCGCTCAACATCGCCGCCTTGGGGGCCACCGCCATGGTGCTCGGACTCACGGGCGACGACGAATCGGCCGACATGCTCGAACGCCGCCTCAGTGAGGCCGGTGTGCGCTGCCACTTCGAGCGGCTACCCGGCTCCGCCACCGTGACCAAGCTGCGGGTGCTGAGTCGCCATCAGCAGCTCATCCGCCTCGACTTCGAGGACGGCTTTCCAGGCCACGACTGCGCCGATCTGCTCCAGAGCTTCGAACAGCTGCTTCCCGAGGCCGATGCGGTGATCCTCTCCGACTACGGCAAGGGGGCACTGCGCCGCGCCCAGGAGCTCATCGCCCTGGCGCGCAAGGCCGGCAAGCCGGTGCTGGTGGACCCCAAAGGGCGGGACTTCACCCCCTACCGGGGCGCCACCCTCATCACCCCCAATCTGTCGGAGTTCGAGGCGGTCGCCGGCAAGTGCGCCGGCGAAGAGGAACTGGTCACCCGCGGCGAACGGCTGCGTGACGAACTGACCCTGGAGGCGCTGCTCATCACCCGTAGCGAGAAGGGGATGACGCTGCTGCGCCGCGAGCATCCACCGGTGCACATGCCCACCCGGGCCCGGGAGGTCTACGACGTGACCGGCGCGGGCGACACGGTGATCTCGGTGCTGGCCACCACCCTCGCCGCCGGCGAGGAGATGGCCGAAGCGACGGCCCTGGCCAATTTGGCGGCCGGGGTGGTGGTTGGCAAGCTGGGCACGGCCACGGTCACCGTCCCGGAACTCCGCCAAGCGCTGCGTTCCCAGGAGCAGCCGGCCCGCGGCGTGGTCGGCGAAGACCGCCTGGCCGCTCTGGTGCAGGATGCGCAGCTCCACGGCGAGCGGGTGGTGATGACCAACGGCTGTTTCGACATTCTCCACGCCGGCCACGTGCAATACCTGGAGCAGGCCGCCCGCCTGGGCGACCGCCTCATTGTGGCGGTGAACGACGATGACTCGGTCAAGCGCCTGAAGGGGGCCGAGCGCCCCATCAATCCGGTGGCCCAGCGCATGGCGGTCCTCTCCGCCCTGGGGGCGGTGGATTGGGTGGTGCCCTTTTCCGAGGACACCCCCGAGCGGCTCATCTGCCGCCTCAAGCCCGATGTGCTGGTGAAGGGCGGCGACTATCAGCCCCACGAGGTGGCCGGTGGCAAGTGCGTCACGGGCGCAGGAGGCGAGGTGGTGATCCTGGACTTTTTGGATGGGTGCTCGACGACGCGTATTGTGGAGATCATTAGAACCAGTCGTTAGTCGCTTGAGGCTGGGAAGACTGATTACCTTGGAGTTTAACCTGTAGGTGCGCCTTCAGACGCATGGGTTGCTTCTGTCCGCCTGAAGGCGGACCTACAGGCGTGTAGTCAGGTTGATCCCCTCTTGACGAGGTGATCTAATCACCAGCGACCAGCGACCAGCGACCAGCGACCAGCGACCAGCGACGACCAGCGACGACCAGCGACGACCAGCGAGGGGAAGAATGCAGCAATGATCATCGTAACCGGCGGTGCCGGCTTCATCGGCAGCAACATTGTCAAGGCCCTCAATGACCGGGGCCGGACCGACATTCTCGTGGTGGACGACCTTTCGGACGGCACCAAATTCAAGAATCTCGCCGATTGCGAGATCATGGACTACCTGGACAAGGACGACTTCCTCGCACACGTGCAGGCGGGTTGGGACTTTGCCGAGCCGGTGGAGGCCATCTTCCATGAAGGGGCCTGCTCCTCCACCACCGAGTGGGACGGGAAGTTCATGATGCAGAACAACTTCGAATACTCGAAGGCCCTGCTGCACTACTGCCTCAACGAGGGGGTTCAGTTCATCTACGCCTCCTCCGCCTCCGTCTACGGCTCGGGGACTGTGTTCAGCGAGAAGCGCGAGCACGAGGAGCCGCTCAACGTCTACGGCTACTCCAAGTTCCTTTTCGACCAGTACGTGCGCCGCCTGCTGCCCACTGCCAAGAGCCAGATCGCCGGCTTCCGCTACTTCAACGTCTACGGCCCCCGCGAGCAGCACAAGGGGAGCATGGCGAGCGTGGCCTTCCACCACCACAACCAGTTGAAGGAGAGCGACACCGTTCGCCTGTTCGAGGGGTGTGACGGCTACGGCAACGGCGAACAGCGCCGCGACTTCATCTACGTGGGCGATGCGGTGGCGGTGAACCTCTGGTTCCTGGACCACCCCCAAGTCTCCGGGATCTACAACGTGGGCACCGGCCGCAGCCAGACCTTCAACGATGTGGCCAACGCGGTGATCGGCTACTACCAGAAGGGCAAGGTCGAATATATCCCCTTCCCCGACCACCTCAGGGGGCGCTACCAGAGCTTCACCCAGGCCGATGTCTCCGCCCTGCGCGCTTCCGGCTACGACGCGCCGTTCAAGACGGTGGAAGAGGGGGTGCGTGCGTACATGGAGTGGCTGAACCGTTGATCCGACGGCCGAGCCTACCGGACCGCAAGGGGTTCTGGGTCCTCCGGAACCGGCGTGCGGCGAACAGGCCCCGCTTAGGAAATTCCCCACGGCGCGGGAATGCCGGGGGACGCGGGAGCAAGCTCCCGCTAAGTAAAGCGGCGGCAAGCCGCCGCACTCCGGGGAATCGCGAGGGCGCTGATCGGGAGTGCGGCGGCTTG
>JAWLHA010000065.1:0-23101 GCA_041690535.1 Gammaproteobacteria bacterium | reverse complement strand
CGGCCGTCGAGCGTACAGGGACGTATTCACAGCGGACCTGCTTTCAAGGACTTACGTCGCTCACAGCACGGCGGTGACGTTAGTATGCGTTCACCCTGGGCGGGGTCCCCACCCAATCGGAGAGGGTCAGGCCTGGGTGCCGGCAATCCCGGGGTTGCCGTCGACATTCTTCAGGCGGGGGGTGTTGAGCTTCTCGACCTTGGCGAACTTGATGTCACGCAGGTAGTCGGCGACCACGTCCCAGATGGGACGGCCTTCGGACTGGGAGCCCACCGTGGCCCAACCGGCCACCTTGTACTTCTTGTCAGCCTCCACGGGCTTGCCGTTATCCAGGGTCATTCCGCTGATGCGATGGCCCATCCCGGCTTTCGGGTCGCACACGTAATCCATGCCGCCGACCCGGACCATGTCGCCGCCCTGCTGAAAGTAGGGGTCATCGTTGAAGAGGTTGTCGCACACATCCTCAAGGATCAGCTTGATGTCCGCACCGCTCATCTCCCGCACATAGGTCTCGGGATAGGTGGTCCCGGTCTGATCCATCACGTGCTCCATGGTGATGGCCTGTCCGGGCAGCACGGTGGTCCCCCAGCGGAATCCCGGGGAGAGGCTGACCTGGGCGTCGTTCACCACCCGCTGGGCATCGCAGATGATCTGGTCGAAGGTGCCGTTGAAGTTGCCGCGGCGATAGAGCAGATCCCCCGCCTCGGCGAGCTTCTCGTTCAACTTGCCCAAATAGGGTTCGCGCACCTTCTGGATGTAGGCGCTCATCTCGGGGTCCGCCTCCAGCAGGTTGGAGAAGACCGGGAGCAGGCGATAGCGGAAGTCGCGCACCTTGCCGCCGCGCACATCCAGGTCGAGCACGCCGAGGAACTTGCCGTTGGAGCCGGCGTTGGTCACCAGGGTCTGTCCCCCCGCGTTTTTGACGATGGTGGGTGCCGGCATGCCGTCGTGGGTGTGACCGCCGAGGATCGCATCGATCCCGGAGACCACGGAGGCCATCTTCAGGTCCACGTCCATACCATTGTGCGAGATCACCACCACCGCATCGGGCTTTTCCGTGGCCCGCAGCTCATCCACCAGCGCCTGCATGTCCTGATCGTTAATGCCGAAGGTCCAGTGCGGGATGAAGCGGGCGGGGTTGGCGATAGGGGTATAGGGGAAGGCCTGGCCGATCACCGCCACCCGGGCCCCACCCACCTCGCGGATGGTGTAGGGCTTCATGGCGTGGCCGGAGTCCTCGTTGAAGTGGGCGAAGTCCTCGAACGGATAGTCGAAGATGGAGGTGTCCTTCACCTTCACGTTGTGGGCCACGAACTCGCCCTGGAAGGCGTTGATGTTGTCGAGCACCTCGTGATCGAGATAGGTGAACTCCCAGTGGCCGGTCATGATGTCGACCCCCAGGAGGTTGCAGGCGCCGACCATGTCCTTGCCGCGGGTCCACAGCGCGGTACCGGAGCCCTGCCAGGTATCGCCGCCATCCAGCAGCAGGCTGTTGCCGTCACCACGCTCTGCGCGGATCCGTTTCACCAGCGTCGACAGGTGAGCGAACCCCCCGACCTTGCCATATTTCTGCGCCGCCTCGCTGAAGTTCATAAAGGTGAACGCGTGGGCCTCGATGCTGTTCGGGGCGATTCGGAAGTGCTCCAGCAGCTTGGGCCCGACCAGGTGAGGGGCCTTGCCGTAGGCGCCGCCAAGCCCGAGATTGACGTTGGGCTCACGGAAATAGACGGGATTGAGCTGGGCGTGGGTGTCGGTGATGTGCAGCAAGCTCACATTGCCGAACTTCGGCATGTCGTAAAGGTCCGAGGGCCCCCGGCGGGATACGGCCCCCAGGCTGACGCCCGGCAACATCCCGGCGGCACCGGCGAGTCCCATCAGCTTGATGAATTGACGGCGGGTGATCGACATGATTTCTCCTCACTCTCTAATTTTTGATTATGCGATTTGCAGTGGCCGCAAACGGGGCGGCTTTCCTGAAACAGTTCTTAAGCGCCCATCCCGCGGAGCGCCCTGATCTTCTTGTCGTGGGAATAACGATGCTGGACGCTCGGCATTTATTCCATATCTCTTCCGGAGTGGGAAAAAGGCCGACTGGCTGGCTTGGATTGTTTCCAGATGGGCGGTTAGCCCGGATTTCACACCAGACACCATAGCGAGGCAGGGTGAACGCATACTAACGTCACGGCCGTGCTGTGAGCGATGTAAGTATGCGCTCACCCTGGGTTAGTGCCGCCGGGGCTGGCACAACCCGGCAGTGAGGCTATATTATTCGACCAAACCGACCCTACGAATTGAGGGGTAAAAGCCTATGAACGGTATCGAGAATGCCCAGCACGACCTGGTGGACGCAAAGTTCAGTGTCGAAACCGCCATTGAACTCCTGACTAACATCCAGCACGACCAGAAAGAGCTGAATGAATTATTGGAAGTGATCCGGAAGCTCACCCAGATCAAAGGGGAGTTGGAGAAGAGCTACGAGCAGCTGAACGCCGTCCATCCCAAGCTCACCCACTGACTCCCCCACGCCCCAGGACGGGGCGCCTTGCGCGCACACGCAGTACCAGAGTCAATCATTCAACATTACTTCCTCTCGCGGCATCATCCCGCTAAACTCACGCGCCCATGGCAGAGCTCCCCACCGAAAATCGCCGCAGACTGGTGTTGCGTGTTGCGGTCAAGACCATGGGCGCGCTGGCGCTCCTTGCAACGGCACTGATGCTGTTGAAGAGCCTGCCTGGCTCCGAGCCGAGCGCCAGAGGCGGCGTAGCCATCATCTCAGTGGCGGACCTCGCCGCGGGTGAGGTCCGGCTGCTCCAATGGCAAGGCAAGAGCGTGCTGATCCTTCGGCGGAGTGACACGATGGTGGCGCAGCTTGCCGCCGAAGAAGGGCGGCTGCTCGACCCCCACTCGGTACGCTCGACCCAACCGGTTGCGGCACGCAACCGAGCGCGCTCCCTGCAGCCTCACTATTTCGTGGCCCTGGCCTACGGCACCGATATGGGCTGTCCCCTGGAGTGGCTGCCCGAGGATCGAGCGCCTCGGGGGTTCAGGGGGTGGAACGGCGGCTTCCGCGAGACCTGCGGAGGCTCGCTCTACGACCCGGCCGGTCGGGTCTACAGGGGGCAGGGGGCGAAACGCAACCTCATCGTGCCACCTCACCGGTACATTTCAGCCGATCAGATCGAGATCGGCATCCAATAGCGGAAGAGTGACGTGACAGAATCCATCAAGTGCTTTATCTACAAGAGCAACAAGCGCGACCTGCTCTATCTCTACACCACGGCCAAGGAGAACTTCAGCAACATCCCCGAGCCGTTGATGAAAAGCTTCGGCAATGCGGAGTTCGTCATGGAGCTCGACCTCACGGCGGAGCGCCAACTGGCCCAGGCCGAAACCGCAGAGGTCATGGGCAGCCTGAGGGAAAAGGGCTTCTACCTGCAGATGCCCCCGTCGGACCCCTGGCTCTAACCTCCGGACCTGTAGAGCACCGAACAGATAAACGGAAAGGTGGCCGATCACAGCCAACCTACCCTGTGAGTGGGTGGGTGGCAGCGGCCCCGGCGTAGGGTGGATAAGCGCAGCGCATCCACCATTTCCGGCGGCGACCCGGTGGATGCGCTGCGCTTATCCACCCTACGACCTGGCCCACGTTGCACTAGCAGACTCCGGCGGATTTATCTGTTCGGGCTAGGAGGATGGGTTGAGCTTAGCGATCCCCCTTCCCGGCAAACCGGCGGGGCGTCCCGCCTGTCCTACCGCGTCTCACAGTCCAGCAGGTGCAAGACCGCGTCGAGCCCGCTGTGGTTCAGCACCACCGGCACTTCGGCCTGAACCCTGGGCTTGGCGCGATACGCCACCCCCAGGCCGGCGACACGCATCATCTCGAGGTCATTGGCCCCGTCGCCCATGGCAATGGCCTGGGCCGGTTCGAGCCCCAGGATTTCGCACCGCTCCAGCAAGAACTGCGCCTTCACCCGGGCATCCACGATCCCGCCCACGACCTTGCCCGTGAGCCGCCCCGAGGCGATCTCCAGCTGGTTGGCGAGGGTGAAATCCAACCCCAGGCGGCTCTTCAGCCGTTCGGTAAAAAAGGTGAATCCGCCCGAGACGAGGGCCACCTTGATCGCCCTCTCGTGAAGCCCCTCGATGAGCGCCTCCGCTCCCGGATTGGGACGCAAACGCTCCTCGTACACGCGCTGCAGCGCCGACTCCTCCACCCCCTTCAGGGCGGCCACCCGACGGGTCAGCGACTCGGCAAACTCGATTTCGCCCCGCATCGCCGCCTCGGTGATCGCCGCAATGGCCGGCTTGGCCCCCGCGAAGTCCGCGATCTCGTCGATGCATTCGATGTTGATGAGCGTCGAATCCATGTCGCTGACCAGCAGCCCCGTCGCCTCGGGATTGAACTCCGCGGGCAGTGGGTTGACGTCCAGCGGCAGTGTGTCTCGAAGATAGGCCAGGGCCTCGGGCGTAGCCGGCCTGGGGTGGTGCAAACGAATGTAGCCGGCGCGCGGCTCGAATTCACCGGGAATGGCCCGGGCCACGGTGTCGCAAGCGGCGGGGTCCAGGATGGCGGCATGCAGGACGGTGATATACATAGGGCTCAGTGGGTGGTCCGACACGAAAAGGGCGGCATTGTATCACCCCTACTCCGTCCCTTCAGTGCCCTCTCTGGCCGCTTCGAGCTCCGACGAGAGCGATTTCAGATCCTCAAGCCCCCGAATGGTGATGGTCTTGTGGGGCAACGGCACATAGCTCAAAGGCTTCGGTGCAGTCGGCGCCCCGGGTTCGCCCCCTTGGGCGTGCTCCGCGGCCGGGGGAACCGGTGTCACGACCGACTCGGCAGGCCGCTCCCCTTCCGTATCCGCGCCCGCTGCCGCGAGCCATAGCCCTGCAGCTGCCCACAGGGCGGTGAGAGCCCGCTTCATCACACTGCCGCCTCCACCAGATAACCCCCATACTTGCGGATATTGATCACCCCGGTATCGAAGATCAGGTATTGCCCCTTGATACCCAGCAGCGTGCCGGCGACGACCGGATCCTTGTCGAAGTTGAGGGCCTTGACCTTCGCGGGATAGGACTCCACCGGAAATCGGAGCTCGACCTGGGGCACCTCCACGGCCATGACACTCTCTTCACCGAAGCCGCCCCAAATGCCCTCCAGTGCTTCGGCCGCCAACGCCACAAGGGTGGCCCGCTCCGCCGCCAGGTCCAGCGGTTCCGCCTCCCCCTTCAACATCTTCCGCCAATCGGTGCGGTCGGCCACATGCTCCTTCAGGGCCACTTCCACCAAACCGGCCAGGTGCCGGTTGGCTGTTCTGAAGATGGGCAATGCCTGAGTCGCCCCCTGATCGATCCAGCGGGTCGGGATCTGCGTCCCGCGGGTGATCCCCACCTTGAGGCCCGAGGTGTTGGAGAGATAGACATAGTGGCCCTGCATGCAGTGGACCTCGCCCCACGCCGGTTCCCGGCACGTACCCGCCGCGTAGTGACACTTCTCCGGGCGCACGATGCAGATGTCGCACTCGGCCAGGCGCTGCACGCAGGGAAAGCAGTACCCCTGGTTGAAGCTCTTGCGCGTCTCCCGGCCACACGCCACGCAGTTTATGGTGCCCCGGTACGTGAGAGAAAGCGATTGGCCAATTCGCCGGTTGAGGTCGATGCGCTCCTCCCCCACCGCGAGCTGGAAAAACACCTGGAGTGGGCCGCCGGTCGTGGGCTCGGCCGTGGCCACCATCTTCTGCAGGTTGCCCTCAAAGGTCGACAAACCGTTCCTCCCACATTGCCGTCAAGGGTGGTTTACAATGGGCCAGAAGCCATGGAGCAGAACATTATACGGCAGACCCCCGGCGGCTGGGACAAAGATTGGTGGTGATGCGAGGTAAACGCATACGTACCCGAGAGCGATGTAAATCCTTGAAAGCAGGTCGTTCCAGGGTGAACGCATACTTACGTCACGGCCGTGCTTTGAGCGACGTAAGTCCTTGAAAGCAGGTCCGCTGTGAATACATCCCTGTACGCTCGACGGCCGCGTCCATGCGGCCGACGACCTGCTTTCAAGGACTTACATCGCACTTAGGTAAGTGTGCGTTTACCCTGGCAGGTCGTCGAGCGTACCCGGAGGGAAGATGATTGCTCCCGCATAATCTTCACTCCCGACATCCCTGTCGGTCGTATTCACAACGCACTTTCGTTCAAGGTTTTACGTCGCTCAAGGCACGGCCGTGACCGAAGTATGCGGTCGCCCTGGGTGGTGATAGAAGCGGGCCTTTGGGTCCTGAAAACGGCTAAGAAGATGCAGATTCGAATCCTCGCCCTGGCATGGCTGGTAAGCCTTTCTCCCTCGTTCGCGGCGGCCGATTGCGCGGACCCACCGAGTCCGGGGGTCAACTGGAGAGACTGCGACAAACGGGGGGCCGACCTTCGGGGGGTGGACCTGCGGGGCGCCACTCTCAAGAACGCCGACCTTTCACAGGCCGACCTAAGCGATGCCCGCCTCGCCTCCGTGGAGCTCGATTTCGCCAATCTCGCAGGCGCCCGGCTTGGAGGCGCCCGCCTGACCGGAGCGCGTCTGCTCGGCGCCGATCTCTCAGGCGCCGATCTGGAAGGGGCGCTGCTCGATCGCGCCCGGCTCGATCGCGCCCGCCTGGAGGGGACACGCCTGCCTGGCGCGCGCCTGCGCCAGGCAAGCCTCTACCAGGCGAACCTGACCGATGCCACCCTGGTCGGGGCCGATCTGGCCGAGGCGGATCTCAAGCAGGCCGTGCTGACCGACGCCGACCTCTCCGATGCGAACCTGGCGCAGGCGACCCTCGAGTCCGCGGCCCTCGAAGGGACCCGATTGATCGGAACCAACATGAGAAAGGCCAATCTCGCCAAGGCGCAACTCTTTGGGGTCGACTTCTCGGAGGCGGACCTGACCCAGGCCAACCTGGCCGAGGCGGAGGTGTTTCAGTGCCGCTTCGAGGGGGCCCGGCTGGATGGCACCATTTGGTTCGACCGCCGTCGCTGCCGCCTGGGCTCGGTTGGGGAGTGCAGGTAAGACGGGCCAAGCCTCTGTTTGCGCCCCCCTTCGCGACCCGCCCGAGCCGCAGCGTTTCCCGAGTGGTTTCGGCGGGGCCCGGCCCCTGCAACGATATGGCCGAGTAGCAATTCGGCCATTGAGTTGTGGCCGGAAGTGTCCGAAAATCGCCTCTATTCAACTCCCGGCGGTCGCCTCGCCGACCCGGTTTCCGATCGCATTCACGCACGCCGCATGTACAGCCGCCCGGTGGAAGAGAGAGATGTCCCCGTCATTTGCAGCTTTCCCCAGAGCGCGAGCGAGCTGTTCTTCCTGTTCCCCAAGGCATCCTACCCCCTGACCCCGGCCCAGTTGCGGGAGGCCATCGCGGGGCGTTCGGACGCGACGGTGGTGGAGGCGGACGGGAAGGTCGCGGGGTTTGCCAACTTCTACCGCTGGGAACCGGGGGGCGCCTGCTCCATTGGCAACGTGGTCGTCTCCCCCGCGGCGCGCGGAAAGGGGGTCGGCCGTTTTCTCGTGGAGACCATGATCGGCCTTGCCTCCTCCCGCCATCGCGCCACCGAGGTGAACGTCGCCTGCTTCAACAACAATGCCATTGGCCTGCTGCTGTACACCACGCTGGGGTTTCAGCCCTTTGCCGTGGAGGAGCGCCAGGACAGGGAGGGCAATCGTCTCGCGCTGATTCATATGCGGCTGCAGCTGTAGACGCCCCATCCAGCGCAGGTCCAACCGCCCGAGCCGCCGGAACTTCGCAGTCGTTCCGTTCGGCCGAACACCACCGTAGGCAATCCACAAAGGAAGCCCCTCCTTGAACCCCGTCATCGCCACTGTCGCGTTGTTGGTCTGCAGCAATGTCTTCATGACGTTCGCCTGGTATGCGCATCTGAAGGAAATGGGGGATAAACCATGGGTCATTGCGGCCCTCGTAAGCTGGGGAGTCGCACTGTTGGAGTATATGTTCCAGGTCCCGGCGAACAGGATCGGCTTTGAGCATCGGGGAGTTGAAGATCCTGCAGGAAGTGATCACCCTGAGCATCTTCGTGCCCTTTGCAGTGATCTACATGAAAGAGCCGCTCAAGCTTGACTACCTGTGGGCCGGCCTGTGCCTGGTCGGCGCGGTCTATTTCATGTTCCGGGGAAAGATGGCGTGAGCTGCGCCGGCCCCTCCGAACACCCTGCTTGCCCACTTCTGTTCATTGACAGGCTTTGGCGTCTTCACTAACGTCTGGCTGGAACCCACATCCAGGGATGGCGCCATGTCCGAAATTCGCCCCACAGAACCCGGCCGGGATTCAACGGCCGATCCGCAGGAGCGCGGCAAGGCGCTCTTTGATTCTGGTTATTACTGCGCAGAAGCGGTATTGATGGCCGTTGCCGGACACAACGGCATCGAATCGCCCCTCATTCCAGCCATTGCCACCGGATTCTGCAGCGGCCTTTCGCGCACGGCGGGCATGTGCGGTGCACTGACCGGCGGAATTCTCGGGCTCAACCTTGTGTATGGCAGAGACCGGGAAGTGGAAACTGTCGAACAGAATTATGCCGCCGTCAGACGCCTCATCGCAGAGTTCGAGGCGATCTGCGGTTCCACCAAGTGCGACCAGCTACTGGGTTGCGACCTGGGCACCGAGGCGGGACAACAGACCTTCCGTGAAAACAAGCTCCATGAGCGCTGCCGCCGATTCACGGCCACGGCCACCGGGCTTGCGGTCGCGCTCAGCGAAATGGAACACCGCACGGATGTGGAGTCATGAGAGCGATGCGCAAAGGGAGGGGAATTCGGCCGCGCTCGTGGGGAGCCTTGCTGATCGGCACAAGTGAATCACAGGTCCTGCAGGCTGAGCGCGATCCGCTCAGCCTGCAGGACAGAAGAGAGCACGCCGTCAGGCGGCCATCTTGCGGGCCATGAACTCCAGCCCGTCGCGGCTCTCCAGCACGTTGGCCAGGGCCACCTCCGCCTTCAGCTCGTCGAGACCGAGGTGCTGCAACAGTTCGACCGGCAGCGTCATGGTTTCGGCGTCGCCGATGCCGTGGCGCTTCAGCAGCACGTTGGCCACGTAGACCAGGTTGGCGTAATCGGAGAAGTCGCTACGATGCTCCGGGTTGTGGTGCTCGCGCACGGCCTCCACGATCTCCACCGGCATGTCCCAGGCGTCCATCAGCCACAGGCCGAGTTCATTGTGACTCACGCCGATCTCCTCCCGCTCCAGCTCACTGATGGAGCGTTCCGGGTGTGCCACAACCGCCTTGTTCAGTCGCTCGAACTGGGTGGGGAACAAGTGGCCAAGGAGCAGGAATCCAAAGTTGTGCAACAGGCCGGCGAGGTATCCCACGCCCGGGGCCGGACGCCGGTTGTAGTCAATGGCATTGCACAGGGCCTGCACCAGGCTGGCACACTTGATGGCGTGATCCCAGAAGGCGACCAGTCCCAACGGGCCTTCTTTCGGATTCTGGAACGAGCGCCCCAGCGCCAGGCCGAAGGCGATGTCCAGCACGAAGTCCATGCCGAGCACTCTGGCGATGGCCTGCTCCACGGACTCGACTTTCCCCTGATAGCCGTACAGCGGCGAGAGGGCGTAACGGATCACCTGGGCCGAGAGGCTCGGATCCTGCTCGATGATGGCCGCAAGCTCACTGGCGTTGGCGAAGGGGTTGTTGCGAACGCGGATGATCTCCGCGGCCAGTCCCGGCATGGTGGGTAGCTTGTCCACCGCCTGCACCCGCTCACGGTACATGGCCTTGGGGTCGTCCTCCGACGGCAGCGGGTCCGCCTCGCCTTTCTTGCTGATGGTGCACTTCTTCCACGAGTTCACCTGCAACCGCGCGAAGTCGTTGGCCTGGGCCCGGACGAAGGCCCCGGGGACGCCCACGGCGAAGTACACCTCCTCCGGCGCCAATAGATCGGGGTCCAGGATCGCCTTGAGACCGAACGGTTCCGCCAGGGGCGGGACATAGTGGGGGTCACACTTGGGGAAGAAGGCCTCCAGGTCTTCAGGCACGCACACCGTGAATTCGCGCTTGAAGAGTTTGTTGACGATGTCGAGGTCGATTTCCCGATCCCCCGGCACGATGGCCATCAGGTGTGCGGTACCGCTCCTTAGCACCACCGCCTTTGCGAGCCGGTCCAGGGGGATCTCTGCTGCGGCGGCGCCTCCGGTCAATCCGAGATCGGCAGGAGCGGTACGCAGCTTGTACCGACCACCGGCATTGGCAAGGCTGGTACGAACTGTGGATGGAATGTTCATCGCTGCGCTCCGATATGTGTTAGGGCTATCACCAAGGCAAATTGCCCGTTCTGGTTGTTAGCCTAGCCAAGGGCACTCGATGCCGCTGGGAGCCAATTCACATTCGAATGGGACGCAGTTCACACAACTGACAATTTTCGTCACCGGGGACCGGATTTTGTCACTTGTAACCGGGGGGTCCCTTTCCGCGGCGTAAGGCAGCGACACCGAAACGATCTTTGATCGCGTCCACCACACTGTCCACCGCCCTCGCACGCGCCGCTCCGCCTGAATCAAAAAGCGTGAACTGATTCGCATTTTGTTCATCGAATCCACCCACCCCCACGCCGATCAGACGCACCGGCGGTCGCGGCGTCGGCAGCCGGGTCATGAAGAGCTGTTCTGCGACACGGGTAATTTCAGCCGTCGTATCGGTGGGCGCCGCCAAACTCTGGGAGCGGGTCAGTGTCGTGAAGTCCGCAAACCGGACCTTCAGCTGAATGGTCCGACCGCGCAGCCCCTGTTTTCTCAGCCTGCGTGCCACCTGCTCGGCAAGCTCCCTGAGCCAGGCACGCAACGCGGCAGTGTCGCTGATGTCGCGGGCGAAGGTGGTTTCATTGGAGACCGATTTGGCCTCCTGATCGGGGATGACCGGCCGTTCGTCCCGACCGTGGGCGAGGGCCCAGAGGTGATCGGTGGCGTTGCCGAGGTGTTGGCGCAGCAGGTGGGGCGAGTACTGCCGGAACTGCCCGATGGTGCGGATCCCAAGCCGCTCGAACACCCGGGCGGTCACCTGCCCGACGCCCCACAGGCGGGTGATCGCCTGGGGATCGAGAAAGGGCTGAACCCCATCGGGCTCCACCACCACGAAACCATCCGGCTTGCGGGCATCGCTGGCCAGCTTCGCGATGAACTTGTTGGGCCCGACCCCGACCGAGGCGACCAGCTTCAGCTCCGACCGGATCTCCTCCTTGATGCGCCGCCCCATGGCCGCGGCAGAGCCGAACAACCGCAGACTGCCGGTGACGTCCAGAAAGGCCTCGTCCAGCGCCAGCGGCTCCACCTGAGGGGTGTAGCGCCGGAAGATCCCATGGAGCGAGCGGGAGACCTCCGCGTAGAAATCATGGCGCGGCGGAAGAAACACCGCCTGGGGGCAGAGGCGCCGCGCTGCCGCCGCCGGCATGGCACTGTGAATGCCGAAACGGCGTGCCTCGTAGCTCGCCGCCGCCACCACGCCGCGCCCTTCCGGCGTCCCACCGACCACCACTGGGCAGCCGCGCAGTTCCGGCCGTTCGCGGATCTCCACGGACGCGTAGAACGCGTCCATGTCGACGTGAATGATGGCTCGGACCATGCGTCATCTCCGCCGCTTTTGACGGCTACCTGGCGCTCCACTACGATCGCGGGGGCGTTCGGCGCCCCTCCAGAGAAGGAGAACGAGAATGGAAGTACAGGACAATACAACACTGGTCAAGGAGCTGAGCCTCCCCCTGTTCCAGAGCAAAGGGTGGATCAAGCTACTCGGGGTGCTGATGATCGCCTACGGCATACTGATTGCCCTCTCCATCGTGGGGCTCATCATTGCCTGGTTGCCCGTGTGGGTGGGCGGCATCCTGCTGAAATTCGCCTCTGCCATCGAAAAGGCCCAGACCACCGGCGACCCCGCCGCCATGGCGGAGGCCATGGGAAGGCTGAAGTCCTACTTCACCATCATGGGCGTTTTCACCCTCATCGGCCTGGTGCTGGGTATTCTGGGCTTTCTCGGCGGGCTGGCGGGACAAATGCAATAAGGCACGGAGGCAAGGGGCGAGATGCCCGAGGCCATCTGATCCGCCGCGAAGCACCAACCCTCGTCCCGCGCACCTCGCATCTATCGCTTCAGCTTGGCAAAGGCCTCGGCCATCGCGCCGGCGGGCTTCTCCTCCCGCGGAGTCCGCGGCGCCTTGGCCGGGCGTCCCCTCTCCCGGGACATCTCGGCCGGGCGGTCGCGGGCATCGTCGCTCAGGCGCATGGAGAGGCCAACGCGGCGGCGCTGCAGATCCACCTCCATCACCTTCACCTTCACCACGTCGCCCGCCTTGACCACCTCGCGGGGGTCCTTCACGAACTTCTCCGACAGCGCGGAGATGTGCACCAGTCCATCCTGGTGGACGCCGATATCCACGAAGGCGCCGAAGTTGGTCACGTTGGTCACCACGCCCTCGAGGATCATTCCCACCTCGAGGTCCTTCATCTCCTCCACCCCCTCCTTGAATTCGGCCGTCTTGAACTCGGGACGCGGATCGCGGCCCGGCTTGTCCAGCTCGCGGATGATGTCCCGGACGGTGGGCTCGCCGAACTTCTCGTCGATGAAGTCGTTCGCCGCCAGTCCGGAGAGGAACTTGCTGTCGCCGATGAGTGCGCGGATCTCCCGGCCCGTGGTCGCCATGATCCGCTCCACCACCGGATAGGCCTCGGGATGGACCGCGGAGGCGTCGAGGGGGTTGTCGCCGTTCATGATGCGCAGAAAGCCTGCACACTGCTCGAAGGCCTTTTCGCCCAGCCGGGAGACCTTGAGCAGCTCCTTGCGGCTGCGGAAGGCGCCGTGCTCGTCGCGATAGGCCACCACGTTGCCGGCCAGGCTGGCGCTCAGACCGGCCACCCGGGCGAGCAGCGGCGCCGAGGCAGTGTTCACATCCACCCCCACGGCGTTCACGCAGTCCTCCACGATGGCGTCGAGGGTGCGGGCCAGCCTGGTCTGGGAGACGTCGTGCTGGTACTGCCCCACGCCGATGGACTTGGGCTCGATCTTCACCAGCTCGGCCAGGGGGTCCTGAAGCCGGCGGGCAATGGAGACCGCCCCGCGCAGGGAGACGTCCAGCTCCGGAAACTCCCTGGCCGCGTACTCGGAGGCGGAGTAGACCGAGGCCCCCGCCTCGCTCACCATCACCTTGGTCAGCCGCAGTGCGGGATAGCGCTTGATGAGTTCGGCAGCGAGGCGATCGGTCTCACGGGAGGCCGTGCCGTTGCCGATGCTGATGAGCTCGGCCTTGTGTTTGGTGGCAAGGGCCGCGAGAACCGCGATGGACTCGTCCCACCGGTTCTTGGGGGCGTGGGGGTAGATGGTGGCCGTATCCACGACCTTGCCGGTGGCATCCACGACGGCCACTTTGACCCCGGTGCGCAGCCCCGGATCGAGCCCGATGGTGGCCCGGGGGCCGGCCGGGGCGGCCAGCAGCAGGTCATGCAGGTTCTGGCCGAACACCCGGATCGCCTCCTCCTCGGCGGCCTCGCGCAGCCGCGATTTGAGGTCCGTATCCAGGTGGGTGAGGATCTTCACCCGCCAGGCCCAACGCACGGTATCCCGTAGCCACTTGTCGGCGGGTCGTCCCTCCTCCCGAACCCCCACGTGGGCGGCAATCGTCCGCTCACCCTCACCGGGCGTCAGCGGGTCGCGCCCCTCCTGCTCCTCCTCGGGCAGGACCAGGGAGAGGTTGAGCACCCCCTCCTTGCGGCCGCGGAACAGGGCCAAGGCGCGGTGGGAGGGGATCTCCTTCACCGGCTCGCTGTAGTCGAAGTAATCGGAGAACTTGGCCCCCTCATGCTCCTTGCCCTCCACCGCCTTGGACTTGAGCAGCGCCTTGTCCCACAGGAACTCACGCAGCCGCCCCACCAGTTCGGCGTCTTCGGCGAACTGCTCCATGAGGATCTGCCGCGCCCCCTCCAGTGCGGCCTGGACATCCGCCACCCCCTTGTCGGCGTCCACGAAGGCCGCGGCGGCGCTCTCGGGACTTTGGGTGGGATCGGCGAGCAGGCCGTCGGCCAGGGGTTGCAGGCCCGCTTCGCGGGCGATCTGCGCCTTGGTGCGGCGCTTGGGCATGTGGGGACGGTAGAGGTCCTCCAGGCGGGTCTTGGTGTCGGCCTCCAGGATCGCCTTCTTCAGTTCGGGGGTGAGCTTGCCCTGCTCCTCGATGCTGCCGAGCACCGTGGCCCGCCGATCCTCCAGCTCGCGCAGATAGATGAGACGCTCCTCCAGATTGCGCAGGTGGGTGTCGTCCAGCCCGCCGGTGACCTCCTTGCGGTAGCGGGCAATAAAGGGGACCGTGGAGCCTTCATCCAGCAGGCGGACGGCCGCGTCGACCTGGGAGACCTTGACCGACAACTCGTCGGCGATGCGTTGGAGGATGTTCATCGACTGCCTGGAACCTGTTGCGGTAGAGGGGTGAGCGGGCGATTTTAGCAGAGCGGCAGGGGATGGAAATCTTGACTTGCCGGAGTGAGGACGTTAAGGGCAACCCCAAAACCTCTTTTTCGGGCCATAAAAATCAGTAATTCAGCATATACTGAATTGATGACCTATAATCGCCGGCCCCGTCTTGATGTCAGAAACAGGCCATTGTAGAAGAGGTTTACACATGATTGACCTAGTCATTTGGCCAGGATGGCTCGCAGGAATTGCGATTGGGGCACTGATGGTGGGACTGCTCTGGACCACCAACCGCCAGCTGGGCGTCTCCACCGCCTACGGCGGACCCTGCCGGCTGCTGCCCCGCGGCGAGGTGTTCCGCCACGGGGCTTTTGGCCGTTCCAACCACTGGCGCCTCTGGTTCGCTCTGGGGATCCCCGTGGGTGGCGCGCTGGGCGTCATCTCCTCGCCGGAGGCGAGCTGGGAACCGACCGCCTCCATGGGCACGCTCTATGACGCGGTCATGCCCGAGTCCCTCCCCCTCAAAGGAATGGTACTGATGGCGGCCGGTGTATTGATGGGGTTCGGGGCGCGGATGGCCGGTGGCTGCACCAGCGGCCATGTGATCTCCGGAGTCTCCCTGCTGAACCCCGTCAGCCTGCTCGCAGGCGGTCTCTTTTTCGTCGGCGGCCTGCTTGCCGTGCAGCTGCTGTTCCTCGGAGGTGGACAATGAATCTGGTCTTTCTGCTCTTCGGTGCCGCCTTCGGCTTTCTGATGAGCCGGGCCGGCGCCACCGGGTACGACTTCTACGCCGGTCTGTTCCTGTTCCGGGATCTGCAGCTGCTGTGGGTTATTGCCGCCGCGGTAACGGTCGGCATCCTGGGACTTGCGTGGCTGCGGCTGCGTCGCCGCCGGCCCCTGAGCGTGCTCTCCCTGGAGCCTTTGGAATTCCAGCCCCGCCCCTACCGGCGCGGCCTGGTCATCGGCGCGCTGCTGTTCGGTGCGGGGTGGGGTCTCTCCGGCTCCTGCCCTGGATCGGTATTGGCCATGATCGGCGAAGGCAAACTGCTGGCCCTGCCTACCATGGGGGGGATCGTGCTGGGTACCTACCTGTTCGGCCTGTGGGAGCATCGCCGCGCCGTGCCCCCCGGGCCCGGCCGCACCGAGGCGCTGGCCTCGTCACAGTGACGCTGACCCCGACTTCGGCCCCTTGATGTCCTCAAGCTATTGGTGGCGTCGCAAACCAGGGAAACGCTGATTAATTCATCGCGAAGCCTGCCCCCGAGAGCTTCAGTTCGGGGGCGGGCATCCAGTGCCTTGATCTTTGTAGGCTCCCACCGAAGCCTGCCCGCGAATGCCTTAACCGGGGGCGGGAGCGACCCGCAGGAGACGGCCGCGGCGTTTGTCACGCCCAACTGCCACTACGAACATCCCCAGACAGAACCGGGCTGCGCGGAAGACGGCCACGCCAAAACGGCGCCAACTTCGATCAGAAGGCCCGCCACTGGACGGCCTGTGGTACGCCGACCTGGTGCGCACCGACCACATGCCGGCGGCTTGCGGGGGCCAGTGCCGAAGCGGCCAAGGCCAGGGGCCACAGAAGTCTACGGTCGAAGGACAACATCATCACCAAGGGGGCCCGCTAAGGCTCCACCGGAACCTCCAGCCAGGCGCACCAGGACCGGAAGGTCTCGTGATCCAGGGCGGCCACCACCGAGCGAGGCTCCAGCTGGGGCAGGAAGACAGGATCCCCCTCCAGGGTGCAGGCCAGCCCCCCCGCCTCCTCCAGAATCAGGCTGCCGGCGGCCAGGTCCCAGAGCCGCTGCTTGCCATGAAGATAAATATGGCAGCGGCCGGCAGCGATGGTACACCAGTCCAGGGCGCTGGAGCCGAAGCTCCGTTGTGAGGCGTAGGGAGGCGCGCTTGCCAGGCGGACGGCGAGAGCTTTCGGCAGGCGCTTCAAGTCCACGAGCGCGATACTCCGGTGCAACCCCCAGGGGCGGCCCTGGAAAGTGAGCGGGGTACCGTTGAGCTGCGCCCCCTGGCCGCGCACGGCTGTGAAGCACTCCCGGCGCATCGGGTCATAGACGATCCCGAGCGCTACCCGGCCGTTCCGAACGAGCGCCAACGACACTGCAAAATAGGGGAGCCCGGCAGTGAAATTACTGGTGCCGTCCAGCGGGTCGAGGCACCACAGCGCGTCCGCTTCCCGGAGGAGCGCCTCCTGCTGCTCGGGGGCCATCTCTTCCCCAAGCAATGGAATAGCAGGCCAGCGGGTGGACAGAGCACTGTGCAGTCGCTGCTGCATGGCCAGATCGGCCTCGGTGACGATACTGCCGTCTGCCTTACGCCCGGGCTCCACATGGGCAAATCGCGGCACGAGCTCCGCGTCGGCGGCAATGGTGATGAGTGGAATGAGCTGCTCGATGGATGGCATGCCGGGTCCTTGCGTGATCAAGGGCAAGCATACCCGATGGGTGGCGCAGGCGCGAAAAAGGGCGGCCCAGGGCCGCCCTTTTTCATTCCCCCCCTCTGCACGTTGGGGCGTCCCCCTGAGCGCCTCGTGGTCGGAACAGCTGTTCAGATGCGAGACATCACCGAGAAGCTCTTGATGAACGGACCGGCCATGCGCGGGTCCTTGACCATTGCAGCATAATCGCCCACGTTGAATTTCAGCTTGCGGGAGGTGTAGGCCATCCCCAGCCCCATCATGCCGATGCCCTTCTGGATCCACTTCGTCCAGTCGTCAGAAGAGGCCCGCAGGTCCCAGTTCAACGAGTGCCCATCAAATTTCCCTGCGGAAACAGCCGTTCCGTTTTCCACGACCAGTACGCCGGCCGGAGCAGCCTCTCCGTCGAAGCCGTAGCCAATGACGGAGTTGAAGTTGATCTTCTCCAGAGCCCCGCGAAGCTCCGGCTCCTTGTTCCACTCCTCCATAAAGGACTTCATCCACTCTTCGGAAAAAAGTTCAGCCATCGTTGTTGTCTCCTTCTTTATAGTGATTATCCACTGTTCAATAAGCCTTCAACGATCCGCGGCAGTACGGATCATCGGGACGTTGCGCGCTCCGCCTTCCCCCACCAAAGCGCGGCATTTAGTTGTTGTTGTGCACCGTCCCATTTGCTCCTTAAGCTTAGTCCAGGTTCCATAAGGCGCCATTGCCGTGTCGAATATTTTTACGCGCCCACCACGCCACGCAGCCAGGCGCCCACCGCGTATGCAAGCACGGCTGCAACGCCCCCGGTAAGAAGGGTTTCGCCCCCGCTGAGCAGCAGGCTGCGGTTGAGAACCATACCCTTGGCCACGCCCACGGCGAAGAACGCACACAACGTCAACAGCGCACTCATGGGCACCTCCCACTCCTCCAACCAGGGCAACACGAAAGGCAGCAGCGGAATCGTGCCAAGCAGGACGAAGCTGCCGAACGTCGTCACCCCCGCCCGCAGGGGCCGCACACCGCGGGTCGGCAGATTGGTCTGCGCCCCGACGATGGTTTCGATCCACCGTTGCCGGTCCGCGGCGATGGCGTCGGTGACCCGCTCGAGGCATTCCCCCCTGATCCCCAGGCGCATCACCACCTGGCGCAACTCCTCCCGCTGCCCCTCGGGCGCAAGCTCGATGTGCATCGCCTCTTGCGCCCGCGCATGCGCCACCTGGTCCCGTTCACTCTTGCTGCTGAGATAATTGCTCACGGCCATGCTGAAGCCGTCGGCGATGAGATTGGCAAATCCCAGCACGAGAATGACCGCATCCCCCAGGCCCCCGCCCACCGCGCCGGCAACGACCGCGAACGTGGTGACCAGTCCGTCAATAGCCCCAAGGATGGAATCGCCCAGGTAGTTGTAGGGCGGCGGGCGCTCCAGCCGGACTCGAATGCGGCCGGGGCGATGCGCTTCCCGAATCCTGTCGAGCTCTCTTTCGTGGGGCACGGCCACCTCCGAAACCCACTCTGGCGTGGATGGCAGTTGGGTCTAGACTTAGCACTGCATCAGGGTGGCTGCACGATTGCCGGAGAAGCGAATGAATGTGGAAGCGCAGCCGTTAGTGGCACTGGTTGCAGGCCTACTGATCCTGTTCATGCCGCGGCTGCTCAACTACATCGTTGCGGTCTACCTGATCGTGATTGGAGTGATCGGGCTGGTGGGGTGAATTCCAACAGACTTCAGGGAGAGGCAGCCATGTTGCTACGCAGCATCACGACCCTGTTCGCCGCGGCCATCCTCGGACTTTCTCTGGCCGGATGCGAGGGTGCCATGGAGGAGGAAGGACCTGCGGAACGGCGCGGTGAACAGTTGGATGAGAGCATGGAGCGGGGCGGTCAACAGCTGGAGGAGCGGGGCGAGGCGCTACAGGAGCGTGCCCAGTAGCGTTGTCGATCGGAATCCCCGGCGCCGGCACAGAACGCCGGCGCCGGGCTGGCCTCTCTCAGAACGGCAGGATCTGGTATCCCTGGACGACCAGGCGGCGAAGGCTGGGGTGGCCGTCCGACTCCCTCAGCAACGGCACGCCGGCGCGCGCAATCGCCTCCGTAGCGCCGAACTCTTCCGCGCAAGAGGCACACACGCCCACGATCGTATCCTTGATCTGCTCGTAGAGGGTGTGGTGGCGGTGCCCTGTTCCGCTAAGCTCGCCGATCCACTTGCTGGCTGCGCCATCGAAGATCAAATCCACTTGGTCCCCCGCCTGCCTGAACTCCCTGGCGGCCACCATTGCGCTGAGGAGGCGGCTTTGGTCACCGGGCGACTCTGTATCGGCGAGAACAATGATTGCGATCTTTGCCAACGGACACTCACCTTTGGCTTTGGTCCTGTCCTTGGGGCCGGCGTTGCCTTTCAGGAGGGATCGGGCGCAAACCTCTTCGTCCGGGGAAGAGGGGCCGCGGAGAAGTGTTGCACGGCACCCTCCAGGGTAGAGAAATCAATTGCCTTGAAGTAGGCCTTGACGGTCTCCAGATCGCCCCCCCGGCGCCCCACCACCGAAACCAGGAGGGAGTCGCCCACCAGGGTCTTCATGGAGTTGTCGGCGCGGTTCAGCAAGACGTTGCGCCCCTGCAGCAGGACCAGTTCGACCTCCCCGCCCAGGTAAAGGGGGTTGTCAAAGGTCGGAGCCAGATTGCGCACCATGGGCGAATCCCCCCAGAGAGAGACGGTGATCACAGCCGGTGCCGTCTCCCCCCCGAAGTAGTAGCTGCGAGTGACGCGACTCGCGCCATTGGGCTCTTCGATCCCGGAGACACTGACCTCCACCTCGCTGGCGCTCCATCCTGAGCGCGGGTAAGGAAGAAAACGCGACAGTATCTGCGCCTTGGTCGCACGGATCAGGGTGGCGGCATCGCCGAGCTGGGCCACAGCCTGATCGAACTGACCAGTTCGGTAGGCGGCGAGGACTTCATGGAGGCTGTCTGACAGCGGCTCGGCCACCGCAAGCGGCACTTGGCACAACACTCCCGCCAACACCATCGACGTGCGACTCAGCATCCTGCGTCCCTCCCGCTCCCCGCATTCTCACGGCTGTTCACAAACCCATAAAGGTATAGTCCAGCCCCTGGGGGGAAACCATGCATATTCGCGATCGACGAACCCGCGTGTCGATACCCTGATGTGATATGTCTACACGTTATTCACTCGGGGCGTCAGGGTGAACGCATACTTACCCAACAGCGACGCAAGCCCTTGATAGCAGGTCGTCGGCCGCATGGACGCGGCCGTCTGTGGTGATGCGCTTATCACCCATGGCGGTGCACTGCCCCGCCACTTACGGGGCACTCCCGCTGCGATCGGCTATTTTTTTCCGCTTGCCTGTTCGGTGCCCCAGCGGAAAACCGGACTCCAGGACACTGCTTCAGAAGCGGTAGAGCAGACTGGTGCGGTACAGGAGGTCGCTGCGCTCGACACCGGCCGGCGGACGGCTGTCGTGCACAAAATCCAACGACAGCCTCATGTCCAACCGCTCCGAGACACCGAACAGCAAAGACGCCTGCTCCAGCGCGCGGAAATCGGCCGCCTCTCCCACCCTCGGCTGGTAGTAAGTGGTACTGGCGGCGCTCACCCGCTCGCTCAATCGATAGCGGTAATCCAAATAGAGACTGGCGCGTGTGCCACTGTCCCGATCGTCCACCAGCTCGTCCAGGTGTTCTTCATAGCCATAGGCGCCCACCCCCAGGTGCAGCGAACTCACCGTCTGGCCGCCAACCAGGCCGATCCGCACCCCTCCACCCGCAAGGCGGCGCAGTTTCAGTCGGCGAAACTCATCCTGTTCCAACTGCACATAGGCTTCGCCCGTGTACCTGGGGGAGACTGCCCGCATACCGCGCAGGTGCAAAAACGTGCGGTTGGCGTCACGGACCCCTTCGGTTCTGCCGTACTCCCGCTCCGCGAGCACAAAGGCACTCTGATCGCCCCGCGCCCAGTCGATCCGGGCAGCACCTTCATAGGCCTCCTTGTCCACATTGCCCGATTTCCCGCCGAGCACCAGCTCCACGCTCCCGGAGAACCCTTCGGGCAGCGTCTCCTGGCGCAGCGCCTCGATATTGACGATGGCTGCGGCCGACTCCGCTCCAAGCAGCAGGGCTGCCGACAGCAGCAGTCGGCCTGACGTATCCGAACCCTTCATGAATATCCCCCCAAAAAACCGCCCATTGTGGCGGCGCCTGCGAGGGGGGGCAACCTGGCGCCGCGCCAGACAGGGTGAACGCATACAACGTCACTGCCAGGCTGTGAGCGACGTAAGTCCTTGAAAGCAGATCCGCTGTGAATACATCCATGTACGCTCGACGGCCGCGTCCATGCGGCCGTCGACCTGCTTTCAAGGACTTACGTCGCTCTTGGGTGAGTATGCGTTCACCCTGCGCACCAGCGATGCCGCTCACCACTGCAGCAACTTGGCAAGGGCCAGCAGCCCCAGCAGAGTGGTGAAGATACCGACACCCGAGCGGAGCACCTTCTCCGGCAGCCAGCGTACGGTGCGGGTGGCCAACGGGACCGAAAGCAGCGCGCCCAGGCAGAGCGGAACCACCAGCGACCAGTCGGGTTGCCCCTTGAAGAGCAGATAGGCACTCAGCCCCACCAGGCAGGTCAGCGACTCGGCCACGGAGGTGATGGCAACCGCGTGCTTGGCCGGCACCCCGGAGACCACCTGACCGGCGGTGACCAACGGCCCGTAGCCCCCGCCGCTCACCCCCTTGTTGAAGGCAGCGACCGCTCCGACCACCACCACGTTGCGAGCCCGATAGGCAAAGCGGCGATGGCGGGTCGCCAGAATGAGCCCCCCCATGCTGAGGATGATGAAGGTGATAAGCACTCCCACCCAGAACTTGGGGATGGTCACTGCAACCGTCACGGCGGTGAGCGCCCCCACCACACTCAGCAGTGACAGCAGCCCCAGGGTGCGGCGCGCATGGGGGTCTCCGAGCAGATCCACGTTGCCGTGGCGATGATGCAGCACCCCGGCGCTGAGACCCGAGAGAAATTCGCTGCAGAGCACCGCCGGAACGATCTGCAGCGGCTCAAACCCGGCAATGAGCAACAGCGGCGTCAGCGTGGTGCCGTACCCCATGCCCAGGCTGGAGTCAAAGTACTCGCACAGCAGCGCAGCGGCGAAGATAACCATGGCCGCCTTCAGCTGAAGACCCGCGCCAGCTTCCGCAGCCCAGTCGACCTGCCCTGCCTGCCAGAAGATGCTCCCGGCCAGCAGCACGCCCGCAGCTCCCCAGAGCACGATGCGCCAGAGCCTTTGGGTATCCGCTTCGGCAAGAGGTACACTCTGATTGCTCGACATCGGTCGGCCTCCGTGTGGTGTAGGTAATCCGGGCTGGAATGCGAGACCCGTCACAATGGAACGGCAAGCCGCGTGCCAAGGTCCGAATAGGCGTCGCGACTGCGTTCTCGACCGAGCAAGGTGCGCCGGGGCGGGGAGCCGGCATATTTCACGGCTTGAGCCAGAATATTTGATGGCTCCTCAGCAAATTTCACGGAACAAGGGATGGACACATTCGCCCCCCAGCTCTTGGCGGTATGGCAGGAGGCCAGCCGGCAAGTGGAGCTCGGCTCGGCCTTGCAGCGTCTTGTGCCGCTCATCCGCCGTTGGCTGCCAGTCCAAGACCTGCTGGTCCGGCACATCGAAATGGGCCGTCCCGTGGAAACCGCCGGCTGCGGGGGAGGCCTCCCCGATGCCCTCCCGCTCCAATGGCGCACCCCGGTTACGGACGAGCAAAGTGCGGCACTGCTCCAGTGGTGTCGCGTGGGCGAGACGTGGCACGGGGACTGGCAAGTCACCCGGCAAACCCACCCGGGCCTGCTTTCCGAAGGCGTGGGGGGGGATGTGCTGGCCGTCCCCCTGAGCACCCTCGACGACGGCGCCGATGTCCTACTCTTCACCACCCGGGAGCCGCAGCGGTTCACGCCGGAACACAAGACCTTGGCGCAGGCCATGGCAGAGCCTATGCGCGTGGCCGTCGAGAATCATCGCAGGCTGCGGGAGTTGAAGGCCTTGCGGGAGGCCACAGAGGCGGAAAACCGCTCGCTGCTGGCCCGCTTGGGGCGACAGGACATCAGCGACACCATCGTCGGGGCCGGCAGCGGCCTGAAAGAGATCATGGAGCGGGTCGCGCTCGTCGCCCCCTCCGACACCCCGGTGTTGATCCTGGGCGAGACCGGTACGGGCAAGGAGGTGGTCGCCCGCGCCATTCACAAG
>JAWLHA010000064.1:0-23159 GCA_041690535.1 Gammaproteobacteria bacterium | reverse complement strand
ACCTGTAGGGTGGATACGCGCAGCGCATCCACCGGGTCGCCGCCGTGAATGGTGGATGCGCTGCGCTTATCCACCCTACATGTTGAACCACCGTAGATCCGCCGTCAGGCGGAGAGAAATCCCCAAAAGCGCATACAATGCCGCTATGGAGAGAGACTGCAATGCTCAATTGCTTCAAGGCTTATGACATTCGGGGCAGGGTGCCGGATGAACTCAACCCCGACGTCGCCTATGGGATCGGCCGGGCCTACGCTGCACATCTTAACCCCCGAAAGGTGATTGTCGGGCACGATGTCCGCCTTTCGAGTCGCGAGCTGGCGGATGCGCTGATAACGGGGCTCACCGAGGGCGGGGCGGATGTGCTCGACATCGGCCTGTGCGGCACCGAGGAGGTCTATTTCGCCACAGCCCACGTTGCCGCCGATGGGGGCATCATGGTCACTGCCAGCCACAATCCCATGGATTACAACGGCATGAAGCTGGTGCGTGAAGGGGCCCGCCCCGTCAGTGGCGACACTGGTTTGGACGTGATTCGGACGCTGGTGGAAAAAGAGAGTTTTGGCCGCATCGAGCGGCGAGGGGCGGTTGCAGCGCTGGACAGCCGGCCGGCGCTGGTGGAGCACCTGCTCTCTTACGTCGAGAAGGCACGGCTGCGGCCGCTGCGCATTGTGGTGAATGCGGGCAATGGTGGGGCGGGGCTGGTGGTGGATGCCCTCGAGCCCTCTCTCCCTTTCGAATTCATCAAGGTGCACCACCAGCCGGACGGCCGGTTTCCAAACGGTATTCCCAATCCGCTGCTGCCGGAAAATCGTGCCGCTACCGCCGAGGCGGTGCGGGCCCACGGGGCCGCCCTCGGGGTGGCGTGGGATGGGGACTTCGACCGATGCTTTCTCTTCGACGAGGCTGGCAACTTCATCGAAGGCTATTACATCGTTGGATTGCTCGCAGAGGCATTCCTTCGTAAGCACCCGGGGGAGAAGATCGTCCATGACCCGCGCCTGACCTGGAACACCATCGATGTGGTTACGGCCGCGGGCGGGATTCCCGTCCAGAGCAAGACCGGCCATGCCTTCATCAAGGAGCGGATGCGGAAGGAAGATGCCATTTACGGCGGCGAGATGAGCGCCCACCACTATTTTCGGGATTTCGCCTATTGCGACAGCGGCATGATTCCGTGGTTGCTGGTGGCGGAGTTGATGAGTGTCAGTGGAAAGTCCCTGTCGGCTCTGGTGAGTGAGCGAATGGCGCGGTTTCCGTGCAGTGGGGAGATCAACTTCGAGGTGGCCGATCCGAAGGCGAAGATTGCCGAAGTGGTGGCCAGTTATGCAGCCGAACAGCCCCAATTGGATCACACCGACGGTGTCAGTGTGGAGTTCGCAAACTGGCGCTTCAACCTGCGCCCATCCAACACCGAACCTCTGTTGCGCCTGAACGTGGAGACCCGCGGCGATGAAGACCTCATGCGCCAGAAGACCGAAGAGCTCCGCCGGTTGATTCTCGCCTAGAGCACCGAACGGGGCGAATCCGATGCGCCTCCAAAATAGACGTAGGGTGGATAAGCGCAGCGCATCCACCGGTTTCGCCGCCGTAGAAGGTGGATGTCGCCGAGCTTATCCACCCTACGCACCTGAATAGTTATGCCCACGGGCGCTCAAGGTCGATCACAGCGGCCAGTTGACCTCCAACCGAAGCCCTAACGTTTGGGCCGCCTCCACATCCAACGTGTCGGCGGTGATGGAGAAAAGTGCATAGGGCGTGTAGGCGTACCGGAGGGTGATGGCGTCGGTGTCGAGCCCGTACAGGAGCCCGAGCTTCCCCCAGCGCTCAGAGGTGAGGCCGAACCCCGCGTCGGTAAACTGCTTCACCCGCAGGTCGGAATAATCGAGCAACAGATTGCTCCAGCTCGCCCACTGGTACTGGGCGGAGAGAAAGAGCTTGCGGGGAAGTTCCTGACGGAAGTCGTGGTAGCTCTCCACGCCGGAAATCATTGGGTCGAAGATCACGTAACCACTTTCGTCAAAGCGCTTATTGTTTGTGTTGGCGGTGGCTGTGGTGAAAGGCGCCTCCTTCCAGTCGATAAACCCGAGCAAATCGCGCACTTCGAGCTGAGCGGAGAACCGATCCCTCCTCCAGCTCAGTCCCAGATCAAGGGCATAACCACTCCCCGATGGCGCGTTCACATCGCGGTGAAACAGGCTGTCTCTCGAGTAGCTGTAATCCACATCGAATTGAAAGTTCAGGTCACTTTCATTGATCGCCTCGGCGCCCCCGGAGAGATGCCCATCGGTAAGTTCAAGGCCCTTCAGATAGGAGAGCCCCAAAGCCGCGGTGAGCCCCGGTTGCACTTCGAAGTCATAGCCAAGGCGAACGCCGCGACTGAGGCTGTGCCGGACACCCATGTCCACCGTGTAGCTCCGCCCTTCGGTGAGGGGAAGCTTGTTCTGGGTGAAGTAGTACAGCTCCACCGTGTCCGGGTGGAAGTCGGCCTGGTAATCCAGGCGGGCCAGGAGCCCGAGGCTCCATTGTCCCGCGCGCGCTCCGATCTCCGCGTGGTTGAAGGTGACCGCAGAGCCGCCTCCGTGAAAGGTGCTGTCCCAGTCGTGAATGACCGCATCGATGGCGATGGGCTCACTGGAGGTAAAGCTGCGGGTATAGGCATAGGGCACCACCGCCGCCAGGCACTGCAAAGGCAAGAGCAGGAGGCCGCCCAAGCTCACTCTTTTTGCCCGATAGAGCGCCCCGCGCCTGCACAACGCCTCTTCACCCATGCCATGGACCACCGGCGGGAATGCTGCAACTCCCTCTCCTGCGGACTTGCTGAAACCTGTTTGCGTTTGCCTACAGAATCGTTTCGAACGTCCCATCCGCGTAATCAACCTTCAGCGTATTGCGTATCTTTGTGATAGCGCCGTACAGCTTGTCGTTGTAGGTCGCCTCCCCGGTGCCATCGGGCATCAGCACCGAAAGGGTTGCACCGGAGCAGTCGGAGAGATTCAGGCTGTACTTCCGCTTGCTTTGGGGCACCACCTCGATGTTCAGCGGACAGCCATCGTGACTGATCGTCAGCGAGCGCTGCCGGGTGCTGAGGTCCTGAAGGCTGCCGTGGAGCGTGAACCATGCCGGTGGCCGGCCTTCGAGCTGTTCCTCGATGGTCGCGGAGGCGATGAGGTCCCCGCTTAGATAGTCCTCATCAGTCACCGTCGCCGGATCGATGCCATTGAGGTCGGCGGCCAGCACCGCGTCGAATTCGAGGCCGCCCGCCTGACTGAAGCGACCATCGAGTTTCATGCTGGTGGGCAGAAAAGAGCGGGGCACCTCGCCCTCCGTCTGCAGCGCGCGCAGCGTACTCGCGAACTTCCCCCTGTAGAGAAGCTCGACCGGGGCTCTGTCGAGCAACGCACTGTGGTGCAGCACCACTTCCAGGTGAAGAGCGCCGTCATCGAGGGTGCGGACGCCGCCGGCGGTGGATGAAAGCGAGAAGTAGATGTTTCCTCGGGTGATCTCGAGCGTCTCCGAGGGACCCTTGATGTTCCCCGTGATCTCCGCCTCTGAGAGGCTCTTGAACAGCACATCAAGGCTCACCTCATAGGGCTGCTTGTTGGACCAGGGTGTGAGAACCCCCGTCAACACCACCCGCGCCTGGGTGCGGTCGGCGGAGATGGTCCCTTGCGCTTCGGTCAGTCGCGGCAGCCGGAGGGCTCCGAGATCAGTGTTCTGGAAGTCCGACTCGGCGATGGCAATGACGGCGGCGGAAAGCACGGTGGAGAGCTCCCCAGCGGCCCTTTCGATGACCCGTTGGGAGATGAGGGCCTTGCGTTCCAGGAACGTCGTGGCACTCTCGCCGTCGGCGGCAATCACGTTCCCCCAGAGGCGCATGGCGCGTACCAGATCCTTGATGCGGCCGACCCCATCCACCGGCGGCGCCAGGTCGGGGGGCAGGTAGACGTAACCGTCCACCGGCGCTGCCGCCAGGGCATAGGCACGGCTCATCATGCCGCTGAGGTCCGTTCGCCCCAGAGAGTCAAGCTGGCGTTCTCCGGCTCGCAGAAGCTCGCTGAGGGTGGTGGCTCCGGGCGAGATACCGGGAAGGGCCGGCAGGCGTCCCCCGCGAATGCTCGTGGTCAGCCTCTCCAGCATGCCGGGCAGATTTGGGCGGCCGATTGACGGTTCCACCCCGGCCAGTGCGATGGTCCCGGCGGTCAGCGCCGAATAGTAGAGCGAGGCGAGGTTCGCCGACGCTACGGCCGTGTCGTCCATCACATCGATGACCGGCGTGTGGGTGATGTTGAGCCCCCCGAGCAGATAGCCGATTCCATGGTTGGCAGAATTCACCGACTCAGCGTTGAGCGCGCCTGACTCTTGGGCCAGGGCGGCGGCGAGATGGGTGAAGGGGGTGATGCTGATGGAGATCCGTTCACCGGGCGCGGCCCGGGGAAGCAGCGCCGACATGCTGAATTCGCCGGGGAGGAACCACTCCCCCCGGTCGATGAGCCCGTTGCCATTGAGATCGTGCTCTCCCGCGTGTCGGCCGCAGGTGACCGAACCGTAAACGGGTGCATCGCATCGCATGAGGGTTTCCGCTCCTGCGGACAACTCCATGCGGATGGGGCCACCCCTGTAATCGCGGTTCAACGCCAGGGAGTAGCGCCCCTCCCGGTCCGTGACGGCGCTGCCGAGGAGCCGAAGCGGTGTGCCGTCCGCGTCCAGCTCTTCGGCCCGAACATTGCCACGCCAGAGCACGCCCTTCGCCGCCGACCCCCCGATCGTCGGCTCTCCGGACGAGGGGAATCGCCCCGGTGTTCCATCGCCCTGGAGGCATGATGCCGTAACCAGCACGAGGAGAGCCCACATGGCGTTTAGAACGCGTTCTCGCACCTGCACCTCCCACGGAGATAGCTGCTGCAAGTACCTGGAGCACCGAACAGCCAAGCCCGATGCACCCTCCTACTGCAACGTGCAAGTACATAGTCCGTAGTGGTGGATAAGCGCAGCGCATCCACCACAGCGGCGGCAAGCCCATAGAAGACGCCGTAGGGTGGATAAGCGCAGCGCATCCACCACAGCGGCGGCAAGCCCATAGAAGATGCCGTAGGGTGGATAAGCGCAGCGTATCCACCACAGCGGCGGCAAGCCCATAGAAGATGCCGTAGGGTGGATAAGCGCAGCGCATCCACCACAGCGGCGGCAAGCCCATAGAAGATGCCGTAGGGTGAATAAGCGCAGCGTATCCACCACAGCGGCGGCAAGCCCATAGAAGATGCCGTAGGGTGGATAAGCGCAGCGCATCCACCGGGTCGCGCCCGTGAATGGTGGATGCGCTGCGCTTATCCACCCTACGTGGTGCGTCGGTCCGCCTTCATGCCAGCCTTCCCACTGCCCTGCAGCTGAGGGCCGCGTGGATCTAGCTGTTCGGTGCTCTATAGGCTAGTGGAGGTGCGGTGCTTGTCCGGTGGGGAAAGACATACTTTTGAGGTAGGGGAATTCGGGGATCGATCCTACTGTGGCCGAGCCGATCCTCTACGGGCTCGCTCGAAAGCATCATTCGCCGTGCCCCACGTCGTCAGCCGCATCTCCGATGCAACCCAACCTGCCTGATCTGCAGGGTAAACGCATACTCACCCAAGGACTTACGTCGCTCACAGCACGGCCGTGAGGTAAGTATGCGTTCACCCTGGCCTGATCTGATGCCGCCATGCAGCCGCTCGATGAGCCAACACGATGCCAAGCAGGAGCAGGCACAGGGCATCGAAACCGCCGCCCCCCGCCGTTGCACCCGCCCCGTTGCCACCGCCGGAGTCGCCGCCATCTCCCACACCGTTTTTGCCGTCCCCGCCGCCCTCAGGCGTCCCGCCGACCAGGGGCGGCAGCGCCTCCGCGACGAACTCCGCCATGTCGGCACCCAGAAAGGCGTGGGCTTGGGCCGTGGGATGGATCTCGTCCAGGAAGAGGTAATCGCGTACGGTCTCGGCGATCTTCCCCTCGCTGTCCATGCAGTCGCGCGAGCGAGTGCATGGGATGTGCCTGTTCTGCAGGGGAAACTGCGCGGCTACTGCGGATTCAAACCGCTCGAACAGCGGGTAGATGGCAATTCTGGCGTCGGTCGCCGCTCGCAGGGTGGCGATCTCCTCCGCAAGCAGACGGTTGTACGCGCCGCTGGCCAGGGTGGCTGCCTCTGCCGCCCCGGAAGGGACCTTCGGGATGCGCCCCATATCCGCCACCTCGACCACCACGAGGTTCCTTATCCCCGCGTAAATGAGCGAACGAACGGCCTCCACCTCTGCTGTGATCGCAGCGCGGATGCGACGGTCGACCTCTTCCCCAACCCCATCGGCAAGCAGGGCGAGTACGTCATTGCCTCCCACGAAGACCAAGGCCAGTGCGTCGGAAGGGAGGGCTGGTTGGCTGGCGATCAGTGCCGTTGTCTGTGCACCCAGGTCCATGGGGGATTCTCCGGCAGCCCGGGCCGACCCCACTGCGTAGTTGGTATTTCCCGTGGCATGGAGCAGGTACCGGGATGGGCGGGTCTGCGCGTCGCGGAGCACTCCATTTGCGTGCAGCTGGGCGGCCATTACCTCAACGGCCAGCTGTCCGTTGGTGGCCCGCCCGTCGATGAAGTAAGGGGGCGGCAGGTAGTCTGGCTCGATGACCGATGCAAACGCGGCAAGGTTTCCGGTGTCGGAAAGGCTGTCACCCACCACGTAGAGGTTGCTGAACTGCGGCGCGCTCTTGCCCGAAAGAGGGATCAAGAGCAGCGCCATGGCAACAGCAGCGACGTTTCCCACAAGACCAGACCTCATCGCGCGCCTCCTTCATCCTTCCACAGGGTAAGGGACATCCATCTGAGGTGGAAAAGCAGAAACTCGACATCAACTCTCGTTGGAGATTCCTACAGGCACCATTGGCGAAAAACTTGACTATGGGGTAACTACTCGCCCCCTGTCATTCCCGCGAAGGCGGGAATCCCGTATGGTCAAGGCCCTGCGCAAGTGGAGGACACCACTCGTTCAGTTGTCACTTTTCTGGATTCCCGCCTTCGCGGGAATGACCGTTTAGGGGGGCGAGTAGTTACACTTTGGGGAGGCCCAAGAGTAGTGTCGGAGCCCTTGGCAATCCGGTGCGACCTTCCACAGCCTGCGTTACCGTGTGACAAATTCATCGACGGAGGCGGAGCGAAAAACGGCGATTCCTGCCGAAAAACAGCTGCGAGACCGCCAATCCGACGGGCAGGGAGAGTGCAAACCAGCAGAGCAGTACAGCCGTCACGCTCATGGGAGAAGCTCGGGGATCTGCTGTGGTTAACCAACAGTGTAGAGGTCGACGCCCTGCTTGCCAGCCGAGACGGAAAAGCGGGCATCTTCGGTGAGTTCACTCTCTATCCTTGGGGGCTGCAGGGTGAACGCAGACTCACCCAAGGACTTACGTGCTCACAGCACGGCCGTGACGTTAGTATGCGTTCACCCTGTTGGGGGTTGCCCTCGAAGGTGCGAGGCTGTAGAAAGGGCGGTGTGACGGTGTCTCACGGCGATGCTGGTCGTTGGGGCCGTTCAAGGAGTCTTCTGAACGACACGGAGGTTTTCATCGTGCAAGAGCACACATGGCCGTTTTCCATCATTCATCACGGCGCCACCGCAGGAGTCACGGGCTCTTGCCATGAATTTCGTATGGGTACGGCCGGCGTTCTCATTGATTGCGGCCTGTTCCAGGGCGCGGAGGTCTCGGGAGGTGATACAGGGGCGACCGCCATCGATTTCCCCATCGACCACATCGAAGCGCTCATCCTCACCCACTGTCACCTGGATCACGTCGGGCGACTGCCACACCTGCTGGCGGCAGGATACGACGGACCGATTTACTGTTCCGCCGCGACCGCTGCGCTGTTGCCCCTCCTCCTGGAGGATGCGCTGGCCATCGGTTTCACCCGTGACCGTAGCCTCATCAATCGCGTAGTGGACCTGGTGCGCTCACGCACCACGCCAGTGGAGTACGGCGTCTGGCGCACGCCATCAGGGACACTGCCGCAGCTCCAGTTCAAGTTGGAGCCGGCGGGCCACATTCTTGGATCGGCATACATTCAGCTGCGCCTCGGGAGAGGAAAGGCGCGCACCGACGTGCTGTTTTCGGGAGATTTGGGTGCGCCCCATACGCCACTGCTGCCGGCGCCGAAATCGCCCTACGGCAGCGACCTCCTGGTTCTCGAGAGCACCTATGGCGATCGCCTGCATGAGGGGCGGCGCCAACGTCGTGACAGGCTGAAGACAATTATCGAGCATTGTCTCGCCGACCGTGGGGTGGTGCTCATTCCCGCCTTCAGCATCGGTCGCACCCAGGAACTCCTTTACGAACTCGAACAGATCATTCACCAACATGGAGACAGCTTCGCTGCGCCATCAAAGCGGTGGCGCGATCTCGAAGTGGTGGTCGATTCCCCTTTGGCGGCGCGCTTCACCACCCAGTACCGGCAGCTGCGCCGCCACTGGGATCTCGAGGCGAAACGGCGTGTCAGAGGGGGGCGCCATCCGCTAGCTTTCGAACAGGTGACGACGATCGACGACCACGCCACCCATCTTGCCACCGTCGAGTATCTGCGCAAGACGGGCAGGCCGACCATCGTGGTGGCAGGCAGCGGCATGTGCAATGGCGGGCGCATCGTCAACTATCTCAAGGCCCTTCTCCCCGACCCCCGGACCGATGTCGTCTTTGTCGGCTATCAGGCCGAAGGCACTCCGGGGCGCATCATTCAGCGCTATGGGCCGACGCAGGGTTATGTCGAACTGGAGGGGCGTCGTTACACCATCAACGCAGGCGTGCACACCATCACCGGGTACTCGGCCCATGCGGACCAGCGGGATCTCCTCAATTTCATTGCGCGTATGCGCCGACGGCCGCGCGAGATACGGCTGGTGCATGGGGATGACGCGGCAAAGCGGGCTTTGGGCCGTCGCATTGCGGAGTTGTTTCCCGCAATTCGCGTGACCATCCCGTCATCGACCCGTTCCAACCAGACGCATGTGCTACGGCAGCAGAAGAACGGGACCGGCTGACCGGTCCCGTCCGGTCATCCCCGGCTCAAAGAAGTGACTCGAAGGTACCATCGACGTAATTGACGCGAATGACGCCGTTGGTCCGCTTGATGGTGGCGTAGGTCATGCCATTGTACGTGACGGCTCCTGTTCCGCTTTTGACCTTCAGATCCATGGCGACTCCGCTGTTTGCATGCACATGCACGGTGTGGCGACTGCTGCCTCTGTTTGCGGAGGTTATCGCGATCCGGTATCCCTCGTAGCCGATGGTTATCCCTTCCGGAGTAAGCAGGGCGCCGGCGTCGAGCTCCCCATCCACGGTGAACCAGGCGCGAGGCCGACCCTCCAACTGTTCCTGCAAGGTCAGCGCGAGCCGGGCGCCCATGGCGTCGGGATCGAAGTATCCCATGGGTCGGATGTTCGCTGCCAAGCCCGCTGAAATCTTCCGCTCTCCATAGGCAAACCCTCCGGTCAGGTCGAAGTAGACGGGAACAATGTGGCCGAGTTGGTAGTTCAGGGCCCACTGGACCGTCCCCTCGAACGAGACAGGCAGTGGCTCGCCTTCGACGTCTGTCAAGGCGGTCAAGCTTGCGCCGATGTCGAAAACAGCCGTCTCCAGGGTGCGCCTTGAGCCCTCCTGTTGAATGCCCAGTAACACCAAACCGCTGTTGATTGTCAGTGAGGCCGTGTCGGATTGGATCAACCCCTTTATGCCGGCTTGCACATAGGCGTCCATGTCACCATAAAGGTCCAGCAGCAGGCTTACCTGATGGGGGCGGGTTTGCCCTTCCAGAGCAATGCTGGCATTGATCTTGAGCGTGTCGTCCCCCTCGGTGACCGAGATGTTACCGATCGCCGAAGCGCCGGGGATCGCAAGGTTTTCGAGATTCGCCGAGCGGAAGCGTGCCTCATTTGCAGCATGCAATGCCGCGCCCAGCACCGCCAACAGCTCGGCTTGCGCACGATCAAGGAGCCGCCGGGTCAGCGCAATCTCCTCCTGGAAGAGGGCAACCTCTCCCTCCACCTCGCTCTGCAGCACCGTTCCCCACGTGCGCAGCTCTGTTACGAGCCGTTTCGTCTTCTCGAGGCCGTCGTACTCGACCGGAGCGCTGGGGGGCCCATCAATGATGTCGGGGGCAGGAACAGCGGGGTCCTGTTCATTGAGCGGGGGCGGATCGTTGGGTGTATTGGGGGCGTTAGTGGCTGGAGGGGGCGGTTCATCAATGAGAGACGACGCAGTCGCTTCCATGATCGCCAGGAGGCCGCTCAAGTCGGTTCTGCCCAGTGCCTGGAACTGCCGTCGCGTTGCGGCTGTGAGCAGCGCATACAGCTGCGGGTTCCGGTCCAGCAGCAAGCGCAGTCGCTCCGGCAGAGCGGAGAGGGAGACGAGTCCGTCCGCAGAGGAAATCTCGATGAGCTCCAGTGTGGCAGCGATCACGGCGGCGTAGAAAAGTGCCTCGGATGAGGCCTCGTTCACCGCCCCAGCATCCAGGAGATCGGGTACTGAGGTATGGATGATGTTCAGACCTCCGAGAAGATGGGCGATCCGGTCATTGGCGGACTGAATGCCGGAGGCATTCAAGGGGCCTGCGCCGGCGAGCTCCGCGGCCAGATGGGTGTACGGCGTAATGCTGGCACTTACGCTTGCACCGGTTTCGGCGTTGGGAAGCATCGCGATCAACTGAAGCTCGGTCACAGCGAACCATTCACCCCGATCGATCATGCCGTTGGCATTGAGGTCGCGATGATCGCTATGCAGCCCACAGTGGGACCGGGGGTGAGCGGCATCACAGCGCATCTCGGTGTCGGGCCCTGCGGTCAGCGTCAGACGGAGGGGGCCGCCACCGTAGGCTGGGTTCAGTTGGAGATCGTATTCTCCTGCGGCACCGGTTGTGGCGGTGCCCACCGTCCGGAGTGCTCTGCCATTGAGATCGAGCTCTTCGGCGACCACGACGCCTCGCCAAATCACTCCTTTTGCGGCAACCCCCGTGAGTGTCGGGGGCGTCCGAGCACTGTCGATGGTAACGGTTTGCGGAGACGGCCCGCCGCAGGCCGCGAGCAATGCGGCAGTGACGGCAATCAGGTAAAGATTCCAGGCAGAACGCATGGGACCCCCTATGGAGTGAAGATGATCACGTAGTCAGGGTAGTTGAGTGCGCCGAATGACTGTGGTAGTGAATCCCTGTGATACATGGGGGGCGTTTCACGCAATTGATTCAGGGTGAAAACCTTAGGGGATAAGGCTTGGGGTGTAGTTGGGGATGGCGCTCTCTTGGGGGCCCAGCCCCTCTCCCGGGGGCCTCACGGCACAGTAGGAGTGAAAAACTTTTGCGTCACATCGACTTGCGGGATTGCTTCAGTAGTGGCAGGGCAGTCGTTCTGGTACTTGCTTTCTCACCTGCAGCAAGCGCCGCCGATTTGAGGACAACCTCCGATCTCATCGCCGTGGGGCTCCCGTTGGGCGGCGCGGTGATGGCGTGGTCCAGGGACGATCGCGAGGGCGAATGGCAGCTGGCCAAGGGGGTTACGACGGCGATGGCGCTCACCTATGGGCTGAAGCAGATCGTCGACAAAGAGCGTCCCAATGGGGACAGCCACTCGTTTCCCTCCGGGCATGCAACGGCCGCATTCGCCGGCGCCGGCTTCATCCAGCAGCGTTATGGATGGGCGGCCGGTGCACCGGCCTATGCCGCCGCAGCGTTTGCCGCCTGGAGCCGGGTGGAGACCGATGATCACTTCGCCATCGACGTGGTGGCCGGCGGACTGATTGGGTTGGCGGCCGCCGGGCTGTTCACGACCGAATACAATGCGCCCGTATCCGCCACCCTGCATTATTCGCCAGGGGCCGCGCAGCTCCTCTTCTCGACCTCCTGGTAGAGCGCCGGGGCGTGCCCCCCGCCCGGCAAGCGCGATTATCGCCTGAGTGGGTTGGTTATCATCCGTCGTAACTACTCACCCGCATCCGTCATTCCCGTGAAGCCTGCCCCCGAGAGCTTTAGTCGGGGGGCGGGAATCCAGTGCTGGACTTCAGAGGGCCAAGGGTATTGGGCTGGGTGCCTTATGGATTCCCGCCTTCGCGGGAATGACGAACAGTACAAGTAGCGAGGATCGAGTGCGGTGAACCTGCGACCGCATCCTAATTCCATAAGCGGGAGGCAGTCGGGGGCGAGTAGTTACCATCCGTCAATGCCTAACCTTCTGTATATCCCCGCTATGGTCGGCCCGGACTTCCAGCGTACCCCGCCTTGGATCTGCAACATTTCGCAAGAAATCACCATGTCCTGGCTGTGATACCCTGCCGCCGCAAAATCCCTGGACCGACTCCCTCACTCTTTGACTGGCCATCCTCTCTTGGTGTACTGCGGCCCGTCGGCCCACAGCGCGCGTATTGCCCTGGTGCGGAGTGGCTGAGGGGGCGCTACGGGTAAGTTCCTCTGTGCGCAAACAGCAACGTCGCATTCAGGTACAAGGAGCCCCATGATGTTCCACCGCCTGCCCATGAACAGCCCTGACCTCACGATGTTTCTCTTCAGTGATGCGTCGGCGATCTTCTCTGCGCGCAGCCGATCCCTCTACGGGCTCGATGGTGCTGCGACGGCGGCGCTCCTTGCGCTGGATGCCGGCGAGGAGGGGTGTGGCGCGAGTCATGAAATGGAGTGGCTGCTCAGTGAATCGGTGGCCACCGACGAACATTACGCCGTGGAGCGGGAGCGCTTGCCTGTGGCGACGGTGAACCACCTCAACGAGGGGTGGGTCTGTCGGCTTTTGAACACCCGTTTTCTGTTGCGCGCGGCCGGCTCGGTGGCCTCACCGTTTCTGCCGTTGCTGGAGCACTTGGCCGATCCGCACCCTGGGCCGGTGGACATTGTGGTCGACATCGAGCCGCGGAATGGAATGTGGCAAGTATTGTTCAATGGGGTGGCCCTGGATGCCCCTGTGTCGCGGGCTCAACTCTTTCCGTTTCTCCAGGGGCGGCTGCGGGTGCTCGCCTATCAGGGGATCGATTTCCTGCTGGCCATCCACGGCGCGGTCCTGGAGCGGGAGGGGAGGGGGCTTCTTCTGCCCGGGCATTCGGGGGCGGGAAAGAGCACGCTCTCCATGGCGTTGCTGGGCCAGGGTTACCATCTGCTCAGTGACGAGGTGGCCGTCATCGATGCGGTGGGCCGCCGAGCCCACCCGATCCCCATGGCCGCGCCTGTGAAGAGCGGAAGCTGGCCGGTCCTGGCGCCCCTTCACCCGGAGTTGGAGAGTGCCCCCGAGCATACCCGCTGGGATGGGCAACGGGTACGTTACATCGCGGCCACGCCGGAGCGGTTTGCGGCCGGGCCATGCCCCATCGACGCGATCATCTTCCCCCGCTATGAGGGGGGCGCGAGTCTGGAGCGCCGTCGGCTCGATGAACTCGAGACCCTGCGCGAAATCACGGCGGCGGGGTACCAGCTGAAAGGCGGATTGGACGAGGAGAAGGCGGAGGCCCTCCTCGACTGGTTGCTGGACATTCCCGCCTTCGCCCTGCGTTACGGGACCACGGAGCAGGCCCTCCAAGGAGTAGCATCATGCGTTTCGCAATGAGCCGCCGAGTGGCGAATCTCTCGTTTCTCTGTCGCTGCCTCTCCCCGTTTGTGGAAGGCGCGGAGCTTCGGGAGCAGATGGGCGCTGCCGATTGGGAAGGGGTGGTTGGCATCGCCAACAGTTACTTCCTCGCGTCAGCCCTGTGGGCCGGGCTGGAGCAGAAAGGGTTGTTGCCGGAGGTCGAGCCGGAGTTGCGCGGCTATCTGAGGGCGATGTACGAGTTCAACACACAGCGGAATCGCGAGTTGCTTGCCCAGGTGGAGGAGGTGACGGCCCTTCTGAACGAAGTGGGCCTCCAACCGCTCCTGATGAAGGGGGCCGCCGCCCTACTGAGCCCTGGACCCACTCCGGGGGCGCGCTTCATGATGGATCTGGACCTGTGGGTCGAGCCCGAAAAGATCGAGATTGCTGCCGAGGCGCTGCTCCGGGCGGGCTACGGGTTTGAGAAGGAACAGCATCACTACACCGCCGACAGTCACCACCTGCCGGGATTACTGCGCCCGGGCGCCGCGGGCAAGGTGGAGCTCCATCGACGCCTGCTGTCGGGAAGGGGGCTGGGAAAGCAGTTGGCCGAAGGGGTGGAGATGGAGGTCGTCGCGCTGGCCAACGGTGCGCGGGCACGGGTGATGACGCCCGTGTTTGCGCTGCTGCACAACATCATCCACTCCGAGGTCTCCCATGGCGCCCATCGGCTCCACTACCTCGACCTGCGCCAGATGACCAACTTCGCATGGTTGATGAGCCAGCACGACGTGGAGTGGGAGTCCCTGGAGGGACTGATGCAGTCCAAGGGGCTCTCGGCGGTCTGGGCGGCCTATACCCACGCCCTCTCGGGCCTCTTCGCCGCGTCCCTGCCCGCCCGGCCGACCGCCGCCGCCCGGTGGCATTTCACCCAGCGTCTCGCTTTTTTCCATTTGGCGCCTCGCCACGCCTGGTTGTGGAAATCGCGGGCGATCGTGCTTCAGATTGCCTATGTGTTCTCGCGCGGCCATCTCGACGGGCGGTATGGGGAACGCTGGCGACCGATCGCCAATCGCATGCAGCACCTGGGGTATTTGGCGCGGAAATACGGCTTGCAGCGCAGTCGCTGGAATTACGCCGGGCGCTTGGGGAGCAGCCTGCGGGGTTGGTCCGGCGAGAGCTAGGCCGCTCTCCCGTTCTCTACAGGTACGTAGGGTGGATAAGCGCAGCGCATCCACCGGGTCGCTGCCGTGAATGGTGGATGCGCTGCGCTTATCCACCCTACGCCTGAACTGGATTCGTGTGACCTTGAGGATGCTGCGCGCGCCCGTCATGGCTGCTGCATTGGAAACGAAAAAGGGGCCTTGCGGCCCCTTTTCGGCGGGAATTGGTCGGGGTGACAGGATTTGAACCTGCGACACCTGCCTCCCGAAGGCAGTGCTCTACCAGGCTGAGCCACACCCCGTTGGATCGGTCTACAAAATTAGACCAGTTGTTGCTCGAAATCAGTAGGTCCGTTTGACGGAAAACTCCGCGAGAGACGCCAACGCACGCTTGTACGGAGAATCCTCGAAGGACTCCAGCGCCTGGATGGCTCTCTCGGCCTCCTGCTTCGCAGAGCGCGCAGTGTACTCAATGGCGCCTGTGGAATCAATGGCTTTTTTGACGGCCTCGATCTGATCCTTGCCGCCGTTCTCGATGGCATCCCGAATCAGCGCGGCCTCCTCGGCCGTTCCGTGCTGGATGGCGTAGATCAGGGGGAGGGTCGGTTTGCCCTCGGCCAGATCGTCCCCGATGTTTTTGCCGAGATCCTCCGCGCTGGCACTGTAGTCCAGAGCGTCATCGATGAGCTGGAAGGCGACCCCCAGGTGCATGCCATAGGCGGCCATGGCCCCCACGTCGGCTTCGGGCCGCCCGGCCAGCACCGCCCCCAGTTGGGCGGCCGCCTCGAACAGCTTGGCGGTTTTGCAGCGGATGACCTCCAGGTAGCGTTCCTCCGTGGTCTCCGCGTCGTGCACGTTGAGCAACTGCATCACCTCGCCCTCGGCGATGGTGTTGGTGGCATCCGCGAGGATCTCCATCACCCGCATGTTCCCCACCCCCACCATCATCTGAAACGAGCGGGAGTAGAGGAAGTCGCCCACCAGGACGCTCGCCTGATTGCCCCACACGGCATTGGCGGTATCGCGGCCCCGGCGCAGCTCCGAGCCGTCCACCACGTCATCATGCAGGAGCGTGGCCGTGTGGATGAACTCGATGACCGCCGCCAGTTCCAGGTGGTGTCGCCCGGTATAGTCGAAGGCACGGGCCGCCAGCAGGAGCAGCACGGGCCGCAGACGCTTGCCGCCGCTGTTGACGATATAGTGGCCAATCTGGTTGACGAGGACGACGTCGGAGCGCAACCGCTCCTGGATCAATTCGTCCACCGCACGGCGGTCGTCGGCCACGAGGTCGTAAATCGCTTGGATGTCCATCAGATAGCAAGTGGTCTGGCGACAAAAAAATCCAGCAGATGCTAGGGAAGACGCTGCGAGGGCGTCAAGGCAGCCCCGGCCCGGAAAGCGCCATATTATGGGGTTTGACCTTGCGAATGGCAAACGCTAGAATTGCCGGTCTTTCGTGGCCCTGAAGAACACAAGCGTTTGGAGAAGCGGCATGTACGCGGTAATCAAGACCGGTGGCAAACAGTACCGAGTGACCGAGGGACAGACCCTGCGGGTTGAACTGCTCCCCGCCGAAGTCGGCGCCAACGTCGACCTCAATGAGGTACTGATGGTTGCCAACGGCGAGGACATCAAGATTGGGGCCCCCTACGTGGATGGCGGCAAGGTGACGGCAACCGTGAAATCTCACGGCCGCGGCGAGAAGATCCGCATCATCAAGTTCCGTCGTCGCAAGCACCACATGAAGACGCAGGGGCATCGCCAATACTTCACCGAATTGGAAATCACCGGCATCAGCGCCGGCTAAAGCAAAAGGTAGGCAGCAATGGCTCACAAGAAAGCAGGTGGTAGCACCCGTAACGGTCGTGATTCCATCTCCAAGCGCCTTGGCGTGAAGCGCTTCGGCGGTGAAATTGTGCGCGCCGGCAACATCATCGTCCGTCAGCGCGGCACCCGTTTCCACCCCGGCGTGAATGTCGGTCGTGGCCACGACGACACCTTGTTCGCCAAGGCGGACGGTCGGGTGGTGTTCGAGACCAAGGGCCCGAAAAATCGCAAGTACGTGAGCATCGTTGCGGCCGAATAAGCTGCGCAAGGCTCCGTCAAAGAACCCCGTCCCTCGACGGGGTTTTTTGTAGGCGGTTGCTGTTCCGGCCTGTTGTGGCAAGCGGCCTTGCAGGAGTGATTGCAGCGGGGTGCCGCTCCTGCCCACGGCGTAGGGTGGATAAGCGCAGTGCATCCACCATTCGTGGCGCGACCCGGTGGATGCGCTACGCTTATCCACCCTACATCAGGGCGGATCGAATTTATCTGGCGGTGTTCCAGGCTGAAAACCAGGAACTGCACCGGTAGGAGTCGGCGTCAATGGTGGATATGTACCTTTATCCACCCTACGTACTTGGGCCAGTTTGCAGCAATTGGGACGCACTGGAGTTATCCGTTCGGTGCACCAGGCCTGGATCTGCGCACTTTCGGTCGGCGCGACGGTCGCAACCTTTGACCCTTCGGGTACGGGGTAACCGCATACTTGCCCAAGGACTTACATCGCTCACAGCACGGCCGTTGCGTAAGTATGCGTTCACCCTGCCCTTCGGGTGTCAAAGACTTGCATCTTTTATCTTGTCTCTTGTATCTCTTCTCCCATGAAATTCGTTGACGAGACGACCATCCGCGTCGAAGCCGGCAAAGGCGGCAATGGCACTGTCAGTTTCCGCCGCGAGAAGTACATCCCCTTCGGCGGGCCCGACGGGGGGGACGGCGGCGATGGCGGCAGCATTTATCTGGTGGCCGATGCCAATCTGAACACCCTGGTGGACCTGCGCTTCGAGCGAAGCTTCCGCGCCAAGACCGGCCAGCCCGGCGCCGGGCGGCAGTGTACCGGCAAGAGCGGGGAGGATCTGGAGATCCCGGTGCCGGTGGGCACCATCGTCCACGATATGGAAACGGGCGAGGTGCTCGGCGATCTCGTCCGCGACAAGCAGCGGCTGCTGGTGGCCCAAGGTGGACGCCACGGCTTGGGCAACATGCATTTCAAGAGCAGCACCAATCGCGCCCCGCGGCAGTCCACGCCGGGCACGCCGGGCGAAATCCGCATGTTGCGTCTCGAGCTGAAAGTGCTGGCCGACGTGGGTCTGTTGGGGATGCCCAACGCCGGCAAGTCCACCTTCATCCGCTCGGTCTCGGCGGCGCGCCCCAAGGTTGCCGATTACCCCTTTACCACCCTCTATCCCAATCTCGGGGTGGTGAGCATCGAGCCACACCGCAGCTTCGTCATCGCCGACATCCCTGGGCTCATCGAGGGGGCGGCCGAGGGGGCGGGGCTGGGTATCCGCTTCCTCAGGCACCTGGCGCGTACCCGCTTGCTGCTCCACCTGGTGGATGTCGCCCCTTTCGATGGGTCCGATCCCGTGGAGTCGGTGCATGCCATTGCCCACGAGCTGGAGAAATTCAGCCCGGAGTTGGCCCAAAGGGAACGCTGGCTGGTGCTGAACAAGCTCGACCTGCTCCCCGAGGCGGAGCGCGACGTTCGCTGTGACGATATCGTTGCCCGGCTGGGGTGGGAAGGGCCGGTCTACCGGGTCTCCGCGATCTCCAAGGCGGGCACCCGTGAGCTGAGCTTCGACATCATGAGGCACATCGAGGAGCAGAGAGAGCCTGCGGCGTCCGAGTCGGCCGTGCCTCCGGAGGAGGGCGGGGCGGAAGAGACGAGGGATTAGATGCGAGATACGGGGCTGGAGGCGCTTCGGGCACAGCTTGCATAGAATCAGCCTCGCGCAGCGACACATCCCCGCGCATCTCGAACCGCGTAACGCGTATCCGCCTTTCCCGGGCCGACGTCGGTCGTCCGTTGTCACAAGTAGGTGATTCCAAGGATCGCAAAATCGTCCATGAACACTCGTCAGGAACTTGCGAAGACCCGCCGGTGGGTCGTCAAGATCGGTAGTGCGCTGCTCACCAACGATGGACGCGGCCTCAATCTCGAGGGGATCGGGGAGTGGGTCGAGCAGATGGCCGCCCTCCGCCGCGAGGGTGTGGAGTTGGTGCTTGTCTCCTCCGGCGCGGTGGCGGAGGGCATGAGCCGTCTCGGGTGGGCCGAGCGGCCCAGCGCCCTTCACGAACTCCAGGCCGCGGCCGCCGTTGGCCAGATGGGGCTGGTGCAGGCCTATGAGTCGCGTTTCCACCAGCATGGAATGCACACCGCGCAGATCCTCCTCACCCACGATGACCTCTCCAACCGCCGCCGCTACCTCAACGCGCGCAGCACGCTTCGCACCCTGCTCAGCCTGGGGGTTGTCCCGGTGGTGAACGAAAACGACACCGTTGTCACCGACGAGATCAAGTTCGGCGATAACGACACGCTCGGCGCGTTGGTGGCCAACCTCATCGAAGCCGATGTGCTCGTGATTCTGACGGATCAGCAGGGGATGTTCGACAAGGATCCCCGGCAGCACCCCGACGCCAGGTTCCTCCACCAGGTGCAGGCGAGTGAACCCTCGCTTGAAGCGATGGCCGGCGCCAAAGGCGGGTCGCTGGGGCGTGGCGGGATGCTGACCAAGGTGCGGGCGGCGCGGCTGGCGGCGCGCTCCGGTGCCGCAACCGTTATCGCCGCCGGGCGCGAGGCGGGCGCGCTGCGTCGCATCCGTGCCGGGGAGTCGGTCGGTACCCTGTTCCTGCCCGACCAGGAACCGCTCGCCGCACGCAAGCGGTGGCTGGCCGGTCACCTTCAGATGCGGGGGCGTCTGGTGCTGGATGCCGGCGCCGTGCGGGTGCTGCGTGAGCAGGGACGCAGCCTCCTGGCCGTGGGGGTGAAGGCGGTGGAGGGGGACTTCCAGCGGGGCGAAATGGTTGCCTGCGTGGACGAGGAGGGGGGCGAAGTGGCCCGAGGCTTGGTCAACTACGGCGCGGCCGAAACACGCCGCATCCTGGGCCTGCCCAGTGGCCGCTTTCAGGAGGTCCTCGGCTACGTGGACGAACCCGAGCTCATCCACCGCGACAATTTGATGCTCCGCTAGATGTGATCTCTCTATGCCAGAGCACCGAACAGATAAATCCGATGCGCCCAACATGTAGGGTGGATAAGCGCAGCGCATCCACCGTGCGGCGTTGAATTGGTGGATGCGCTGTGCTTATCCACCCTACCTCGGTTCGCGGCCCCCGCCACCTGCGGGGCAACTTGGCTGCGATTGGCGATCTTTCGGTTTACCTGTTTGGTGCTCTAGCCGTGGAATATAGAACCGACCCCCGGAACAACCCACCGTTCGCTTCAATGGGTGACCTAGGTGCCCCATTCTGATGCTTCGCTAGATGTGATCGCTCTATGCTAGAGCACCGAACAGATAAATCCGAGGCGGCCAACATGTAGGGTGGATAAGCGCAGCGCATCCACCGTGCGGCGTCGAATTGGTGGATGCGCTGCGCTTATCCACCCTACCTCGGTTCGCTGCCCCCGCCACCTGCGGCGCAACTTGGCTGCGATTGGCGATCTTTCGGTTTACCTGTTCGGTGCTCTATAGCTGTGATCTCTCTATAGGTTGTTCATTCGGGGCATACCCGGAAGAATGGGGGGGGCGAACCAAACCAAGCCCCCGGAACAACCGCCGTTCGCTTTCAAGTGGGTGTCTTGGGTGGCGCATCCGCGGAACAACCCACCGTTCGCTTCAATGGGTGACCTGGGTGCCCCATCCGCTTGTGTAACCGGTGTTTTGGCCGTTAGAGCTGATCGAGAAGCCGGCGGGCACGCAACATGTCGTCGGTTTCAAAGCCCTCCGTGAAGGCACCATAGACCCTCTGCACCACTGCACGCGCCTCGGTCCTCTTCCCCTCATCGGCCCAGAGCCGGCCGAGCGCAAGGGCCGCGCGCAGTTCGAGGGAGCGGGCTTGCTGGCTGCGGCTGATCTCGAGCGCCCGCTCCAACTGTCGCTCCGCCTCTTTTCGGCTTCGCCCGGCTGTATGCAGCAGGCATTCAGCGCTGATGCGGTAGAGCTCGGACTCGCTATAACGGATGCCGGTTTGGGTCGTGAGCTCCAGACCTTTTTGCGCCGCCGTGAGGGCGCTCTTGTAGTCCTTCACGAACACGCAGGCCTCTGCGGTGATGAGGTAGTAGACCATCGCCATCACGCCGTAGGCCTTTTGGAACCCGATTTCGCCGGCCAACAGGCGCTGAGCCGCCTCTCGATCCCCGCCCGCGGCGGCAGCCCAGCCGCTTAGCAGTTCTGCGCCTATGGACCAGTTCGGCAACCGGCTTTCGGTGCTGAGTCTGATGGTCTCGTTCGCCCCTTCGTAGACGCCTTCGATGTCGCGCATCAGGAAGAGAAAGGTGTCACGAAAGGAGAGGGCGGCCATCAGGCTTTGGGGGTGATCGGCGTTGCGCCCGACCGAAAGCGCCGTGGCCATCCGGTCTTCGGCGAGCTTCGGATGGCCGAGGTACCAGAGGGTGTGGGCGAGATATCCGAAGGCCGGAACCCGCAACAGCAGGCTGTAGTATCTTTTCTGGCGTTCATACTCGTGCGCGGGGCTGAGGGTGATGGCCTCGCTGAACGCTCCGATGGCATCCTGGAAGTCCCCGCCGTTGTGCAGCACGATGCCCTCAACGAAGTGTGCGCCGGCGAGGAAGAAATCACTCCCGGTGCTGTGGGCCAGTGCGATCAGCCACTCGGCGGAAGCGGTGGACTCCAGGGGATTGGTGGCCTGCAGGACGCTGTTGATGCACTGCTGCCAGGCGGAAGGGTAAAGCTTGGCGGCGCGGCGTTGATCTCGGCACGGGATGAGCGTCTTTTCGAAGGCCGGCCGTGTGCCGGCGTGGCCGGAAGTGTTAACCGCAAACTGCAGCACCATGAACAGCACTCCCGCTTGGTCTGGTGCCGTCCTGCGACGGCGTTGGCGACTTCACCAGAGCGATCAGGTGCGCGCCCCCGCGACCCCACAACCCGCCCTGGTGATGTTCGGTGGAGCGGCAGTACAAGCAATGCAGTGGGGGAGATCACCGTGGGTCCAATTGTGTCCAATCTCTTCAGGCAGACTCCAGGGTTCGGGTCGCCCGCAACTCTTGGCTGCCAACATAGCACGGGCGGTTGCAGCGCCAAATTGAGCTATGTCAATTTCGGCGCAACCAACAGCCCGGATATTGGATCTCCCTCACAATACGGACGACAGAGCACCCCAGAGCACCCATTGGCCCCGACGCAGGCTACGGCCGGGGCGCGGCCAGGGTGAACGTACACCTACGCCACGGCCGTGCTGTGAGCCGTCAAAGCAGGTCCGCTGTGAATACGACCGACAGGGATGTCGGGAGTGAGGTCAGCCGAACAGAACCCATTGGTAGCCGAGGAATGAGCAGAGCAGCAGGGAGGCCTCCAACCGGTTGATTTTCCCCTCGCCACGAAAACCGTAGGCCATGGCAAAGAGCGCCAGTGTCAGCCCGATCATCATGGGAAAATCGCGGGTGAGCAGCTCCGGATCGAAGGGGCCCGGGCCGATGACACCGGGCAGTCCGAGCACCGCCAAGGTGTTGAAGGTATTGGAGCCCACCACGTTGCCGATGGCAATATCGTGTTCGCCCTTCAAGGCCGCAGCCACGGAGGCCGCCAGCTCCGGCAGGCTGGTGCCGATGGCGACGATGGTCAAGCCGATGATGAGGTCGCTGATGCCGAAGGCGGTGGCGATCTCCACCGCCCCCCACACCAGTATGCGTGAGCTCCCGATGAGGAGCAGCAGGCCGAAGCCGATCCAGAACAGTCCCCGCTGGGTAGACATCCCCGTGGGGATCTCCGCCTCGAATTCACTGGCCAGTGCGTCGGCCCGTTCACGCCGCGCCAGGCTTACGGTCCAGTAGATCTGCACCACAAACCCCGCAAGCAGCAACAGGCCATCCACGCGGTTCAGCTCGCCATCGATCATGATCAGCAGGGCAAAGAGGATCGCGGCCAACAGGATGGGCAACTCACGGCGCAGCAGTCCCGAGTGGACGGCCATGGGGCGGACCAGTGCCGCAATTCCGAGGATAAGGGCGATGTTGGTGATGTTGGAGCCCACGGCATTACCGATGGAAAGGCCGCTGTTCCCCTCCCAAGCGGCGAGGGCGGAGACCAGCATCTCGGGGGCGGAGGTACCAAAGCCGACGATGAGCAAACCCACCATCAGCGGAGAAACCCCCAGATTGCGGGCCGTGGCGGCGGCCCCGTCCACGAAGCGATCGGCGCCCCAGATCAGCAGAGCAAAGCCCAGAACGACGGCACCAACGGCGGTCAGCATCAAGTGTCTCCTGTGAGCGGAATGCAAGTGCGCCCGAACCGGCGCGAAGAGGAGCGCATGCTACCAGTGACCGCGCAGGAATTCGAGGAACGGGCAGGGTAAACGCATACTTACCCAAGAGCGATGTAAGTCCTTGAAAGCAGGTCGTCGGCCGCATGGACGCGGCCGTCGAGCGTACATGGATGTATTGACA
>JAWLHA010000063.1:0-23559 GCA_041690535.1 Gammaproteobacteria bacterium | reverse complement strand
GATGGGTGCAAGGACGCACTTATGCCGCGAGAGGGCAGGATGCCCGAAGCGGCCGCGGCCGTCGAGCGTACATGGACGTATCGACAGCGTACCTGCTTTCAAGGACTTACATCGCTCACAGCACGGCCGTGACGTTAGTATGCGTTCACCCTGAGCTGTTCTGAACCATGCATACAGATCTCTCGCAAAGATGCCAAGAAGGGAAGGGACAAAACACACCTGAAAACCGATATCCCGCAAATCCTGCGCGGGCTCCAGTACATCTACACCACGCCCGAGATGAGCGACCGGGTTTTCGCGATTCTTGCTGAGGTGCGGCCGCACGACGGCAATGAACCGGTTGACCCGGACATCGGTCGGCCCGGGATGTCGCAATGGAAGATCCTGGTGCTCGGGGTCCTGCGTTTGGCCCTCAATGCGGACTACGACCGGATCCGGGACTTGGCCAACGAGCACAGCACGATCCGTCAGTTTCTCGGACACAGCGACTGGGCCGATAGATACACCTACCCGATGCAGACGCTAAGGGACAATCTGAAGTGCCGGCCGACTGTCCGCTGAGCCAGGGACTGCTGGGAGAGCTGAATGGGTTCACGGCCCACGCCCGTCGGCAATCTGCTGTTTTCGTGCGGGCACTAGAGCACCGAACAGGTAAACCGAAAGATCGCCAATCGCAGCCAAGTTGCGCCGCAGGTGGCGGGGGTAGCGAACCGAGGTAGGGTGGATAAGCGCAGCGCATCCACCGGCGTCGATTTGGTGGATGCGCTGCGCTTATCCACCCTACATGTTGGGCGTCGGATTTATCTGTTCGGTGCTCTAGTTACCGTCCCCCCTCATTGTGATCCTCATCACGGGACGATCCAGCCTCCTTTGGGCCTCACCACGCCGTCCGAGGAGAGCATGAACACATAGCCCCCTTTGGAAACAAAGCGCTGGCCGGGAGCGAGGCTGACACGCGGGTAGAGCGATCGGGTGAGAGCATCGTCCATCATATCCTCAATGCGTTCAACGAAGTACTCGCGCGAGAAGATGTTGGCGATCTTCATCAGACCGTCGGCGGCCACCGTCGCCACGAAATAGGCATTCGCCTGGATACGCTCGTCACCCGAGGCGATGCGCTTCTGGCGCATCCAGGCACGCACGCGGCTCAGCTGCTGACCCCTGTTTTCAGGCAATACGAACGGATGTACGACCAGGATCTTGCCGTCGAGCGCGTGAGGCACCTGCGGCCAGCGCCCCTGAAGCGTCGAGGAAATGACCACCTGTTGGAGCGCATCCGCCCAGGGAGCGAGCGACTGCAGATCCGCATCGCGGAGCCAGAGCACCAGACGCCCATCGCGACTGTCCTGCAACAGACCGCGCCAGAAGGCTCCACCCGCCCCATTGCGCTCAAACCTCACATCACGCACGACGACGCCCTGTTGCGTCAGTGCGCGGCGCAGCGCCTCAGCGCCGGCCACCCCTTCTGCGTCGTCGCCGATCACCTGGATCACCGCACCTCCCGCCCCCTCCGCCGCCCAGTGCCGGGCCAGTACCTCCGCCTCGAGGCTCATGCCCTTGGAGAAGTAGAGGGAGTAGAAATCGGACTCCTCGATCACGGGCAAATCCGTGTTGGGAAAAAGGCAAGGGATACGGTTTTCTTCACAGAAGCTGTGAACGGGTTGCCACCTGCCGTCAACCAACCCGCTCAGCACCGCAAACACGGGCTGGCGCTCGTAATGCATGGCAAGTTGTTGCGCCCAGGTCTCGGGCGACCCGTGCAGCTCCCAAACATGCAAGTGCCAGGCGCGATAGGCCTGATACTCCTTCATGGTCCACGGCCCACGCTCGGCGCGGCGGGTCTCATACCGCGTACCCGCGTTCTTGTCGCGCACAAAGGCCTCCAGCACATCAAGCATGGCCCGGCATTTCGCCGGCGACACCGCCTCGCTCACCACGGTGGCAAAATGAATGGCCTGTTCGTCCACCCCCGGCGCGGGTGTGGCGGAGAGTGTTTTGAGATAGGCGGTGAGGGCGGCGATCTCGTCATCGTCCAGGGCATAGCGGGGCATTGGATCAGCAAGGGGGCTCCCCGCCGCATCCACCCCCTCGCGAATCGCCCGCGCCAGGGTGGCGTCGGTGTAGGCGGGCCGACGCGCGGCCTTGGCCGCCAGATAGGCGAGCTGCGGAACACTGGCATCACGCGGCTGATAGAGTGCCGTGCCGTTCACCGGCAACGCCACCGTTTGCCCCTCCCCCGAACCCCATCCGCTGGGCCGGTGACAGGTCACGCAGGCGGCCTGGCCTTGGTGAAGCGGGACACCGCCGCGCAGCCACGCGCGTAACGGCTCCCCCGAGACCCCTACCCCTTTCAGGTAGATCTGCTCACCCAGGCGCAGCAGGTCGTGAGGTGAGCGCCCGGTCGTGGAATCCGCGGCGTCAGGGCCTGCCCACGGGGCGAGCGCCACACCCAACATTAACGTCCAGCGCAATGCGCCGATGGCAATCCCTGTCCCCAACATCTGCCGCTCCGTTTTCAAGTCAGCCTGCGTCTGCAACCCTCATCGACCCATTGCCACCTTCCCGGGCGTCAGCCGCCGTACCTCCTGCAGCAGATCCGTCGCGCTGGCGAAACCCTCAATGCGGACCCACGGTGCATCTGCCCCGGCCCGCAACAAGGTCACGGGGGCATGATTCATCTTGCTACCGCGGTAGACGCCGAAGGCGCGCTGCACCGCCACGGAGTCCTCCACGCTGCCGGTGAGAAACTGCCAGCCGGGCTTCGCCCCAAACCGCTCTGCGTAGTCCTCCAGGCGCGCGGGCGTGTCGTATTCCGGATCGATGGAGATGGAGACCATGCGCAGCGAAGCGGTTTCAGCGGACAGCCGCTGCTGCACCGCGGCGAAGGTGGCGGTCATGGGCGGGCAGATGGTGGTACAGCTGGTGAAGATGAAATTCACCATCACCGGCCCATCGCCCAGGGCCGCACGCAGGTCAATGGCCTCGCCGCCGCTCCCCTTCAGCACCACCGCCGGTACCTTGTAACGGGCCGTAGTGCGCGTGAGGGCGCCCTGCGCAGGCAGGGCGTGCATGCTGTGATCCACGCCGCCTGGGTGGTGGTGCATGCCGTGGTGATGGGCGTGTTCGCCGGCCGGTGCCGCCGTCGACATTGCCACGCCGATGAGCACCGCGCCCCAGTGGGGGCTGCGAGTCAGTTGTGAATTCACTTTGTTGCGCATCTCTCTCTCCTTGCGGTGCCAGTTGCCTGGCGGGGGATCGGGCTGAACGTTGACGGCTGCTATTTGGTCACGGTGACGGTCACCGTTGCCTTGTTGGAAAGCGCACCGGAGTCGTCCCTCACGGTGTAGGCGAAGGTCTCCGTTCCGGTGAAACCCGACTTGGGGCGGTAACTCACGGTCCCATCGCTGTTGGGTGTCGCCTTCCCGCCCTTGTTCGGCAGGGTGACAAGGCTCACCGTGGTCGGTGCGAGATCCCCGTCCGGGTCATAGTCGTTGGCGAGCACCGCAACAGCCGTGGCAGTGTTCCTGCGGGTGGCGGCAGTGTCGTCGACCGCCACCGGCGAGGTATTGGCCACCACCGTGATCGCCACCTGCGCGGTGTCGCTGACGAGATCACCGTCACTCGCGCGATAACTGAAGGCGTCGGCGGTGGTACCCGCGCCGGGCGTGTAACTGAAAGAGCCGTCGGCATTGAGCATCACGGTGCCGCCGGAGGGTGGCGAAACCAACTGTGCCGTGAGTGCATCGCCGTCGGGATCGCTGTCATTGCCGAGCAGACCGGGCGCGGTCACGCTCAAGGTGACCCCTGCCTGAACACTGTAGAGATCGTCGCCCGCGGTTGGGGCGGTGTTCACGGGGGGCGCCGGCGACTGCGCGGCGAGGGCCTCGTAGGCGGCAGCCACGTCCAGCAGGCCGTAGCCGTAGCTATTGTCCGGCCCGGTGAGCCCCTGATCGCGTGCGCTTTGCATCAGGGCCGCGGCCAGCTCCGTCACCTCCGCCTCCGGGAACGCCTGGGTGAGCAGCGCGAGGGCACCCGAGACGTGCGGGGCCGCGAACGAGGTCCCCGACACCGTCGCATAGAGCGGCAGGCCACCGAAGGAGAGGTCCGTGGTCCTCACCTCCATTCCCGGCGCCGTGAGCTCGGGAAACCAGGTGCCGTCGCATGCGGATGGCCCATGGCTGCTGAAGCCGGCCAGTGCCAACGCGCTGTCCACCGCGCCCACACCCACCGCGGCGGGGTTGTTGGCCGGGCTCTCGCTGGTGAGCGGTGCAGGACCGCTGTTGCCGCCGGAGAACACCACACTGATCCCTGCCGCCTTGGCCACCTCCATGTCGGTATTGAACTCCAGGTTGCAGCCGCCGCTGTTGTGCAGCCCCCAAGAGTTGTTCACCACGTCCGGTGCATCGGCCGTGGCGGGATCGCCGTCCGGATCGAGCAGCCACTGGAAGCCAGAATGGATCCCGCTCAAGGTGGCATAACCCGCGTCGTTAAAGATCTTCACCGCGACCCATTGAGCCCCGGGGGCTACGCCGACCGCGCTGCCGCCGCTCGTCCCCCCTACCATGAGGCCCATGGTCTGGGTGCCGTGGCCGAGCCGGTCATGGGGGGTGACATGTTCACCGTTGGGGTCGTACCAGCTGTTGCTCCCGCCGCGCCAGGCGCCGGCGAGGTCCGGATGGCTCGCATCCACCCCACTGTCCATGTTGGCCACCACCGTCCCTGCGCCGGTGAATCCCCGCGCCCACAGAGCAGGGGCCCCGATGGCGAGAATGTTCCACTCCGGTGCCGCGGCGGCCTCCTCGTCGCTCACCGGAGCCGCCACCACGGCATCGAGGCGCACGTTTTCGATTCCCGTTATCCGCTCCAGCCTGGCGATCACCGACACCGGCACTTCCGCCGCCAGACTGTTGTTCACCCACAACTGGCGCAGGCCCCGCGCCCCGTGCGCCTGCAGCAAGGCCGCCACCGGCCCCTGGGTTTGTGCCGCCCTCTCTTGCAGCGCCGTGATCAGCGCCGCACTGCGGGCGCGGCGGTCCCCCGCGCGAAATGGCGCCAGGTCAACGCGATCGACAAAGGTGATGATGACCGGCAGGATGTCACCGCCTCCCCGGCCCGACATTGCCTGTTTGATATCCTCCGAGAGCACCCCGGCCAGTGCATCGGTGCTCGCCCCCCAGGCAAGCGCAGCGGTGAGCGCCGTCGCGGCGCGGTTACGGGTACGTCCAAACCTGCTCATGCTCTACCCCATCAGCTCGTGGGAACCTCACGCGGGTGGACATAACCATCAACGGTTGTGCCCACGCCGCTCCCTTCATTGCACGGTGAGCCCCCTCACCTGGCGCTCACCGATCACCAGCGTCACCTCCGCGCCCGACGCCAGGTACTTGCCCGGATTGGCGAACAACATGGCATAGGTCTGCCCCGCCTTGGGCACGCCGCCGGTCTTGCGCAGCGCCCCCACTTTGGCGGCCACGGGCACGAACAGCTTCGCGCCGGTAGCCTCGTCCCGCAGGTAGGGCTGGAGTTTGCGATCCAGCAGGGGGGCGGCCTTTTCCGGATCGACCACCCTGTAGCGCAAGTCGAGCAAATAGCCAGCCGCAGAGGGCCGGAGCCCAAGCAACTCGACGCCCAGGCCCAACGCCCCTTCCGTTTCGGCCTCGGCGGTGGGCGGCGGCAATTCCACTACAGGTCCCGGGACGGCGGCGTACCCTCCCAGCGGGAGGGTGGCCGCCCCGAGCGCGCCGGCAAGGAGAAGCGAGGGGAGTGGGTGTCGTACAGGCGTCCTGCTCATCAAAGGCATCCTCCCCGTCACTTTACGTTCACGGTGACCGTGGCGCGGTTCGAGACGGCCCCCAGGGTGTCCTCCACGGTGTAGGTGAAGTTCTCCGAGCCCCTGAAGTTCTGCTTCGGCGTGTAGCTCACGTTGCCGTCATCGTCGACCGCCACCGTGCCGCCCTTGTTCGGCTGGGTCACAACAGAGACTGTGCCGCGGGCAATGGTGTTGCTGGGGGCGTCGGGGTCGTAATCGTTGTTGAGCACGTCGATCACGACGGTGGTGGGAAGAGCGTTCTTCTTCCACACCAGGGCTGCGGCCTTGTCGTCCACCGCGACGGGCGCGGTGTTGAGCGTGGCCGCGATAACAGAGAGGGTCCCGGTGGCGGGCGCGCTGGCGAGCTCACCGTCGCTGGCGCGGTAACTGAAGGTGTAGGTGCCTGCGGTCGCGGGCGCGGCGTAACTAAAGCTGCCGTCGGGGTCGAGCATCAAAGTGCCCGCGCTCGGGCCACTGACGAGCTCGGCGGTGAGCCCGTCGCCGTCGGCATCGCTCGCCCCGCTCAGCACCCCCTCAGATGTTGTCACGTTCAGCGAGCCGCCGGCGTCCACCGACCAAGCGTGATCGATGACTTCAGGCGCATGATTCACAATCGTGATCGTGACGGTCGCGATGTTACTGCTCTCTTCGCCACGGTGCGTCCGATAGGTGAAACTGTCCCCCCCCGAGTAACCGCTGTAGGGTGTGTAGCTGAACCCGCCCTCGGGACTCAGCGTCAGTTCGCCGTAATGGGGATCGGCAACAGGACGTGCCTCGACATCGCTGGCGGGATCATCGTTGGCGAGCACGCCCGGCATCCCCACAGTCAGAGACTGATTCTTCCCGACACTGTAACGGTCGTCTCTCGCCAGCAGGACGCCGTCACTCGCAGCCACCGCCAGATAGGCCAGCATGCCGCGGTCAAGGCGCCGGTCGAAGATGGGAAGAGCTCCGACACTCACCGGGGTGAGGATCGCGTCCACCGTCTTCAGTGCGGGCAGCGTCACCGAATACTGCTCTCGCGCGTAGGGGTAGGGCTTGCCGTCCTCCGCCACGAGACTCAGGTGCTGACCGTTGAGCACCGGCACATGGGTCCTCAGCCCCGCGTTGAGGAGGCGAATCAGGCTCCGCTCGCCGACGCGGCCCACGGTTATGGGGGCCGTATCGTCGGTGTGCGGCCGGCCGTTCACCAGGAAGTACCGGGGCGCATAATCCACGGTGCTGGTGATGCCCTTGCCAGGGCCGTAATCATCCACAGCGACTGCCGCATGGATCACCGGATCGATTTCGCTGAACAGCAATAGAGCCTCATGATCGAACGCGACGCCCGAATAGGCCCGGCCCGCGCCCGCATCGTGTTTCATGGCGCCGTACAGACCCATCTGCACCTGGATCTGCGGGTGAGTGCCGCTGTGGTAGAGGTAGGTACCCGGCTGGAGGTTGCCCCAGGTGTAGGTCGCAGTTCCACCGTTCGCAGCGGTTTCGGCGGTGAAAGAGCGAACGCGCGGGCGGCTGTCACCTTCGGGCGTGAACATCACCGGGGCCGAGTTCAAGCCGATCATCTGCCCGGGGATGACGATAGACGTCGCCGCCGGGAGGCGATTGGACAAGTGAACGATGAGTCCGGCCTCATCATGCGGCACCACCAGCAGCGGTCCGGGCACCGTCGGCTCGGCTGCGCAGTTGTCGCCGAACCCTTCAGTATCGGCGGCAAAACCCCACATGACGACCTCCTCGTCATCGGGCATGGTGATCGTGGTTTCCTTGGCGCACAGCCAGTATTCGGCCGCTTGAGCAGTGCCCGCGCAAGTCAGGGCCACAATAGCGAGGGCCACCGGCATCCGACGCGATTCAGGTTGCATGGTGTTCATGGCAGTCTCCCGTCGGAATTCTTCAGTGGATGGGCACGCCGGCAGGCTCGACGATGAACATGGTCATCATCCCCCCCGGAAAAATGTCGTGGTTAGTCAGCTCTTTCTCCGTGTGGGAATGCCACATGAAGAAGTAACCGGCATTAGGGTTGTACCCCCCCTCGCCCGGGGGCAGCGCGCCGGCGGTGCCCAGATAGGGGCTACCGCTCCAGTAGGGGCCGTTTGTCAGCTCCAGCTGCGTGGGCAACACCACTGGAAAGGGCTTGCCGTGGTCCTCCGCTGACTCGTGCGGTTCCATCGGATCGGTTTCCGTATGACCGTAGATGTCCCAACCCAGCCCCTGGCCGGTCCACTCGAACAGGGCGTCATAGGTGCCCCCCGGCGCCACGGCGATGGTGTAGTTCGAGGTGGCGAGGTCCGCACCGGCCCCCGGTGCGGAACTCAACAGGCGCCCGTCGCGGGCGATGAGCAAGGTATTGTTACCGTGCGTATGAAACGGGTGGAGGTCACGCCCGGCACCGATGATCCGCAACAGCACCTTCTCCCCGGGGTGGGCGCGGGGCACCGAGTTGTAGGGCTGGGTGGGCATCCATGGGAGATTGGAGGCCGCCATGGTGTCGGGGGCGTTGCGCCCGTTGATGAACCAGAGCACCGGGAAGTAGTTCCCGGTGTCCGGGTTCAAGCGCCCGGCTTCCACCTGCTCGTGAATGGCCGGATCCATCTCAGTGAGTAGGAACAGGTATTCGCGATCGAAGGCACTGTCCGGATGGTTATAGGCCTGGTTGACGGCACCGAGGGGACGCACGATGAGCGCTCCCACCAGCCCCATCTCCACCTGGAGCTCCGGGTGGGTGCCGCTGTGGTACATGTAGGTCCCCGGCTCCCCGGCGGTGAAGGTGTAAGTCACCGTACAGGCGGATGATTCGCACGTTGCGCCGGGCCCCGCTTCGTGGGTCAGACGCCCTCCGGTTCCCCCCTGGGCCGTCACACCTTGCTGCCCCGGAAAGACGATGGAGGTCGCCACCGGCAACTGATTGGTGAGTGTGACGGTCACCGCGTCCCCCTGTTCCACAATCAGGGTCGGCCCCGGGTATTGCATTGGGCGGTCCGGCGCTGCATATCCCCAGGCGAGGAGACTCTGCCCGTCGGCGGTGCTGATGTAGTCGGCTTTGGCGGTCAGGACAAAGTCGCGTCCGGAAAGACCCTCAATGGCGGCGCGGGCTTCGCCCAGCCCGAGCGAAAGAACGGGCAGGGAAAGTGCGAGCACGCGCCCGCAGTGTTCGATCAGGTTTCTCATGGCGCGTCTCCTAGTTGATCCGGATCTCGGTCATCATCCCGCCGAAATCCTCCGCACCGTTGCTCAAGTAGTTGAGATTGGTGGTGTAGAGAAAGTAGGTGCCGGGGTCGATGCCGCGGGTGTCGACCAGCACATCGACCGCCTCGCCCCCGCCGAGGGTGACCGATGCGGTGTCGTAGTAGAGCCCCTTGCCGTCCGGCCCACGCAAAATACGCGCGCCCACACCCACCACCTTCATGGGCAGGCCGAGAGCGGTCACGGTGTAGAAGTTAGTGACACTCAGGTTGGAGAGCCGCAACAGGATGGTCTCGCCGACGGTAGCACTCACCAACGCGTGCAGCTTCTGTGACTGGATGTTGTTGTTGACGCTCTCGCCGCTCTCCGGGTCGACCGGCGATGGCAGCGGATCGGCGTTGACCGTGTCGGGATAGCCGCGCCCGTTCATCATGGCGTAGTCGTCCTTCATGTTGGCAAAGGGCAGCGGCTGTACCGCGATGTGCTCATCATGGAACACCGAGTCGAAGGACCCGAGCTGGATGGCGGCTTCCACGTCGTAACCCGTGGAGCCGTCGCCGTCGTTGTAGGCGAACTTCGTGTAAGTCTTGTCGCCATAGGTCTTCGCCGTGCCGTTCTGCCTGGGGTGCACGTAGAGGTTGCCGAGCATCCCCATCTGCATGTGCTCTGCCGCCTCCACATGGCAGTGGTACATGTAGGTGCCGGGCTCGACGATGTTGTAGTAGTAGGTGAGGCTCGAGCCCATGTTGACGCCAACTGCCGACTCCGGCTCGCCGTCGAACACCGGCGCGGCGTTGGGAAAGCCATGGAAGTGGACCGAGTGAGGGTCGAACAGATCCGGGCGCATGATCATGCCCACGTTGGTGAGGGTGAGGTAAAGCTCGTCGCCCTCATCCAGCTCGATGGTCGGCGCGGGCCATTCGGCCGCCAGCTCGCCGGCCTGCATGGCCAGGTCAGCCGGCACGTCGTTCAGGTTGGCGTAGCCGAAGATATATTGCAGCTTGCCATCGGCCATGGTGACGAACCCGTCCCCCGCGGCCAGGTGCATGCATTTTGCGTCGGGCTTCTCCTCCTTGGGACACTGCACCAACACGCCCGCTACTGCCGGCACCACCATGCCCCCCGAGGCCAGCAGCGCCAGTAGCCCAAGGCCCTTGCGAAGATTTCTGTTCATGGTCATCTCCTGGATATCGGTTTCCCGCCGGGCCAGCGCCCGGCGAGGCCTTGATCGATCACCGGACTTCATCTGCGCCGGCGTCCAGCGGCGTGTTCCTGGGCCGGGGGTCACCGTCAAAATCCACATCGCTGAGGTTGGGTGCACCGAGATCGCGCGCGGACGAGTCGGGGCCGAGGTGGTAGTCGGACGGGTTGCCGGCCCCATCGACCGGCAGGTTGAGGCTCAGCGGCCCAAAGTTGATGTCGATGAAGTTCCCACCCTCGTCGAAGGCGGCTGCGGTGCTGATCCCCACGGTCAGCTCCGGCTGCTGGATGGTCTGCCCAGGTGCGTCGTTGAAGTAAGCGGCAACGAAATTCGGGGCCGCCGAAACATTGGTACCGCCGTAGCCCGCCGTATCCGTCAGGACGCTGTAGCGCGGTTCAAGTGCGCCGGATGTTCCGATCACGGCCAGATCCCAGAAGCGGTTCTCGACCAGTCCGAACGGCGGATTCGTCGGGTCCGGATCGCCCAGAGGATCGATCCGCCAGTAGAACGAGCGGTTCTGCCAGATGATGTTGTTATCCAAAACGGGATCGGAGAAGCAGTCCCGGGTGCAGCCAGGGGCGAATGCGTTGCTGTGAGAGTGGGAGACGATGCCTGCGGGCTGTGGTTCCGACTGGTTCGGGCTTCCCGGCCTGAACGCGTCCCCCGCGGTGGCAGTGCTGTCGTTGTGGGCGATGGTGTTGTGAACGATGCGGGTAGCGGATGCGTCCTGCAGGGAGATGCCGCCGCCTGCCAGGCCGGCGATGTTGTTCACAATCATGTTGTTGGTGATGTTCAGCTCGCTTGCGTTGGCGAACTGAACCCGGATGCCACCGCCATCACCTGCCCCCGCGAGGTTGCCCTGGATGAGGTTGCGCTCCACCGTCACCTTGCCGCTCCCCTCTGAGAGCTGGCCCGCCACCAGCGCCGGCTGACCGGCAATGAGGATGCCGCCACCTGACACGGTCCGCGCCTGATTGAAGGACTCGTTGAAGATCACGGTGTTGCCGCGAATGACGCCATTCGCGCTGGCGCCCAGATGGGCAATGCCGCCGCCACCGCCCAGCGCGAGATTGCCACAGACGAAATTGTCGGCCACCTCGTAACCGGTCGCCCCTTTGTAGAGAGAGATGCCGCCACCGGCGCCGGCAAGACTGCCATTCTGGGTAATTTGGTTGTGATGGATGCGGATGTTCGGGTTGGCGCTGTCTACGTAGGCGTCGTCATTGATCAGGAGCGGATTGCCCACATGAATACCACCGCCGAAGTACCCCTGGTTGGAGATGATGCGGTTGTTGGCGATCTCCAGGTCGTTGGCGTAGCCGTTGACGTAGATCCCTCCGCCATGGTCCGCACCGGTAATGGTGAAGCCGTCGATGCGTGGCGCATGGTTTCTGAACTCCCGTATGTTGGCCACCACCGTGATGCCGGCCCCTTCATCGGTGTTGAACAATACCGGCTCGTTGTTCTGGGGGTCGACCTCCCCCAGCACCTGTCCGGGCAGCAGGTCAAACGCGTCTCCCCTGTACAGGCTGGCGAGGGTCTCTCGCCAGAGGTGGAGCTTCTCAGCGGGTGCCTTTACCGCATTGAGAGTGACGGAGCCCGGCCCCCAGCCCTGCAGCCGGACGGGTTTGTGCATGATCACCAGCTCCTCGTAGACACCCGGCGCGACGGTGATGAGGTCCCCGTCGCTGGCCTCGTCGATGGCCTTCTGAATGGACCCGTTGGGGCCCACTACGGTGGGGGCCTGGCCGCCCACCGTGAGGGTCACCCCTTGGGTGGTCGACTGGCCGTTGGCACGGGTCACAACCAACTGGTCCGTCCTGGCTCCCCGAGGGACGGCCGCCGTGATGGTGCCATCAGACCAGTCAATGACATCGAGATCACTGCCACCGAATGTGACGGTACCCGGATCGGTGCCGAAGCCGTAGTCTCGCCAGACGGTCTTGGCGTTGCTGCCGTTGTAGGCCGGGTTGAGCACCTCCACTTGGCCCAGCGAGGTGATGGTGATGTTGCGCGTGCGGTTTCCCCCTGCCGGGAGCCATGGCCCCTGTCCATCAGCATTGGTCACCGAGTGGATCATTGGCGTGCCGTCCGCGTACTCGCAGTCGAGCGGGAATCGGTCCCGGCCCGCCATGGCCGCGATGGGCAGCACCGGCGTATCCAGATAAGTGGTCTTGCCGGGCATGTACTGGAAGGTGTAACAGAACTGGGTGTACTGACGATTGAAGTGCGGGTCGGGGATGTACCGGCCCGGATTCATCGGATCGGGCATCATGGGCGAGTTGAGGCACACAGTCAGCATGCTGGGCGATACGCCACTGGGCATCGGTGCGTTGAGGGTGTAGGTGGACGGCACCAGAGCGTTGTAAGTGCCATACGCATCGGAATAGACACGGTGGATCTCGCGCCCTGTCCAGTCCCGAATGGAGATGGGCATGTGAGGTGGGGCGTATTTTTCGCCGAAATTGGGGGCATTCGGGTCAAACTCGTTGGCTAGGTCATTGAGGATCATGCCCACGATCTGGCCGGCCACCGGGACTTCGGTGAACATGAAGAAGTCCGTGGCCGCGTTCTGGCTGACCCCGAGCCTCACGAGCTTGCGATCGCACAAGGGTCGCCACTGGCCTGCAAACGGACTGGCGATGTGGGGGAAGAGCGAGAGTTCGTCGGGCACCAGGTGGTCGTCGCCCACGCAGACCTGGGGCAGGGCCAAGGGGCTCGGCACATAGGTGTCGCCGAAGTCCACGTTCTTGTCTTCCTCCTTGACGTGCTCGTAGCCGGACGGCGCAACCGCCTCCACCACGTAGTTGCCCGGGGGAAGGGGCGCTTCGATGGGTTCGCCTTTGTCGTCGAGGAGCCGCTCCCCCGCTTCGTCAAACTGCCACATGGTGGTAAAGGCATAACCGCCGTCGAACAGCGCCGGTCTCACCTGATTGAAGTTGCGCAGTCCGTCAAAGCAGAGGTTGGGTGCGATGCCATCCATCATGTTGTCGCCCTGACAGTTTTCGGGATTGCTCTCATCCCAGCTGTCGGTCAACGTGGTCATGATGACCGGCCCCGTCGGCTTGCCGTCTTCGCCGGCCCGGTACAAGTTCACCCGAACGTTGGGGATGCCGGGTTCCCAGTTCTCCACCGCGGCATAGCGCGGGTCATCCTCGGCGCGGGTGGTGGCGTAATACACCATGCCCGAAATGCCGCCGTGCTCGCGCAGTGCCGTGTCGTAGAGTTGCTTGCCCCAATGGATCACGTTGGTCTGGCCGAGGAAGACCTGCATCCCCTGCGTCAGCACCGGACCGGTTTCGGTGCGGTATGGCTGGCCGTCTTGCTCGGACTGCGGCTGGGGCGTGAGCATGCCATAGCTCCAGTCGATCCCCTCCGCGAGGGTCGGGCCCACCGGACCGCCGGCATCAACCGCGACGGTGATGCCGGTTGCCTTGTAGCGCGCGAAGTCCACCTCGGCCACCAGCCAATTGAAGAACGGAAAGACCTCCTTGAACTCATAGTCGCCTTCCGCGTCGGTGGCTTGCATCTGGTAGATACTGCCGTCACGAAAACGCAGGTTGACCGCCTGGTTGGGCATGCCCATTTCGCCCACGTCGGGAAAACCGTTGCCGTTGCTATCGTAGAATACCGAGCCCTTGAGACGGCCAAACCAGTTGAACACCGGCACGTCCATGAGCGCGACTTCCCCGCCACCTTCAGGCACCTCCACGGTGTGCGAGGCGAAGATCACATCGAGCAGTTCGTCCCACACCACCAGCTGGTACATGCCCTGTGGAACGCCGTCGATGGCGAAGGTGCTGTCACTGTTGCAGGGTGCAGCGTAGATCGCCTTGCCGGGAGCTGCGGCCAATTCGTTGAGGCCCACCCAACAGCGCTCCACCGGCTCGCCGTTGTAGAACGCATACTCCGGGGCCCGCGACATGTGCTGATTGACAACGCGACCGGTGATGGTGCTGCCGCCCGTCAACACCGAGGTGTCCCTGATGGGCCTGACGAAGCCCACGAACACGTGGTGGCCGGGCGCACCGAATTCCTGGAAGTAGGAGGGTTCGTTGGCTTTGACCCAGGCGTCGATGCCGGGCGTGCCCTCGATGGTGGCGGTCTGCACCCACCCTTCACCCGCGGGTGGTTCCACAAAGAGGGTGTACTTGCCCGGCGCGAGATTCTCGATGCGTGCGACGCCTTGGTCGTCGGTCGTGATCACCCCGCTGCCCCTGGTCTCCACGACCATGTTGCCTTCAGCATCACGGCTGTAGGTGGTACCGAGCGGATTGCCGAACGCATCGTACAGCATGCGCCCGCCGTTGGCGCCGTAGCTGCCGCCCGCCTCGAATACCTGTACCGTAAACCCCGGCAACCCATGCTCGCCGGGAAGGTCGGGGGCGTTGTTGATGGGATTGTTGTCTTCAAAGATGAAGACGGAGATCTGCGCGGTCGGCAACGGCAACTTGTTGACAGTGATGGTGGTCGCACCCTCGGCCATCACCGGTCCACCGCCGATGGTATACCCCCCATCGGCCCCTGCCGAATGCGGCAGCACCGAGATGAAATAGCGTTTTCCAGTGGGATCGATGTGGTTTGGGGTCTCGCCCCGGCTCGTATCGCCCTTCGCCACCACTGGCGCGTAGCTGCTGTGAAAGCTGAGCGACAGGTGTTGGCCTGGCACCGCGGGGTCGCCCGGCTTGGAGTCCTTGGTGGTGTCCTCCTGCACCAACCAGCGGTAACCGCCGGGGATCGGTATACCGTCCGGGCCCACCACTTGGAGCTCGAATGCGTGCGCCGGCAGCGCGACCGCCGCGAGCACCATCAGCCCTGTTGGGAATCTACAGGCCCGTTCACGGGGGCTGGGCACAGTAGCGCCCAACACCAGCCCTGACCACCGGAACTTCAGTCGAGAAAAGAGCGCGCGCATTAGCCGCCCCCCCCATGTTGTGCAAATCGCCCGTCGCATAATTCACCCTTTGGATTGCCTGAAGCGTGGTGGTGAGGAGCAAAGCGGCTACCCCTGTCCCCCCTGATGTGACCGCCCCTGCCCGTCCGGCCCGAACATCGAAAGCTGAACTCTGCGGCATTGGCGTCCCGTCTCCCTGTCCAACCGGGGTGCCGAGCTCGCCATTCACTCCTTGCGGGACACTTTGAGAAAACCCCCAAAAAAAGAGCGGTCGTCACAGCCACAAGCAAAGCACAAAGAGGTCAGGCAGAGAGGGGGGATGAACCCGCATATTGAGGGGATAAAAACCAGCATCGTGCGCTACTGGATTACCCGTAGGGATACTGCCAACCAAGCCCGCCAATACGGCACGTCCTTACATCCGTTAAACACTGTAGATGTTTGGCGATGCGCTTCGGCACCGAGCAGTTCAACGAATTGGCAACCCATGGGGACGCATGGGATTTATCCGCTCGGTGCGCTCTACGCCGGGCGTGTTCGATGACGGTGCGCACGACACCAAACATTACCCCGGTCCACATCTGAGGGTTGGGTGATTTTTGCCGGGTTCTCGATATGAATGGGGCGGCGGTGCGGTGGCCAATTGGGGTGAATGCCCCCTCTTGTACGGACGGCAAAAGGAGGGGAGCAGCCCTTAGTTAAGGAAACGCGTAACTACTCGCCCCCCGACTGCCTCCCGCTTATGCAAATAGTAAGATTCGGAAGCAGACTCAACGCACTCGATCCTCGCTACTTGTACTGTTCGTCATTCCCGCGAAGGCGGGAATCCATAAGGCACCCAGCCCAATACCCTTGGCCCTCTGAAGTCCAGCACTGGATTCCCGCCTTCGCGGGAATGACGGATGGGGGTGAGTAGTTACGGAAACGCCGATAAATTCGTCATGCCCGCGAAGGCCGGCATTCAGTGCCTTGATCTTTCTGGGCCCCCGCCTTCGCAGGAGCGACGAAAGCGGCGGATTTGATCAGCGTTTCCTTAGCTCCACTACAGGGATTTGGGTACGGCTGGGCGGGAAAGAGTGGTTTTGATTCTGCTGCTTTTACAGGCGTCGCGTCGCCCTCGCACATTGGGCATGGTCGTAGCCAGATAACGCGGATCTTTCGGAAGGCTGCGACACTGGAACAGGTGCACAGCGCAATTGGCGGCCTTCCCTACAGTGAGCGGCAGACCTCAAGAATGGCATTCCCCTGCGCCAATCTCCTGCGTTCCGCGCGGGTCACTCCCGCAAATGGGCGTGCATGCCCGCGTAAACCCCGCCGGCGGCGAGCAGTTCGGCGTGGCGGCCCCGCTCCACCACCCGGCCGCGATCGAGGACCAGGATCTCGTCCATGGCGTCGAGCCCCACCAGCCGGTGGGTAATGAGCAGCACGGTGCGGTCCGCCATGAGCCGGTAGAGCGCCTGCATCAGCTCCCGCTCGGTGGCGGCGTCGAGCCCCTCGGTGGGCTCGTCCAGCAACAGCACCGGCGCTTCCTTGAGCAGGGCGCGGGCGATCGCCACCCGCCGCGCCTGCCCGCCCGACAGACGCAGGCCGGCCTCACCCACCCAGGTGTCGAGGCCGTCGGGCTGGGCGGCAACGAACTCCTTCAGTTGGGCGGTCTCCAGGGCCGCTGCCAGTTGGGCCTCGGTGGCCTCGGGATTGGCCACCAGCAGGTTCTGGCGCAGGGTGGTGGTGAACAGGTGAGCGCTCTGGGCCACCACGGCGATGTGACGGCGCAGGTCATCGCCATGGAAGAGGCGCAGGTCGTGCCCGCCCAGGGTGAGGCTCCCCTCCTGGCGGTCCCAGAAGCGCAGCAGCAGATTCAGCAACGTGCTCTTGCCCGAGCCGGTGACGCCCACCACCGCGACCCGCCGGCCCGGCGGCAGCTCGAGATCGACCCCGTCGAGGGCGGGCGGGCTGCCGGGGTCGTAGCGGAAGCCCACCCCCTTGAGCTCCAGCCCGAAGTGCGCCGGGGTCGGTGAAGGGGTGGTCGGATCAGGGGCCTGGGGCTGGGCATCGATGATATCGAAGATGCGGCGGGCCGCGGCCAGGGTCTGGCCGAGCATCTGAAAGGCCAGGGGCAGCGGCATTACCACCTCGAAGCTGGCCAGGGCGAACAGCACCAGCATGGCCAGTTCCGGCCGCTCCAGCACTCCGCTGCCCACCAGGGGGATCGCCACCAGCACCATCAGCCACGCCGTGAGGTTGGCCGAAAGTCCCAGGGCGGCCTGGGAGAAACCGGCGAGACGGCTCATCTTTGCCTGGGCGCCATTGAGCTCCTGGCTCAGGGTGTTGATCTGCGCCAACTGTCGCTCGCCCGCGCCGTAGACCAGCAGCTCACTCATTCCCTGCAGGCCGTCCACGGCGCTGGCGTGCAGGGCGGCGTTGGACTCCACCAGGGCGCGTCCCGGGGCGCGCCCCAGCCGCTGTACCAGCCAAGGCACCCCGACCCCGGCGAGCAGCAGAAAGGCCAGATTGATCCACGCCAGCCGAGGGTCGTACAGCGCCAGGAAGAGCCCGACCGCCACAAATCCGAGCAGCCCCACGGCCACCGGCACCAGGATCCGCAGATAGAGGTTGTCGAGGGTATCGATGTCGGCGCGGATCCGGGTCAACAGGTCGCCGCTGCGGTACTGCTGGAGCCGCGCCGGGGCGAGGGGCTCCAGGTGGGTGTAAAACCACACCCTCAGTTGCGCCAGCACCCGGAAGGTGGCCTCGTGGGTCACCAGCCGCTCGCCATAGCGCCCTACGGTGCGCCCGATGGCGAGGGTGCGGATGATGGCCGCGGGGGTGAAGTAATTCATGCTCACCCCCGCCAGCCCGGCCAGGGCCATGGCGGCGATGAACCAGCCGGAGACGGCCATGAGACCCACATTGGCGATGAGGGTCAGAAACGAGAGTAGCACCCCCAGGGCCATCCACTTCCAGTAGGGGCCGAGCAGACGGGCCAGACGCAGCAGCTCCTTCATGCCGGCACCTCCGTCGGGGTGGTGCCGCCGTACGCGGCGGCCAGACGGGCATAAATTCCCCCGGCGGCAATGAGTTCGCCGTGGGGGCCGCTCTCGGCCACCCGCCCCTGATCCAGCACGAGGATGCGGTCGGCGCGACGCACGGTGGCAAGCCGATGGGCCACCACCACCAGCGTGCGCCCCGCGGCGAGCCGCTCCAGGGCGGCCTGCACCAGGAACTCACTTTCGGGGTCGAGGCTGGCAGTGGGCTCATCGAGCAGCACCAGCGGGGCGTCCTTGAGGAAGGCCCGGGCCAGGGCCAGCCGCTGGTTCTGACCTCCGGAGAGCCCCTGCCCCCCCTCTCCCACCAGGGTGTCATAGCCTTGGGGCAGGCGGGCGATAAACTCGTCGGCATGGGCCAGTTGCGCCGCCGCCCGCACCGCCGCCAGATCCGCCTCGGGTCGCCCCAACCGGATGTTGTCCAGCACGCTGCCATGAAACAGCCGCGGCCGCTGGGGCACCCAGGCCACCTGCCGCAGCCAGGCGGCCTGCTCCATCTGCCCCAGATCCTGTCCACCGATCAGCACCCGTCCGTCACCCGGGCGCAGGAAACCCAGCAGCAGGTTGAGGGTGGTGCTCTTGCCCGAGCCGCTCGGCCCCACCAGTGCCACCCGCTCGCCGGGGGCGATGTGGAACGACAGTGCGCTGAGGGCCGAACGCCCCCCGGGGTAGTCGAAGGAGACCCGCTCGAAGCGGATGGCGAACGGCCCCTGGGCGGGCACTGGGATGGGGTTGGCCGGCGCCGTGGGGGCGGGGGTCTCCAGCACCTCGATGAGCCGCTCGGCGGCGGCGATGGCCTCCATGCGGGCGTGGTAGTGGGTCCCCATCTGGCGCAGGGGCAGGTAGAACTCCGGCGCCAGGAGCAGCACGAAGAAGCCGTGGATAAAGGCCATTTCGCCCCACAGCAGGCGAAAACCGATGAGCACCGCCACCACCGCGATGCTGATGGTGGAGAAAAATTCCAGCACCAGGGAGGAGAGGAAGGCCACCCGCAGCACCTTCATGGTGCTGTGACGGTGGGCGTCGGAGATGAGGCCGATCACCTGCGCCTCGCGGCGGCTGGCGTTGAACAATTTGAGGGTGGTGAGCCCCTGGATCACATCCAGGAAATGGGCGCTCATGCGCGCCATTTCGCGCCACTGCTTCTGGTTGAGGCGTTCTGCCCCCTTGCCGATCAGGATCATGAACAGCGGGATCAGCGGGGCGGTGAACAGCATTACCAGCCCGGAGACCCAGTCGAGAGGGAAGACAAAGGCGAGTATGGCCAGCGGCACCAGGGCAGTGAGCGCCATGTGCGGCAGGAAGCGGGCGTAATAGGCCTCCAGCTTCTCCACCCCATCGGCCAGCAGGCCGCTGAGTTCACCACTGCGCTCCCCGTGGAGGTAGACCGGGCCCAGGGCCTGGAGATGCCGATAGAGCCGCTCCCGCAGGGCCAGCTTCACCCCGGCGGCAGCCCGGAAGGCCACCTGCTCCGAGACCCAGGCGATGGCGGCACGCAGCGCGAATACCCCCACCAGCGGCCAGAGCCAGATCCACAGCTCCGTCAGGGCGGCCCCATCGATCACCGCGCCGCTCACCACCCGCGCCAGCAGCCAGGCCTGCCAGATGAGGAGAAAACCGCCTGCGAGCCCGAGTCCGACGGCAAGCGGGAGGGCGGACCCGGCGAGGTGACGCTGCGCAGAGAGCCAGCGGCCCACCGGTGGCGGATTGGTGACTTCAGTGGAATCCATCGCTTCGGCTGCTGTTTCCAAAATTTCGATTCTACAGCGCGCGATCCGCCACCGAACTGACAAAACGCAATCTCTCGCAAGGTAAACGCATACTTACGTTCACGGCCGTGCTGTGAGCGATGTAAGTCCTTGGGTAAGTATGCGTTTACCCTGCAATCTCTCGGCTCGAGCTTGAAAACAGTCGCGAAGAGGGGGGGCTGAGGCGTGGCCGAACAGCCGCACCCAACGAAGTCGACGGCTCAGTGGCCGATGTCCTCGTTCCAAAGGGACGGGTTCTCAGCGATGAACCCGGTCATCAAGGCGATGCAGGCGGGATCGTCCAGCACCTCGATGGAGACGCCCCGGGCTTGCAGGAGATCTTCCTCACCGCAAAAGGTGCGGTTTTCGCCCACCACCAGGCGAGGGATTCCGTAGAGCAGCACGGCCCCGCTGCACATTGCACACGGCGACAGGGTGGTGTACAGCGTGCATCGGCGGTAGACAGACGCCGGTTGGCGGCCGGCGGATTCCAATGCATCCATTTCGGCATGCAGCACAACGCTCCCCTCTTGCACCCTCCGGTTGTGCCCTCTCCCGAGGATGCGCCCCTCACACACGAGCACCGAACCAATGGGGATGCCGCCCTCATCCAACCCCTTTCTCGCCTCTTCGAGCGCTGCCTGCATGAACGTGTCCATGACCTTATCTCCTTACTCTCGCGCCAGACAAAATCCAACCGAGGAGACCTTCGGTACCTCGCACCGCAGGGCGAGCCCATACTTGCCCCACGGCGATGCAAGCCTGAGAAAGCAGGTCGTCGGCGGCATGGAGCTGGCGCCAAAGGATGATTCTAGCCCGCATTTCACTGCATCCCCCAGGGTAAACGCATGCTTACCAGGTCGTCGGCCGCGCATCCGCCGACGGACCGCCAACAAGGGTCTATGCTCAGACATTGACTGCCGTGGAATCGGGCCTCGTGGCCCGAAGAGCACGCCGCAAACCTGCCGCTCCATCCCGCGTCCTCTCTGACTCTCTCCGTCCCGCTCCGTCTGCCGGCGCGCCGGGGCAGCTATGACGGACGCCGGGGCCCCCGCGGCCAAGCGACTGAGGATATGACGACGATGGGGAAAGCCATGACCAAATATCTCGACGCCGAACTCTCCCGTATCATCGAAGCGAGCCACCACGACCCGTTCGCCATTCTGGGGTGCCATCCCGAGGGCGAGGGGGTAGTGGTGCGGGCCAACATTCCCCACGTGCAGGAGGTGCGCATCGCCGAGGGGGACCTGCCCATGACCCGCGTGCCGGGCACCGATCTTTTCGAGTGGCGCGGCGACGGCGCGGCCCTGACGCCACACTATGGCCTGATCTGGCGCGACGAAGCTCATCGGGAGCATATTGCACGGGACCCCTATACCTTCGGGCCCCAGGTTGGGGATCTGGACCTCCACTACTTCGGCGAGGGGCGCCATCGCCACGCCTACCGCTTCCTGGGGAGCCACGAGCACGAGGTGGACGGGGTGGCGGGGGTGCTGTTCGCCCTCTGGGCGCCCAATGCCGAGCGGGTCAGCGTGGTGGGAGACTTTAACCACTGGGACGGGCGGCGCCACCCCATGCGGGTGCGTGGCGGCAGCGGCGTATGGGAGCTGTTCATTCCGGACCTGGAGCCGCAACACGTCTACAAGTACGAGATCCGCAACCGCCACACCGGCGAGGTGTTTCTGAAGGCCGACCCCTACGGGCAGCGCCATGAACTGCGCCCCTGTACCGCCTCGGTCATCGCCCCCAACAGCACCTTTCAGTGGAGCGACGGGGCGTGGATGGCGGCCCGGCGGCAGAACGATTGGCAGCACCGGCCAATGTCGGTCTATGAGGTGCATCTGGGTTCATGGCAGCGGGACATGGAGGGGGAGTTCCTCAACTTCCGCGAGGTGGCCCACCGTCTGGTGGACTACGTGAGGACCATGGGTTTTACCCATATCGAGCTGCTGCCGGTCACCGAGCACCCCTTCGATCTCTCCTGGGGATACCAAACCACCGGCTATTTTGCCCCCACCACGCGCCACGGCAGCCCCGACGATTTCCGCTACTTCGTCGACCACTGCCACCGCAACGGCATTGGGGTGCTGCTCGACTGGGTGCCCGCCCACTTCCCCAAGGACGCCCACGGTCTCGCCCGCTTCGACGGCACGCCGCTGTATGAGCATGATGATCCGCGCCGGGGGGAGCATAAGGATTGGGCGACCCTCATCTTCAATTACGGTCGCAATGAGGTGCGCAGCTTCCTCCTCTCAAGTGCCGTGTTCTGGCTTACGGAGATGCACGTGGACGGTCTGCGGGTCGACGCGGTCGCCTCCATGCTCTACCTGGACTACTCCCGCAACGAGGGGGAGTGGGTCCCCAACCAATACGGCGGGCGCGAAAACCTCGAAGCCATCGATTTCCTGCGCGAGCTCAACGTGGTGACCCACGAAGAGTGCCCCGGCGTACTCATGGTGGCCGAGGAGTCCACCTCCTGGCCCCAGGTGAGCCGCCCCACCTACCTCGGGGGGCTGGGCTTCGACCTGAAGTGGAACATGGGGTGGATGAACGACACCTTGAGCTACATGGCCCATGAGCCGATTCATCGGCAGTACCACCATGGCATGCTCACCTTCAGCATGCTCTACGCCTTCACCGAGAACTTCATGCTGCCCTTCTCCCACGACGAGGTGGTGCACGGCAAGCAGTCGATGCTGCACAAGATGCCCGGCGACGAGTGGCAGCGCCACGCCAACCTGCGAGCCCTCTACACCTACCAGTTCACCCACCCGGGGAAGAAACTGCTGTTCATGGGCACTGAGTTCGGCCAGGGGCTGGAGTGGAACAGCGCGGGGGTGCTGGACTGGTACGTGCTGGATTACCCGCTGCATCAGGGGGTGCAGCGTCTGGTGCGGGACCTGAACCGGCTCTACCGGACCAGCCCCGCCCTCTACCACCAGGAGTTCGACTGGCAGGGCTTCGACTGGCTCGACTGCCACGACTCGCAGCAATCGGTGATCAGCTTCCTGCGCAAGGGGCCCAATGGCGAGCTGATGGCGGTGGTGGTGAACTTCACCCCCGTGCCCCGCTACGGCTATCGCATCGGCGTACCCCTTCCCGGAAACTACCGGGAGGTGCTCAACTCCGACTCGATGCACTACGGCGGCGGCAATGTGGGCAACGGCATGGCCGCATTGCACGCGGAGGAGCGCCCCTGGATGAACCGCCCCTACTCCCTGCCGCTCACCCTGCCACCCCTGGCGGCGATCGTGCTCCGGTACGAAGGGGTCGGGTGAGGTGGCGTAACGGCAGAGAGAGCGCACACTTATACCGGGGCCGTGCAGGGAAATATATGGTGTGCGTGCACCTGGTGACCAGGACATGTAGGGTGGATAAGCGCAGCGCATCCACCAGGCTGCGGCCCTGAATGGTGGATGCGCTGCGCTTATCCACCCTACAAACCAACCTGGGGCCTTACACACTGGCGCGCCGGGCCGCTCCCTTATCCGGGCTGCCCGACTGTCTGCAACCCCTCCGGTGCCTCCGCTCGCCTTTCGATCTCCTTCACCGCCCCCTTGAAGAAAGGGCGCAACGGCTTTCTGCGGCCCTGAATGGTGGATGCGCTGCGCTTATCCACCCTACAAACCAACCTGGGGCCTTACACACTGGCGCGCCGGGCCGCTCCCTTATCCAGGCTG
>JAWLHA010000062.1:7830-23660 GCA_041690535.1 Gammaproteobacteria bacterium | reverse complement strand
AGATTATGCAGGAGCAATCATCTTCCATCCCTGTACGCTCGACGGCCGCGGCCGCTTCGGGCATCCTGCCCTCCCGCGGCATAAGTGCGTCCTTGCACCCATCCCTGCGGCCGACGACCTGCTTTCAAGGACTTACATCGCTCTTGGGTAAGTATGCGTTTACCCTGCCCGGGCCGGCAACCGCCGAGCGTAGCCACCGCGAGCATGTTCTTCACCCACCCTGATGAGCCCCCATCCCAACATCGGACTCACCGGAGATGACGCGCCGTTCCAGCTATTGGATCGCCCTGTGGGCATTGCTGTTGACCGCCTGCGGTCGTGGTGACACCCCATCCGCCTCCGGGCCGCCACCGGAGCCCCCCGGGGGCGGCCCGGCGCTGGTGTTAACGGTTCCCCCCTACGACACCCCGAGCCGGTTGGCCGGGCGCTATCAGCCCTTGGTGGAGTATCTGTCGGAACGGCTCGGACGGACGGTGCGCCTGCACGTGGCCACGGGCTACGGGCAGCAGGTGCGCCGTCTGGTGGAAGGGGCCGTGGACTTGGCCTACATGGGGCCAACCTCTTACCTGCGCGCCCACGACCGGTATGGGCGGGACAGCGCTGAGCGGGTACGCCTGGTCGCCTCCGAATCGCCCTACGTGGGGGTCATCGTGGTGCGCCGGGACAGCCCCATCGAGCGGGTGAGCGATTTGCGGGGGCGCACCTTCGCCTTCGGGGCGCACCCCTCCCTGGCCAGCCACTACATGCCTCGCGCCATGCTGCTGCGCCAAGGCATCCATTTGGCCGACCTGACGGACTACGCCTACCTGGATCGCCACGAACGGGCCGTCCTGGCCGTCCTCCATGGCGACTACGACGCTGGCGGGACGACGCTCGGGATCGCCCGCAGGTATCTGGATCGCGAACCGGGCCTGCGCATCATCGAGCACTCGCCGCCGCTGCCGCCGCTGGCGGTGGTCGCACGCCCGGGACTGCCGGAGGCCCTCTTCCGCGAAGTGCAGGCGGCCCTGCTGGAGCCCGACCCCCAGGGCATCGATGCCATCCGGCTCTTGGGCCCCGGGGTCTCCTTCCGACTGGCGGGTGATGACGAGTACGCGTTGGCTCGGCGCATCGTCGAACGGCTTGAGCGCGGTTGCGATGGGGAGCCGCTGCCCTGGTAGAGCGGGATCGTGGCAAAATGCCTTAGTCGTTGCAAAATGCAATGGTCAAGGGCGTGCCGGCATGGCCCAAGGCGCCGATTTCGGCGTGGCAGGCAAATTGCACTATCCAGGCTCCAACCGTTGTAATTCAGGAGAACAACCCGATGCACCACCTTTGCCGTACCTTCACCGCCGCGCTGTTGCTTCTGTTCAGCAGCGTCGTTCCGGCTGCCGAACCCCCGGCCTTCCTGGTGGGTTCCGACTGGCTTGAAGAGCACATTGACGACCCGGACCTGGTGATCCTGGATGTGCGCTACCACCCCCATCGCTACTACACCATCGGCCACATCCCCGGCGCGGTTCAGGTGCAGCGCTTCAAAGACCTGGGCGACAACTTCGCCGATCCCATCATGCGCTTCCCCTCGCGCGAGACATTCCAGGCGACCCTGCGCCGCTGGGGGGTCAACGACAACTCGACCATCCTCATCTACGACGACTCCCGCACTGCCCTGGCCTCCCGCGTCTACTACCTGCTGGACCTGTACGGCTTCGACACGGCGCGGGTAAAGCTTCTCAACGGCAGCACCATTGAATGGACCGCTTTCAACGATCTCTCCAAGGAGCCAGTGACCCCGACGCCGGGCCGGGTGACCCTGAAGCCGGCCAACCCGGCGCTGTTCGTGGAGTGGACCGATGTTTACGACGACGTGGTCTCGCGGCGCGATCCCTCGGTGGTGCTGCTCGATGCCCGCCCGCGGGACATGTACACCGGCGAGGTGATCCGCCACGCCATCCAGGGCGGCCACATCCCCGGCGCCATTAACATCGTCAGTCTGGACGGCACCGACGGGCAGTCGCAGAAGTGGCACGCCCCGGAGGCGCTGGAGGCGATATACGCCGCCATTCCCAAGGACAAGAGTGTCTACATCTACTGCCACGATGGCTTCCGCATGGGTCTGGCCTACATGCAGCTCAAGAGCTTGGGCTACCGTGACGTGCGGCTGTACAACGGCGGATGGTCCCACTGGGGCAACGAACTGACCCTGCCGGTGGTGGGTGGCGACCAGCCCTATGACGAGGAGTTCGCTCTCTGATCTCCCGGGCGGCGGGCACCCTCGGCATGGTCTGCGCGGGCAGTGACTGCCACCCGCACGGCCGTCGGGTTTCGCGCGAGGGCGCAGAGCCGCGGTGCCGGACATCACCTGCCCATACCGACCGGAACTGCCCGGGGCTCCATAACCTTCGGGCTCGCACCGACGGCTCCTCATCGCCCCGGGAGACGGGGCGAGAGAGTGAGTACCTTCTTCTCACCCTGGGGTGCGACAGCTGGCGCGGCGAGATTGGCGGAGTGTGTACCGCTTCCAAGAGGTGGGGCGAGGAAGGGTGATGGGCAACAACGTGACGCTTTCCGGATTAGTGACCCGCTACGCAGGCGGGGCCCTGCTGCTGCTGGCGTTGTTGCTCGGCATCGTGGTCCAGCAGGTCATCAGCCGCACCCTGGACGGGGCCCTGCATGACAAGGCGGAGGCACTGGCGCGCCAGCTGGCGGTGGTCTCCCTCGATGCCGTACTGGTCTACGACTACGGCACACTCGAGCGTTACGTCGGCGATCTGGAGCGCGGTGCCGATGTGCTCTATCTGCGCATCCGCCGCGCCGACGGGGAGACCCTGGCGGAGGCTGGCATGGGGGAGGCAACCACCCGGCCCGGCACCCTCTCGCTGACCCAGCCCATGCGGCTGGCCGACAATATCATTGGCGATGTGACCGTCGCCTACGACCGTAGTGCCATGGAGCGGACCGTGGTGCTGCTGTCGATGCTCTGGCTGGGTGGCCTGGCCCTGGTGACCCTGGCCATGTTTTGGGCCCTGCGGTGGTTGCTGCGCCGCCGAGTGGTGGCCCCGCTCCAAGCCCTCGCCGAGAGCGTCAGCCCCCTGGCCGGGGACGAGGCCCCCCTGGTGCCCCGGGTGGCGGACGGTCCCCAGGAGGTGGTACTGCTGGCGCAGACCTTCGAGCGGATGCGCGGCGAGATCCGCCAGCACATTCACTCCATCGAGCACGCCAATCGTCTCGCGCGCACCGCCACCCAACGTTTCTGCCGCGAACAGCGACTCGCCTCCATCGGCCAGATGGCCGCCGGACTCGCCCACGGCCTCAACACCCCGCTGGGCAACATCATCGGCTACGTGCAGCAGGCACGGCGCGGGGCCGATACCGCGCTCGAACAGCGGCTCAGCGTAGTGGAGCGGCAGGTGAACAAGTGCTCGGAGATCGTGCGCAACCTGCTGAGCGCCGCCCGTGCCCCGGAGATCGTGCTGCAGCGGGCGGATCTCACCAGAGTTATCGGGGCCAACATTACCCTGATCCGTCCGGTGATGCGTGACCACGGGGCGGAGATCACCCAAGGCGGTGAGCGCAGCTGCCCGGCCGTGTGCGACGTCGGCGCCTTTGAACAGGTGCTGTTCAACCTCGCCAGCAACGCGGTTCAGGCGGGGGCCCGGCAGATCACCATCCACCTGGGGCGTGAGGGCGACCAGATCTTGGTTGAGGTGAGCGATGACGGGCCGGGCATCCCCACCGAGCGTCAGTCCGCGATCTTCGAGCCCTTCTTCACCACCAAGGAGGCGGGCAGCGGGACCGGATTGGGGCTCTACCTGTGCCGCACCCTCATGGAGTCGATGCAGGGGCAGATCCTCCTGCACCAGAGCCGTCCCGGGCGCACCGTGTTTCGCCTTCGCCTGCCCGCCGTACCCGAGAAGAACGACGATGCAACCGACTGTACTGATCGCTGAAGACGACGAGGACATGGCCACTCTTCTGGCCGAGCTGGCCGGCGAGGCCGGCATGCGCCCCATCACCACCCACGACGGGCCGACCGCGCTGGGGCTGCTGCGCTCCGATCCCCCCGATGTGCTGCTGACCGACCTGCGCCTGCCGGCGCCGGGGGGCATGGAACTGCTCGCCGCGGCCAAGGCGGTCGAGCCGGCCATGCCGGTGGTGTTGATCACCGGCTACGCCACCGTGCAGGACGCGGTGCAGGGGTTTCGCGGCGGCCTCTATGATCTCATCACCAAGCCGTTCGACACCGAGCAGGTGGCGGCGCTGCTCGGCCGGATCGGCGACCTGCTGGCGCACCGGCGGCGCATCGCCCAGCTGACCGCACGGCTGGAGCAGGTCGAGGCGGGGGATGCGAGCCCGGTGATGGAGAGCCGCAAGAGTCGGGAGGCCCTGCGTCTGGCCGAACAGGTGGCGCCCCTCGATTTGCCGGTGCTCATCACCGGCGAGACCGGCACCGGCAAAGGGGTGCTGGCGCGCCACATCCACGCCTGCAGCCCGCGGGCCGACGGCCCTTATTTCGCCCTCAACTGCGCCGCGGTGCCCGAAAGCCTGATGGAGAACGAACTGTTCGGGCATGAGAAGGGAGCCTACACCGGCGCGGGCGAGCGCAAGCGGGGGCTGCTCGAACTGGCCGACGGCGGCACCTTGCTGCTGGACGAGATCAACACCACCACCCCCGAGGTGCAGGCGCGCCTGCTCCAGTTCGTGCAGGAGCGCACCCTCATGCGGGTCGGCGGCGAGTGTCCGGTGCAGGTGGACGTGCGCCTGGTGGTGGCGGCCAATGAGGATCTGGCCCAATTGGTGGAGCAGGGGCGCTTCCGCCGCGATCTGTACTATCGGCTCAATGTCTTTCCCGTTCGGCTGGCGCCGCTGCGGGAGCGGCAGCCCGACATCGCGGTGTTGGCGGAGCGCTTCCTGGTGACCTCCGCCCGCCGCTTCGGCCGCCCGGCCCGCGAGCTGGCCCCGGCGGCACTGATATCGCTGCAGCGCTATGCCTGGCCGGGGAACATTCGCGAACTGGAGAACATCATCCAGCGTGCGGTGGTGCTGGCCGACGGTCCGCAGGTGCTGCCGGAGCACCTGCCCTGTGAGCTGGCGGGGAACCCGGCCGCGGGGGCCCCTGGCCTGCCGCTCGCCGCCGACGCCACCCTGGCGGAGCTGGAACTCTACTGGATCCGCCACATGATCGCCCGCTGCGACGGCAACAAGACCGAGGCGGCGCGCCGTCTCGGCATCGACCCTCCACCCTGCACCGGCGGCTCAGGGAGTGAGCTGGTGAACTGAGTTGCAGGTTGCCCGATGTTGCAAAGCGCTACGACCCGATCCTGACCGGTTCCGCTGGCCGGCATGCACCGGCCTGCCCCCCAACCATGGCGCAATTGTTGCTATCGCTGCCGGGGGGATGCATGCGCCAGCTCCTGGCTGCTTAGCACGATCCTCTCACCCGCAGCGCACGCAGCAATGAATTGCGAAGGGCGGGCAGGTCGACCTCCTGCGCGCTTCCGTAGCTTGCGGCGGTGAGCCGCGCCAACAGCTCGGGTGGGAGGCATCCCTGCAGGCGCTCCAGCGGCAGGTTGGCCGGGGCCCCCGTTGCAGCCAAGTAGCGGCGCAAGGCGCCGCGCAGGGCGGCGGCATCGGCTGCGCGGCTCAATTCGGCCAGGGCGGCGCGGCGGGCCACACGGCTCTGCCAGCGCGCGCGGCCGCGGTGCCACAGGCGCGGCAGCGCCCACGCCAGTAACGTAGCCACGAGGGCCACTGCCGCCCAGCGGGCGGGAATTCCCAATACCAGAGGACGGGGCGGCACGTGCACCACCCGCTCCAACCGGCCGCTGTCGGGGTCGAAATACTGCACCTCCAGCTGCGGCAGGGCGAGACGGCCGTCCGCGAGGGGTCTGAAGGGTACCGTGTGCTCGGCCAGCGCATGAACGCCACTGCCGTCGGGTGAGGTCTCAAGCACGCTCTGCGCGGGCAGGTAGCGCAGTGCCGGGCCCGACTTCAGGGCGCGCAGGACCGGCGGCAGCCAGGGCGCCGGCACCGCGGGGGCGCTGACGGTCAGGTGCCAGTGGGCGAGATGGTCCTTGTGCAGCAGACCGGCCGGCTCCAGCCTGGAGGCGAGGGCCACCCGCCCCACGGGCATGGTGGGCGGCACATAGGGCGGCAGAGGCCGCACGGCAAGCTCTACCGGTCCCAGGGGGAAAAGGCGCCGGGTACCGCCATCCAGCCGGTAGTGCACCGGCGGCAGGTCGAGGCGGTAGGCGCCGGGCGCCAGGGGGAAGAGCGCCCAGCCGGCTCGCAAGCGGGTGCGTGGGCCGGCAGCGGTTTGAACCGGCTCGCTGGAAGGGGGCAGGGGAACGACCTCGACACCCGGCAGTGAAGGCGGGTCAAGGCGCAGCGAGGCATGGGGCTCGGGGGTGATCACCTCCATGGTAAGCAGCACCTGTTGGCGCACCCAGGGGGTGGCCGAGGAGAGCTGATGGCGCACCCGCAAGGGCTCACTACGGACGTTGGCGTCAGTGACCGTGACGGCCACCGGTGCGCCCGGGCCCGACAGGAGGATCTCCCCCGTGTGCCGCGCATAGAGCCGGAAAGGGAGGCGATGGGCACCGTTGGCCAGCGGCTCCGGCCCATCCCGCACCTGCACCTCGAAATCCCCCTCCAGCGACCGCAGGTCTTCGCGGGTGGGGGGTGGGGCGGAAGGGTCGCTGATCACGGCACCGCGCAGCGGCTGGCCCAGCTCCACCTGCGTCCCCTCCAACGCCAGCCGCAGAGCGGGCTCGGGCGCAGCCCGGGCCGAGTGGCCGCAGAGCAGGAGCAAAATCAGGACTTCCGCGATACGCGCCAAGGCTCCGCGCCTCTTCGAGGCGGGCCTTGCACCCCGCCCAACTGCAATTCTCACCATGGGGCTACCCCCGGCAGGGCGCGCGGCTCCTGCAGTGGGGCAGGAAAGCCCTCCTCCACCTCGAACAGTCTGTTCCACAGGTCGGCCGGGTGGTCCTCCAGGACCAGCATGGAGAGCCGCGCCGCGGCAAGATCCTGCTGCCAGGCCGCACTGCCCGCCGCCGCCTCCTCCTGCGCTGCCAACCCGATGCGGGCCAGGCCCCGCTGGATGAGAATCTCCGCCTCGCCCGGCAGGGAAGGAAGGGCGGTTTCCCGCTGCCGGGCATCGTCCAGCGACAACCTGCTCGCCTCGCCCACTGCGATACCCTCCGCGGCGCGGGCGCTGCGCGGCCCGCGTCCGGCCTGCGCCGCGCCACCGCCCCGTTGGCGCTCCAGCACCGCCTGTAAGAGCGCCTCGGCCACCCTCCGGTTATGGGTCGCGGCCGCATCACCAGGGCGGTAGTGCAGCACATCCCCGAACACCTGCACGGCCCCCCCATAATCACCAAGACGAAAGAGCGCCCCGCCCAGGTTGAAGAGGGCATCGGCGCGTCCGGCCTCGTCGCGGGCATCCAGTACCGCCGCAGTGAAGGCCCGCGCCGCACCCGCGAAATCGCCGGCCCGGTAATGGCTCGCCCCTTCCCCCATCCGCCCGGTGTGGCCGGGGAGCCGGGCATAGAGCGCCGCGGCGGTCGCGTACTCGCGCTGTTGGAAGGCCTGGTAGGCCGCCGCGGTCTCCTCCGCCGCGACGCTCGGCCGCGGTAGCAAGGGCAAGAGCAGCAATGCAAGCAGCCCCGAGGCCACACTCCGCCCGAAGCCGTAGGGCATCAGCGCGATGAATAGCAGCAGCACCCCCGGCAACAGCAGCCAGGGGTAGAGTTCCTGCCACTGGGCCTCGGCCGTCTCGGGGGCATCGCGGTCGCTGAACAGGGCCGCCCACTCGCTATCATCGTCACTCACCCGTTGGTAGTTTCCGCCACCAAGTTGCGCGAGCGTTTCGAGGTGCCGCTCGTCCAGCCGCGAGATCACCGGCTGGCCCCGCTGCTCCAGCCAGCCTCCGGCCGCGAGGGGGATGGCCTCGCCCTCGGGGCTGCCGAGCCCAAGCACATGCAGGCGGCCACCGGCGGCCGCCAGGGCGCGGGCGGCCTCCGACGTTTGCTCGGGGTGGGCCAAGTCCCCGTCGGTCAACAGCACCACTGTCCCCGGCCGACCGGCCAGGGTGGTGCGGGCGAGGTCCAGCGCCGGTGCAACGGCACTGCCTTCGGTGGGCAGCACCAGTCGGTCGAGGGAGGCCAGGTAGAAACGAAGGGCCTGGCGGTCGGGGGTGAGTGGCACGTAGAGGTGGGGCCGCCCGGCATAGACCACCACACCGATGCGGCCGGAGGTGTGGTCCAGCGACTCGAACAGCTCCAGTATGGCCCGACGGCGCCGGTTGGGGGCCACATCGGCCGCATCCATGGAGCGGGAGAGGTCCACGACCATGATCACGTCGGGACCGGTTGCGCTGGCCTGGTGGGGCGCCTCCGTGGGGAGGCGTGGCCCGGCGGCAGCCAGTGCCAGCAGCAGCCAGGCCAGTCCATACGCCGTGTTGCGTGACCACCACCGGCGCGGGGGCGTCCCCAACACCACCCAAGGGAGCAAGGATGGCGCGGCATAGGCGTGGTGTCGCCCGCGCAGCCGCCGCCAAAGGGAGGGCATCAACGGCAGCGCTACAAGGAGCAGCCACAGCGGTTCGCCAAATGAAAGTGCGATGGTCACGGCGTGCTCCGGTGGGGCAGCAGTGCGCCGAGGGTGAGCAGTGCCAGAGCCGCAAGCAGGGGCCAGCGGTAGAGGGGCAGACGCCGGTGGCGGGGGGGGCGGTCGTCAACGCCGGTGGGGCGGGCGGTGATCTCTTCGATGGCACGGGTGAGCGCGCCGCTTCCATCGGCGTGATAGGCCTTGGCGCCGGTTCGTTCGGCCATGGCGCGCAACAGCGCGAGGTCGGCAGGGTGGTAGATGAGGCCGGCGTCCCTCTGTTCGGCCGCGGCGTAGGAGGTGGCGCCGATCCCCACGGTATAGAGTGCCAACCCCGCGTCGGCCGCCAGCTGGGCCGCCGCCAGGGGCGCGATGGCGCCGGTGGGGTGCTCACCATCGCTCACCAGCACCAGGATGCGGCGCTCGCCCCCCTCCACCAGCTGGGCCTCTCGCACCGCCAGTGCCACCGCGCTGCCGATGGCCCCCGTGCGGCCGGCAAGGCCCACCTCAAGGCGCGCGATCATCTGTCGCACCAGTTGGGGATCGCTGGAGAGCGGGACCAGGGTGTGGGCACGCTCGCCGAAGGCGACCACGCCGATGCGGTCCCCCTCCAACCCCTGTACCAGCTCATCCAGGACCTGCTTGAGGAGGGCCATCCGGGAGATACGCTCCCCGTCGAGGGTGTAGTCGCGCAGCAGCATGCCGACGGAGGTGTCGACGATGAAGACGATGTCCCGCCGGCTTGGAGGTTCCGGCAGCTGCTCGCCGATGCGTACCGGCTGGGCGAGCGCAATCACCAGCAAGGTCAGAGCGCCCCAGGTGGTGAGCCCGCGCCAGCGCGAGGCGCCGGGGCCTTCGCCGTCCCGCGGAAGAAGATGGGCCAGCGGGTGCAGATACCGTCGTGGGCCGGCCGCGCCCGAAGCGAGCGGGGCCGGCTCGGCTGGACCGCCCAGACGTCGCCACAGCCAGGCCACTGCCGCCAGTGCCGGCAGCAGCCAGAGCCAGTGCGGGGCCTCCCAGATGAGTGCGCCCGGCGTCACGGCCGGGCCCCCAGCCGTTCCGCCGCCTCGGCCAGCATCCCGTCCAGTTCGGCGCGGCTGCAGGACTCCGGTGCGAAACGCGCGGCAGCCAGCCGCGCAGCCAGATCCATGGCATCTGTCTCTCGCCCCCACTGGGCCCCGAGCCCCAAGGCGAGTACCTCCGCGAGGGCGTGGGCTGCCTCGCGCCCGCCGAGGCGGCCGGTGCGCACCGACGCACGGAGGCGGCACAGTTGCCGATGCGCCCGCCGCCGGGGGGCGTGGTAGAGGCGCCGCGCCAGGGTGGCAAGGCCCACCAGCAGCAAGAGGGACAGCAGCACCGCCGCGGTGGGGAACGGCTCCGGTGGCGGGGCCGGTGGCAGGATATCCAGCAGCGCCGTGCTCAAAGCGGCAACTCCTGCTCGATGGAATCGGTGTCACTCAGCAGGCACCAGTAGGGGACACCCAGCCCTCTGAACAGGGCACGGCGAGCCTCTTGATAGGCCCCTGCCGCCTCGGCGAACCGCCTCGCCGCTTCGCCATCAGCCGCCAGGACGACGGCCCGGCCCCCGTGGGGGGGCGAGAGGCGCAGCACCCCGGCGTGCTTGGGAAGGCTGAGTTCGGCCGGATCCACCACATGGACGGCGCGCAGCTGATGTTCACTGGCGAGCTGTAGCAGTCGCGGCTCACAGGAGGCATCGAGGTCGTGGAAGTCGCTGATCAGCCACAGCTCGCTCCCCCGCTCCAGCGAACAGGCCAGCAGCGCAAGCACCTCGGCAAGAGTGGGGGTGTCTCCCGAGGCCAAGGGCGGGGCGGCGCGAGCCGCGGCATGGGCGAGCCGCAGTGGGGCATCGGGCGTGCTGGAGGGGGCCAGCCACCGGGGCGGCTGCTCCAGCATGCAGCCTGCCACGGCCGCCTGGCGGCGTTGCGCGGCAAAGCCAATCAGCGTCGCGGCGCGGGCCGCCTGGGTCACCTTGAGCCGCACCCGGGTGCCGAACCGCATGGTGGCACGCCGGTCCACCAGCACAAAGACCGTGGGCCGGCGCTCCTCCCGGAACACCTTCACATGGGGCTGACCGGTGCGGGCAGTGAGCCGCCAGTCCATGAAGCGTGTGTCGTCGCCGGGCAGGAAGGGGCGGCTTTCGTCGAAGTCCATGCCGTGACCGCGGTAGACCGAGCGCGTCTCCCCAAGGCGCTGGTGCACCACCTCGCGGGTGGCGCTGGAGGGAGCGGCCCCGACGCGCTGCGCCAGCGCCAGGATCTCGGCGACATCGAGCAGAGGCCGATCCACCGCGGCGCTGGACCGGCCGGGGCGCAGGAACGCCCGAAGTGACTGCAGGCGATCCCTCATCAGGGGACCGGCACGTATTGCAGAATACGGGTGACGATCGCATCCGCGCTCACCCCAGCGGCGCGGGCGGCATAGTCCAGCACCAGGCGGTGGCGCAGCACGTCGGGCGCCACCTCCATGATGTCTCCGGGGATGAGATAGTCGCGCCCGCGCAGATAGGCGAGCGCGGTGGCGGCGCGCAACAGCGCAATGGAGGCGCGGGGAGAGGCCCCCGCCAGCAGGAAGTCCGACCAGGCCGGATCGACCTCGCCCAGGTGTCGGGTGGTGGCGACCAGATCGACGATGTAGCGCTCCAGCATCGGCTCCACATGCACCTCCGCCACCTCCCGCCGGGCGGCGAGCACCGCGGCGGGCTTCAGTGGCGACTCCAGCTGTGGCGGATCCCCCCCGAAGTGACGGCGCCGATCCCGCTGCAGGATCACCAGCTCGTCTTCACGACTCGGGTAGGTGAGGGTCACGTGCAGCAGAAAGCGGTCGAGCTGCGCTTCGGGCAGCGGATAGGTCCCGCTCTGCTCCAAGGGGTTCTGGGTCGCCATCACCACGAACAGCTCCGGCAGTGCGCGGGTCACCCCCCCCACCGTCACCTGGTGCTCGGCCATGGCCTCCAGCAGGGCTGACTGCACCTTGGGCGGTGCGCGGTTGATCTCGTCGGCCAGCACGATCTCATGAAACAGCGGCCCCGGCACGAAGCGAAACCCGTGCTGCTCGGGATCGAAGATGTCGCTCCCGGTGAGGTCCGCCGGCATCAGGTCGGGGGTGAACTGGATCCGCTGAAAGCCAGCGTGGACGCCGCCCGCCAGCGCATTCACGGCGGTGGTCTTCGCCAGGCCCGGCGGCCCCTCCAACAACAGGTGGCCACCGGTGAGCAGGGCGATGAGGAGCCGGTCGAGAAGCGCCGGCTGGCCGACGATGACCTCCTGCAGGTGCGTATGCAGGGTGAGGAAATCGGGTTGGGTCTGCATCAGTGAACCGCCTGGGGTGCCGTGGGGGAGTGCATGGGGTTAGGATGCGGTGGGGGTTCCACCTATTCCATCGCTCGTTGGCACTGGCCTTGCGGCGCGGAAATCTGGGCGTTGGCCCGTTACCCGCATCTTCTTCCAGGCCGTATGCGGATTGTGCCAATCGACACCCTCGCTACGGTCCCTGGTGACAAATGCGGGCTAGTCATGACTCCACGGACGAAGTGCGCTTTCGCGAGCGTGCCGTCTTCACGAACTCGGCCTCGCCCAGGGGACTGCATGCTCACCTCACGGCCGTGCTGTGAGCGATGTAAGTGTGCGTTTACCCTGCGGCTTCGCCCCGGCCTCTCGAACGTCAGTGCCGCTCGCGTTATACTCGGCCTCTTTCGCCACACGATTCGACTCGCTGATGAGCTACCAGGTCCTGGCCCGCAAATGGCGCCCCCGTGCCTTCCCCGAGATGGTGGGGCAGGAGCACGTGTTGCGCGCGCTCATCAATGCCCTGGATAACGATCGGCTGCATCACGCCTTTCTCTTCACCGGGACCCGGGGGGTGGGCAAGACCACCGTGGCGCGGATCCTCGCCAAATCGCTCAACTGTGAGCGGGGAGTGAGTTCACGCCCCTGTGGTGAATGCAGTGCCTGCCGGGAGATCGACGAGGGGCGCTTCGTGGACCTCATCGAGGTGGATGCCGCCTCGCGCACTCGGGTCGAGGATACCCGTGAGCTGTTGGAGAACGTTCAATACGCACCGACCCGGGGCCGGTACAAGGTGTACCTCATCGACGAGGTGCACATGCTCTCCAACCACAGCTTCAACGCCCTCCTGAAGACCCTGGAGGAGCCGCCGCCTCATGTGAAGTTCCTGCTGGCGACCACCGATCCCCAGCGCCTGCCCATCACCATCTTGTCGCGCTGCCTGCAATTCAACCTGAAGCGCCTGCCCGTGGAGCTGATCCGGGGGCATCTGAGCCGAATTATGGGTGAGGAGGGGATCGAGGCCGAGCTCACGGCGCTGACGGAGGTGGCCCGGGCCGCGGACGGTAGCATGCGGGATGCCCTGAGTCTGCTGGACCAGGCCATTGCCTACGGAGGGGGACGGCTCACGGCGGTAGAGGTGCGTGACATGCTCGGCACCATCGATCGCGACCGTGTGGTCGCGCTGCTGCGTGCGCTGGCGGCGGGGGACGGTACGCGGTTGTTGGCCGAAAGCGCCGCCCTGGCCGAACAGGCGCCGGACTACGGCGGAGTGCTGAACGAGCTCACTGGGATGCTCCACCGCATCGCGCTGGCCAAGGCGCTCCCGGGCGCGGTGGATGAGGCCATGGACGACCGGGAGGCCGTCCTGGAGTTGGCCGGCAGCCTCTCGCCGGAAGATGTCCAGCTCTACTACCAGATTGGCATCACTGGTCGGCGTGACTTGCCACTGGCGCCGGAACCGCGCGCCGGCTTCGAGATGGTGCTGCTGCGGATGTTGGCATTCCGGCCGGTTGAGCCGGGGGAGAGCGCCGCGGCACCGGTGAATGCGGGCGGGGCAGTGAAGGCCACCGCTGCTCCGGAGCCGCGGGTGGCTGCGCCGTCAACGGGGGCCCGCGAGAGGTCGCAGGCAGAACCTGCTGTCCAGCGGGAGACGCCCCCTTCGGTCGCCGAGCCCCCGCCACCCAGGGGGAATGCCGCCCCCGCGAGTGCGGCAGCCGCGCGCAGCGCGGTGGAGGCGGTGCGCCGGACCCTGGAAAAAAAAAGCCCTGAACCCCGAGTAAGCGCGCCGATGGAGGGGGCCGCTGCCCGGGCCCTGGCCGACCCCGAACCACACCCCAGCGCGGAACCGGAGCCTGCACCCGAACCGGAGGGGCCGCTGGAGGTGGAGGCACAACCGGAGCCGCCGGAGGCAGAACCGCAATCGGAGCGGGAATTGCCACTGGAGCAGGAGCCGCAGCCAGGGTCGAACGTACACCAGGAGCCCCAGGCGGAACGAGCCGCACCGTCGGAATCGATGGAACCGCTTGCATGGAGGGCGCTGGTGGACTCCCTGGAACTGGCGGGGATGCCACGGCAGCTGGCGGTCAACTGCTCCCCGGAACGGGTAACCGCGGGGCAGGTCGAACTGATCCTGGACAGGGCCTTCGGGCACCTCAACAACCCCAAGTGGCACGAGGCGCTGAAAGAGGCACTGGAGGGGCGGCTTGGCGAGAAGATTCGACTCTCCATCCGCGTAGCCGCTTCCACGGTGGCCACACCCGAGAAGCTTCGCCAGGAGGAGTTGCAGGCACGCCAGCAGGCCGCCGAGCAGTCCATCGAGGAGGACCCCAACGTTCAGGCGTTGCTCAAGCACTTCGACGGGCGCATCGTACCGGGTTCCATCCGGCCGGTGTGAGTGGCACCTTTGCTTTTTTTCCAGCAGTCCACAGACTTGAAACAGCTCAATCGCATTTGGGTGCGGCTGTTGTCCACGGCGGTCTTGGCCGTGCCCTACGCATGCGTTTACCCTGCGTCGAATTGGTGGATGCGCTGCGCTTATCCACCCTACTGAGGTATGTTCGCCTCTCGAAGAGAGTGGCAAACTGCAGTCGATCAAGTAGTTGCGGTCGTCGGAAACGAGCCGCACCCATTGCATTTACGAGGAGACAAAATGATCAAAGGTGGAATCGGCAACCTGATGAAGCAGGCCCAGCGCATGCAGCAGGAGATGCAGCGTGCCCAGGAAGAGCTGGCCAACATGGAGGTTACCGGACAGGCCGGTGGGGGGATGGTCTCCGTGGTGATGACGGGGCGCCATGACGTCAAGCGGGTGAGCATCGACGCCAGCCTCATGCAGGATGACAAGGAGATGCTGGAGGATCTGATCGCGGCGGCCATGAATGATGCCGTGCGCCAGGTCGAGCAGAAATCCCAGGAGCGGATGTCCTCCATGACGGCGGGCATGAACCTCCCGGGCGGGATGAAGTTTCCCTTCTGAAAATGAGCGCAAGCCCCCTCATCGGGCGCCTCGTGGAGGCGCTGCGTTGTCTCCCCGGCGTTGGGCCCAAATCGGCCCAGCGCATGGCCTATCACCTCCTGGAGCGTGATCGCGACGGGGCCCGGCAACTCGCTGCCGCCCTGACCGAGGCGGTGGAGGGGATCGGCAACTGCAGCTCCTGCCGAACCCTCAGCGAGTCGGACCTGTGCGGGATCTGCGCCAGTGAACGCCGCGACCACGGCCTGCTGTGTGTGGTGGAATCCCCCACCGATGTGCAGGCGCTGGAGCAGTCGACCGGCTATCAGGGGGTCTACTTCGTGCTTATGGGGCGCCTCTCACCGCTGGATGGCATCGGCCCCGAAGACATCGGTCTCGACCTCCTCGCCGCCCGCCTCGAACGGGAGCCCATTCGCGAGGTGATCCTCGCCACCAACCCCACCGTTGAGGGGGAGGCCACTGCCCACTACATTCGGGAAATGGTGCGCACCCGTGGCATTCGCGTGACCCGCATCGCTCACGGCGTGCCCCTGGGGGGGGAGTTGGAGTATGTGGACGGGACGACCCTGTCTCACGCGTTCAACGGGCGGCGAGAGGTTATCTAGTTGTATTGGTTGTTGGTTGAAGGCAAGCCAGCAACCAGGAAAACGCAGATTGATTCGTCATGCCCGCGAAGGCGGGCATCCAGTGCCTCGATCTTTTCCGGGCTCCCGCCTTCGCGGGAGCGACGAAAGATTGATTGGTCATGCCCGCGGAGGCGGGCATCCAGTGCCTCGATCTTTTCTGGGCTCCCGCCTTCGCGGGAGCGACGAAAGATTGATTGGTCATGCCCGCGGAGGCGGGCATCCAGTGCCTCGATCTTTTCCGGGCTCCCGCCTTCGCGGGAGCGACGAAAGATTGATTGGTCATGCCCGCGGAGGCGGGCATCCAGTGCCTCGATCTTTTCTGGGCTCCCGCCTTCGCGG
>JAWLHA010000062.1:0-7730 GCA_041690535.1 Gammaproteobacteria bacterium | reverse complement strand
GGGCTCCCGCCTTCGCGGGAGCGACGAAAGATTGATTGGTCATGCCCGCGGAGGCGGGCATCCAGTGCCTCGATCTTTTCTGGGCTCCCGCCTTCGCGGGAGCGACGAAAGATTGATTCGTCATGCCCGCGGAGGCGGGCATCCAGTGCCTCGATCTTTCTGGGCTCCCGCCTTCGCGGGAGCCCAGAAAGCGGATTTGAATAGCGTTTTCCTGGTAACTAGTGCACGTGCACCGAACAGAAAACGCGAAAAGTCGCCAATCGCCGCCAGATCGCCCCGAAGTGGGGGGCAGCGAACCGGCGGAGAGGGTGGATAAGCGAAGCGCATCCACCAGTCCGACCACCGACCACCGACCAACGACCACCGACCACCGACCAACGACCAACGACCAACGACCAACGACCAACGACCAACTATCCCCGCCCCATCGCCCTCATCCCCCCCAGCGCCAGCTGTTTGAACCGCATGTAGGCGTGGGCGTCGAGCGCACAGGCATCGGTATGGCGGTCAGCGTAAAAGATCCCGACCGGTCGGTTGCGCACGAACACTGACATGGCGAGGAAGTCCTCCGTCCCAGTCAGTTCCAGGAAGTCATCGGGGAGCAGCGGAAGGAATACCTCCCGGTTCTTTCTTGAGACCCAGACCGACTGCGGTTTGGCGAGCAGCCGCTTGAACAGGGGCGCGTTCTCTAACTCCACGCGGAAGCGGCTGAATACCGGGTCATTGTCGGACCCGATGATGGAGCGGCCCCGCAGCTGAGCCCGGTCCGGCGTGAGCATTGCGAACACCACCCGGTTCAGCCCGATCCCGTCATGCATCCCCTGGAGCGTCAGGTCGATGGCCGCCTTGGGCTCCATGGGGGCGCTGGCCAGCTTGGCCTGGATGCTCCGCAGCAGCTGCAGTTGCGGAGCGAGACAGAAATCCACCTCCATGCCGGCAGGCTGGGGGTGTCCCGGCAGGTGGGACCGCCCGGGCGCCCCTTCGGGCTCGGCGGGATGGAGCAGGAGGAGCGCGGCGGTGGGCGCGCCGTAAAACAAGCTCTCCCGTACCGCCTCCACAGCATTCCGGTGCAGGCGCGTCGCGGCCTCTCCAAAGTCGAGGTGAATATAACTGGCCACCTGCTCGATGACGCGGGTGGTCGCCTCGTTGTACCACCCCTCCCGAACCACCCGGGAGAGTTGCGTGGCGAGCATGATCCCCAACACCCGCGGGTTCTGGGCGTTTTCAGGGTGCAGGCTGTCGCCGAGGAGTGCCGGAAGGCCCCAGCGTCGGGTCAACTCGCCGGTGAGTTGATCGATACCGAACCCCAGGACCACGTACTGTGCCTCCTCCGGCTCCATGCCCTGGTGGGATTGGGCCTGGATCTCCCGCAGCAACTCCGGTGCGTGAAGCCAGAGCAGCGTCTCGCCAAGCCCGTGCAGAAGCGTGGCCATGAACACCTCATCGGGTTCCATGTCCTTGCGCAGTTGCGCCCAGTCCCTCGCCTGGTAGGCCCCGTGGTAGGCCATCGCGAAGCGTTGCAGCAGCTGCTCCCGGTCGGCAGGCTGGAGTTGCTCCACCCGCGGGATCCCCTCGGGCAGCGCTTTCAGACGGGTCAACCCCAGCATCATCAAGGCATGCTGGACCGTGGCCACCTCGGCGCGAAGCCGCTTGTGCTCCAGGGCGTTGATGTAGCGCAACAGCCGCAGGGTGAGCCCGGGGTCGCGTTCCACCAACGCCGAGAGTTGCGTGACCCGCACATTTTCGTTGCCACACAGGCGAACGAGCTGCAGGGCACTTGCATCGAAGATCGGCAGTTCGATCCGATCCAGACGCTGGAGCCACTCGTCCAGGGCACCGCTGATGGCATTGTCTTCATACATGAGGGAATAGTGCCCCGGTTGTCACGGCCGTGCAACGGGCGCGAATGCTTGCATGCACCGGGTGGGAATGCGACCATTTTCGCTCTTTGGAGGGACCTGCGGCTAAAGAATCGGTGTCAGCCGGTCGATTAGGTCTTAATGCATTTAGTGGGGATTTCGGACCATCGATGAAACTGATTATCGGTTTTCTCATCGTATCGGGCAGCGTCATCGGGGGATATGTCTTATCCCATGGCATTCTGCTTGCCCTTTGGCAGCCTTACGAGTTGATCATCATTGCCGGCGGCGCACTCGGGGCCTTCGTGATCGCGAACCCGCCCAAGATCATCATGGCGGTGGTGAAGAACTTGCCCACCCTGCTCAGGGGCTCGAAGTACGACAAGCAGACCTACATGGAGCTGCTTAACCTCATGTACGACCTCTTCACCAAGGCGCGCAAGGAGGGGTTGATGGCTCTGGAGAATGATGTCGAGGAGCCCCAGCAGAGCGAAACATTCAAAAAGTACCCCAAAATCATGGCTAACCACCACGTGATGGACTTCATCACCGATTACCTTCGCCTCATGGTGGGGGGCAGCATGAATCCCTTCGAGCTGGAAAACCTGATGGATGTGGAGCTGGAGACCCATCACGAGGAGGCCACCCTGCCCAGCGGCGCGGTTACCACCGTGGCGGACGGTCTTCCCGGATTCGGCATCGTTGCCGCGGTGATGGGGGTGGTGATCACCATGGGATCGCTGGGAGAGCCGCCCGAGATCCTGGGCAAGCACATTGCCGCGGCACTGGTGGGCACCTTCCTGGGTATCCTGCTGGCTTACGGGTTCGTCGGCCCGATGGGTTCGGCCCTGGCCCACCATGCACGGGAGGAGGCCAAGCTGTTGGAGTGCATCAAGACCTGCATCATGGCGACGCTCAACGGCTACACCCCCCAAATCGCCGTGGAGTTCGGTCGAAAGGTCCTCTACTCCACGGAGCGCCCGAGCTTCATCGAGCTGGAAGACCACATCAAGAACCGCAAGAAATAGGTCTGTCCCGACCCATGCCCATCGAAGACAAAAAGCAGCCGATTGTCATCAAAAAGGTCAAGAAGCATGTGCATGGGCACCATGGGGGCGCCTGGAAGGTGGCCTATGCCGACTTCGTGACCGCGATGATGGCCTTTTTCCTTCTGATGTGGTTGCTGGGCTCCACCACGCAGGAGGAGAAGAACGGGATCTCCGACTACTTCAAAAATCCCACGGCGTTGACCGGGCCGGGAGGCGCGAGCACCAGCATGATCAAACTGGGCGGCTCCCTGGAGTTGCCCCGGGGGGAAGGCGATCCGCTCAAGAGCCTCAATCTCAATGCGGACGAGCTCGCCGAGCGGCTCCAGGACCAGGCGCGCCTGGACAGCCTCATGGAGGAGCTGAAGGAGCTCATCGAGAGCAGCCCTTCCCTCAAGGACTTCAAGGACCAGCTGCTGCTGGACATCACCAGTGAGGGGTTGCGCATCCAGATTGTGGACAAGGAGAACCGTCCCATGTTCGACCTGGGCGGTGCTGAGCTGAAGTGGTACACGCGGCGCATCCTCCGTGAGCTGGCCAAGACCATCAACCAGGTACCCAACCACATCAGCGTCACCGGCCACACCGACGCGACCCCCTATGCCAGTTATCGGCGGGACTACAGCAACTGGGAGCTTTCGGCGGACCGGGCCAACGCCGCGCGGCGCGAGTTGAAGGACGGCGGCATGGAGCCCGCCAAGTTCGGCAGGGTGGTCGGGCTCGCGTCGTCCGTGCTGTTCGACAAGGAGAACCCCTACAATCCCATCAACCGCCGGATCAGTATCGTGGTGCTCAACAAAGCCACCGAGCGGGCTATCGGGCTTGTCGAGCCGCCGAAAGAGAAGGGCTCCGCGGTCCGCACCGGGCAAACGCCTGCGAAGGAGGACTCCTCCGTCGGGCGGGCCATCACCCGCGCACTCGGCGAGCCAGGGGGCAAATAGCGCCTTACCTGGCGAACTGCCCCGCCGCCTCCTCCAGCTCTGCGGCAAGCCGCTGGAAACTCCGGTAGCGCTGCTCCGCGATCGCACCCTCGGCCAGCGCCTTCAGAATGGCACAACCCGGCTCCGAGGTGTGGCGGCAGTCCCTGAATCGGCAGTGGCCAAGGTGGGGCCGGAATTCCCGGAAACCATCCTCCAGCTCGCCACGGCTCACTGCCCAGAGACCGAACTCACGTACCCCGGGCGAATCGATGAGGTTGCCGCCCCCCGGAAGGTGGTAGAGGCGCGCGGCACTGGTCGTATGCCGGCCCAGCCCCGTAGTGGCCGAAATCTCACCCACCGCGATCTCCTCCCGGGGCAGAAGCGCCTTGATGAGCGAAGACTTCCCCACGCCGGATTGCCCCGCAAACACGCTGGTTCTGCCCTTCAGGGCCTCAAGCAGCTCATCGAGGCCGTGTTGGGCCACCGTGGAGGCGTGAATGATGGGGTAGCCGATGGCGCGGTAGGGGGCAAGGGCTGTGTCGATATGGCGCCGTCCGGGGCCATCCAGCAGGTCCACCTTGTTGAACACGATCAACGGTGCGATTCCTGTGGTCTCAGCCGCGACTAGGTACTGGTCGACCAGCTCGGGGCTGAAGAGGGGGATGGATGCAGTGACGACGAGCACTTGATCGATGTTGGCGGCCAGCGGCTTGGCTCCGCCGCTGCCGTCCGGGCGGGCCAGCAGGGTCCTTCGCGGCGTCAGGGCCACCACCACCCCGGTCTCCTCCGGGCCGGCTTGCCAGACTACGCGATCGCCGACCACCAGGGTGTCCAGATTCTGGCGCAGTGCGCAGCGATGCACCATCCCGTCCGCCGACTCCACGGCCAGGCTGGCGCCGAAGTTGGCCACCACGGTACCGCTCTGCTCGGGTCCGAGGGCTTGTCCCTCGGGCTCAGGATGAGGTCCGTTGCGTCGTTCGGCTCGGCGCAGCCGCTCCTCCTGGATCTTCTGGACCCGCCAGGCCTGTCGGCGATTGAGTTTTCGGGCAGCCATCAGTTCCCCGCGGTCATTGCGCTTCCGGTGGCCTGAGCAGCGCGTCAACACGGGCGGCGCAGATGAAGTCGTTTTGCGAGAGCCCACCCACGGCATGGGTGCTGTAGCGGACCACGCAGCGGCTGTAATGGACCTCCAGCTCGGGGTGGTGATCCTGCTGGTGGGCGATCCAGGCCACCGCACTTACGAACGCCATGGTCTCGTAATAGTTCTTGAACTTGAAGGTGCGCTGGATAGCGGAGTGATCGAGCGGCTGCCAGGCGGGGACCTGAGCCATGAGCGCCTCGACCTCCGTGGGGGTGAGGGGCGGCACGCCGCCTTCACAGGGTTTGCATTGCTGATTGAGCAGGTCGGACATGAGTCACTCCTGAAATTGGTAGTAGTGTCCGCTCAGATATTGGACCACGTCCTCCACTTCATCATCGAACCAGGTGAGGCCAAGGTTCTCCTTGCAGCGGTTGACCTGCCGGCGCAGTTCCCCGAGGGTCGAGACGCGGCGCTCAGCCCGGGTGTAGAGCGCGGAGCCGTCCCCCCCCACCATGGCGGCGTGGCAGGCGAGACAATTCGTTTCGTGCAAGCGCTGGCCGCGGCCCACGTCCGCCTGGGCCGTCGTGGCCAGCGAGGTCAGGATAACCAGAAGCAGTCGCATGGGATCACCTCCAACAACTATCGCGCCCGAGCCGATAGGTGAGCCACCCGCACCGGCGCCGGCGGGTGACTGTGATGGAAGGCGGAGTACCAGGGGTCCGGGGTGAGGGTCGAGGCATTGTCCCGATAGAGCTTCACCAACGCCTGGATGAGATCCCGCGCACTGGCATTTTCCGCCGCGAACTCGTCCGCCTCGAATTCATGGCGGCGCATGGTCAGTGAGAAGATGGGCTGCAGGAAAAACGTGAACACTGGGGTGATCAGCAGAAACAGCATCAACGCCGTATGTGTGGCGGGGTGGCTGACGCCCAGGCCCTGATAGAACCACGGCTGCTCGATGAGCCACCCCAGAATGGCCAGCCCCACGAAGGCGATGCCCATCATGGTCGCGAGCCGCTTTCGCACATGGTGGCGGCGGAAGTGACCCAGTTCGTGGGCCAACACCGCCTCGATCTCATCAGGACCCAGTGTCTCGAGCAGCGTATCGAAGAAGACGATGCGCTTGTTCGGGCCGAGCCCGGTGAAGTAGGCGTTGCCGTGGCTCGAACGGCGCGAGCCGTCCATGACGAAGATCCCTTTGCTGTGAAATCCGCACCGGTCGAGGAGTTTTTCGATGCGCAGCACCAACTCCCGATCCTTGAGGGGGCTGAACTTGTTGAAGAGCGGTGCGATGAGTGCAGGGTAGGCCCAGACCATCACCAGGGTGAAGAGCATCCACACGCCCCAGACATGGAGCCACCACAGAGGGCTGGAGTCCTGCATCAGCCACAGCACCACCGCGGCGAGCGGTGCCCCCAGGGCCATGGCCAGCAGATACTGCTTGGCCAAGTCGCCGATGAAGACCCCGGTGGTGGAGCGGTTGAAGCCGAAACGCTGCTCGATCCCGAAGGTGTTGTAGAGTGTGAAGGGGAGATCGAGCAGGCTCCCGACCAGAAAGACCGTGATCATGAAGCCGGTCCCGGTGGCAATGGGGCCCAGGTCGGCGCCCCGCCACAGGGCATCGACAAGCTCCAGGCCCCCACCGAGGGTCCAGACCACCAGGAGCGTGGCGCCGTAGAGGGTGTGTGCCGTGTCGAAGCGGGTCTTCGCCAGCGTGTAATCCGCCGCCTTCTGATGGGCCGCCAAGCTCACGCGGTCGGCAAACTGGGGGGGGACCTGGGCGCGATTCCTGGTCACATGTCGCCGTTGGCGGCCGTTGAGCCACAGGTGAATACCTGTGGAGAGTGCGAGGACAAGGAGGAAGATGGCGGTGAATGTCGGCATGTACACCTTATTGTAGTTCCCGTTGCGGCAGGTTAGCCTCTGTTAATATACCGCGCAAGTTAACACACCGAAGAAGAAAATTATGGCGCAGGATCCCCGCAACCTCATCTGGATCGACCTGGAAATGACCGGGCTCGATACGCAGAACGATCTCATCATCGAAATTGCCACCATCGTCACCGATGCCCAATTGAACATCCTGGAGGAGGGGCCGGTCCTGGCGATTCATCAGCCGGACGACATCCTGGCCGGGATGGACGAGTGGAACACCCGTCAGCATACCGCCTCCGGCCTGGTGCAACGGGTGCGGGCCAGCACGGTCGAGGAAGGGGAGGCGGAGTTGGCCACCATCGCTTTCCTGGAGCGGCATGTCCCCGCCGGAGCGTCCCCCATGTGTGGCAACAGCATCTGCCAGGATCGCCGCTTTCTGGCGCGCTGCATGCCCCGGCTCGAGGCCTACTTCCACTACCGCAACCTCGACGTCTCCACCCTCAAGGAACTGGCGAGGCGCTGGTACCCCAGCGTGGCCCAGGGTCTGAAGAAGGGCAGCAGTCATCTCGCCCTCGAAGACATCCGCGACTCCATCGAAGAGCTCCGCTATTACCGCCAGCACCTGATGAAGTGAGGCCCGCCCCCGTCGTCGGGGGCCACTCAGGGCGAGCGCATGCCGACCTCACGGCCGTGCCACGAACGATGTAACTCCGCGAAAGCAGGTTCATTGTGAACACATCCTTGTGCGCGCGATGGCCGCGCCCATTGGGCCGTCGACCTGCCTCAGGGTGAACGCATAATTACGTCACGGCCGTGCTGTGAACGATGTAAGTCCTTGAAAGCAGGTACCCTGTGAATACATCCCTGTACGCTCGACGGCCGCGTCCATGCGGCCGACGACCTGCTTTCAAGGACTTACATCGCTTTTGGGTAAGTATGCGTTTACCCT
>JAWLHA010000061.1:0-24019 GCA_041690535.1 Gammaproteobacteria bacterium | reverse complement strand
GGGGGGCAGCGAACCGTGGTAGGGTGTATACGCGCAGCGCATCCACCAATTCGACGCCGCACGGTGGATGCGCTGCGCTTATCCACCCTACATGTTGGGCGCGTCGAATTTATCTGTTCGGCGCTCTAGCAACCGTTTGAATCAGGAGGCCGCTTCCAGCTCCTCGCCGAGTTCGAGCCACCGCTCTTCGGCTATGGCGAGGGCCTGATCGATGCGGGCCTGGTCGAGGAGGAGTTGTCTGAGCTCATCCTTGCCTGCCGCCTCGTAAATGCCCGGGTCGGCGAGTCGCTGTTCCACCGCCGCCTTGTCCCGATTGAGGCCGTCCATCTCTTTCTCAAGCTTCTCCAGCGCCTTGCGCAGGGGCTGCAGGCGCTGGCGTCGCTCCGCCTCCAGCCGTTTTTTCTCCTTGCGGGCAGCGGCGCCGTGGGCGACGGGCTCGGCAGCCCCCCCCTCCTCTTCGCGGCTGCGCCGTTCGGCGAGCCAGCGGCGATAGTCCTCGAGGTCGCCGTCGAAGGGGAGGACCTTCCCCTCGGCCACCAGCAGCAGTTCGTCGGTGACGCTGGCCAGCAGGTGACGATCGTGGGAGACCAGCACCAGGGCCCCCTCATAGTCCTGAAGGGCCAGCGTAAGGGCGTGGCGCATGTCCAGGTCGAGGTGGTTGGTGGGTTCGTCCAGCAGCAGCAGGTTGGGGCGCTGATAGACCACCAGGGCCAGTACCAGTCGGGCCTTCTCCCCGCCGGAGAAGGGGGCCACCGGGCGTAGTGCCTCATCCCCGCAGAAACCGAACCCACCGAGAAAATCGCGCAATGCCTGTTCGGGGGCGAGTGGGTCGAGCCGGCGCATGTGAAGCAAAGCACTCGCTTCGGGGTCCAACTGCTCCAACTGGTGCTGGGCGAAGTAGCCCACCTTCAGATCCGGCGCCCGAAAGCTCTGCCCGGCCAAGGGGGCGAGTTCCTGGGCGAGGATTTTGATCAGAGTCGATTTGCCGGCGCCGTTGGGGCCGACCAGGCCGAGGCGGCTGCCCGCCCGCAGGCTGAGCCCGGCCCCGTTGAACACCGCCGCCTCGCTATAGCCGCCCGAGACCCTCTCCAGGGTGAGCAGCGGATCGGGCAGCTTCTCGGGCGGGCGGAATTCGAAGTGAAAGGGCGAGTCCACGTGGGCCGGGGCGATGAGCTCCATGCGGGCCAGCTGTTTGAGGCGGCTTTGGGCCTGGCGGGCCTTGGTGGCCTTGGCCCGGAAGCGCTCCACGAAGCGGCGGATGTGGGCCACCTCCCGCTCCTGCTTCTCATGGGCCGCCTGCTGCTGGGCCAGCCGTTCGGCCCGGCGCACCTCGAACTGGGAGTAGTTGCCCGGGTACAGGGTGAGGCTCTGGCGCTCGAGGTGCACGATGCCCTCCACCACCCGATCCAGGAACTCCCGGTCGTGGGAGATGAGCAGCAGCGTCCCCGGGTACCCTCGCAGCCACTCCTCCAGCCAGAACACCGCGTCCAGGTCGAGATGGTTGGTGGGTTCGTCCAGCAGCAGCAGATCGGAGCGGCACATGAGGGCTCGGGCGAGATTGAGGCGCATGCGCCAGCCGCCGGAGAAGGCACTGACGGGTTGCGACAGCTCGGAGCTGCTGAAGCCAAGACCGTGCATCAGCCGCGCCGCGCGCGCCTCGGCCGAATAGCCGCCGATGGCCTCCAGCCGGGCGTGGAGCACGGCCTGTCGGACCCCATCGGCGTCCCGCTCTGCGGTGGCCAGCTCGGCCCGAATCCCCGCCAGTTCCTCGTCCCCCGCCAACACGTATTCCAGAGCGGGGGTGGGCGTCGCCGGGGTCTCCTGGGCCACGTGGGCGATCACCAGAGCCGGTGGGAGGGTGAACTCGCCGGCGTCCGGCTCCAGCTCCCCCCGCACCAGGGCGAGCAGGGTGGATTTTCCGGTTCCGTTGCCACCGGTTATGCCAATCTTTTGCCCGCGGTGGACGGTGAGTTCGGCGCCCTGGAGAAGCACCTTGGGACCGCGGCGGAGTGTGAGGTTGGTGAGGTTCAGCATGGCGTCGGAGTTTATCAGGTACGGGGGAGGCAAAGAAAAGGAGATTCTGGAGACGAAATGCGAGGGAGTGTGCTCGCTGCGCTCGGTTATCTCATTGAACCAGATGTGCGCGCAGCGCACGCCATCCCTCGTAACCCGCCTCGCGCCCCTCCCTCCCCGGGTGCTGTCGGCAGGGTAAACGCATACTTACCCAAGAGCGATGTGAGTCCTTGAAAGCAGGTCGACGGCCGCATGGATTTGTGCAAGGACGCACTTATGCCGCGGGAGGGCAGGATGCCCGGAGCGGCTGCGGCCGTCGAGCGTACATGGACGTATTGACAGCGCACCTGCTTTCAAGGACTTACATCGCTCACAGCACGGCCGTGACGTAAGTATGCGTTTGCCCTGGCGCTGTCGGGGTACAGCACGGCTCTGCCGCGGGAACTATGCTTGGGATGGCCTCGTTCCCTGAACAGCCAGGGGGCAGGCGGGGTCTAATCGACTACCTGCGTTCCGGCGGCATCCCGCCTGCCAACGCGCTGCGAGTACAGGCTGCGCCATGGATATCATCCTGCTCCTTTACGGGCTCGCCTTTGTCATCCTCGGGGTTATCGTCCTCTTCCAGCCCAAGCGAGAGAGCACCTTCGACTTGGCGGCGATGCTTTGGTTGCTCGGCGCCTTCGGGCTGGTCCACGGCCTCGGGACATGGATGCGGCTGTGGGGGCAGGTCAGTGCCGATCTCCGCTGGGAGGGGGCGCGGCTTCTCGTGTCGACGGTCTCCTTTCTGTTCCTGCTGGAGTTCGGTCGGCGTCTGGTGCGTACATGCGCCGGGCAGTCGCAAGGGCGGGCGCACCGGGTGGGGGCTGGTTTGGGGCGCTGGATCTATCTGCCCCTTGTGGGGGGGCTCCTGATGGGGCTGGCGGTGAGCGAGATGCCACGTCTGGCCCTGGAGATCTGGTCCAGATATCTGCTGGGGTTCCCCGGGGCGCTGCTGACCGGGATTGGCCTGCTCTGGTACTACCGGGTGGAGCGCACCTCTCTCGAACACCTGCGGGTACGCGGCTCCTTCCGAGCAGCGGGCGGTGCTTTCATCCTCTACAGCGTGGTGACCGGACTGGTGGTCCCTTCCGCCGGGTTCTATCCGGCCAGCGTCCTGAACGAGGGTAACTGGCTGGCCTCGTTCGGATTCCCGGTGCAGTACTTCCGCATGGTGATTGCAATGGTGGCGGTCGTGGCCGTGGCCAATCTGTTGCGGATCTTCAATTTCGAGACTCAGGACAAGCTCCGTTCGGCCCTTGCCAGCCTGCAGCGTTCGCTCGCGGAGGTGCGTCGGCTGGGGCGGCGCAACGAGCGGATCCTGGAGACCACGGGGGAGGGCATCGTCGGGCTCGACCGTCAGGGACGGGCCAGCTTTGCCAATCCCGCGGCGCTGCGGATGCTCGGCTACGAGGAGCAGGAGGTGATTGGAAAACCGTTTCACCTCCTGGCCCATCACACCCGCCCCGACGGGACCGCCTACCCTCTCAAAGAGTGTCCCTCCTGTCAGCCGCTGGGCGACGAGCTCAGTCGTTACTCCGATCAGGAACAGTTCTGGCGCAAGGACGGGACACAGTTCCCCATCGAGTTCACCTGCGCCGTGCTGCAGGGCGAGGATGAGTTGGTCGGCACGGTGCTCGCCTTTCGCGACATCAGCGACCGGCGCGAGTCGGAGAAGCGGTTGCGGCTGGCCGGCCAGGTGATCGAGACCACTCCCGAAGGGATACTCATCACCGACGACAAGGGGTTGATCGTGGCGGCCAATCCCGCGTTCCTGAGTGCCACCGGCTACACCGAAGCGGAAGTCCTCGGGCGTACCCCCGCCATCATCCGTTCGGAGATGCAGGACGCCGGCTTTTACGAGCAGATGTGGCGCAGCATTCGTGAGAGCGGATTGTGGCAGGGCGAGATCTGGAACCGCCACAAGAGTGGTGCGAACTATCCCGAATGGCTCACCATTACCGCCATGCGCGACGAGACGGGGCAGATCACCAACTACATCGGGATCTACTCCGATATCAGCGCCCGTGACCAGATGCGTGAACGGCTTCATCACCTCGCCTACTACGATGCGCTGACGCGGCTGCCCAATCGCCACCTGTTTGCCGACCATCTGCGCCTGGCCCTGGCCCAGGCCAAGCGTGAGCACAACAAGGTGGCGCTCATGTTCATCGACCTCGACAAGTTCAAGAACATCAATGACACCCTCGGCCACAGCATGGGGGACAAGGTGCTCATCGGCATCGCCGACCGGCTAAGGCACAGCGTGCGCGAAGCGGACACCGTCGCGCGCATGGGGGGCGATGAGTTCACGGTGGTGTTGCCGGAATTGGGCGAAGCGAAAAACGCCCGGGTGGTGGCGCAGAAGATCCTCGAGGGACTGCAACCGCCGCTGGTGGTGGAGGGGCATGAGTTCCACATCACCGGCAGCATCGGCATTGCCCTTTACCCCGAGGATGCCTCCGACCCGGAGTCGCTCATTCGAAATGCCGATACGGCCATGTATCGCGCCAAGGAGATGGGGCGGAACAACTATCAGTTCTACACCGCCGAGATGAGCACCCGCTTTCGCGAACGGGTGGCCCTGGAGGACAGCCTGCGCAAGGCCATCGAGCGGGACAGTCTGCAGTTGGTCTACCAACCCCAGATGGATGTGGGCAGCGATCGCATTGTGGGCGTGGAGGCGCTCGCCCGCTGGCGCAGTCCCGAGTACGGCGATGTACCGCCTTCCACCTTTATCCCGGTGGCGGAAGAGAGTGGGCTCATTACCGCCGTGGGCGAGTGGGTGCTGCGAACGGCCTGTCTGCAGGCGAAGAAGTGGGATATGGAGCGCAACAGCGATTTCCGTGTGGCGGTGAATCTCTCGGGTCATCAGTTGCGGCAGAAGAACCTCGCCAAGCTGGTCTCGAGTATTCTTGACGAGACGGGCTGCCGGCCGGACCAGTTGGAGCTGGAGCTGACCGAAACGGTGCTGATGGAAAATGCCGAACCACTGGTTTCCACCCTGCGGGAATTCAATCAGATGGGGATCAAAATCTCCATCGACGACTTCGGCACCGGCTACTCCTCCCTCAGCTATCTGAAGCGGTTCGCCATCGACAAGCTGAAGATCGACCAATCCTTCGTGCAGGACATCCCGGGCGACACCAACGACAGCGTGATCGCCACCACCATCATCGCCATGGCCCACACCCTTCATCTGCGGGTGATCGCCGAAGGGGTGGAGACCCAGCAACAGCTTGCCTTTCTCAAGGCCAACGGCTGCGACGAAATCCAGGGCTTCCTCTTCGCCCGCCCCACCACTGCCGAGGATATCTCCCGCATGTTCACCAAGGGGCGGGAGATACACTGACCCGGCAATCGCCGCTGATCGCCATCGCAACGGCGCCTGTAGGGGATCTCTCACATGCATCGCCAACAAACGCCTACAAAGGAGTAGACAACGGCCAACTACCCTTTAAGCCGACGTCGGCGGAGGCTCGGTGAGAAGGGGATGGGGCAACTCGAAATGCTGGTGGTGGTCGCGACGGTTCTGCTGAGTGCAGAGCTGGCAGGTGAGCTGTTTCTCTACTCCGAAGTCGCGCCCCTTTCCGGGGGACTTGACGCTCTGCCTGGATTGCTTGCCCTGGCCGCCCTGACGCTCTTCTGTATCGCGCTCACCCATCGGCAACGACGCCACCTTATGCAGCGCATCGGCGAGCTGGAGGAGAACGCCCGACAGTGGGCCGAACTGGTGGACCGGATTTCGCTGCCGGTGCTGACCCACGATGCCGAGGGCATCCTGGTGCGCGCCAATCGGGCCTTTTATGAGTTGGTCGGGCAAGCGCCGGCACAGGTGATCGGCCAACCCTACTGGCAGGCGCTGGGGTTGGCCGGGACGACACCGGGCGATGAACACGCCACCGCGGTGGTGGAAGGGCGCCCCTTTCAGATCCGGAGGATGGGGGCCGACCCTGCAGCGGGGACCCGGCCCGGGACCATTGTGCAACTGGAGTGGCTCAGCGCGGTGGCGGGGCGACCGGGCGAACCGCTGAAGCGGCTGTTCGAGTCGGCCCCGAAGGGGCTGGCGCTGGTTGTGGCCACCGGGGGGGAGGAGCCGCGCGTCCTGGACCTCAATGGGGAGGCCGAACGGCTGGTTGGGATGCCGAGGGAAGCGGCCGTGGGGCAACCCCTCGCTACGCTTCTGGGGGGCCCCCTACCCCGGGGGGTGGGTGAGCTCGCTGTCGTCCGCAAGGATGGAGTGCAGATTCCGGTGCTGTTCGGCCGGAGCGTGTCCGATCACGATTTCGCGCTGTTCTCCTTTCTGGATCTGACCGCAATCAGGGCGGCGCAGCAAGCGCTGAAGGAGAGCGAGGAGCGGTTCGGCATGGTCATCCGCAACTCGCCCATTGTGGTGTTCATGCAGGATCGCGCGTTGCGCTACACCTGGGTGTTCAACAGCAAGCATCACTCCACTTCGGACATCCTTGGCAGGAGCGATCCGGAACTGTTCGGACCGGAGGAGGGGGGGCGGCTGGAGGAGATGAAGCGGGCCGTCCTCGACAGCGGCACTGGAATGCGGAGCGAGTTTCGCATCGCCGTCGGGGGCGAGTCCTTCTACTACGACATCTCCATGGAGCCGGTGCGGGGGCCGAACGGCACGGTGGCCGGGGTGACCGGTGTGGCGACGGATGTGACGGGGCGCCACCGGTATGAGGAGGAGTTGCGGCGGCGGGTGGCGGAGCTGGACTGTCTCTACTCCATCTCCACAGCTCTGGAGCAGGAGAGCTCGACCGTCGAGACGGTATGGAGCGTGGTCCAGGTATTGCCGCGTGCGCTCTGTTCGGGCGGGGGAGTGGCACGGGTGCGGCTGCGGGATATCTGCTTCGAGTCCTCACCTGCGGCACCCGGCAGGCTGCTGGCAAGAAGTGATATTTGGGTGCAGGGCAAGCCCGAGGGGGTGGTGGAGGTGTTCGCCCCGACAGGGGCCGAGGGAGACCTCCACCCGCCGGCCGCCGAGCCGGGTCGATTGCTGGATGAAGTGGCCGCCCGGCTTGGGCGGGCGCTCGTAGTGCGCCGGGCCCGGGACTTCTATGAGCTGGCGTCCACCGTCTTCCAGGCGGCGGATGAGGGGATCATGGTGACCGATGCGCACAATCGCATCGAGGCGGTCAATCCGGCATTGAGCCGCATTACCGGCTACGCATCCGAGGAGGTGATCGGCAGGAATCCCAGGGTATTCAGCTCCGGTTGGCACGATGCGGCCTTCTACGGCGCCATGTGGGAGGCCATTTACCGGACCGGCCACTGGGAGGGGGAGATCTGGAATCGCCGCAAAAGCGGCGAGGTCTATCCCGAGTGGCTGTCGGTGGTTGTGGTCCGGGACGAGTGGGGCAACCACAGCCGCTACGTCGCCCTCTTTCGCGATATCACCCAACGCAAGGAGATGGAGCGTCGCATCGTCTACCGTGCCAACCACGACGCCCTCACCGGGCTGCCCAACCGTTCCCTGCTGTTTGATCGGCTGAACACCACCCTGGCCCGCGTGCAGCGCGAAGGGCGGGGCGCGGTCGTGTTGTTCGTGGATCTGGATCGCTTCAAGGAGGCCAATGATCGTTACGGTCATGAGGTGGGTGACCAGGTGCTGCGGATCACCGCCCATCGTCTTCGCACCTGCGTGAGGGAGGCCGACACCGTCGCCCGCTACGGGGGGGACGAGTTTGTGGTGCTGCTGGGCGATTTGGGAGATCCGCTCGCCCCGGAGCTGGTTTCGCGCCATCTGCTTGAGCGGCTGGCCAAGCCCCTGCGCATCGACAGCGTGCAGGTTGCCCTCTCGGCCAGCGTGGGGATCGCCCGCTACCCGGACGATGGGCTCACGCCGGAGGCCTTGCTGAAGAGCGCCGATTCGGCCATGTACGCGGCCAAGAAGAGCGGTCGCAACACCTTCCGCTTCTTCTCTCCGGAGGCGGACGCCAGTGCAAGGCAGCACCTCTCCATGGAGGCGGAGCTGCGCCGCGCGCTGGAGAAGGGGGAGTTGCGGGTGGTCTACCAGCCCATCGTGGACGTTCACTCCGGCCGGCTCACCGGCGCCGAGGCGCTGCTGCGCTGGGCCCACCCCGAGCGTGGGCTGCTCGAACCGAGGGACTTCCTTGCCGCGCTGGAGGCGAGTCCGCTCATGCAAGCGGCTGGGGAGTGGCTGTTGCGGCGGGCTTGCGGGCAACTGCGGCGCTGGCGCAGGCGCTGTGCGGATTTTCAATTAACGGTCAACCTCTCGCTGCGTCAGTGTCGAACCGTGGAGGGCTGCGGGATCATCGCCGTGCTGCGCGAGGAGTCGATCCCGGGGGAGTGGCTGGTTGCGGACTTCCACGGGGGGGATGGCTGGTTCTCCGACGTGCCGCTTACCGCGCTGCGAGCGCTGCGCGATGCGGGTGTGCACCTGTGCCTGGCCAATTTCGAGCGGGGTTACGCCCCCCTGTCGGGGCTGACCGAGCTGGCCACGGACCGGGTGAAGATCGATAGCCAACTGGTGCGCAGCGCCGCCACGGAGCCGTCCCGGCGGGCCCTGCTGGACGGCATTGTGGCCCTGGCCCACGAACTTGGGATCAAGGTGGTGGCCGTGGGGGTGGAGAGCCCGGAGGAGGCGGATCTGGTTCGGGCCCACAAGGCGGATCTGGCCCAGGGATTTCTCTACGGGGTGCCCCTCACCGCGAGGGAGTTCGGCCAGCTGCTGGCGGGCAGTGGAGCCTAGCTGACGCGCTCGTTAACGGTAACGGAAATCCGGGCTAGGCTTTTTCGTAGATCCGGAACCCGCTTGCCGCGGGGAAGGCCAGAGGGAGTCGCCCCAATCGCCCCATGCCTGCCCGACGCCCGAACTTTGTGCTGCTCGCCCTGCTGGCCATCGTTCTCATCTGGGTGGTTGGTGCCCTGTTCGACACGGTGGCATACGACATTGGCCCCGTTTCGGCGACGTTGGGCGCGCGGCTTTCCACCCACGAGTGGTACTTCCGCCTGCTGATGATTGGGACGGTCGCACTCTTTGGCGCGCTGGCGGAGTGGAGTACCCGGCGGGTCGCCCGGGCGGAGGCCGACCAGCGCCAGATGCTCGAGCGGAGCCGCCAGGAGTGGCGCGATGCCTTCGATGGGGTGCGGGACCCCATCTTCATGCACGACCACGAGTTCCGTATCACCCGCACCAACCGCGCCTACCAGCAGCTGGCAGCACTGCCCGGCGAGCTGCTGTCGGGCCACCCCTACTGGGAGATCTTCCCCAGGGGCGAGGGGCCCCTCCCGGGATGTCGGCGTGCCCTGGATCACGGTGGGGAGGAGCACGAGGAGGTGAGGCTGGCGGACGGGCGCACCTTTGTCTCCCGCGCCTTTGCCGTGCATGACGAAGGGGGGCGTTATCGCTATTCCGTGCATATCCTGGAGGATGTGACCACCCAGCGCCGCGCCGAGCAGGCGCTGCGGCGCAGTGAAGAACGTTTTCGCCTGGTGGTGGCCGGTTCGCCCGTGGCCGTGTTCACCTGTGACCGGAACATGCGTTACACCTGGATCTACAATGCTCCGCCGGCCTTCCCCCCCGAACGGATCATCGGGCATACCGAGGAGGAGTTTCTCGCCCCGGAGGATGCGGCTCAGCTGCTGGCGATGAAACGCTATGTCCTGGAGCACGGCAGGGGCATTCGCCAGGAGCAGGAGGTCGTGGTCGAGGGGCGGACGATCGTGTACGACATGAGCATGGATCCGCTGCGTGACGAGGGGGGGGATGTCATCGGCATCGCCGGAACCGCCATGGATGTGACCGGGCAACACGAGGCGGAGGAGTTTCAGCGCCTGGCCCTCACGGTCTTCAACACCATGGGGGAGGGGATCGTCATCGCCGATCCCGCCCTGCGCACCCAGCATGTGAACCCCGCCTTCACCCGCATCACCGGGTTCTCCGCCGAAGAGATGGAGGGGCGCGACTTCTTCGCCCTCGGTGCGGGCCCCCACGGTACCGACTACTACGAGGAGATGCGCCAGGCCCTCGATCGGGTGGGCCACTGGGAGGGGGAGGTCTGGAGCCGGCGCCGCAACGGCAGCATCTATCCCCAGTGGCTCTCCATCGTGGCGCTACGGAGCGCTCGACGGGTGGAGCACTACGTGGCGGTGTTCCTGGACGACACCCGGCGCAAGGAGCAGGAGGAGGTGATCCGCCGACAGGCCAACTACGACCCACTCACCGGCCTGCCGAACCGCATCCTGTTCCTCGACCGCCTCACCGCGGCCATCTCCAAGGCCAAGCGCAACCGCCGCATTCTCGCCCTCCTCTACATCGACCTGGACCGCTTCAAGTGGGTCAACGACACCCTCGGGCACGATGCGGGTGACGAACTGTTGCGGGAGGCGGCGCGGCGCATCGGCTCGAGCGTGCGCGAATCCGACACCGTGGCGAGGATCGGCGGCGATGAGTTCACCGTCATCCTGCCGGAGATCGCCAATGCCGATGATGCCGAGCTGGTGGCCCGCACCATTCTGCGGGAGCTGGCCCGCCCTTATCTGCTGGGGGGAACCCAGGCGTACATCGGCGGCAGCATTGGCATCACCGAGTTCCCCAGCGATGCGCAGAATGCAGCCGGGCTGCTGAAGAACGCCGACACGGCCATGTACCGGGCCAAGGAGGAGGGGCGTAACACTTTCCGCTTTTTCACCCCCGAGATGAACGCCCGGGCAGTGGAGCGTATGAGTTTGGAGTCGGCACTCCGCCACGCCCTGGAGCACGAGGAGCTGCGGGTCTTCTACCAGCCGGTGGTGGACCTGCGCCAGCAGCGGGTGACCGGAGCCGAGGCACTGCTGCGGTGGGAGCATCCGGTGCGGGGTCTGGTCGCTCCCTCGGAGTTCATCGGATTGTCGGAGGAGACAGGCCTTATCGAGGCCATCGGCGCGTGGGTGCTGCGCAAGGTCTGCGCGCAGCTGGAGTCATGGAATGCCGCCGGTCTGGACAACCTCCGGGTCTCTGTGAACCTCTCGGCCCGGCAGTGCCTTGACTACGCGGGTGCGGCCGCAGTGCGCCGGATCGTCGAGGAGTGCGGTATCCCGCCGGAATGGCTCACCCTGGAGGTGACCGAGAGCGTGATCTTCGCCGATCTGCAACGGGCCGCCGAAACCCTCAACGACTTCCGCCGCCTCGGCCTGCACCTCGCCCTGGACGATTTCGGCACTGGGTACTCCTCCTTGAGCTATCTGAAGCGGCTGCCGTTTGACGCCCTCAAGATCGATACCTCGTTCGTCACCGATCTGCCTGGCGATTCGGACGATGCCACTCTGGTGGAGGCGATCCTGGCCATGGCCCACGGCCTCCATCTCGGTGTGGTGGCCGAGGGGGCCGAGACCCGCGAGCAGCTGCAGTTTCTGCAGGAGCGGGGCTGCGATTTCGTCCAGGGCGCCTATTACAGCTGCCCACTGCCCCCTGAGGAGTTCGAGCACTACGTGCGCACCTTCCCCGAGCGAACGCTCCATTGAGCCGCCCGCCCGTCGCCGCAAGGCATGCTGAAAGCGCGCCGAGATGGCCGGATGGGCCGCCCATCGCCGCCAGAGCCTGGGAGCGGTGGCCCGGCCGCCCCGCAGCGCGGGCTGCGGAGCGGCTACCCGGGACTCAGCCGAGATAGGCCGCCAGGTCGTCGGAACCGCCGATGTGCCGCCCATCGATGAACACCTGCGGGACGGTGTCGCGGCCGGTGATGGCACGGACCGAGCGCAAGGTGGCGTCGTGACCGACCACGATCTCCTCGTAGGACATGCCGTGCTCCTTCAGCATCTCCTTGGCGCGGGCGCAGAAGGGGCAGCCCGGACGGGTGAAGATGGCCACCGGCTTGGGCTTCTCGGCATTGGGGTTGATGTAGTTGAGCATGGTGTCGGCGTCGGAGACCTCGAAGGGGTCGCCCGGTTTCTCCGGCTCAATGAACATCTTGTCAATGGTGCCGTCCTTCACCAGCATCGAGTAGCGCCAGGAGCGTTTGCCGAAACCGAGGTTTGACTTGTCCACCAGCATCCCCATCCCCGCGGTGAAATCGCCATTGCCGTCAGGAATGAGGGTGACGTTTTCCGCCTCCTGATCCTCTTTCCACGCCTCCATCACGAAGGCATCGTTCACCGACAGGCAGATGATGTCGTCCACCCCGTTGGCCCGGAACACATCGGCCAGTTCGTTGTAACGCGGCAAGTGGGTGGATGAACAGGTGGGGGTGAAGGCGCCCGGCAGCGAGAACACAATCACCGTCTTGTCTTTGAAGAGTTCATCGGAGGTGACATCGACGAACTCGCCCCCCTGGCGGGTCTTGAAAACAACGCTGGGGACCTTTTGACCTTCCCGATTGCTCAACATACTGCTCCTCCAAGTATCAGTGGTTGTGTTTGGCACGGTGAACGCATGCTTACATCACTCTTGAAAGTACGCGTTTACTCTGCGGTGGAGAGTATGGAACAGAGCCGCTGTTCGGGAAAATGGTTTGTCCCTATTGCAGCGATTTCCCCTGGCTATCGGAGCACCACAGGGCGGTTCCGGAGCAGGCGGACGCTACCTTTGTCCCAGGAAGGAATCAGCGGCCAGACGCGCTCCGGGGCGGAAGAGAACCCCCGTGCGAGGGCGATCAGCGCAGGGGCAGCACCACCTCGGCCCGCAGCCCGCCCCGGGGGCTCTCGCCCAGGCGTATGGTCCCGCCATGGGCGTGAATGGTGGTGCGGGCGGTGGCCAGTCCCAATCCGATGCCCCCGGTCTCCATGCTGCGCGAGCCCTCCAGTCGTACGAATGGCTCGAACACCCGCTCCCGCTCCGCCGGGGGGATGCCGGGGCCGGCATCATCCACCTGCACAAGGGCGCCCTCGGCGGTGACCCTTGCGGTCACCTGGGCCTTGTGTCCGTAAAAGACCGCGTTGTCCACCAGATTGCGCAGCGCGCGGGCGAGGCCCACCCGGCGGGCGAGCACCGGCACCTCCCCTGCCACCTCCCACTGCACGCTGCCGCCGGCATCGGCCACGTCCGCGCACACCTCGGCCACGAGCGCCCCCAGATCCAAGGGTTCGGCGGCCTCCTGCACCGCCTCGGCCCTGGCGAACTGCAGCGTGGCCTCCACCATGCGCTGCATCTCGTCCAGGGAGCGCTGCATCCGCTCCCGGGTCCGGGTATCGTCCACCATCTCCGAGCGCAACCGCAGGGCGGTGATGGGGGTCCGCAGATCGTGGGAGATCGCCGCCAGCATGCGGGTCCGATCATCGATGAAGCGCTGCAGCCGCCCACTCATGGCATTGAACGCCCGGATAGTGCGGCGCAGGTCTTCGGGACCCGACTCGGTCAGTGGTGCCACTGAATCGCCCCGGCCGAAGCGGTCCGCAGCCTCGGTGAGGGCCGAGAGGGGCCGGGTGATGCGTCGGGCCAGCCACGCCACCGCCGCCAGCACGGCCAGGGCCGAAAGGGTCAGAGAGAGCACCACCGGTCCGATGGCGTGGTGCAGTGCCGGGCGCAGGGGACGTTCGACCACCAGCCACTGTTCGGCACCGAGGCGCACCGCCACGGCAAAGGTCTCGCCCGACCAGCGGGGGAGGGGGGCCGTCCCGGAGGGGGAGGTGCGCTGGCCCATTCGCACCGCCTCGTCGGCCTGTCCGAGGGAGCCGGCCAGTTGTCGGGCCTGTTCGGTGAAGCCGCCCTCCTCCCCCACCGCCGGCTGGGCGGCGATGAACAGGCGGCTCCAGGTGGTGCTCAGCGCCTCTGCCAGGGGAGGGCGTCTGGACGCCGGAACTGCAGAGAGCAACTCCACCGCAGCCGGAATGCGGCGCGTGGTGATGGCCTCATTGATCTCGCGGATGTAGTCATGGCGATCGGAGAGATGAAGCAGGAATGCCACGGCCTGGGCCAGGACCAGGGCCGCCAGCAACAGCAGGATGAGGCGGCCCCGCAGGCTCTTGGACCAGAACTTCATGATTCGCTCTCCACCGGACCGATCAACGAGTAGCCACCGCCCCAATGGGTCTTGATGATCCGCGGATTGGCCGGATCCTGCTCGATCTTGCGCCGCAGGCGGCTTACCTGGATGTCGATGCGCCGGTCAAACGCCCGGCTCTCGCCTCCCTGGGTCAGCTCCAGCAGCTGGTCGCGGCTGAGCACCGTGTCGGGGTAGCGGAGAAAGGCCGAGAGCAGCTCGAACTCCGCCCCGCTGAGGGCCACCGCTTCGCCATCGGGCCCCCGCAGCTCACGCTGCCCCACGTCGAGGCGCCAGCGGTCGAAACGCACCGTGAGCGCCTCCACGCGGCTGCGGGGGGGCAGGGCGTGCACCCGCCGCAGTACCGCGCGCACCCGGGCCAGCAACTCGCGTGGCTCGAAGGGTTTCACCAGGTAATCGTCCGCCCCGACCTCCAACCCCACAATGCGATCGGTGGCCTCGGCCATGGCGGTGAGGAAGATCACCGGCACCGCAGCCGTGGCGCCCATCCAGCGGCAGAGCGCCAATCCGTCCTCACCGGGCATCATGATGTCGAGCACCACCAGATCGAACTCGCCCCGGACCAGTACCTGACGGGCCACGGCGGCATCGGCGGCCGTGGTCACCCGGTAGCCGTTGCGGGTCAAATACTCTTCAAGGGCCTCGCGGATCTCCCGGTGATCGTCCACCACCAGTAGATGGGGCTGCGGCTTGTTCATGTACGCCTCCGTTACTGTGCCCGGGAGTAACTACTTGCCCCCCGACTGCCTCCCGCTTATGCAAATTAAGATGCGGTAGCAGGCTCACCGCACTCGATCCTCGCTACTTGTACAGTTCGTCATTCCCGCGAAGGCGGGAATCCATAAGGCACCCAGCCCAATACCCGGCCCTCTGAAATCCAGCACTGGATTCCCGCCCCCCGACTAAAGCGCTCGGGGGCAGGCTTCGCGGGGAATGACGGATGGGGGTGAGTAGTTACGCCCGGGATTATCTCCACCGCGCCGGCCTGGGACCACGCTAATTTGTATCAAAGTATTGCGACCGCCGGTGCTGCAATGGCGCGTTACACGATTCTCATGCACTCAGGCTCCGTCCCGGGGGATAATCCTCCTCCCCGGGGGCGATGATGCCCAGGCGGCGTTGCGCCACCAGCGATGGGACGCCCTTGAAACCGGGCCGGCGGACCTGCATGGAGTGTTTCCGGCGGAATCAGCTGCGCCTCCAGGTGATCCTGTGTCTGGCCTTGCGGGGCCGAAGATGTAAATGGTGAATGATGCCCCGATTATCCACTTGTCTCCTCATCGGTATGGTACTGCTCCTCGGCGGTTGCGCCGGGGCGCCGAGTCGCTCGGCCCCGCCGGTCACGCTGCCGTCCCACTTCAGCGATGGCGGAGAGCAGAACCAGCCACAGCGTTGGTGGCGTGCGCTGGGCGACCCGGAGCTCGACCGACTGGTGGAGCAGGCCCTGGCCGGCAGCCTCACCCTGCGCGCGGCCTGGGCGCGCCTGGACCAGGCGCAGGCGGCCGCCCGCAGGGAGGGGGCCGCCATCTTCCCCAGCCTCGATGCGCGTCTGGAGGCATCGCGGACCACCAACGGCGGCAGCGAGCGGCGTCAGTCCTCCCTGGCAGCGGCTTACGAGCTGGACCTGTGGGGCCGTCTGCGCAGCGCTTCCGATGCCGCCGGCCTGGAGGCGCGGGCCTCGGCTGCCGACCTCCAGACCGCCGCCCTCACCCTCAGCGCCGAGGTGGCCGATACCTGGTATCAGCGGGTGGAGCAGCGGGCACAAGTAAGGCTGCTTGAAGAGCAGCTCGAGACCAACGCTCAGCTGCTGGAACTGGTGCAGGCCCGCTTTCGCATCGGCCGCGCCGCCGCCAGCGATGTGCACCGCCAGCGCCAGTTGCTGGCACAGACCGAGGGCGAACGGGTCCGTGCCGAGACCCGCCTGAAGATTTTGACCCATCAGCTGGCCGTTCTGATCGGGCAGCCCCCGACCCGCGCCCCTCTGCCGGAGGCGGGCGTGCTCCCGCTGCCCGGGCCTCTGCCGGCCACCGGCATCCCCGCCGAGCTGGTGCAGCAGCGGCCGGACGTACAGCGCGCTCTGCTCCGGCTGCAGGCGGCGGACGCCCGGGCCGCGGCGGCGGTGGCCGAGCGCTATCCGCGAGTCAGCCTCACGGCCGCGGCCAGCTCCAGCGATGGGTTCTTCGGCAACTGGCTCGGCAATCTCGTGGCCCAGCTGGCCGGGCCCATCGTGGACGGCGGACGCCGCCGCGCCGAGGTGGTGCGGACCCGGGCGGTGGTGGAGGAGAATCTCAACGCCTTCGGCCAGTCGTTGCTGGTGGCGGTGCGCGAGGTGGAAGACGCCTTGACCGGTGAGGCGGGCCAGCGTGCCTTCATGGCGAGCCTTGCCGTGCAGTCGCGCGAGGCCGAGGCGGTGGTCGAGCGGGAGCGGCTGCGCTACTTCCAGGGTGACAGCGATTACCTTTCGGTGCTCGATGCCCTGCGCAGCCGCCAGCAGCTGGAGCGCCAGCAGCTGACCGCCCGGCGCGAACTTCTGGCCCAGCGGATCGCCCTGGCCCGTGCCCTGGCCGGCGGCTGGTCGCTCGACCGATCCGACGCCCCGGCGAACTCAGAGAAGCAGAAATGACCCAATCCAATCCCGAATCGAAGCCCCGCTGGGGCAGGCACCTGATGGCAGCCCTGCCCGCGCTGGCCGTCCTGCTGGTGGCGGGGGCCATCGTCGCTTACATGATGGGCAGCGTGACCAAGGCACAACGCAGCCCCCCGCCCCGTGCCGCCCGCCTGGTGGAGGTGGTGACGGTAACGCCGGCCGACCGCCCCATTACCATCGAGGCCTGGGGGACGGTGCAGGCTGCCCGCCGGGTCAGCCTCCAATCCCGGGTGGCCGGCGAGGTGCAGAGCATCGGCGCGGGGTTCGAGCCCGGCGCGCTTCTGGAGAAGGGGGAGCTGCTGCTGCGCATCGATCCGGCCGATTACGAGCTGGCCGTGCGCCAGCGGCGCAGTGACTTGACCCGCGCGCGGGCCGAGCTGCGGTTGGAGCAGGGGCGCCGTGCCGTGGCCGAGCAGGAGTTTGCCTTGCTGGGCGATGAGGTCACCGCCGATCAGCGCGGCCTCATCCTGCGCGAACCTCAGCTGGAGACCGCCCGGGCGGCGGTGGCCTCGGCCGAGGCGGGGCTGGCGGAGGCGGAGCTGAACCTGAAGCGCACCGTGGTGCGCACGCCCTTCAACGCCCTGGTGTTGGAGCGCGGTGTGGACCTCGGCACCCGGGTAGGCAGCGGCAGCACCCTGGCCGAGTTGGCCGACACGGACACGTTCTGGGTGGAGCTGGCGGTTCCGGCCGCCAGCCTGCAGTGGATGGAGACCCCGGGCGCCCGGGTCCGGCTCTATCATCCTCAGGTGTGGGGCCCGCAGATCTATCGGGAGGGGCAGGTAATCCGCCTGCGCGGCGATCTGGATGAAAAAGGGCGCATGGCGCGGTTGCTGGTGAGCGTCCCCGATCCGCTGGGGAGCGGGGCGCCGGATTCGCCGCGTCTGCTGCTCGGCGCTTTCCTGCGGGGGGAGATCGAGGGGCGGGCCCTTCCCGGGGTGTTCGCTCTCGACCCGGCTTGGCTGCGCGATGGCAACACCGTCTGGGTGATGGCCCCCGACGGTCGGTTGGCGGTGCGGCCGGTGGCCGTGGTCTACCGCGGCTCCCGGGAGGTCTACGTGGCCGACGGGCTGGCCCCGGGTGAGCGGCTCGTCACCAGTGATCTGGGAGTACCGGTGGAGGGAATGGCCCTGCGCGTGGCCGGGGAGCCGCCCGCGCCCGTGGCCCCCCGGGAGGGCAGCGTGCCGGTCGGGGGGACCGAGCCGCGCGCCGACGGCGAGAGGCAGGTGCCATGAGCCGTTCGCTGCATGGCGGCCCCATTGCCTGGATGGTCCACAACCGGGTCAGCGCCAACCTGCTCATGTTGGCCTTGCTGATTGGCGGGTTGTTCATGTCTACCAAGATCCGACAGGAGGTGTTCCCCGCCTTCGAACTGGACGTGGTCAGTGTGAGCATCGCCTACCCGGGCGCCACCCCCGAGGAGGTGGAGCAGGGGGTGGTGTTGGCGGTGGAGGAGGCGGTGCGGGCTCTCGACGGGGTGGATCAGGTGCGCTCCACCGCCTCGGAGGGTAGCGCCTCGGTCCGCGTGGAACTGCTCGCCGGTGCCGACCGGCAGAAGGTGTGGCAGGACGTGCAGCAGGCCGTGGGGCGCATCACGACCCTGCCGGTGGAGGCCGAGCGTCCCCAAGTGACCCTCAGCACCCGGCGCCACGGCGTGGTGGACATCCAGGTGCACGGGGCGGTGGATGAAATAGCCCTCTACCGCGCCGCCCAGCAGATCCGCGAGGGGTTGCTGCAGCAGCCCGGCATCACCCAGGTGGAGCTGGAAGGGGCGCGGCCGCTGGAGGTGCACATCGAGATCGCCGAGGCGGACCTGCGTGCCTACGGACTTACCCTTGAGGCGGTGGCCCAGAGTGTGCGGGCCATGGCTATCGACCGGGCCGGCGGCCGGGTGGAGACCGGCGCTGGGGAAATCCTGCTGCGGGTGAAGGAGCGGCGCCAGTGGGCGCGGGAGTTCGCCCAGTTGCCCCTGGTGAGCGGTGAGGGGGGCGTGCTGCTGCGTCTCGGCGACATCGCCCGGGTGAGCGAAGGCTTCGCCGACAGCCACCGCGTCGGCACCTACAACGGGGCTCCCTCCATCGGGGTGAGCGTCTATCGGGTGGGGGATCAGACCCCGGTGAGCGTTGCCGAGGCGGTGCGGGCGGCGCTGCCCGATCTGGTGGCCGGCCTTCCCCCCCAGATCCAGGCCACCATCGAGGAGGATGACTCGGAGGTCTACCTCGAACGGTTGCGCCTGCTGCTGAAGAACGGATTCATCGGGCTCCTGCTGGTGCTGGTGCTCCTGAGTCTGTTTCTGGAGTTCAAGCTGGCCTTCTGGGTGACCGTGGGGATCCCCGTCTCGTTCCTGGGGGCACTGCTGTTCCTGCCTGGCATGGATGTCTCCATCAACATGATCTCCCTCTTCGCGTTCATCATCGCCTTGGGCATCGTGGTGGATGACGCCATCATCGCCGGCGAGAACATCTACGAGTATCGCCAGCGGGGCATGGGGCTCATCGAGTCCGCCATCCAGGGGGCCCGCGACATCGCAGTACCGGTGACCTTCGCCATCCTCACCAACGTGGTGGCGTTCATGCCGATGCTGTTCATCCCCGGCGCCTTTGGCCAGATCTGGGCGGCGATTCCGCTGGTGGTCGGCACGGTGTTCCTCATCTCCTGGGTGGAGGCGCTGTTCATTCTCCCCACCCATCTGGCCCATCTCAAAGACCGGCGGGCCACCCGCTGGGGCGAAGCCGTGCACGTGCGCCAGCAGCGCTTCAGCGATGCCTTCTCCCGCTTCGTCGAGCGCTGGTACCGGCCGCTGCTCACTGCGGCGGTGACCCACCGCTACCTGACCACCGCCTCGGCGGTGGCGTTGCTGGCGGTGGTGGTGGCCATCCCGGCCAGCGGGCGGATGGGCTTCATCCTCATGCCTGTCGTGGAGTCGGACCGCGCCTCCGCCAGCGCCACCGTGCCGGTGGGCAGTCCCCGGGAGCGGGTGCTCGCAGTGCGGGACCGGCTGGTCGAGGCGGTGGAGGAGGTGATTGCGGAGCACGGGGGGGAGCGGCTCAGCACCGGGGTGCGCGCGGTGGTGGAGGAGAACACCATCTCCGTGCGGGCCTACCTGCGCCCGGCGGGGGAGCGGCCCATCAGCACCGGCGAGGTCTCCCGGCTGTGGCGCGAGAAGGTGGGCGTCCTTCCCGGGACCGAATCGCTGCGCTTCGAGTCCGACCGCGGTGGGCCCGGCGGCGGAGCCGCCATCAGCGTGGAGTTGAGCCACACCGATGTGGCGGTGCTGGACCGGGCCAGCGCGGCGCTGGCCGAACGGCTGGCCTTGTTCAGCAACGCCAAGGACATCGATGACGGCTTTACACCCGGCAAGCGGCAGTTCGACTTCCGCCTGACGGAAGAGGCCCGCAGCCTCGGGCTGACCGCCGGGGAGGTGGGCAACCAGATCCGCCACGCCTTTTACGGCGCCGAGGTGCTGCGTCAGCTGCGCGGCAGTGACGAGGTGAAGGTGATCGCACGCTTGCCCGAAGCGGAGCGCCAGCGGGTGTACGACATCGAGACGCTGCTCATTCGCACCGCCTCCGGGGGCTATGTGCCCCTGGCGCAGATCGCCGAATTCGAGCCCAGCCGTGCCTACACCTCCATCTCCCGGCGCAACGGCCGGCGCACGGTACTGGTCACCGCCAACGTGGAGCCCATCGCCGAGACCTCCCGGGTGCTGGCGGGCGTCAAGGAGACGGTCTTGCCCCACCTGCTGCGTGATTTTCCCGGGCTGGCCTACAGCTTCGAGGGGCGCCAGGCAAGCATGCGTGATGCAGTGCAGAGTTTCTTCACCAATGTCACCCTGGCGCTGGTGGTCATCTTCGCCCTGCTGGCGGTGCCGTTCCGCAGCTACGTCCAGCCGATCATCGTCATGACCGCCATCCCCTTCGGAGTGGTGGGGGCCATCCTGGGGCACCTGATCATGGGGTATAACCTCAGCCTGGTGAGCATCATGGGGATCATCGCCCTGGGCGGGGTGGTGGTGAACGATGCCCTGGTGATGATCGATTACGCCAACGCACGGCGCCGCGAAGGGGTGATCGCGTTCGACGCCATCGTCAGCGCCGGGGTGCGGCGCTTCCGCCCCATTCTGCTCACCACCCTCACCACCTTCGGCGGTCTCGCCCCGATGATCTTCGAGACCTCCCGTCAGGCGCGCTTCATGATTCCCATGGCCATCTCCCTCGGCTACGGCATCCTGTTCGCCACCGCCATCACGTTGGTGCTGATCCCGAGTCTCTATCTCATCCTCGACGATGCGGGGAGGGTGATGCGCAGGCTCACGGATTAGGGAAGAGGATAAGAGGGGATGTGTCGCCTCGCGACGCTGTCTTGGTATGGCAGGGTAAACGCATACTTACCCAAGAGCGATGTAACTCCTTGAAAGCAGGTCGACGGCCGCATGGATTGGTGCAGGGACGCACTTATGCCGCCGGAGGGCAGGACGCCCGGAGCGGCCGCGGCCGTCGAGCGTACAGGGATGAAAGATGATTGCTCCTGCATAATCTTCACTCCCGACATCCATGTCGGTCGTATTCACAGCGTACCTGCTTTCAAGGAGTTACATCGCTCACAGCACGGCCGCGACGTGAGTATGCGTTTACCCTACTTGGTATGAAAATGCTCGCAGCCCTTCGCCCTCGTCCCTGTCAGCGCTCGTTGATTCCGAACCGGCCCGGGCCGGTGAAGATGAGGGCGATGGCGGTGAACAGGAACATGCCCTCGAGCTCCAGCGCCCAGCCGCCGAACTCGTTCAGCTGCAGCAACTGGTCGCGGCTGGCCAGCCCGATGGCGAACAGCATGTTGATGGCGATGAGTCCCGCCCCCACCCGCGCGTACCATCCCAACAGCAGGAGAGCGGGCCCCAGCACCTCGCCCAGGTAGGCGCCGTAGGCCAGTATGGCCGGCAGCCCCTGCGCCTCGAGCATGCCCTGAATGCCGCCAACCCCCCCTCTCAGCTTGGCGATGCCGTGAAGCAGAAAGAGAATTCCGAGGGTGAGCCGCAGAATCAGTTTGCCCACGTCATCGGCCAGGTCCTGGCGCATCGTTCACCCTCCCTTGGGTCGCAAACGGGGCGGTATGCGCGCCCCGGCTGTACCGCCGCACTGAAGTCTAGCCCGCATTTCTCCGCACTGTTCGACGCGGGCGTTTGGACGCTGTTGTGGCGGATGCAGTTGTTCGCCCCCGCTCGCCGCATCCCTGCGCGCTGCAGTGAGTGGATTGGCTGAACCGGGCTATATACAGTTAAGCGCAGCCATGCCAGCCCATGCATGCGCACTGCAGCCAATCCGAATGCAGACTGCCCCGTGCTTCGTGGGGGCGACCCCCTGAACATCGGATGGCCGGGCGCGAGGCAGGGGCGAGCGGCCGAGCATCTGGGGCGCCACGGCCCCAGATCGGGCGACAAAACACACGTCAACGCCATTCACGGAGGTGAGCGTGCCCCAGAGTGAACAGGAGAGTGCCGGGGAACTGCCGCGGCCGCTGCGGGATCACTTGGCCACGGACCTGGTGGCGACCCTCAGTACCGCCACTGAATCGGTGGGGGAGGAGCACCGCCCGGAGGCGGTGGCGGTGTTGCGCGATGCGCGCCGGGAGCGCGCGACGGACATTCACCTCGACCCCCAGAGCAGTGGCCTACTCATCCGCTTTCGCATCGATGGGGTGGTGCACGATGTGGCCCTGCTCCCCCACCCGGAGGCGGTGAGGTTAGTCAACCAGCTCAAGACCATGGCGCGGCTCAACCCCATGGCGGCCTTCGCTCCTGAGGAGGGGCGGGTTACCTGCTATGTGGACGAGGAGGAGCTCGATCTGCGGATCACCGTCGCGCCCTGCCTGGCGGGGGACAAGATGGCCATCCGACTCCTCGAGCCCTACCGGGTCCGACACCGACTGGAGGAGCTGGGGTTGCATGATCGCGACCTGGAACACATCCAGGAGTGGGTGGACAACATCAACGGCATGTTCCTCGTGGCCGGCCCCACCGGGAGCGGCAAGACCACCACGCTCTATGCCCTGCTGCACGTGCTGAAGGTGCACGAGCGGAATATCGTCACCATCGAGGACCCGGTGGAGTACCAGATCGAGGGGGTCAATCAGATCCAGGTGGATCGCACCCATGGACTGGACTTTGCCTCCGGGGTCAAATCGATGCTGCGGCTCGATCCCGATTACATGCTGCTGGGAGAAATCCGGGATGAGGCCTCCGCCCGCGCGGCGATCAATGCCGCCGCGAGCGGGCGGGTCCTCATGAGTACCCTGCACAGCCGCGATGCGGTGGGGGTGGTAACGGTGCTGCGCAACTTTGGTCTGCGTGACCACGAGATCGCCTCGGAGCTGACCATGGTGGTCACCCAGCGGCTGGTCCGCACCCTCTGCCCCCACTGCAAGGAGGCCCGAGCGCCTGCCGAGCGTGACGTCAGTTGGCTGGCCTGCCTGGGGTTCGACGCCCCGGAGCGGGTCTGGTACCCGGTGGGTTGCGACCGCTGCAGCGGGATCGGCTATCTGGGACGCACCGGGGTGTTCGAGTTGTGGCGCATCGCCGACGAGGACTACGACCTCATTTTGCGTCATGCCGATGAGCATGCGATCCACACCAGCCTTGCGCGGCGGGGGCATGTGTTCCTGCTGAGCGACGGGCTGGTCAAACTGGCAGGGGGGCTTACCAGTGTCCAGGAGCTGCGGGCCATGGGCAGTTTCGGGGGACCCCGCCACCTCACCGATCAGATTGCGAGCACCTGACCAGGAGTCGGAGCCATGAGCAGGAAAGTTCAGAAGAGCGAGGCGGAGTGGAAGGCGGAGCTGACGCCCGAGCAGTACCACGTGACCCGGGAGGCGGGCACCGAACGGCCCTTCACGGGTGAGTATTACGCCCTGAAGGAGCCGGGGATCTTTCACTGCGTGGCCTGTGGGCAACCCCTCTTCAGCTCGGAGCAGAAGTACGCATCGGGGAGCGGCTGGCCCAGCTTCTGGGCACCGCTGGCGCCGGATGCGGTGGAGGAGCAGACCGATCGCAGCCACGGGATGGTTCGAACCGAAGTGCGCTGCAAACGGTGTGACTCACACCTCGGCCACGTCTTCAATGACGGACCGCCGCCCACCGGTTTGCGCTACTGCATCAATTCGGTCGCACTGAAGTTCGAGCCTGCGCAGAAGGAGCAGGCTACGCCCAAACACTGAACGGGGGTTTCCGGGGGCCCTGATGCAGGTATGCGCCCCCCTGGGGCGGTGTGCACGGAGTTGCCCAGGGTAAACGCATACTTACCCAAGAGCGATGTAAGTCCTTGAAAGCAGGTCGTCGGCCGCATGGACGCGGCCGTCGAGCGTACAGGGATGTATTCAC
>JAWLHA010000060.1:0-25148 GCA_041690535.1 Gammaproteobacteria bacterium | reverse complement strand
TCGGCCGCATGGACGCGGCCGTCGAGCGTACACGGATGTATTTACAGCGCACCTGCTTTCAAGGACTTACATCGCTCACAGCACGGCCTTGACGTAAGTATGCGTTTACCCTGCCCCCCCGGCTGGTGTGCTTGCGCTATCTGCGCGTTTGTGTTTGCCAACCCACAGCCGCACAACTCACCTTGCCAGAAACCGACGCACTACCGCCATGGCGGCTTGGGGCTGTTCTGCAAACAGCATGTGGCCACTATCCGGAATCACTGCAAGTTCCACCGAGCTGAAGTAGGTTGCGTGGCGCTCCTGCTGGGCGAGCCCAATCAGGTTGTTGCATTCGCTGGCCAACAGCAGCACCGGCCCTGTGAACCTGTCGAGTCCGCGGGTAACGTCAAAGCGCATGCGCCCTTCATCGTCCATCGCCGATCCGAGTATGGACCCCATGGCCGTGGCGCCGGCGCGCCAACGAAGCGTCCCCACCTGCGGAATTCGACCGTTGCAGTAGTATTCCGGATTTGCGTGGGCGGCAGCCTCGCCGAGGAAGTAGTCCAAGGGCGCCTCCGTGTCGGGACCAGTGATATGCAAGGACTCAAACCAGCGCCGTACCGCGAAAAGCAAATAGCCTGCCTCCCAGCGCGGCCCCATGCGAATGCCGGAGCGCTCGAACAACTCGGCATTGAGGAATCCAGGTTCGGCGAGCACCGCCCGACTTACTTTTTCCGGCGCTCGGCCGAGATAGGCGGCCACCAGCATCGCACCCCATGAATGGCCGACAAGGGTGACCCGATCCCCGGTACGAAATCTCTCCACCAACGCATCGAGATCCGACAGGGACGACTCCAGGCTGAGCTCCTCCGCCGCCACGCGCGGTGAGAGACCGCTACCGCGTTGGTCATAAAAGACGACACGATAGTCATCGGCCAACGCCGCGAGGGGCAGCAGGCTGCGGTAGTCCCAGCCGGGCCCCCCGTGAACGACGATGAGCGGAGGCGCCCCGGCATCCCCGAACGTTTCGCCATGGAAGCGGTAACCATTGGCCTCGATCACCGGCAGCGTGGGGTCATCGACCACGGTGCGTGCTACCGGGTAGTCTCCGAGGGTCAGTAGCCAGGTGAGTGCAAAACCAAATACGATGGCAAGGCAGAGCGCCGTACCGACCCGCAGCAGTTGCCTCCCGTGCCGAGGGCTATGCAGTGACTTCAGTGTGTCCATACTGTCGGCTCCGCTGTTAACACTGTTAACCGATTGCGAAAAATATTATTGGCCTTCCAGGTAGCCCGCCATCAACCGATGGTAGTTGTCGATGAAGGCGCCGCGATCCATTCCCGCACGGCCCCCCAGGTAGAGGGAGATCTGCCCATGGGCGTAGGCCCAGATCCCGAAGGCGGCCCGGTAGCTGTCGTGGCTGCGCAGCACGCCGCCATCGATAGCCCGTTGCACGCGCCGTCGCAAGGTCTCGAAGGTTTGCTGCATTTCTGCCGCCCCGTCCTCATTCAATCGCTTCAGGCCAGTGATCTGCTCACTGCTCATGAACATCACCTCGTAGTAGGCGCACTCCTTGAGCGCGAACGCCAGGTAGGCGGCGGCCGTTTCTTTCAGGCAATCGAGCGGCATCTGCGATTCGCTCACCCGTCCAAGGTACTCGGCGAAGAGGCGAAAGCCGCGCAACAGGACGTTGAACAGCAATTCATCCTTGTTGGCGTAGTGGCGGTAGATCGCCGTGGCGCTGAGCCCCGCACACTGGGCCACCTTGCGCATGGAGAAATGCACCAGCCCTTCATCAAGAAAGAGGTCGCGGGCACAGGTAAGGATCTGTTCTTTACTGTCACGCATGTTAACAGTGTTAACATTGTTTCGGATAAAGTCAAGGCGCGGCATGCCCCTTCGTATCGTATCTGGACGGTTCTCGGCCGTCCCTGGTCAATCAACCCACGAGACACGGGGAGGGAAGGGCAACGCCCGGGGGCAAATCTTTCACTGTGCATGCTAACGATCTCGTCCAGCGGTGCAACGCAGGGCAGCCTCTCCAGGGACGACGCGGAGGAGCCCCGGATTGACCACCTTTTGGACGCCGCCATCGAACAATCTGCTTCGAGCATGGACTGCAGCTCGGCCATACCGGACTGTTCGGTCCGAAAGCCACAGAAATTCCTCGGGCGGGGCTTCCGGCGGCAAACCGAAGGTCAGCTCGATGTCTGGCACATCAGATTGTTCATGGCAGTTTTCATCACGCCGGACCGCCTTGTGCACTCGGAGGGAAACGCCCTTCGATTGCTGTTTCTCTATACGTGATAGGGGGCATCAAATCTCAATGATCACCTTGCCACGGGTTCGCGACCGCTCCGCGTAACGGTGCGCATCCACAATCTCGGATAATCCGTAAACCCGGTCCACAGGGGTCCTCAAGGTGCCCTGCTCATAAAGCTGTACCAAGCAAGCCAGCACGTTCTTGTCCGGCCTTACAGCAACAAAATGCGCTCGCGGGCTAGTCATGATCTCTCGAATCAATCGAGGCACGGGAATTGTGCCGATGTAATTCCCTTCCATTGCCAATATTCGTTTGACCTCCCGCAGCGAGCGGTTATTCACCACATCGAAGATGATGTCATAGGTGGAATCCGAGCGCACAAAATCACCAACCGCATAATCGATCACGCGATGTGCACCAAGTTCTTCGCAAAACTCGCCATTTGCACTACTGCAGACCGCGGTGACCTCCGCCCCGTGGGCGCGGGCAATCTGGATAGCATAACTGCCTACACCGCTACTGCCGCCGTTCACTAGAACCCGCTTGGCCGGTTTCAAGTCACCCTTTTCAAAAAGTGCAATCCATGCCGTGCTGGCCGCCAACGGCATTCCGGCAAGAGAGTGGATATCGCCGTTCCGATTGACCTTTGTGAGCTGATTCTCACTGGCGACGACGCGTTCGGCGAAAGCTCCCCCGACCAGGTTGCCAAGAAGACCGATGACCCAATCCCCCGGCTGGAGCCGGCTGACCTCGCCCCCTACCTCAACAACACGACCGACCAAATCGAACCCCTGCCTGGTGCGCGGCCGGATCAACCCGGAAACGAGCCGAAACCGCCCTTGCCTGTTCTTCCAGTCAATTGCGTTGATTGACGAGGCGGCCACCTGCACCAACACTTGATCACCCTTCGACAGCCTTGGCTCGGCAACGGCTACCACTTTGAGAACATCCGGTTCCCCGTACTCCTCATACTCGACCCGGCGCATTGACTTTCCTCCGCATGTTGTTCGGGGACAAGCCTAAACCCTGACGCCAGCGTAAAGGTCAAGAGGACTCGGGCACTGACAACCGCTGCAGCAAGGCATCCAGCCCCTCAATGCGCTGAACCAACTCCTCCTGCTGCCGCAGGTATTCCGCTCGCTTTTGCCGAATCAGCGCGACAGCACCATCGCGGTCAAACTTGACACCGGAAGCGAGGAGAACGGTTGAAATTTCAAGGAGGGTAAAACCATGCTCTTTGCAGCAGCGGATGAAGCCAATCCGCTCCACGCACTCCTGATCATAGATCCTGTATCCGTTGGTGCCGTACTTTGGCGCGACAAGCCCCAAATTCTCATAATGGCGAATGGCTCTGACGGTCACACCGGCCTGTGCTGCGGCTTGCCCGATTTTCATATCAACCTCAATTATGCAGCGGAAGAAAGCGTGGTTGCTTGAGCGATGGCATATTCCAACGAAGCTGGTATCTACTCGCCCCCCCGAAACCGTCATTCCCGCGAAGGCGGGAATCCAGAAAAGTAACAAGTGAACGTGGTGTTCTCCACTTGCGCAGGGAGGATCAAACACTCTTACCTTCTCAGCCTTGACCAGACTGGATTCCCGCCTTCGCGGGAATGACAGGGGGCGAGTAGTTACCCGAAGCTGTAAGTTTTTTGCCACAAGCCTTAAATATCCTCGTAATGGCGCTCTCTCAGAATCCGACCTGGACAACAACCACTGAGAGGGTACTATGTCTTTGCACGCTCCTTTTCGTAGGAAGCCCCTTGCGCTTCTGACCTCCGCGGTTTTCCTCGGTGTCGCCCTGGCCGGTTGCCAAGGCGAGGACGGCGCGCCAGGCCCGAAGGGCGATACCGGTCCCCAGGGACCTGCCGGCCCGGAAGCGACTCTTCCCCCCAAGGAGTTCGCCTCCATCGAGTTCACCCACACCCCCGCCCCGGCCAGCAGCACCGATCTGGTGAGCACCGTCACCACCTCCAAGGCCATCGTCACCTACACCAACGGCCTGGTGGAGGAGTTCCCGCTCTCCTACAACGTGCTGTTCAAGAACACCGACATCATCGGCGGCGGCAACGAGGCTGGTCGTCTTTATGCCGCGGATGGCACGCCGCTGGTCGACCTGAACGGCGACCCGGTCGTGGCCGAGACCCCTGATGCCAACAGTCTGCTCAGCATCGAGGGCAAGCCCTACCTGGTCACTCACTACGAGTACGACTGGATTCTGGGCAACGGTGCCCCTGCCAACAAGACCGAGGGTTGGTACACGCGCATGCCCATGAGCATGACTCTGACCGAAATTGGCCAGGACACCGACACCGGCGCCCTGAAGGCGGTCGCCCAAGAGCCCATCGACTTCTCCGGCGTGGACGGCCTGTGGATCCCCTGCTTCGGCTCGCAAAGCCCGTGGAATACCCACCTGGGTTCCGAAGAAGACTATGACCTCTACTTCGTGAATGCCGACGGCAGCCAGGGTAATTCCACGCTGAACGGCGTCAAGGCTATGACCGAGCTGTACTTCAACGATGCCAAGACCGCCAATCCCTACGCCTACGGTTACATCCCGGAGGTGACCATCGCTGCCGACGGCAGCACCTCGGTGGTCAAGCACTACAGCATGGGTCGCGGCACTTGGGAGCAGACCCTGGTGATGCCCGACGAGCGCACCGCCTACTTCGGCGACGACGGCACCCAGGTCGGCCTCTTCATGTACGTGGCCGACACCGCCAAGGACCTCTCCGCCGGTACCCTGTACGCCGCCAAGTGGACGCAGGAGCACGCCGCCAACGGCGGCTCGGCCAAGCTGAGCTGGGTCAAGCTCGGCCACGCCACCGATGCGGAGATCAAGGCCCTCATCGACGACGGCATCACCTTCACCGACATCTTCGACATCACCACTGAGGCCGCCACCCCGACCTGGGCCGCCGACGGCTACAAGGCGATCCGCGCCGGCCAGTCCACCACTGAGTACGTGAAACTCAAGCCAGGCATGGAGCAGGCGGCCGCCTTCCTGGAGAGCCGTCGCTACGCCGCCTACCTGGGCGCCACCACCGAGTTCAACAAGATGGAAGGCGTGGCCGTCAACCGGGCCGACAAGAAGCTCTACATCGCCATGTCCTACGTGGACAAGGGCATGCTGGCCGATCCGACCGGCCCGGCGGACCACATCCAGGTGGCGAAGATCAACGCCGGCGCCAGCTATGAAGTGCAGATGGCCGCAGATCAGAAGGACACCGACGGCACCGCCATCGACAGCGATTGGGTGGGTATCAGCATGTACGTGCCCAAGGCGCTGCTGGGTGAGGACATCGCCGCCGACGGGCTGGGCAACATCGCCCATCCGGAGAAGGTCGCCAACCCCGACAACATGTTCTTCTCCGAGAAGATGCGCACCCTGTTCATCGGCGAGGACTCCGGCACCCACGTCAACAACTTCGTCTGGGCTTACAACGTCGACACCGGCAAGTTGAGCCGCATCCTGAGCCTGCCCTCCGGCGCCGAGGCCACCGGTCTGCAGGTGCTGGAGAACATGAATGGCCACGCCTACATCATGAGCAACAACCAGCACCAGGGCGAGTGGATCAAGACCATGCCGGCCGACGTCAAGGCTGCGCTGGCAGCCGAGGCCGAGAAGCTCCACGGCAAGAATGCCAAGGGCGTGCTCAACTACCAGCTGGAGGCCAACGTCGGCTACATCGGCGGTATCCCCGGGCTGTAATGCATTAGGCTGAACTGCAGTACCTCTGGCCGGAGGGCGTTTGACGCTCTCCGGCCTCTTCTTTTAGTTTGACTTCAAGGTGAACGAATGCGCGCGATCAAATTCCTCCCGTTTCTCGCCTTTGCGGGCACGCTCATCGTTGGTTGCGACCCGGGCAAGGGTTCTGCCGGGGAGCGAGAGCCACTCCCGGGCGGCGAGCCGCCCGACCTGGCAGACCCCCAGCCGGCACCTGGCGAGGGCGAACCGTCCGCGACAAGCAAGGCGGCGCTTATTGGTGAGTTCATCGATCGCGCGACGTTTCGCAATCCCTACGGACATATTCCTGCCCAGTGCTACATCGAGACCTCCCACGGTACCCAGAACGCCTGTCTGTTCTGCCATACCAACGGCGTTTTTCAGCAAAGGCTGGGCAACAACAGCCCGCAGGCGGGTTACGAGCCTGTCGTTGGCAATCTGCAACTCGAGTACGCCTTTGGCGCGCTCAACTACCCGTTTGTCGTTAATGGGAGTGTCATGCCGTGGGAGAACACCCTGCGGCCGGAGCGGCTGCGCACGGCGGTCGACGCCCTCGGCATCGACCCAGCCACGTGGGACATGCAAAGCTATATCCGCGAGGACAACTGGAGTGCCGCTTTTGCCGCGCGCCCCGGCACGCCTCACGACTGGGACTCGGGGGTCGACGCTCCCTTCCGCCTGCTGCCCGGACTCGACCCGGCCGACCTGCCGGCCGACCCCGATGGTTTCGTCCGCAGTGGCAAACCGGCGAACGGGCGCTTCCAGGATGCCGACGGTTGGATCACCGGCTGGCGCGCGGTCAACTTCATGCCTTACGGCATCTTCACGCCCCAAACCGGCAGCGTCTCCGGTATCTACCTCCGCTTGCCGGCAGCCTTTATGCGCAACGCCGCGGGCGACTTCGACCTGGACGTCTATCGCGCAAACCTGGAACTGCTCGAACGGGCCATCCAGGATCGCCTTGCCGACAACGACCCTGCCAACTACTACGGTGGCGCCTCCACTGTCGAGGTGCAGCGCGGACTCTATCCGCTCGGCACCGAATTCGCGCATCCGCTGCACTATGTCGACACCGCCGCCGACGGCAGTGACCCGAGCGTCAGCCCCTATCCGGGCACCCGCTCGCGCCGCGTAAAAGAGGTGCGTTACATGTACAAGCACAAAGAGTTCAATCCCGCAGCCGCCCCGCCGGGCTCGAAGACCGAGGATACGCCCATCCATGCCAATTCCGGGCAAGGCTGGACGGACAACGGCGCGGGCTGGTATCTATCCGCCTTTATCGAAAACGCCGATGGCGCCCTCCGACCCCAAAGCGCCGCCGAGCTGGTCCAGTGCATCGGTTGCCACAGCGGCACCGTGCGCCAATCCGGGATCGCCTATGGGGAGTTTACCTCCGGCACCGGTAACACCATTGACAGCACGTGGTCGTTCCCGCGCAAGTTTACCGGCGACCTGGGGTGGCAGGAAATGAACTACCTTGGCTATGTCGCCGACGGTTCTGCGGGCCAAGATGACACTCCGGGACGCGCGAGCCTGGGCGATCCGATCAACCGCAAGTTTGGCATTGGTGAATACCGCTTCTTTTTGGATCATGTGGTCGGGGCCAGCCTCTATGGCGATATGCCACCGACACTTGAAGCGTTCCTGGCTGGACGCATTACCGAGGCGAGCGGCTATAGCGCCGATTGGCCGACCCTTGATACCGGCAGCCCCGAGGCGCTCCTTGCCGCGCAGCGCCTGCGCCAGGCGCTCATGCGCGAGATGACCGCCCGCAAGGAATACTTGGACCTCGACGGATCCCTGCACGGCGCACTGCTCTACCCGCCCCGTGCGCAGGCCCTCGCCGGCGCGGCCCGCTATCGGCAAGTCGTAGTGACCCAGCGCTACGATTTGGGCAAGGACGTATTCGAAAGCACGCCTTTCACCTACCGCTACTTCCGCACCGCCGAAACCGCTTTTACCCGCCAGGACGGGACCGCCTACCAGGCCGGTGACATCATTGCCGATCGGCCGGTCGACACGGATCCGGCCAGTATCACCTATGGGGTTGGCATCGCCGAAACCTTGATCGACCCTGAACTTCCCTACGAGCAGGGAGGCACCTACGAGGCCGACTACGTGCCGTTGCTGGCCTTTCCGATGGCCACGGAAGCCCGAGCGCAGTAACGGGGCAATTGGGCGGATGCAGGGAAAGGTAGGGCAGCAACAAAGGGCCGCCTCTCCAGACGGCCATTGCCTGCAGGCTCTGTCCACTGGCAGAGTACCCGCCTGCCGCCCCACCTGGGGTATACCTGACTGTGTAAGGTGGGCCAGGTAGTCGGGTGGGTAAGTGCAGCGCATCCACCCTACGCCGGGGGTCACTGCCCACCACTCACGGTGCAACTCGGCGGCGATGGTGACTTGTCCGTTTATCTGTTCGGGTGCTTCGGCGCGTCGCCTGCAAGTGAAAGCGGTTTTTCTACGCGGGCCTAAGGCAACTGACCCGACCCGGTGCACTCAGCCGCGCCGCCAAGATCCTTGACATAGATGCCATACGCCACCCCATGAATGGCCGGTCCGTCAGCCACCTTGTGGAACCCCATCCGCTGATACATCGGTAGAGCCACCTTCATTAACTCACTCGTATGCAGCGCAAAGGCCGGTGCACCGTCGCGTTTGGCTCGACGCAAGCACTCTTCGGCCAGGATTCGCCCGATGCCGCGCCCCCTGGCCTCGGGCGACACCACCAGCATCCGCATCACGGACCACTCCGGTCTAAAGAACTCGGCTTTCGGCGCACCTGGGCCGATGTACACCACAGCACCGGCAATCTCCCCATCCGCCTCTGCCACGATGATCTCCCCGAGACTGCCCAACGCGGACATGTTCGCGATCTTTTTCCGAAAGGCGGGCCAATCGACGAAGTCATTCCTGAACTCATCAAAGGCCCGAAGGGCGAGCGCATCGACTTGCGCGGCATCTCTCGGCTGGTAGTCACGAATCAACACCATGGAATCCCCCTCAACGGCTCTGAATTTGCGCCTGCCGCTAACCTGCACCGCCCGCGACCCCATCGAAACCACGGCTCACCAGCAAGCCCCCGAAGCACATGAGCCCTACCGCCAATGCCTGCATGACTCTGACGTACGCCGCCCCCTGCAGCAGGGGTCTGGCTGTTGCTGCAATGCCGGCCACGAGCATCTTCGATGCGATGAGTGTTCCGATGGAGACGACCACGAAAACCAGGGCTTGTACCGTGGTCCCGAGGAGAATGTAGGCCCCACCCACACTGAACCAGAAGAGGTACGGACTCGGATTGAGTAGATTGACCTTGATCGCCGCCCGCAGTGACGCGCCTGGAGTTGCCGATCCGCCCAGAGGAATGGCCCGAATCCGGACCAACTTGGCACCAAGCCAGAGCAGGTAGAGGCCACCGGCCAAACTGAGGCCGGCAACGAACGGGGAATACCCCTGCAATCTCGGCAAGAGCAGCAACGCCCCAAGGATGATGGGCCCATCTGTCACCAGCGGGGCCATGCTTGCGCGTGCGCCCGCAGCGAATCCGTGCGCAAGCGTTTGCTGAATGATGACGATTCCCAGTGGTCCGGGTTTGAGACCCGCCGCCAAACCGAACGTCAATGCTGCTACCGCGTACTCGAACATCTCATTGTGTGATTTTCTATTTAAAGACAGGCCGGACCCAACGGTCTCAGCCGCGGGAGCCCTTCACATGGACTCGCGTTTCCTCGTCTCTAACAGGGCGGCCCACCCGTGTGCGAAGAATCCCACTCGGGGCGCGCTGACGCCTACACCCAAATATCGTGCCAGACCGGCTGTTGCGTGTCTGTAGGCCAATTCCTACAGAATACCGGCGACCTCAAAGGGCTGTTGCAGTGTAATTCTCGCCTTGCACCCTGACCATCTGCCCCTCCACAATCACTGGCATGACAACCTCTGACTCTCATTTGCCAATTTCCGCCCGTGTGTCGATCCCGCTGCAGGAGATCGAACTCTCGGCGATCCATGCCGGCGGTCCGGGTGGGCAGAATGTGAACAAGGTGGCCACGGCGATTCATTTGCGCTTCGACGTGCGGGCGTCCTCGCTGCCGGAGTTCTACAAGGAGCGGCTGCTGACGTTGAGTGACCAGCGCCTGAGTGGGGAGGGGGTGATCGTCATCAAGGCACAGCGGTTTCGCACTCAGGAGAAGAATCGGGAGGAGGCGCTGCAGCGGCTGGCTGCACTGGTGAAGGGCGTGGCGGTGGTGCAGAAGAAGCGGAGACCCACCCAGCCAAGCCGCGCTTCACAGCAGCGGCGCATGGACAGCAAGTCGAAGCATGGGCGGCAGAAGGCGTTGCGGAAGAAGGTGTTCTAGAGCACCGAACAGGTAAACCGAAAGATCGCCAATCGCAGCCAAATTGCGCCGCAGGTGACGGGGGCAGCGAACCGAGGGTGGATAAGCGCAGCGCATCCACCAATTCGACGCCGCACGGTGGATGCGCTGCGCTTATCCACCCTACATGTTGGGCGCGTCGGATTTATCTGTTCGGTGCTCTAGCCGGCTGTAATATGAGACGCTGCGCTTATCCGCCTGCTCGTACTCGGCCCCCTTAAGCACCAACGAATGAACCCGACCTACCGTACCAGCCAGCATGCTCCACTTGGGCAGAATGGGTGGGGGATACGGAACGGGGGGCGTCGGGTTTGCGCTGCGCCAACCCCACCTACGGATTGCTCCACTGGCAGAATGGGTGGGGGATATGGAACGGGGGCGTCGGGTTACGCTGCGCCAACCCGATCTACGGGATGGCTTTGGGGTGTTACCGAGGGAGTCCTTGTTCGCAGCCAAAGTCGCCAAGGGTCGGGGGTGCGGGTATCAGCCTTTACGCTGAGCCGCGCTCTTGCGTTCCCTGGGGCATGCGGCTGAGCCGGAGCGGCGAAGGTTCGGCAGTCGCTGGTGGACGGGTCAGTTCGATGGTCCCGCCGGAAGGCGGGCCTGCAGGACTTGGTCAATTTTCCGCCAGGAACAGCTCCAACAGTTCGTTCAGGAACATGCGCCCCTTGCCGGTGGGGTGCACGCGGCGGAGGTCCCACCGCAGAAGCCCCAGCCGCTGGGCCTCGTCCAACGGCGCCTGCACAGCGTCCAGCGGCAATCCGGTGCGCTCGCAGAAGAGCCGCGTGTCGAAGCCCTCGGTCAGGCGCAGGGCATTCATCATGAACTCGAGTAGGGCGTCTTCGGCGCTCAAGGTGGATTCGCCGGCCACGGCCCCGTCGGTTGCGGCCTGGGCCAGGTAATCACGCGGGTGGCGCACCTTCCAGCGGCGGCTGATCCGCCCGGTGGGGGCGTCGGTGATCTTGCCGTGGGCGCCGGGGCCGATCCCCAGGTAGTCGCCGAAGTGCCAGTAGTTGAGGTTGTGAATGCAGCGGGCCCCCTCACGGGCGTAGGCGGAGACCTCGTACTGCCGATAACCGGCCTCGGCCAGGCGGATCTGCCCCCCCACCTGCATCCCGTAGACTGCATCATCCTCGGGCAAGGGCGGCGGGCTCTGGTGGAAGGCGGTGTTCGGCTCCAGGGTGAGCTGATAGTAGGAGAGGTGGTCGGGCTTCAGGGCGAGGGCGGTCTCAATGTCCGCCCGGGCCTGGGCGGGGCTCTGCCCCGGCAGGCCGAACATGAGGTCGAGGTTGAGCCGCTCGAAACCCGCCGCCCGGGCCGCCTCGGCGGCGCGGATCGCCTCGGCCCGGTCGTGGATGCGACCGATGCGCCGCAGCAGGTCGTCCTGGAAGCTCTGCACCCCGATGGAGAGGCGGTTCACCCCCGCCTCGCGAAAGGCGCGGAAGCGGCCCGCGTCCACGGTGCCGGGATTGGCCTCCAACGTGATTTCGGCCCCCGGCAACAACCTCAGCCGGGCCCGAATGGCGGAGAGCAGCTGCTCCAGCCCCTCGGGGCTCATGAGGCTGGGGGTGCCCCCGCCGATGAAGAGGCTCACCACCGGCCGGCCCCATACCGCCGGCAGCTCCCGCTCCAAATCCGCGATCAGCGCGTCGATGTAGGCACCCTCGGCCAGCTCGCCCTTGACCGCGTGGGAGTTGAAGTCGCAGTAGGGGCACTTCTGCACGCACCAGGGGTAGTGCAGGTAGAGCGACAGGGGCGGGGATTGGGTAAAGTGAATATTCATGGGGGATTGCGTATGGGGAGGGCGGCTCGGAAGATGCCCACCCGCCGGAGCCCAGCGAGTTCGACAGGATGTCCGGATTGGCAGGCGGGGGCCGCGGCGCCCGCAGCGGGTTCAGCTCAGAGCCTCGACCAGCAGACGCAAGGCCTGTCCGCGGTGGCTGAGGCGATTTTTGGTCTCGGGCGGGAGCTGGGCCGAGGTGCAGTTCTGCGCGGGCACGAAGAAGACCGGGTCGTAGCCGAAACCATTCTCACCGGCCGGCTCGAAGGCGATGCGCCCCTCCCAGGTGCCCTGGCAGATGACGGGGGTGGGGTCCAGCTCATGCTCCATATACACCATTAGGCACTGGAAGCGGGCGGTGCGTTCGGCCTCCGGAACGTCCTTCAATTCCGCGAGCAACTTCTGCAAATTGGCTTCGTCGCTGGCGCCGGGGCCGGCGTAGCGGGCGGAGTAGATCCCGGGGGCCCCCTTCAGCGCATCCACCTCCAGCCCGGAGTCGTCGGCGATGGCGGGCAGGCCGGTGTGGCGGGCGGCATTGCGCGCCTTGAGGATGGCGTTTTCCACGAAGGTGAGGCCGGTCTCTTCGATCTCCGGCACGTCGAAGTCGGTCTGGGGGACCACCTCGATGTGCAGCCCAGCGAGGATTTGGTTGATCTCCCGCACCTTCCCTTTGTTGCCGCTGGCCAGCACCACGCGGCGTGTCGCACGCTCATTCATGGCGGTTACTCCGCGAGGGCCTCGGCCTGCCGGGCGATGAGTTCGCGAATGCCGCCCTCGGCGAGGCCCAGCATGGCGTCCAGTTCGTCGCGGCGGAAGGCGTGCCCCTCGGCCGTGCCCTGCACCTCGATGAAGGCGCCGCCGTCGTTCATCACCACGTTCATGTCGGTCTCGGCGCTGGAGTCCTCGGCATAGTCCAGATCGAGCACCGGCACCCCCTGGTAGATCCCCACCGAGACCGACGCCACCTGCCCGTGGAGCGGGTCGCGCTGGATGAGACGCTTGCGCTTGAGGTGGGCGATGGCATCGGCCAGGGCCACGTAGCCGCCGGTGATGGAGGCGGTGCGGGTGCCGCCGTCGGCCTGGATGACGTCGCAGTCCACCGTGATGACCCGCTCGCCCAGGGCGTTGAGGTCCACCACCGCCCGCAGGGAGCGGCCGATGAGCCGCTGGATCTCCATGGTCCGGCCCCCCTGGCGCCCCTGGGCGGCCTCGCGCCCCATGCGCTGGCCGGTGGAGCGGGGCAGCATGCCGTACTCCGCGGTGACCCAGCCCTGGCCCTTGCCCTTCAGCCAGCGGGGGACGCGCTCCTCCACGCTGGCCGTGCAGATCACCTTGGTGTCGCCGAACTCGACCAACACGGAGCCTTCGGCATGCTTGGTGTAATTGCGGGTCAGCCGGATCTCTCGCAGCTGGTCCGGGGCACGGCCACTTGGACGCATGATGCCTAACCTTTCTCGTCGGTGTTTTGGGGGTGGCATTGTACCCCCCAACCGCAGCGGGCGCGACCGCTGCCCGACATCGCAGGGTAAACGCATACTTACGTCACGGCCGTGCTGTGAGCGATGTAAGTCCTTGAAGGCAGGTACGCTGTGAATACGACCGACATGGATGTTGGGAGTGAAGATTATGCAGGGAGCAATCATCTTCCATCCCTGTACGTTCGAGGGCCTGCTTTCAAGGACTTACAGCGCTTTCGAGTGAGTAGGCGTTTACCCTGCGACGCCGGGGTGGCCAGCGCCCTTATCATCCCGGGGGACAGGGAGTACCATAGGGTGCTCGCCCCGGTGGAGACCGGACTCTGTGATGCGGTAGACCGTTCACAATGCCTCTGCAATATGCAATCGGCCACCACCGGCCGATCCGATGGCTGTTCCTGGTCCTGTGGCTGGCCACGGTCCCTTTTGCCTCCGCGCAGGGACTCGACGAGGTGCGCATCGGCGTGCTGGCCAAGCGCGGCACCGAGCAGGCGCTCGGCATGTGGACCCCCACTGCCCGCTACTTGAGCGCCCATATCCCCGGCCACCGCTTTGCCATTGTCCCCCTCGGCTTCGATGAGATCTTCCCGGCGGTGGCGCAGGGCAAAGTGGATTTCGTGCTGGCCAACTCCAGTTTCTATGTGGAGCTGGAGGTGCAGTACGGGGTGAGCCGGATCGCCACCCTGAGAAACGACCTGAACGGCCACCCCTACACCGAATTCGGCGGCGTGATCCTGACCCGGGCCGACCGCTCGGACATCCACACGCTTGAAGACCTCAAGGGCAAGCGGTTCATGGGGGCGGAGGAGAGTTCGTTCGGGGGCTTCCAGGCCGCCTGGCTGGAGCTGCAGCGGGCCGGGATCGACCCGTGGCGCGAGTTCAAGGCACTGACGTTCGGCGGCACCCACGACGCGGTGGTCTATGCGGTGCGCGACGGCAAGGTGGATGCCGGCACGGTGCGCACGGACACCCTGGAGCGCATGGCCGAGGAGGGTCGGATCGACCTGCGGGATTACACGATCATTCAGGCGAAGCAGCACCCCGACTTCCCCTTTCTGTGCAGCACCGCGCTCTACCCCGAGTGGCCCTTTGCCAAGCTCCGGCACACGCCGGTCGACCTCGGCCACGCGGTGGCCACCGCGCTGCTGGCGATGCCCCCCGATTCCGAGGCGGCCCGGGCGGGCCGAAACCGGGGCTGGACGGTCCCGCGCAACTACCAGCCGGTCCATGAGTTGATGGGGATCCTGCACATCGGCCCGTACCGCGAGGTGGGTGGGATCACCCTGGAGGCGGTGCTGCGCGCCTACGGGTACTGGATCGCCGCGGTCCTGGCCGCCATGAGCGCCCTGGGCGGCTCCACCGTGTTCGTCTCCCGCCTCAACCGGCGCCTGCGCCGCTCCGAGGCGGAGCTGCGGGATGTGCGGGAGCATTTGGAACAGCGGGTGATCGAGCGCACCGCGGAGCTGGAGAAGACGCTGGTGGAACTCGCCGAAAGCCGCCGCCGCGCCGAGCTTCAGCGCCGCGACTGGAACGACGCCTTCGACGCCATCAGCGACCCCATATTCATTCACGATCGCGAGTTGCGGATCGTCCACGCCAACCCCGCCTATGCCGCTCGGGCCGGCCTCGATGCCGAGGCCTTGCGGGGGCGACTTTACTGGGAGGTCTTCCCCAGGCTCGAGGGGCCGCTCGCGGCCTGCCGACAACGGCCCGAACAGCTGAAGAACGCCGAGGAGATCCGCCTCGATAGCGGCGAGGTCTTCGTCTCCCGCTCCTTTGCCATTCACCATGCCGACGGCAGTCATCGCCACTCCATCCACGTGCTGGAGGACATGACCGCAGCGCGCCGCGCCGACGCGCAGCGGCTCACCCTCAGCCGCGCCCTGGAGCAGGCGGGCGAAGGGGCGCTGGTGATCAGCCGGGAGCTCGAGATCGAATACAGCAATTCCGCCGCCTCGACGCTGCTCGGGCTGATACCCGATGAACTGTGCGGCTCCCGCTTCTCCGACCTCTTCCCGGCCGAAGCGCTCGCCGGCATCGCCGAAATCTACATCGGCGCGGAGCGGGACAACGGCTGGAGCGGGGAGCAGGAGCTGCTCGCCCGCAATGGCAGTCGCATCCCGGTCTATCTGACCGCGAGCACCATCCGCGACGAGGACTACACCCCCGCCGGATACGTGGTGACCATCATGGATCTTCGGCCGGCCAAGCAGGCCGAAGCGGCATTGTGCTACCGGGTCGAGTTCGAGGCGATCGTCGGCGAGATCGCCACCCGTTTCGTCTCGGTCAGCCACGATGCCGTGGACCGGGAGATCGAGGCTGGGCTCCGCCAGATCGGACTATTCGTCGGCGTGGATCGGGCGGCGGTATTCATCCACGCCGCCGATGAGGAGAGGCTGACCAACACCCACGAATGGCGCGCCGCGGGGAGCGAACCACCACGCGACATACGCCAGACTCTCCCGCTCGCCGACCTGCCCTGGCTGGCCCCGCAACTGCATCGGCTGGAGGTGGTTCACATTCCGGACGTGGGCACCCTGCCTGCGCAGGCCGCAGCCGAGCGGGGCTGGCTGACCGCCCAAGGGGTGCAGTCGCTGCTGCTGGTGCCCATGGTGCACACCGGGGCGTTGATGGGCGCCATCAGTCTGGAGCGCATCGCCAACCGCCTGCCGTGGGTGGATGAGGACATCCGCCTGGTCAGGACTACCGGCGAGCTCATCGCCAATGCCCTGCAGCATCGCGCCGCCGAACTGAGCGTGCGAGAGAGCGAGGCGCGCCTTTCCGAGGCGCAGCGCATCGCCCATCTGGGCAACTGGGTGTGGGACATCGGCAGCGGCCGACTGCACTGGTCCGACGAAATCTACCGCATCTTCGGTCTGAGCCCCGGCCAGTTCGAACCCTCCTACGGGGCCTTTCTCGAGCGCATCCCCGCGGAGGAGCGGGGCTATGTGGAGGAGCAGGTGGCCCGTGCCCTCCGCCGGGAGGGGGAGTACAGCGCCGACCACCGGGTCATGCGGCCCGACGGCGAGGTGCGCACGGTCCATGAGATGGGTGTGGTGGACTTCGATGAGACCGGCAGCCCGATACGCATGTTCGGCACCGTGCAGGATGTCACCGAGGCCCGGCAGGCCGAACAGGAGCTTCGCCGGCTCAATCGTGCGCTACGCACCCTCAGTCGCGGCAACGAGACCCTGGTGCGTGTGGGCGACGAAACGCGCCTGCTGGCCGAGGTCTGCCGGGTGCTGGTGGAGACCGGGGGATACCGCTTCGCCTGGGTGGGCTATGCGGAGCATGATGCGCAGCGCACGGTCCGGCCGGTTGCGCACGCGGGACACGAGCAGGGTTACCTCAGTGCGGTTGCCTTCAGCTGGGGCGACCAGCCCTCCGGCCAAGGCCCCACCGGCACCGCCATCCGCACCGGCGCCGCGGCGATCGTTCGCGACATCACCGAGCCGACGTTTGCCCCCTGGCGGGAGGCCGCCGCAGCCCGCGGCTACGCCTCCTGCATCGCGCTGCCTCTGGGGGAGGGCTGCGAGGTGTTCGGCGCCCTGACCATTGATGCCGGTGAACCCGACGCCTTCGACGCCCAGGAGGTGAGCCTTCTGACCGAGCTGGCCAACGATCTCGCCTTCGGCATTCGCACCCTGCGCAGCCGTCAGGAGCGGGAGCGCGCGGAAAAGGCGCTCGCCGCCAGCGAGGAGCGGTTACACCGGGGGCTGGTGCAGACCATCCAGGCGATGGCCGTTACCATCGAAAAGCGCGATCCCTATACCGCCGGCCACCAGCAGCGCGTCGCGGAGTTGGCAGTGGCCATTGCCCGCAAGCTGGGACTGCCGGAGGAGCAGGTCGAGGGGCTGCGCCTATCAGCTATGATTCACGACATCGGCAAGATCTACGTCCCTGCCGAGCTCCTGAACCGGCCCGGGCGGCTTTCCGATCTGGAATTCCGCATCATCCAGTCGCACCCGTCGGTCGGCTACGAGATCATCCGGGGGATCGAATTTCCGTGGCCGGTGGCCGATATCGTGGTGCAGCATCACGAGAGGCTGGACGGCAGCGGCTATCCCAACGGACTCACCGGTGAGAGGATCCTGGTGGAGGCAAAGATCCTGGCCGTGGCGGACGTGGTCGAGGCCATGGCCACCCACCGCCCCTACCGGGCGGCCTTGCCGCTGCAGGCCGCCCTGGAGGAGATCGAACACCACCGGGGGACGCGCTACGATCCACAGGCGGTAGAGGCCTGTCTCACCCTGTTCCGAGCCGAAGGATTCAGCTGGCCCGAACTGGAGATCGATCCCGGGCCACCGCCTCTGTCTCGCCCCCCGGGCGAGTCCTCGTGACACACAGGGAAAATTTGTAACAGATGCTCACTACGATACGTGAATTCTTCGAACGCCACCTGGCGCCGGGCCAGCAGAGCGAAGGCGAGAAGGAGCACGCGCTGAAGCTCGCCACCGCCGCGCTGCTCATGGAGATGACCCGAATGGACCACGAGGTGCTCGACGCCGAACGCCAACGCGTGGAGCTTGCCGTGCGGGGGAAGTTCGGCCTCTCCGAGGAGGAGGGGCGCGCCCTGGTGGAGCTCGCCGAGCAGGAGCTCGACAGTGCCACCGACTACCACCAGTTCACCTCGCTCATCAACCGGCACTTCACCCCGGAGCAGAAGCAGCGCATGATTGAGCTGCTGTGGGAAGTCGCCTATGCCGATGGCGAGCTCGACACCTACGAAGAGCACTTGGTGCGGAAAATTGCCGAGCTGCTGTATGTACCGCACCACGCTTTCATTGCAGCAAAGCTGAAATCCAAACCGCAGTGATGCCGCCAAAGGCGCATTGACAGAACGGCCCCATGTTGGCCGAACCAAACAAAAAGGCTGGGACCATGTCTCCGAATCAGTACCAGAAACACACACCGAGCTTCAGGCTGACCGAGCTCCCCCCCCTGGAAATGGACGCAAATGCCATCCGGGAAGATTTTCGCCGCTATTACACCCATACGCTGGGCCGCGACAAGTACTGCGACTCGACCCACTACGTCTATGAGGCGCTGGCCCTCACCCTGCGCGATCGCCTCATGGAGCGCTGGAAGAACACCCGCTACGCCTACGAAGAGAGCGACTGCAAACGGGCCTACTATCTCTCCCTGGAGTTTCTCATGGGGCGCGCGCTCGGCAATGCGATGCTGAACCTGGGGCTCAAGGAGCCCACTGAAAAGGCCCTCTATGATTTGGGGCTGCGACTCGAACAGGTGGCCGAGGCGGAACACGATGCTGGGCTCGGCAACGGCGGGCTGGGCCGCCTGGCGGCCTGTTTCGTCGACAGCTGCGCGACCCTGCAGCTGCCGGTGCGCGGCTACGGCATACGCTACCGGTACGGCATGTTCCGCCAACACATCCAGAACGGCTTTCAGGTGGAGGAGCCGGACCACTGGCTTCGGGACGGCAATCCCTGGGAGCTGGAGCGGCCCGAATACACCCAGCGGGTGCGCTACTACGGGCGCAGTGAGGCCTATCACGATCACGAAGGCCGCCTGCGCATGCGTTGGGTGGACACCCACGACGTGCTCGCCATGCCCTATGACATTCCCGTGCCCGGGTTCCGCAACGACACTGTCAACACCTTGCGCCTGTGGTCGGCGGCGGCCACCGACGAATTCGACCTGGGGGAGTTCAACGCCGGCAGTTACCCCGAGGCGGTGGCGGCGAAGAATGCCGCCGAGAACATCACCATGGTGCTCTACCCCAACGACGCCAGCGAGAACGGCAAGGAGCTGCGGTTGAAGCAGCAGTACTTCCTCGCCTCGGCGAGCCTGCAGGACGTGCTCGACCGCTGGGTGTGGGTGCATGGGGAGGATTTCACCCGCTTCGCCGAGAAAAACGTCTTCCAGCTCAATGACACCCACCCCGCGGTCTCGGTGGCCGAGCTGATGCGGCTGCTGCTGGACCACCACGGCCTCGGCTGGGAGGAGGCGTGGGCGATCACCTCCCGCACCATGGCCTACACCAACCACACCCTCCTGCCGGAAGCGCTGGAGAAGTGGCCGGTGCGCATGTTCCAGGAGATCCTGCCGCGGCTGCTGGACATCATCTACGAGATCAACGCCCGCTTCCTGGCCCAGGTCGCCTGCCAATGGCCCGGAGAGGTGGAGCGGCTGCGCCGCATGTCCATCATCGAGGAGGGCCCCGACCCGCACGTGCGCATGGCCTATCTGGCGGTGGTGGGCAGCTTCTCGGTCAACGGCGTGGCCGAACTCCACTCGCGGCTGCTGCAGGGGGGGCTGTTCAGCGACTTCTATGCGCTCTGGCCCGAGAAGTTCAACAACAAGACCAATGGCGTGACCCAGCGGCGTTGGATGGTCGGCTGCAATCCGGAGTTGGCCACGCTCATCAGCGAGAAGGTCGGCACCCACTGGATCTGCGATCCGGAACAGCTGCGGGGACTGACGCCGTTTGCGGAAGATGCCGCCTTCAGGGGCCGCTGGCGGGAGGTCAAGCGGAACAACAAGGTGCGGCTGGCGGTGCTGGTGGAGCAGGCCTGCGGGGTGCGCTTCAATCCCGAGGCGCTGTTCGATGTGCAGGTGAAGCGCATCCATGAGTACAAGCGCCAACTGCTCAACGTACTCCACGTCATCCACCTCTACGACCGCATCAAGCGGGGTGATACCGCCGATTGGACCCCGCGTTGCGTGCTCATCGGCGGCAAGGCGGCGCCGGGCTACTTCATGGCGAAGCGGATCATCAAACTCATCAACAACGTGGCCCAGGTGGTCAACCGCGACCCCTTGGTGGGGGATCGGCTAAAGATTGCCTTCCTGCCCAACTATGGCGTCACAGCCATGGAGATCATCTGCCCGGGAACCGACCTCTCGGAGCAGATCTCCACCGCCGGAAAGGAGGCCTCGGGCACCGGCAACATGAAGTTCATGATGAACGGGGCGATCACCATCGGGACGCTGGATGGTGCCAATATCGAGATCCGGGAGGAGGTGGGCGAGGAGAACTTCTTCCTGTTCGGCCTGACGGCAGAGGAGGTGGAGGCGCGGCGTGCCCACTACGACCCGGAGGCCATCATCGCCGCGGACGAGGCGTTCACGCGGGTCATGCAGCTGCTGGGGAATGGTCACTTCAATCAGTTCGAGCCGGGGCTTTTCGACGCCATCGTCAGTGCCATCCGAAGCCCCCAGGACCCGTGGATGGTTGCGGCGGACTTCCGCAGCTTCGTCGACGCCCAGCGGGCCGTGGCCGACGCCTATCGGGACGCGGATCGCTGGACACGAATGAGCATCCTCAACACCGCCACCAGTGGCAAATTCTCCACCGATCGCACCATGCGGGACTACAACGCGGACATTTGGCAGCTGGAACCCATTCAGCCGCAGCAGACGAACACAGAGGAGCCGAAACGCAGCGCCAGGTGATACCGCCCCGTTTGCAACTCAGGGTGGCCGCGCCGCCCCGGACCCTCGGTGATCACACTTTAGGTGCTACGCTTATGGAATGCCCCCCCAAAGGGGGGTATCTTGTCGTGCAAAGGAAAGGTACAGAGAGTTTGCGTATGGCAAAGAAGATCAAGAAAAGCGGCGGGGAGAGTGCCAAACCTCCCGCAAAAAAAACGGCCCCCAAGAAGTCTGCGCCAAAAAAAGCGGCAGCCCCCAAGAAGAAGGCCCCGCCCAAGAGCGTTGCCAAAGAGCCGGCCGGCGCCGGCCGGCCCGCGGCAGTGAATGTGGAAGAGCGTAGTCGAATGATCGCCGAAGCGGCCTACCTTCGGGCCGAGAAGCGCGGCTTCGCGGGCGATCCGGTGGAGGATTGGCTCCTCGCCGAGGAGGAAGTCGATCGCCGGCTGGGACAGCGCTAGCCCGCAGCTCTCACCAGACACCTACTGCGGACACCAAGGGGCGCGGCACGCCGCGCCCTCTTCACCCTCATTCCCCCCGCCCCGGCATCACTCAGGCTTTTTGGGCGGCTGCTGAAGGATGGAGGCATTGGCCATCGGGGCGCGCAGGTAGTCCACTTTCGAGGACATCCGAATCATCGTCTTCTTCCACTCCCGGTGCTCCATCATGATGCGCACGACCTCATCCGGGTCATCGGTCACGGTGATGTACCGGAAATCCTCCTCGGAGATGGCACCGTGGGCCAGCATGGTGTTGCGCATCCAATGGATGAGCCCGTCCCAATACTCACAGCCGAAGAGCACCAGAGGCAGCGGATAGATCTTCATGGTCTGAAGCAGCGTCAGCGCCTCGAAGAACTCATCCAGGGTCCCGAATCCGCCGGGCATGCAGACATAGCCCATGGAGTGCTTCACGAACATCACCTTGCGGGCGAAGAAGTAGCGGAAGTGGAGTGATCGGTTCTGGAAGGTATTGGGTTTCTGCTCGTGCGGTAGCTCGATGTTGAGGCCGATGGAGAGCCGATTGACCTCCGCAGCACCCTTATTGGCCGCTTCCATGATCCCGGGGCCCCCGCCGGAGATGATGGCGAACTCCGCCTCACCCAGCTTACGGGCGATCTGTTCGGCCAGTTCGTAGTACTTGTCCCCAGCCTTGAACCGCGCCGAGCCGAAGATGGAGACGGCAAACCCGATCTCCGAGAGCTTGTCGAACCCTTCCGTGAACTCGCTGATGATCCTGAACATGCGCCAGGACTCGTCACCTTTCAGATCTTCAATCATGGATACCTCGTGCATGGTCCGGCCGCTCGGCCGGACGCAGTTTCAAACCTTCGACTCTCAGCCGCCGGGCGAGGGCAGCCGTGCCGCCGGATCCTGGCGGAAGAAGAGCCGCAGCTGGTGATAGACGGCCGGATAGGCCACCACGAGCTCCTCGGGCAATTCGAAGAACAGCTCGCAGGCGACCGCAAAGAATTCCGCGGGGGACTCGGCCACATAGTCGTCGAACAGCAGGGGCTCCTCCTCCAAGGTGCTCCCCTCCAGGGCCGCAAAGGCCTCGGCGAAGGCAGCGGTCCAGGCCGCCGGGTCCATGCCCCGATGCAGCGGGGGCATGCCGTTGGTGTCGCCCGTCAGCCCATCGAGTTTGTGCGCCAACTCGTGGATCACCACATTGTACCCGTCCCGGCGGCCACCTGCCGCCACGTCGGGCCAGGAGAGGATCAGCGGGCCGTGGAGCCACGCCTCTCCGGTCAGGGGCTCGGCCACCGTGTGGACCACGCCGGCCTCGTCCACCCATTCGCGTTCGGGGACAAACTCGTCGGGATAGATAATCACCGAAACCCAGCCGTCGAGCCAGTCGAGCCCCAGGTTGAGCAGCGGCAGGCACGCCTGCACGGCAATACTCACCCGCTGATAAGGGGAGAGCTCGACCGTTCCCACCGGCTCCAGGGATTTTTCATGGAGAAAAAGCAGTGCGAGATCGCGCAGCCGCTGCAGCTCGGACAGTTCGAGCCCATCGAGCATGGCGAGATCCTGCAGGACCGCTCGCCAGAGCGCCTCATCGATGGCCTGGCGCCTGAGAATGCGGCGCCGGCGCCACGCGCGGAAACTCACCACGACCGCACGCCGGGGGGCAGGACCGACCGGCCTGTTGCAGGGGCCTGCCGCACGGGTCAGGGTCTCTTCTTGCGTCGGTAATCCTCGAGAGCCTTGAGCTGTGCCAGCGCCTTCAGCAACTGGGCCTGGGCGTAATCCCGATCCGTGTAGAGGACGCTCGTCCGAATCGCCTCCTCGGCCTGCCTCTTGGCCTGAAGGGCGGCAGCCTCGTCCACCTCCTGCCCCCGCATGGCGGTATCGGCCAGCACGGTGATGAGGTGCGGTTGGATTTCGGCAAGCCCGCCGGAGACATAGATGAAGTCCTCTTCACCGTCGGCGGACACCAGCCGCACCTCGCCAGGGTTCAATTGTGCCAGCAGCGGCGCATGGCCGGGCAGCACCCCCATTTCCCCCATGACCGAGGGGAGGGTGACCTCGCGTACGTCGCCGTCGAAGATGCGCCGCTCCGCGCTCACGATATGCAGTTGGGCCGTGCGGTTGGCAGGTGTCGGGCTCACATTTTCTTCCCATGCAGAGTGTTCACCTGAAAGCCGAGGCGAATCAGGGCGATGAGCACCAGATCCGCCGCATCTTCCAAGGCATCAAACCGATCGGTATTGATGGTCAAATCAAACAGCGTGGGGTCGTTCAGCCGTCGATTGAACATGTTCCACAGAAACTCACCCCGCTCACGATTGACCTTCCGTACCTCTTCGAGCGCCTCGTCGGTCGGGATGTTCTCCCGCTCCGCCACCCGCTCGGCGCAGCGCTGCTCCGAGCCGGTGATCCGCAACCGCAGCACCGGGCGGTTGGCGAGGATGATGTGTCCGCCACGCCCCACGATCACGCCGCCGTTGCGGGCAATCCCCAGCATCACGTTGACCAGGTGATGGCGGTAGGACTCCGGGAAGGCGGTGTTGGTGGTGAACAGCGAGCGAAACCACGACCGGCCGGTGTCGTGGTGAAAACGGTCATCGAGCCGCTCCATCTGCTCCGGCTCGACATTGGCGTCAGCGGCAACACTCTCCAGGATCTCCTTGTCATACCAACGGATGCCGAGCATATCGGCCAGTCGGCGAGCGATGAGCTCTCCCCCGGCGCCGTGGTCCCGCGAGAGGGCGACCACGGGGGGATTTTGCGCGACCACGCCCTTTCGGCTACTGAAGATCAACTCCGACTGAATGAGCGACTGGATCAATGCTTGTTGGTCGCGCGACATGGTTCGACTCCCTTGAGCGGGCGGTTTCCAGGGCGGGCCCGCCGATGGACATAACTTAAACTCCCGTCCGCTTCGGCGCAAACCCCGACGCAGGGTGAACGCATACTCACCCAAGAGCGACGTAAGTCCTTGAAAGCAGGTCGTCGGCCGCATGGACGCGGCCGTCGAGCGTACAGGGATGTATTCACAGCGGACCTGCTTTCAAGGACTTACGTCGCTTACAGCACGGCCGTGACGTTAGTATGCGTTCACCCTGAACCCCGACGCGATTCAGGGCATGTAGTACAGTAGACGGATTCCAATGCCCTTTTGTTTCGAGGTGTGCGCATGAATGTCGTGGTGATCGATGCCGGCAGGCTGGGAGAGGAGGCGGAGTTCCCTCCCCTGGAGGCGGCAAAATTCGGCTGGGTCCAATACCCGGAGACCGCCCCGGAGGAGCTGCCCGAGCGCTGCTGGCGCAGCCACGTGATCGTCACGGCTACCACGCCCATTGGCGCCGCACAGATGGCCGGACTGCACAATCTGGGGCTGATTGCCATTGCGGGACCCGGGAGGGAGCTGGTGGACCTGGAGGCGGCCAGGGCACGGGGGATCGGGGTGTGCGAGGTGCCCGGGGAGAGTGAGACCGGGTGGATTTGCGCGCAGGTGGTGGCGAACATCGATGCCTTCGCCCGTGGCGAGCGCCGCAACCGTATCGTCTGATCCCCCCGAGAAAAATCGGGCCCGCCCCGACAGCGGGCCAAGGGCCCTTTAGGAAGCGAGGCCCCGGAGGAGGCAGGGTGAACGCATACTCACCCAAGAGCGACGTAAGTCCTTGAAAGCAGGTCGTCGGCCGCATGGATGGGTGCAA
>JAWLHA010000059.1:0-26236 GCA_041690535.1 Gammaproteobacteria bacterium | reverse complement strand
CGATGTCGTCCTGCTTGGCCTGCTTCTGGATGGTGGACCAGCGCGCCTCCTCGGGCAGGTAGAAGACGTTCTTCATGGTGTAGAACTCCACCATGTCCGCATAGGCCGCCTTGCCCTCGGCGGCGAGCTCGCGCTTGCGCTCCTCGAACTTGTCAGAGATGAACTTGAGGAAGATGAGGCTGAGGACCACGTGCTTGTACTCGGAGGACTCCACCGTGCCCCGGAGCTTGTCGGCGGTGTCCCAGAGGGTCTGCTCGAAGCTTTTCTGCTTCTTGGGGGCGGCTGCTTTCTTTCTGGCCATGATTTCCTGATGGGCTCATGTTCAAGGCGAACTGATACGCAGATGCCAGTAGGCCACTCCTGCCGATGCGGCATCTGGTTTCCGGAAGGACACGCGCCCGCGGTTTCCTCGCGGGGCCATGCAGGCGGTCAAACTGGCGCTGGACAGGACTATATCGAATCCTGCGGGGTGCGGTAACCCCGGGCGGACTGGGGAAAGGGTCGCGGGAGGGTGCTTCAGCCAACGCTCGAAATTGGGCGCGGCGGGCGAATTTTCGCGGTCAGTGGCCAAGGGTGCGGGCACAGTTTGGGCCCAGGGCGAAATTCCGGTTTTGAAAGTCCCTTGAAGCTACTCGTGACGTTGCCACGAGGAGAGGAATTCCGAACACTGGCGAGTGGAACACGGCCACTCAAAGGGAAACGATGCGCGGAAACCGCTCGTCAATCGACTGGAGTTGCGGGGGAAAATGGCGCGCCCGAAGGGATTCGAACCCCTGACCTCTGCCTCCGGAGGGCAGCGCTCTATCCAGCTGAGCTACGGGCGCTTAAGAGCCGGGAAGCATACTCGCATTTTTGGCCGGCGTCTATTGAGAAAAATCAATTTTAGTTTTATCGCTGCAATAGTTGCGGATATACTTATACACCCCGAAGAGAGAGGGCAGGGGTTCGGTTCAGACGGGCCCCGCGAGCAGGTAGGTGAGTGCTTACATAAAGGATTATCGGGTCCGCCTCGTGGTGCGGGCTGGTGGAGGGCGTCCTCAGGGTGGGCGTCCGAGATCTTGAAACCTTAGATTTGTTCGGGAGTTTGTGGTGAGTAGAGAAAATACCCATTTCGGCTTTGCCGTTGGTATGTTCGTGGTGGTGGGCGTGCTGATCCTGGTGGTGATGAGCGTGCTGAAGCCGGTGATCAAGGGCTCCAAGGTGGCCGACAACAGCGCTGAGGCCGTGGTGGCGCGCATCGCGCCAGTGGCCAAGCTGAACACCGGCGCCCCCATCGTCCCTGAAGTGGCTGCTGCCCCTGCCGCTCCCGCGGCCGCCGCCGGCGGCGCGCGCTCCGGCAAGGATGTATACCAGGCCTCCTGCTTCGCCTGCCACGGTACCGGCGCCGCCGGTGCGCCCGTGCTGGGCGACAAGGCCGCCTGGGGGGCCCGCATCGAGCAGGGGATGGATACCTTGGTGTCCCACGCCATCAACGGCATCAATGCGATGCCTCCTCGCGGCACCTGCGGTGCCTGCTCCGATGCCGAGCTGATTGGTGCCATCGAGTACATGGTCGGCGAGAGTCAGTAACGACCTGGCATTGCCTGCGAGAAAGGGCCCGGCTTGACCGGGCCCTTTCTCGTTTTGGCAAAGAGCAATCATCTTCAATCCCTGTACGCTCGACGGCTGCAGCCGCTCCGGGCATCAGTGCGTCCTCGCACCCCATCCAGGCGGCCGTCGACCTGCTTTCAAGGACTTGCATCGGCTTTGGGGTAAGGCTGCGTTCACCCTGCCCGTGGGATGAGTTTATGAGCGCGTGTGCGGTTTCTGCTGTAAGCTCGGGCCGTTTGGGGGCGACCCAGGAAAGCGGCTTCCTTCATCCGCTCCGGCCTGGCGAGATGCCCCCCCTTCTCTGGTGTGAGGCGATGCGGTGAGGGTCTCCGTTCCCGTGGTTGTGTTGGTCATCTCCGCGATCATGTGGGGGTTGACCTGGTGGCCGCTGCAGTTCTTCCACCAACAGGGGGTGGATGGGATCGCGCTCATTCTGGTGGGTTATGGCTCGGTGGGGCTGATCCTCCTCCCGTGGCTGTGGCGCCAGCGCGACGGCTGGCGGGGCGAGGGGCATTTGGTGCTGCTGATGTTCCTCCTTGGCGGGTGGACCAATCTCGCCTTCGCCGCCGCAATGATCTACGGCGAGGTGGTGCGCGCCATGATCTTGTTCTACCTGGCCCCGGTGTGGGGCGTGCTCGGGGGGCGGGTTTTCCTAGGGGAGTCCATCGACCGGCTACGTTGGCTGGGGGTGGGGCTGGCCCTGAGCGGTGCCTTCCTGGTGCTGGGGGGCTGGGCGCTGTTCGAAGCCCCCCCTGGACTGATTGACCTGCTGGCCATCAGCGCGGGGGTGACCTTCGCCCTCAACAACGTCACCTGCCGAGCCGCCCAGCGAACGCCGGTGATGAGCAAGAGCGCGGTCGTGTTCCTGGGCTGCGGGCTGATGGCGGTGGCCGGCCTGTTTCTGCTCGAGCTGCCCCTGCCGGCGGTCCCCGCCGTCACCTGGGGGGCGCTGGTTCTGTTTGGGCTCGCTTGGCTGCTGCTGGCCACCCTGGCTACTGCCTGGGCCGTGACCCACATGGAGGCGGGGCGCGCCTCGGTCATTCTCATCACCGAGCTGCTCGCGGCGGTGATCTCCGCCACCCTCCTCGGCGGGGAGGTGCTCTCCGGCGGTGAGCTTCTGGGTGGATTGCTCATCCTCGCCGCGGCCCTGTTGGAAGCGCGTCGCGCCGGCGATGAACCGGCCCCGGAGGGGACGCCGGCCTGATGTAAACGAGTGCCCGTCGCGACGGTTGCCGCGCCGCGCCGCTGTCCCTAGACTACCCCCTCCAGTCGGGATGGAGATGCTCAATGAACGCTCGTGTCGGGCGTGGCCCGTTGTTCCTTGGGGTCGCCCTCGCTTTGCTGCTTGCCACGGCCAGGGTCGGGGCGGTGGATCCTTCGCTCCCCTGGAAGACCCTTTCGAGTCCCCACTTCAACCTCCACTTCCACCCCGGCGAGGAGCGCCTCGCCCCGCAAATTCTCTCCCTGGCCGAACGGGTCCATGAAAGGCTCACGGCGGAGTTCGGCTGGGTGCCCAAGGAGAAGACGGAGATCGTCCTGACCGACGAGATGGACCTCGCCAACGGCTTCTCCACCCCCTTCCCGTTCAACAAGATGCAGCTCAACCTCGTGCCGCCGCACGCCATCGGGGTGGTGGATGATTTCGACGACTGGTACGAGATGCTTCTCATCCACGAGTACACTCATATACTGCATCTCGACAAGGTCTCCGGTTCGCCCGGCGCGGTGCGCGGTGTCTTGGGGCGCAACCTCTTCACCTTCCCCAGCCTCTTCCAACCCAGCTGGATGCACGAGGGGCTCGCCACCTGGTACGAGACCGATCTCGAGCGGGGGGTGGGCCGGGGTCAGAGCGCCGTCTTCGCCATGATGATGCGCGCCGAGGTGATGGGGGGGATCAAGCCGTTCGATCAGGTGAGCATGGGGGGGCTGACCGTCTGGCCCCAGGGCCATGTCCCCTACCTCTACGGTGTGCACTTCTTTCAGTTCCTGGAGGAACGCTACGGTCGGGCACGGGTGAAGGCACTGCTGGAGCGATACAGTGCCAACCTGGTCCCCTACCTGTTCCACTCGAACTTCAGGCGGGTGCTCGGCAAGGACACGCCGCAGCTGTGGCGGGAGTTCTCGGAATATCTGGAGGGGCGTTACGCCCCCCAGCTGGCGGCCATTCGGGCCCAGGGGGTGGTCCAGGGGGAGCGGATCACCGACCACGCCTATCGCACCGCATCCCCCCGCGTGGGGGACGCTGGCGCGGTGTGGTACATCAGGGATGACGACCTCGCCCACCCGGCACTCATGCGCTGGACCCCCGGCGAGGGAGCGGTCCCCGTGACCCGGGTGCACCCTTTCGCCCGCATCGATTACCACCCCGAGGCGGGGATTCTCCTGTCCCAGCCGGAGGTGGTCGACAACTACCAGTTCCTCTTCGACCTCTACCGGGTCGACCCGGACAGCGGCCGGGTGCGCCGCCTGACCCGGGGCGGACGCTACAGCTTCGGGGCCTGGGACCCCACGGGAGAGCACATTGCGGCCGTGCAGGTGCGCTCGGGCCTGAGCCGTCTGCTGCTGCTGGATGCCGAGGGGCGGGAGCGTGCGGTGCTGCGGGAGGGGCGCGACGGGGAGATCCTCTCCAAACTCGACTTCGCCCCCGATGGACGGCGGATTGCCCTCTCAGTCTGGCGGGGGCGGTGGAACCTGGAGGTCCTGGATCTCGATACCGGGCAGCTCACCAAGCTCACCGATGACAGCGCCATCGAGGGGGACCCCCAGTACACCCCCGACGGTCGCTACCTGCTGTTCAGCTCCGACCACGGCGGAACCTACAACCTGCGGCGGCTGGAGCTGGCCAGCGGCGCGCTGGAGACCTTGACCAATGTGGAGACCGGGGCCTTCGACCCGACCATGGATGCCGCCGGCGTGCTCACCTACCTCGGCTACGGTCCGACCGGTTATGACCTCTACCGCATGAACGCGCCCGCGCCCGTGGCGCCCCTGGCTGCAGTCAAGGAGCCCGCTCGCCTCGTGCCGGCCGCCCCCGTGCCGGAGGCGGAGGCCGCTCCAGTGGCGGCGAGGGACTACACCCCCTGGCCGAGCCTCAAGCCGACCAGCTGGTTTCCCGTGGCGGTGGTCACCGATGAGCTGTTCGAGGTGGGGGCCAGCATCTGGGGGGCGGATGCACTGGCGGGGCATCGCTACACCGCCGCCTTGACCGTTGAGGCCAACTTCGGCCTGCTTTCACCGCAACTCGGTTACGTCTATCACGACCGCCTGGCGCTGACTGCGGGCCGGCGCCATGTCTATGACCACACCGGTGACGGGGTGATCAAGCGCATCCGCCAGGTCGATCTGGCGGAGCTGGCCCTGCTGTTCCCCCGCTTTTCCCTGGACCACACCATGGCTCTGCACCTGGGGGTGCATGGCTCCTGGGAGTCCGAGGCTCACCGCGAGTCGGGGGTCGCCCCGTTCGAGGATACCCGGGATGCGGTGGCAGGGGTGGCCTTCACCTTTGACAGCACGGAACACTATCCCCGCGCCGTCAGTCGTGGCGATGGCCGCGAGATCCGCGTGGCGGCGGAAAGCAGCGACGCCTTCGACAGCGATTACAGCGGCGAGGTGTACGTGGGCGACTGGCGCGAGTTCTTCTCGCTGGGGCGCCATGTGCTGGCGGTGCGGGCCGCGCAGGGTTGGGGCACCGATCGCCCCCGTCCCTTCGAGCTGGGTGGGGCCGCCACCGGGCTGGAGAGTTTGGTGCTGTTCCGCTTTAACCAGCGCCGCTATCCGCTGCGCGGCTACCCCTCCGGATTGGCCGAACTCACCGGGCGGCGGTTCCGCCTGGGGAGTCTGGAGTGGCGCTTCCCCATCCGCGAGGTGGAGCGGGCCTTTCGCCGGCCTCCCTTCGGTCTGCATCGGCTGAGCGGCAATCTCTTCGTGGATGCCGGCGCCACCTGGGAGCACGGCGGCGAGCCGGAAGAGTACCGCCGCGGTGTCGGGCTGGAGCTGATGGCGGACACGAACCTCTTCTACCTGATGGACCTGGACCTGCGCCTGGGCCTTGCCCATGGCCTGGACGATGGGGGGGAGACCCAAGGCTATCTCACCCTCGGCAGTGAGTTCTGAGACCCTGAAGGGAACAGCAGGGTGAACGCATACTCACCCAAGAGCGACGTAAGTCCTTGAAAGCAGGTCGTCGGCCGCATGGACGCGGCCGTCGAGCGTACAGGGATGTATTCACAGCGGACCTGCTTTCAAGGACTTACGTCGCTTACAGCACGGCCGTGAAGTTAGTATGCGTTCACCCTGGAAAGGAACAGATGGGGCTTGTAGGTTCAGCCTTCTGAAGTGGTTCAGCCGACAGCACCGCGACAGGTAAGCTTGCCAATCCGGTCAAATCGGATAACCATCCAGGAAAGGCGGTCGTTGCGGTTACGTGGCGATGCGCTCCGATCCCTGAATGCGCGCCCGCGCCCGACCCTTTGAGAAGGAGGAGAGAACCATGTCCACCACCGGACGGCCCCCCGGTCGACCCCTCAACAGTGACAAGCTCGATCAGATCGTCGCCAACGCCCGCCGCGAAGCGGACAAGCGCCTGGAGGGCTACCGCGAGCAGTCCCTGCGGATCCATCCATGGATTTGCGGCCGCTGCGGGCGAGAGTTCACCCGGCAGAACCTGCACGAGCTGACGGTCCACCACAAGGATCACAACCACGACAACAACCCGCCCGACGGCAGCAACTGGGAAAACCTCTGCCTCTACTGCCACGACAACGAGCACCAACGCTATGTGGATCAGGTGCGGGGCTACGGGGGCCTCGGGAGCACCGAGGAGAAGCCGGCCACCCACAACCCCTTCGCCGGGCTGAAGGAGATGTTGAACAAGGGGAAGGCGGAGTGAGGGGCAGGCCGGACGTCTCTCCGGCCTGCGGAAAAACTCAGACGATGTGCTTGTCCGCCAGATAGGGGCCGAACAGCGGGGCGAGCTCCTTGAGGGTGGATTCGATCTCCAGGGGCATGCTCTTGACGAACATGTCCAGCAGCACGAGCGCGTTGATGGCCCCATCTTCCCGTTTGTTCGCCCGGAGCCGGTCGGCCATCCCCTTGTTGACCTGGGCCACACCTTCGTAGAAGCGGATGAGCCCTACCATGTCCAAATCCGCGGAGAGGTCTGACTGCCAGCGGTAGTACTGGCCCAGCATGTACATGGAGGCGGCGCGGTAGAAGGTCTCTTCCAGGTTGGCGAACGGCAGATGGAAGCGGGCCATGGGTTTGAAGAATTCCGTCAGCGGACAGCCGCTGGTGGCCACGATGATCCCCATCAGCGAGCTGAGCCCCTCCTGGGCGGTGGCGCTGCGGGTCACCACGCGCTCATCCAGGATGACCGTCACCTCCACCTCATCGATAGAGAGCACGTCGCTCATGTGATCCACCACCGGGGCCATGCGTGCCGCCAGAGGGCAGGTGCTCTCGGAGGTCGCCTCCAGGGGACAGCCCATGCACTGCTTGAACTCCATGCGGGTCCACTCCGGAAGCGCTGCGGGCGCCTCCGCCAGAGGCGTGAGAGTGGCCCCCTCAAGCCGGAGATGGAATGACTCCTGACGCCCACTGGGGAAGAGAAACCGGTACTCGTAGTCTATGGTCCGCATTCCGTCTGTCCATCATTCTATTTTTATGTTGAAACCACCGCCTCGGACGGTGGGCGCTCCTGTAGGGCATTCCACCAAAATCCGGCACAAAGAACAATTTTAATAGCACGTTCCGCCCCTGAGCAGTGCAGTGGGCGAGCCCGGCCGCGGGCCGCAACTGGAATGCCCGCAGGGAATGGGAAAGTTCAGATTTATGATCCCGTGCGCAAGGTGGCTGCGAACTCACGCACGGCCCCCCCACCCCACCCCTGCAACACTATCTCCCCACGGACAGGCAGGTTCCCCTGCCCCTGCCGGGCGCCGGTTCTGCGCCCACGGCAGCTCAGCGCGCCAGGATGCATGTGAACGCCCCAGCGAGGTCTGAGTCCCCATGTTGCGCAACCGACTGATTTCCTGTCTCGCCACTGCTCTTCTGATCGCTCCCGCCCTGGCCCACGGCGGCAGCGGCATCGTCCTGGATGCACTGACCAAGGCCCCCATCGCCGAGGCACTGGTGACTGCCGATGGGGTGGTGACTCGCAGCGACACCGAGGGTCGCTTCGAATTCACCGGCGAAACGCTCACCATCGGCGCCCCGGGCTATCGTCGGCACACCCTCACCGCGCCGACCGCAGACCACCCCCTGGAGGTGGCACTGCTGCCCTTCACGCCCAAAGGCATCTATCTCTCCTTTTACGGGGTAGGGCACAAGGGGCTGCGGGAGGAGGCCCTGAATCTGGTGGGGAGCACCGAGGTGAATGCAATCATCATTGACGTGAAGGGGGACCGGGGGTTGATCCCCTATCGCAGCGCGGTGCCCAAGGCGATTCAGGTGGGGGCCCAGCAGGTGATCACCGTCAGGGACATCAAGCAGCTGCTGTCGGAGCTGAAGGACCGAGGGGTCTACACCATCGGGCGGGTGGTCGTGTTCAAGGATGATCGGCTCGCCAGCGCCGAGCCGCAGCTGGCCATCAAGACCGCGGAGGGGGAGGTGTGGCGCGACGGCCAAGGGATGGCCTGGAGCGATCCCTTCCGCAAGGAGGTGTGGGAGTACAACATTGAGATCGCCGTGGAGGCCGCGCAGCTCGGATTCGACGAAATCGTCTTCGACTACGTGCGCTTTCCCGATGCCTCCACCCCGGCGTATTCGCAACCCAACACCCAAGTGGCCCGCACCGAGGCCATCAACACCTTCCTCGCGCAGGCGCGGAGCCGCCTTGCCCCTCATCACGTTTATGTGGGCGCGAGCATCTTTGGCTACGCCTGCTGGAACCGCAATGACACCCAAATCGGCCAGCAGCTGGAGGCCCTGGCGAAGCACGTCGACTACATCGCCCCGATGCTCTATCCCTCCGGTTTCCACAAGGGGATCCCCCCCTACCACAACCCGGTGGAGTACCCGTACGAGATCGTCTACCTCTCACTGGAGCGCGCCCGCCAACGCACCGCCATCGCCGGGCACCGTTTCCGCCCCTGGTTGCAGGCCTTCCGGGATTACGCCTTCGACAAGCGATCGTTCACCGGCGAGCCGCTCAAGCGGCAGATCGAGGCGACGGAGACCTTCGGGGCCGGCGGTTGGATGCTCTGGAACCCGAGGAATGTCTACGAGGCGGAGGGGCTTCGCCCGCAGATCTCCGTGGCCTCCCATCCTTGAGTACGGGTTGCCCGAGAAGGCCAGCTTGCCCCCTGGCCTTCTCGGGCAGCGCTCCACTTGGATCACGCGGGGCACGGAATATCCACAGTGACTGTGGATAACTCTGTGGAGCAATCCTGAAAAGTGGGCGTAACTGCGTGTCGCTGCAGGTGGAAGCTTGCGTTGAGCACAAAATCACCCGCTGTCAAATTACTTGCAAAAACAAAATGATGTGCTACGGGGACCCGATACTTTGATTTGCCGCTATGGCAAACACAGGGGCGGTACCGACCTGTGCACAGTATTCCGCGTTCAGAAGGGTGTTGGCGCAATCGTGCCGGGGGACGGTTCCCCACTTGGGGTTGGCGGCGGGGGATCAGGGAGCGGTGGCGAAGCCTGAGGGGCGCGGGGTTGACTGAAATCAATGCCCCATCCTTGAGGCGAGCCGTAATCCGTTCGGGCGAGAGCCGTTCAGTCGGAGGAATGGGTGGTCTTCATCAGCTTGTTGATGCGGAAGCCCAGGAAGACAAAGACAACGATCGAACCGACGACGGACAGAATGGCAGCGATAGCGGTGGCATCCATGATGATCTCCCCTCTTGAGTTTTGTGATGGTCTGAGCGCCAAAAAGCGGTCTGAAGGGGCGAAATGTATAGGAGTGTGGGGAGGCTGTAAACCAGTGCCCGGTGCAGGGTGAACGCATACTAACGTCACGGCCGTGCTGTGAGCGATGTAAGTCCTTGAAAGCAGGTACGCTGTGAATACATCCGTGTACGCTCGACGGCCGCAGCCGCTCCGGGCATCCTGCCCTCCCGCGGCATAAGTGCGTCCTTGCACAAATCCATGCGGCCGACGACCTCGCTTTCAAGGACTTACATCGCTCTTGGGTAAGTATGCGTTCACCCTGGTGCCCGGTGGGAAGAGTGGAATTCGGGGCTCTGCCTGGACGGCGCAGGGAATATCCACAGCAATTGTGGATAACTCTGTGGGCAGAACCTGCAAAGGAGGGGTAAGTCCGTGCCGCCATTGGGGCGATCACGAAGTGGACACAGAATCGCCGTTGTCAAATTACTTGCAAAAACAGAAAGATGTGCTACAGGGCGGTCAACTCCAGGACGTGCCCATGGGGGCCCGCGCTGCAGATCCTGGCTGTGTACACCTTTTGCCCCTCGATGAGGGGGCCATGCGATGGCCCCTCTCCTCCCGTGCGTCTCCCTCATCCCGGGGCCAGGCAGTTCAAGACCGGCAGTATTGGAAGGTAGGGACCACCTGCTTGATCTCGTATGGGGTGCCCGGGCGCAGAATAAATTCGCTCGCCCCCACCTTGGCGACCGGGTTGCCCCAATCGTAGGTATACCCGAGCCCGGTCCAGGGCACGCCGGCGCTGCTGCGGAAGCTCTTGAAATAGAGGTCGCGGTAGAAGGCGGGGTAGTCGGCGATTTGGGCCACCTGCGGTGTCTCGGAGCCGAACTGTAGATCGCACGTCGAGTCATCGGTCTGCGGATCGACACAGGGGCGGAACAGGTCGGCCGGGTTTACCCACATCTCCACGAACACGTCATAGCTCCAGGTATGGTTGAGGCCGAGGTACTGCTTCAGTCGCAGTGCCACGTCCTCCGGTCCGGCATTCGGGTGGCTTTGCAGGAACTGTCGGCAAAACTGCCGGATTTGGGGCACGGCGGTCACCCAGACGGCGTAATCTGCATTTTCCGAGGTGTGTCGGTAGGGCATGAGGAAGCGTTCGTAGGCGCCGTTCGCTTTCCAGGTTGTGACCAGAATTCTGCTGCGATCGGCATCCCATACCAGATTGGGATTACGTTCGTCGACGGCCAGAAGATCGGAGGAAATCTCGTCGGCCGAGGCGAAGGCTGCATCAGCCACGGCCTTTCGGTAGGCGGCATCCAGGCTGTCGTCGGCCTGGACCAGGGTTGCGAGCGCGGAGAACAGGCAGCCCACTGACCACCGCATCCATTTTCCTTGACCCATCATCGTCTCCTTACATTCTGGGGGGCGTTTACGTCCGCCCGCGAGTGGTGGCAAGCAGGGTAAACGCATACTTACATCGCTCACAGCACGGCCGTGACGTTAGTATGCGTTTACCCTGTGGTGGCACAGGATGATGGTGGACGGGGGGGGAAGCAAGCCCCCATATTTGGGGGGGACCAGGCCCTGAGCGCCCCGGGGCTGAGGCATTGAACCTCCCCCAGGCGACACACGGAATATCCACAGAGCCTGTGGATAACGCTGTGAGCAGATCCTGCAAAGGAGGGGTAAGTCCGCGCGGTGCTGGGATGATCTCGGAGTGAACACAAAATCGCCCATTGTGAAATTTCTTTCCAAACAAAATGGTAACTACTCCCCCCCGTCATTCCCGCGAAGGCGGGAATCCAGAGAACAGATGCATGGCTCAAAATGGATCCCCGCCTACGCGGGGATGACGAATTTCCAAGGCATTGCGTGATCAGCTGGGGCGAGTAGTTACACAAAATGATGTGCTACGGCCTGCGGGTTTCGATGGCTTGGACCTGCTGAGACTGCGACCGGGTACGGGGCTGTGTACTTTGCTGTGCCCACTGTCATGCCGAAGTACACGGCGGCCGTTCTTCGGTGCTAGAGCACCGAACAGGTAAACCGAAGGATCGCCAATCGCAGCCAAGTTGCGCCGCAGGTGGCGGGGGCAGCGAACCGAGGTAGGGTGGATAAGCGCAGCGCATCCACCAATTCGACGCCTAGAGCACCGAACAGGTAAACCGAAAGATCGCCAATCGCAGCCAAGTTGCGCCGCAGGTGGCGGGGGCAGCGAACCGAGGTAGGGTGGATAAGCGCAGCGCATCCACCAATTCGACGCCGCACGGTGGATGCGCTGCGCTTATCCACCCTACATGTTGGGCGGTCGGATTTATCTGTTCGGTGCTCCAGAGCTGGTCCCTCTCAGGAACGCAACATTCCCCGCAGGTTGGCCAGTGCTGACTTGCCCCGCTCCTGCTTCTGTTCGGGGGGCAGTTCCACCCCCTTGCCCTCCCACTGCAGGTCGTCCTGGGGCAGCTCCTGGAGGAAGCGGCTGGGCTCGCAGCGCACCAGCTCGCCGCCGCGGCGGCGGCGGGCCGCGAGGGTCATGGTGAGGGTCTTCTGGGCGCGGGTGATCCCCACGTAGGCGAGGCGCCGCTCCTCCTCGATGCTCTCCTCCTCGATGCTCACCCGGTGGGGCAAGAGCTCCTCCTCCATGCCCACCAGGAAGACGTGGGGGAATTCCAGCCCCTTGGCCGCGTGCAGGGTCATGAGCCGCACCGCATCCCCCGCCTCCGACTCCTGGTGGCGGTCGAGGATGTCCATGAGGGCCATCTTGGCCACCAGGGTGGTGAGGTCGGGATCGCCCTCCTCCTGCTCGGCCATGCGCCCCAGCCAGGCGGAGAGCTCCTGGACGTTCTCCATGCGCTTCTCGGCGGTCTTGAGGTCCTTGCAGCTGTCCTTGAGCCAGGTCTCGTAGTCGATCTCCCGGATCATGTCGTGCACCGCCCGCAGGGCATCGCCCCGGCGGGCGCGGTCGCCGATGTCCACCAGCCAGTTGGCGAAGTGCTCCAGGCGGGTGGCGGCCCGCTCCTTCAGGTGTTGCTTGAGTCCCAGTTCGAAACAGGCCGTGAAGAGACTCACTCCCCGCTCCTGGGCGTAGCTGCCCAGCTTCTCCAGGGTGGTGGGGCCGATCTCCCGCCGGGGGGTGTTGACTGCCCGCAGGAAGGCGGTGTCGTCGTCCGGGTTCACCACCAGGCGCAGGTAGGCGAGGATGTCCTTCACCTCGGCCTTGTCGAAGAAGGAGGAGCCGCCGCTGATGTGGTAGGGGATGCGCTGCTCGCGCAAGGCCTTCTCGAACACCCGCGACTGGTGGTTGCCCCGGTAGAGGATGGCGTAGTCACTGAAGTTGGTCTTTTTGTTGAAGCGGTGGTGGACGATGGCCGAGGCCACCCGCAGCGCCTCATCCTCCTCGTCGGCGCAGTTCACCACCGTGATGGGGTCGCCAAAGCCCATTTCGCTCCAGAGGCTCTTCTCGAACACGTGGGGGTTGTTGGCGATGAGCTGGTTGGCGGCCTTGAGGATCCGCCCCATGGAGCGATAGTTCTGCTCCAGCTTGATGACCCGCAGGGCGGGGTAGTCGCGGTTCAACAGCCCCAGGTTCTCCGGCTGGGCGCCGCGCCAGGCGTAGATGGACTGATCATCGTCGCCCACCACGGTCAGCCCCCCGCGCAGGCCGACCAGCAGGCGCACCAGACGGTACTGGGTGGCGTTGGTGTCCTGGTACTCGTCCACCAGCAGGTAGCGAATGCGGCCCTGCCACTCCTCCAGCACATCGGGGTGCTGCTCGAACAGCAGCACCGGCAGCATGATGAGGTCGTCGAAGTCCACCGCGTTGTAGGCGCGCAGGTGGCGGTTGTACTGGGCGTAGACCTGCGCGGTGGCGTGGTCGGCCGCATCCTCGGCGCCAGCCAGCGCCTGCTCGGGGGTGACGAAGGCGTTCTTCCAACTGGAGATGCGCCGCTGCATCTCCTGCTCCAGGCCGTCGTCCCCCGCCTCCTTGCGCAGCAGCTCGCGGATGAGCCCCAGGCTGTCCTGGGCGTCGAAGATGGAGAAGCCCGGTTTGTAGCCCAGGCGCCTGGTCTCGCGCCGGACGATGTCCAGTCCCAGGGTATGGAAGGTGGAGACCCGCAGGCCCCGCGCCTCCTTGCCCTTGAGCAGCTGGCCCACGCGCTCCTTCATCTCCCGGGCGGCCTTGTTGGTGAAGGTCACCGCGGCGATGTGGCGGGAGCTGTAGCCGCACTCCTGGATGAGGTAGGCAATCTTCTGGGTGATCACCCGGGTCTTGCCGCTGCCGGCACCCGCGAGGACCAGCAGGGGACCGTCGATGTAGCGGACGGCCTCGCGTTGTCGGGGATTGAGACCACTCACGGCTGGGCCTGGCGTCAGGGAAATGGAGCGGTATTTTAACTGAAGGTAGGGGGCCGCGTAGAGAGATGGGGCACAAGAGAGCAGATTCGAGGGGCGAGGGACGAGATACGAGGGGTGGTGTGCGCTGCGCGCACGGTTTTATTGATCTGTTCGAGCGCAGCGAGCACATCCCTCGCCTCTCGAATCATTCATCTCGTATCTCCGCCCGCCGGCTGGTTGGGACCGCCGGACCTTGCGCCGGGTCAACCTAACCACAAGCAGATGTTCTCAACCGGGCGGCGCCTGTGGTAGCGTTTGCGCACCATTTGCAGGGTAATTCGTCGCTGTCCGCAAGGGGGGACCATGTTCGATGACCTCAGCAAGGCCGAGCGCCGCTGGAGCAAGAGACGCCTGTTCGGCAAGCGGCGTCGTATCGGCGGCGTATTGTTCTGGCTGGTCGTGTGTGCAGGCGGCGTGGCCTATGCCGTCTACGACTGGATGCCACTCACATAGCCACGATCTCGCCCAGCCGAAATGTGCCATTCAGGCTCAGGACAGCACCGCCTCCCCTTCCCGATGAGGATGGGTGAGGAACGAAGCCCACGCGTACTGCCGCCAATGGGCGTGTGATGGGTTTTCTGTGGGTCAGCGCATCCTGAGCTCTTCCCGCCCGTCCCCCTTCACGAACCCCTGCCTCGGCGCATCGGCTCCAGAGCCCCATGGTGCGCCCCCACTCCCGTCTAACCCGGCATGGCCGTGGCCACCGGCGCACTGCGGCGGCAGGCGATGGCCTCCATCAGGTGGGGCGTGCGGATCGCCTCACTTCCCGACAAATCGGCGATGGTTCTCGCCACCTTCAATACCCGGTGATAGGCGCGGGCCGATAACCCCAGCTGCTCGATGGCCTGCTCCAGCAGCCGGGCGTCTGCCCCGGCCAGACGGCATGCCGCCTCGATCTCCCGGTTGCTCAAACGGCTGTTGGGTTTGCCGCTGCGCGCCATCTGCAGGGCGCGGGCCTCGGTGACCCGCTGGCGCACCGTGGCGCTGCTCTCGGCCACCGGCGAGCCCCCAGTGCCGCGCAGCGCCTCCAGGGGCAGGCTCGGCACCTCCACGTGGAGATCGATGCGATCCAGCAGCGGCCCGGAGAGCCGGGCCCGGTACCGGGCCACCTGCTCGACCGTGCAGCGGCAGCGGCCGTTGGGTTGCCCCAGATAGCCGCAGGGGCAGGGGTTCATGGCGGCCACCAGCTGAAACTGGGCGGGGAATTCCGCCTGACGGGCTGCGCGGGAGATGACGATGCGCCCCGACTCCAGCGGTTCGCGCAGCACCTCCAGGACCCGCCGGTCGAACTCCGGCAATTCGTCCAAAAACAGCACGCCTTGGTGGGCGAGAGAGATCTCCCCGGGCCGCGGGTGGCTGCCGCCGCCCACCAGGGCCACCCCGGACGCGGTGTGGTGCGGGGCGTGGAATGGACGGCGCTTCCAGTGCGCCGCGGAGAAGCCCTGATCGCTAATGGAGGCGATGGCGGCGCTCTCCACCGCCTCCCGGTCGGTCATCTCGGGGAGGATCCCGGGTAGGCGGCTGGCCAGCATGGTCTTGCCGGTGCCGGGCGGCCCGGCCATGAGCAGACTGTGGCCGCCTGCCGCTGCGATCTCGAGGGCGCGCCGCGCATGGTGCTGGCCCCGCACCTCGGCGAGGTCCGGCAAGCCCTCCGGCGGGCCGGCGGCGGCCGGGGAGCAGGCGAGGTCGAGCCGCGAGTGGCCGTGCAGATGGGCGCACACCTCGAGCAGGTGGCCGGCCGGGTGCACCGTGCCACCCGAAACCAAAGCTGCCTCGGGACCGTTTTCCGCCGGCACCACCAGACTGCGGTCGGCCTCGCGCGCCCGCAGCGCCACGGGTAGGACGCCGCGCACCGGCCGCAACTGGCCGCTCAAGGCCAGTTCGCCCACGAATTCATAGCGATCCAGGCTGTTCGGGGGAATTTGCCCGGACGCGGCAAGGATCCCGAGCGCGATGGGCAGATCGAACCGGGCCCCCTCCTTCGGCAGATCCGCCGGTGCAAGATTGATGGTGATGCGGCGGGCGGGAAATTCGAAGCGGCTGTTGAGGAGCGCACCGCGGACCCGGTCCTTGCTCTCCTTCAGGGCCGCCTCCGGAAGCCCGACGATGGAGAGGGCGGGCAGGCCGTTGGCGAGATGGACCTCGACAAGCACCTCGGGCGCATCGATCCCGACGGCCGCCCGGCTGCGGACGATGGCGAGTGACATGGCATCCTTTCCACGTTGATGATGGAGCGACCTTACCGGAAACGGGGGGCGAGGTGAAGAGGGATCAGGGGGCCGAGATCAGGGATGACTTTCCGGGCACTTGAAAGCACGTTTGAAATTGTGCCACCCCACCGCCCGCACAACGCTCCCTGCCTTACCCCTTCATCTTCTCCTCCAACGCCTTCACCTCCTTCTCCAACGCATCCAGCTTCGCCCGTGTGCGCGCCAGCACTTGCGATTGCACTTCGAACTCCTCACGCGTGACGAGATCGAGTTTGCTGAAGCTGGCGTGGAGCACGGCGCGAACGTTCTTCTCCAAATCGGCCTGAATTTCGCGTACGCCGGTAGGCATGGCTTCGGTCAGGCGCCGGGCGAGATCGTCGAGAAAACGTGTATCCATAGAGGTTTCCCTTGGCAAGTCGTGTGGCGAATAAGTTTACGTGAATTTTTCCTCAGCGGGCGCACAAAAAGGGTGCGCCCTTCTTTCCTTTCACTTCCAAATTGGTGCGCGACCCACTTCATGCTGATGCGCAAATGAACGCATCTGTCCGGAATTAAAAGGAAAAACAGGAGTGGCACGGCTGATGCAAAAACAACGGCGTGCCTGGCGCAAACCGAATTCGAATCAACCGGACCAACAAGTCAAATCGCAGTCGAGGAGAGTTGAAATGAAAAAATTCGCAAAGACCATCGTTGCCGCTTCCATGCTGGGCGCCTCCGCGCTGGCGAGCAGTGCCGCCGTTGCCGAGGTGACCGGCAACATCGGCCTCACCTCCAACTACTTGTGGCGCGGCACCACCCAGACCAATGGTGATTCGGCCATTCAGGGCGGTCTCGATTACAGCCACGGCTCCGGTTTCTATGCCGGCACCTGGACCTCCAACACCTCGTTCGGCTCTCCCGAAGTGGATCTCTACGCCGGTTTCGGGGGGGAGGCATCCTCCTTCAGCTATGACGTGGGCGTTATCGATTACCTGTACCCCCAGGCCGACAACCTCGACTGGATTGAGTACTACGCCAACATCGGCTACCAGGGCTTCACCCTCGGCCTCGCCTTCTCCAACGACGTGTTCGGCACCGACACCGACGGCCTCTACATCTCGGCCGGCTACGAGACCGAAATCGCCAAGGAGTTGATGCTGGGCCTGCACGTGGGCAGTTACGACTTTGACCAGCCGGCCACGGCCGGCTTTGACGACTACATCGACTACAGCGTCAGCCTGAGCAAGGGCAGTTGGAGCCTCATGCTCAGCGACACCGATCTCGATACGACCGATGGCGACTGGGTGATGGTGGTCTCCTACGGCATCGAGGTGAACCTGTAAGGACACAGTTTTGTTCAAGGCCCGTCCATCCCGGGCGGGCTGAAAAAACGGGGAGTGTTGTCATGAAATTGGTAACCGCAATCATCAAGCCCTTCAAGCTCGATGACGTCCGTGAGGCGCTGTCGGACATTGGTGTCCAGGGTATTACGGTCACCGAGGTCAAGGGCTTCGGGCGGCAAAAAGGTCACACCGAGCTCTATCGCGGTGCGGAGTACGTGGTGGACTTTTTGCCCAAGGTGAAGGTCGAGGCGGCGGTGGGCGCCGACCTGGCCGATCAGGTGATCGAGGCGATCCGCGGGGCCGCCAACACCGGGAAGATCGGCGACGGCAAGATCTTCGTTTTCGACCTGGAGCAGGCGGTGCGGATCCGGACCGGCGAGACCGGCCCCGAAGCCTTGTGATCGAGGCGACCACTCAGCGGAGGTAAATCCTATGGACGCAGTTGTGGAAGTTAAGTACGCGCTCGATACCTTTTACTTTCTGGTATCCGGCGCGCTGGTAATGTGGATGGCGGCCGGCTTCGCCATGCTCGAGGCCGGTCTGGTCCGGGCGAAGAACACCGCCGAAATTCTCACCAAGAACGTCGCGTTGTTTGCCATCGCCTGCATCATGTACATGCTGGTGGGCTATAACATCATGTACGGAGAGAGCATCACCTCCGTGATCCCCGGCATCAGCTTCCTGCTGGGCCCCGACCATACGGCCGAGGCGGTACTGGCCGGTGGCGAAGGCGCCCCCTACTACTCGGGCATGTCCGACTTCTTCTTCCAGGTGGTGTTCGTGGCCACCGCCATGTCCATCGTCTCCGGCGCGGTGGCCGAGCGCATGAAGCTGTGGGCCTTTCTCGCCTTCGCGGTGGTCATGACCGGCTTCATCTATCCGGTGCAGGGCTTCTGGAAGTGGGGCGGCGGGTTCCTCGACGGCCTGGGTTTCCTGGACTTCGCCGGTTCCGGCGTGGTGCATCTGACCGGCGCCGCCGCCGCCCTGGCCGGTGTGCTCCTCCTCGGCGCCCGCAAAGGCAAGTACGGCCCCCACGGTGAGGTGAACGCCATCCCCGGCGCCAACCTGCCGCTGGCCACCCTGGGGACCTTCATCCTGTGGCTCGGCTGGTTCGGCTTCAACGGCGGCTCCGAGCTGAAGCTCTCCGATGTGGGCGAAGCCAATGCCGTGGCCATGGTATTTGTCAACACCAACATGGCCGCTGCCGGCGGTGTGGTCGCGGCCCTCATCACCGCCCGCATGCTGTTCGGCAAGGCCGACCTCACCATGGCCCTCAACGGTGCCCTGGCCGGGCTGGTGGCCATCACCGCCGAACCGCTCACCCCCAGCGCCCTGGCCGCGACCCTGATCGGTGGGGTCGGTGGCGCGCTGGTGGTCTTCGCCATCGTCTCCCTGGACAAGATGAAGATCGACGACCCGGTCGGTGCCATTTCCGTGCACGGGGTGGTGGGGATCTGGGGTCTGCTGGCGGTGCCGCTGACCAATCCCGCGGCGAGCCTGACCGCTCAGCTCATCGGGATGATCACCATCTTCGCCTGGGTCTTCGTCACCAGCTTTGTGGTCTGGTCGGTGCTGAAGATGGTGATGGGGATTCGCGTCAGCGAAGAGGAGGAGTACGCCGGCGTGGACCTCTCCGAGTGCGGCCTGGAGGCCTACCCGGAGTTTACGAAACAGTGACGAGTGACGAGGTGCGAGGGGGATGTGTCGCTGCGCGACGGCTGTTTTGTGTTACAACAGGTGCGCGCAGCGCCTCCATCCCCTCGTATCTCGCACCTCGAGCCTCTCAACTGCTTTTTTTAGCAACACGCTTCAATGGAGGCCAGCAGTTCGTCGGGGGTGACCACCACCCCTTCGCCCTCGCCGTTGGGGAACACTGCCAACAGGGTGCCATCCTTCTCCATGCCGGGGATCCAGCGTTCCACCCACACCTCCAGGGAGATGGCGGTGGGGGTGCAGTCGGCCCACTCGCCGCTCACCCATTCGGCCGCGAAATCGCGATGGGGCCAGACCGGCAGGCACTCTTCACCGTCCTGAGAGGTTACCCCGACCCATCCGTCGTCGCTGTACAGGCTCCACACCTCGCCCCACTCCACGATCTTCTCGACGAAGTAGTCGTAGCGTTCGTCCCCGGAGAGGCTCGCAACGCGCCGGAGCTCGCTATTGGTCAGTTTGTCAGTCATTGTGGTATCCGGGTCATGTCGGTGGGAGGCGCAGTATAAGGAAGGTCACGCATCGGGGCACCCTGAAAATAACCTGGGCCCAGGGTGAATGCATACTCACCCAAGAGCGATGTAAGTCCTTGAAAGCAGGTCGTCGGCCGCATGGATGGGTGCAAGGACGCACTTATGCCGCGGGAGGGCAGGATGCCCGAAGCGGCCGCGGCCGTCGAGCATACAGGGATGGAAGATGATTGCTCCTGCATAATCCTCACTCCCGACATCCATGTCGGTCGGAAGATGATTGCTCCCTGCATAATCTTCACTCCCGACATCCATGTCGGTCGTATTCACAGCGGACCTGCTTTCAAGGACTTACGTCGCTCACAGCACGGCCGTGACGTTAGTATGCGTTCACCTGAATCTGGGCCCACGAAGCGCGACCGACGTCTATTTGACCTGTCCGGCGTGCCGGTGGCTCCCTGCGGGTCGAGGGGGTTCAAAAGAGACATAGGTACACTGGCGCAGCAAGGCGGTCACTGTGTCAGCGCTGGCAAAGCCACCCTACTGAGGTGTGTTCGTATCTTGAGGAGAGCGGCAAATTGCGGTCGACAAAGTAGCGGCGGCCCATCGGAATAAAGCCGCACCGTAACTACTCGCCCCCCGAAACCGTCATTCCCGCGAAGGCGGGAATCCAAAAAAGGACAAGTGAACGAGCGGTGTTCTCCACTTGCGCAGGGAGGGTCAGACAGTCTTACCTTCTCATCCTTGACCAGACTGGATTCCCGCCTTCGCGGGAATGACAGGGGGCGAGTAGCTCCGCCGCGCCAAAAAAAAGACGACCGGGGCGCTGCCCCGGCCGTCCCTCGACGCTCCCTGTCGACCTTCCCTGGGGTACTTCCTACCGGCTTCCCTTGCCGGTCACTCTCCTTCGGTCTCAAAGGCCGCGAACTCGATCACTGCGCGGCGGTTCGGACCCAGGCACTCAATCAACGGATCGCCGCTCAGCCCCTCGCAGGAGACCACCGGATCGTTGGAGCCCCGCGCGGCCGTCTCGATGGCGTCCTCGGACACCCCTTTGGAGACGAGGTAATCCTTCACCGCCTCGGCTCGCCGGGCGGAGAGATCTTCGTTGTAGCTCTCCGGTCCGAGGGCATCGGCATGGCCAGTGATGCGGAACTGCGGGTCTTCAAAGCGCTCCGCCCGCGCCACCAGTTCATCGAGCAGCTGACGGCCTTCATCCGTGAGCTGTGCCTCGTCGAATCCGAAGGTGGTGTCGGCCTCGAGCGTCACTCCATCCGGTGCCGGTTCGAACTGGGCGAGCTCGGTCTCATCCGGCGTCGGGATCACTACATAGGGGTCGTACTGATCACCGATAGAGGGCTGGATCACTTGGGGAACCCCCTGCTCCGCCTGGATCTCGTCGGGTGTCACATAGGGGTCATACCTATCGCCGATCTGCGGCTTCTGGGCCGTTTCGGGCAACTCCGTCACTGTGATTTCGTCCGCGGTCACGTAGGGATCGAAGCGGTCCCCCACCAAGGGGTCGGAGAAATCCAGCTGGGCCAGTGCAGCCGTGGAGACCAGAACGGCACTCGTAACGGCGACTGGGAGTCTCATACGCACCTCCTTGGGCTGCTGAGTAATTGCGGATGCAATCCCTGCTTCCTGCCTCAACGATAGCCCAGGGCAGGCGGCTTATCAGAAGTTTCTAACGTTCAACATGGGCGCAAGTTGATGCCGTTTGTGCGGGCAAGTTGATGCCCTCCGGCACGCCCCTGCGAGGGGGGAGGTGCGCCGCCGCCCCCCACGGTGGAGGGGGCGCGACTCAGCGCGCCAGCCCCTCCACCAGGCCGAGAACCACGCCGTAGCGCGCCCCCTTGCCGGCGGCGGTCAGGAGGAAAAAAGGGAGGAAGGGGACACGCATCAACCCCGCCACGAAGGTGAGGGCATCACCCACCACCGGGGCCCAGGCGAACAGCAATGACCAGATGCCGTAGCGGGCGAACCACCGTTGGGCCGGTCCCAGTCGTTCGGGGCGAAACGGAAACCAGCGTCGATCGCTGAAGCGCAGCAGATAGCGACCAACCAGCCAGTTGACCACCGCGCCCAGGGTGTTTCCGGCGGTGGCCCAGGCCCATAGCGCCAGTGGATCGTGGCCGGCGGTCAGCAACGCGGCAAACACCACCTCGGAGTAGGCGGGCAGGAGTGTGGCCGCGACGAAGGCGATTGAGAATAGACCGATGTAGGGTTCCACGAGCCACTCCGGGGCGTTTTCGACCCCCGAGGGGCCTTGGTGGTTGCGGTCGGCGACCGGCAAGAGATTCCCGGCAGCAGCTTCGGTGCAGGAGCCAGGGTCGGTCCCTGCCGCCGCGGCCTCACGCGCTTAGAGGCGTGCCTCCCCAGTCCGGTCGGTGGTCCGGCGGCTCCAGCGGCGGCAGCCCATGGGCGGCCCTCGCGACGGTGCAGTGCGGGCTGGTGCCCCCAAGCTCACACCACGGCTCCAGCTCGCGGCAGGGAGAGGGGCGCTGCGCATAGATGGAGCAGGCCACCTGTTCGCCCACGACCCCATCCAGGGCGACGCAGCGGACGGGTGCACAGTGGGTACCGTTCATCACCACCCGGTGGTGGTTGAGCGGCGAGGTCATTGCGGCCGGCACACCGCCGAGAAACGCATCCGCCTCGGTCCAGTAGAACGAAACGCGATAATGGGCGCAACAGGCGCCGCACCGCAGACATGGGTTGCCCACGGTTCACACTCCTCGTATCACGCAAAAATGAAGGGGAAACTGCCCGAACGGGCAGCGGGCGACATTATAGACTAGCGGCAATTTGCCCGGAAGAGGGGGCATGTGCGCCCAAGTGGCAGGGTGAACGCATACTAACGTCGCCGCCGTGCTGTGAGCGATGTAAGTCCTTGAAAGCAGGTACGCTGTGAATACGACCGACATGGATGTCGGGAGTGAAGATTATGCAGGAGCAATCATCTTCCATCCCTGTACGCTCGACGGCCGCGGCCGCTTCGGGCATCCCTGCCCTCCCGCGGCATAAGTGCGTCCTTGCACCCATCCATGCGGCCGACGACCTGCTTTCAAGGACTTACATCGCTCTTGGGTAAGTATGCGTTCACCCTGGCCCAAGTGATCTCTTGCGATGAACCGCGGCCCAGTGGATGTGCCCCTCCCCTGGCGTCGGGGCCCCCGCATCGGGTTCCGGGTGCCGTCGGTGCCGGGGAACTCTCTTCTGTCCGGACCATCTAGGATTGAGATATGAACACCTCAAGTCCGGCCGGGATCAAACACCCTCCGAAGGCGGCCCAATGGGGGCCATCCCCGCGGCGAACAGCGCTCTCCCTAGGGGAGCGCTTTGCGCGTGGCTGTGGCGCGATCCGGGCTGGCGTCGCTTCCCGAATCGGCGGGAAGCCGCCGACACCTGCATTGGAGAGTTGAACCATGCCCCGCTACACCACTGAAGCCATTCGCAACATCGCCCTGGTCGGTCCGACCGGCGGGGGCAAGACCACGTTGATCGAGGCGCTGCTCGCCCAGGCCGGGGCCATCCCCACCCCCGGCAGCATCGAACGGGGCACCACCGTGTGCGACTCCGACCCTTTGGAGCAAAGCCACGGGCACTCACTCAGCGCCGCCGTCGCCAGCCTGGACCACGACAGCATCCACGTGAACCTCGTCGACACCCCCGGGCTACCCGACTTCATCGGCCAGGCCATCGGGGTGTTTCCGGCAGTGGAGACGGTGGCGGTGGTCATCAATGCCCCCGCAGGGGTCGAGGCGATGGCGCGGCGAATGCTCAACTGGGCGGCGGAGCGCAAGCTCTGCCGAATGATCATCATCAACAAGATCGATGGGGAGGAGGTCGACCTGGCCGCTCTCGTGGCGTCGCTGCGGGAGGAGTTTGGGCCCGAGTGCCTGCCCATCAACCTGCCGGCCAACGGGGGCCGAGAGGTGATCGACTGTTTCTACAACGCCGAAGGCTCCTCCGACTTCTCCTCGCCGGCCGAGGCCCACACGCGCATCGTCGATCAGGTGGTGGAGGTGGACGATGAGTTGATGACCCTTTACATGGAGCAGGGGGAAGTGCTTGAGGCGGCGCAGCTCCACAATGCCTTCGAACAGGCCATGCGCGAGGGCCACCTGGTGCCCATCTGCTTCGTCTCGGCCAGGACCGGGGCCGGTGTGCCCCAGTTGTTGGATGTTTGCGAGCGGCTGATGCCCAACCCCCTCGAAGGCAATCCCCGCCCCTTCGTCAAGGGTAACGGCGGGGGGGACGAACCCTTCGTCGCCCAGCCGGACCCCCGGAACCAGCACGCGGTGGCCCATGTGTTCAAGGTGGCGGCGGACCCTTTCGTGGGCAAGCTTGGGGTGTTCCGAATCCATCAGGGGACCATCGCCAAGGACAGTCAGCTGTTCGTGGGCGACGGTCGCAAGTCCTTCAAGGTGGCGCATCTGCTGAAGCTGCAGGGCAAACAGCAGGTGGAGATCGATGCCGGCATCCCGGGGGACATCTGCGCCATCGCCAAGGTGGAGGACCTCCACTTCGACGCGGTGCTGCACGACTGCCACGAGGAGGATCACGTGCACCTGCCGCCGCTGCCCTTTCCGCTGCCGGTGTTCGGGCTGGCGGTGGAGCCCACCCGCCGCGGTGACGAGCAACGCCTCTCCGGCGCCCTGCAGCGGATCGTGGAGGAAGACCCCTGCCTGCGGCTCGAGCACAACGTGGCCCTCAACGAGACGGTGCTGCGCGGTCTTGGCGATCTGCATCTGCGGCTCGCCCTGGAGAAGATGAAACAGCGCTTCAACGTGGAGGCGATCACGCGCCCCCCCAAGATTCCCTATCGGGAGACCATCAGCACCCCGGCCGAGGGCCACCACCGCCACAAGAAGCAGACCGGCGGGGCCGGCCAGTTCGGCGAGGTGTTTCTGCGCATCGAGCCCCTGGAGCGGGGGAGCGGGTTTCAGTTCGCCGACGAGGTGAAGGGCGGGGCGATCCCGGGGCAATTCATCCCCGCCGTGGAGAAGGGGGTGCGTCAGGCGATGGAGACGGGGGCGCTGGCCGGCTATCCCATGCAGGACGTTCGCGTCATCATCACCGATGGCAAGTACCACCCGGTGGACTCCAAGGAGGTGGCCTTCGTGGCCGCGGGCAAGCGGGCCTTTTTGGACGCGGTCTCCAAGGCCGGGCCCATGGTGCTCGAGCCCATCGTCAGCATCGAGGTGACGGTGCCTGGCGATGCCATGGGGGCGGTCACCGGTGACCTCTCCTCCAAGCGCGGTCAGGTCATGGGGACGCAGGCAATGCCCGGGGGGCTCCTGGGCATCCAGGTCCAGGCCCCGCTCGGGGAGCTCAGCCACTATGCCGACGAGCTGCGCTCCCTTACCGGCGGTCAGGGCAGCTACACCCTGGAGTTCAGCCATTACCAACCGGTGCCGCCCAGCCTGCAGCGCCAGCTGGCCGCCGAATTCAGGCCCCGGGCCGAGGAGGATTGAAGGGCCGTCGCGCGTCAGGGATGGAAGATGATTGCTCCTGCATGATCTTCACTCCCGGCGTCCCTGTCGGTCGGAAGATGATTGCTCCTGCATAATCTTCACTCCCGACATCCATGTCGGTCGTATTCACAGCGCTGGCTTTCAAGGACTTACATCGCTCACAGCACGCCCGCGACGTGGGTATGCGTTTACCCTGGACCTTTGTCCCACGTTGGACGTCTTCCGTGGGAAGCCGGTTCGGCTGGGGGGAGCGGGGCGGATTTCCGGGTTACAATAGTGCTCGAGCAAAGCGCCGCCGGCGCCCCCCCGGACAGAACAGGAGAGCCTTCTTGGGTAACTCACTACAGGACCAGCTGCTGAAACTCGGCCTGGTGGATGAAAAGCAGGCGAAGCAGAACCAGCAGGAGAGGCGGAAGCAATCCAAGCAGCAACGTCATCAGGGCAAGGACCCGGACGCCGAACGCCGTCGCGAGGCCAATGCCGCCCAGGCCCGCAAGGCGGAGCGGGATCGGGAGTTGAACCGAAAGCGCCAGGAAGAGGCCGAACGCAAGGCGCTGCGGGCCCAGATCAAGCAGATGATCGAGGCGAGCCGCCTGCCCAAGGATGGGGAGATCGCCTTCAACTTCACCGACGGGCAGAAGATCAAGCGCATCTACGTCTCCGCGGACGTCCATGCCCAATTGACCGCCGGCCGCTGTGCCCTCGTCAAGCTCCAGGGGCAGTACCATGTGGTCCCGCTGGATGCCGCCGAGAAGATCCGGGAGCGCGATGCGAACTGCGTGATCAGCCTGCAGACGGCCCAGGAAAACGCCGAGGATGACCCCGAGGATGACCCCTACGCCGACTATCAGGTCCCGGATGACCTGATGTGGTAGCACTGTAGGGATGGCGCGCGGCGGAATCCGGAAAGCTTGCGGCAGAGGTCTCCGGATTCACCGCGCTCCATCCGGGCTGCGACGATCACGCCCTTCTCAGGCGGACGATCCTTTTCTCCCCGTTTTGCTACGCTCAACGCAGGCGAGGGCTCAGGTCTTGGCTTCCACCGGTCAGGTCTGGAGAGGGCGGAGGGTAAACGCACACTTACCCAGGAGCGATGTAAGTCCTTGAAAGCAGGTCGTCGGCCTCATGGATGGGTGCAAGGACGCACTTATGCCGCGGGAGGGCCGGATGCCCGAAGCGGCCGCGGCCGTCGAGCGTACAGGGATGGAAGATGATTGCTCCTGCATAAT
>JAWLHA010000058.1:0-28033 GCA_041690535.1 Gammaproteobacteria bacterium | reverse complement strand
TCGCGCCGGCCTCGGCGCCGACGCCCGACATCCAGGCGGTGGACGTGGATTCGCTGGCCCTGGTGCGTCCGCGCTCGGTGGGGGTGGAGCAGGTGGCGCTGTGGGCGATGGAGCAGGTGGATTTCGTGCCGCTGTTGACCCAGCTGGGGCTGTCCGGCCCAATGCGGGCGGCGGTCCTCGGCTCGGTCGTGGCCCGCATGGCGGCACCGGGCTCGGAGCGGGCGACGCACCGGTGGCTGGGCGAGCGCAGCGCTCTGGGGGAGCTGCTGGACGTGGATTTCGAGACGATGCGGCCGGAGACGCTCTACCGCGCATCGGACGCCCTGCTCAAGCATCAGACGACCATCGAGGCGACCCTCTTCGGCCGCATCGCCGACCTGTTCGGCTTGAGCACCACGATCACCCTCTACGACCTGACCAACACCTATTTCGAGGGGGAGGCGCAGTCCAACCCCAAGGCCCGGCGTGGCCACTCCAAGGAGAAGCGCACCGACTGTCCGTTGCTGACCCTGGGGCTGGTGCTCGACGGCAGCGGCTTCGTGCGCCGCTCCGAGGTCTTCGCCGGCAACGCCGCGGAGGCAAAGACCCTGGCGCCGATGCTGCAAGGGCTGGCGGCCCCCGCCGGGAGCCTCGTCGTGATGGACCGCGGGATCGCCACCGAGGAGAACCTGCGCTGGCTGGCTGAAGCGGGTTACCGCTATCTGGTGGTCAGCCGCGCGCGCGCACGCCACTTCGAGCCCGAAGCGGCCCGCCCGATCGAGACGGCCGGCGGCGGGCCGGTCCACCTGCACAAAGTCCTTTCCGAGGACGGCCAGGAGGTCCGCCTGTACTGCTACTCGGAGCAGCGGGCCGAGAAGGAGAAAGGGATCGAGCGGCGCTTTGCCGAGCGTTTCGAGGCGGGACTGCAGAAGCTGCACGAGGGGCTCGGCCGCCCGCGCGCCCACAAGCGGCTTGACCAAATCCAGGAGCGCATCGGCCGGCTCAAGGCCCAAAGCCGCGGCGCGGGCCAGCACTACCACATCGAGATCATTCCCGACGAAAGCGGCACCCTCGCCCAGGCGATCGCCTGGCGGCGCGAGCCCCAGGCCGGCAGCCGCCTGACCCATCCCGGGGTCTACAGCCTGCGCAGCAACGAGACCGGCTGGGACGAAGAGCGGCTGTGGCAGACCTACACCATGCTCACCGATCTGGAGGCGGTCTTTCGCTCGCTCAAATCGGAGCTGGGCCTGCGTCCGGTTTATCACCATAAGGAGAGCCGCTGCGACGGCCACCTGTTCATTACCGTGCTCGCCTACCAGTTCGTGCAGATCATCCGTCGGCGATTGCACGAGCACGGCATCGACGCGCGCTGGAACACGCTGCGTCAGCAACTGGCCGGGCAGTGCCGCGTCACGGCCATCTTCAACCGCGCCGACGGCCGTACCCTGCACGTGCGCAAGGCCACCCGCGCCGAGGCCGCCCAACTCGACATCTACCGCGCGCTGAACCTCGACGCCGTCCCGGGAGGGGTCAAGAAGATGATCGTCTGAACCATCCCATTCGACTTTCGGCGAAAATGTAGTGCCACTCGCCGACCCCGTCAGTCGTAACTGACTGAAAATAGGAGAGTTGCGAGAAGGGGTGTCAAACTTGGGATAGGCTGTTGATACGGGCTTTCCGCAGGGTAAACGCATACTTACGTGACGGCCGTGCTGTGAGCGATGTAAGTCCTTGAAAGCAGGTACGCTGTGAATACATCCGTGTACGCTCGACGGCCGCAGCCGCTCCGGGCATCCTGCCCTCCCGCGGCATAAGTGCGTCCTTGCACCAATCCATGCGGCCGACGACCTGCTTTCAAGGACTTACATCGCTCTTGGGTAAGTGTGCGTTTACCCTGGGGCTTTCCGCCGCTGCTGCGGAGAGATGCGCCAGCAGCGCTACAATGGCCGGATTCACCCCAAGCGTCAGGCGATCATGAACACGACCAAATTCTATCTGCTGCCGGTGGGCCAACGCTTCGAGTACCAGGGCGAGGCCTATGTGAAGACCACCCCGCTCATCGCCTCCGGTGCCGAAGGGCGACAAAAGTTCATGCCCCGCTCCGCCACTGTGCTCCCCTTGGGGGAGGTCCCGCCCGCCGCGGCAGAACCGGGGCGCACCATCACCGTGGAGATGGCCGGGCAGGCACTGGCGGAGTACCACGTCGTCTGCATGGGCGTACTGGAGCGCCTTTCGGCACAACTGGAGGGCGAAGCGCTGGCCGCGGCCCAAAGGGAGCTCGAGGCGGCCTACGCGGAGGGTCTCGGCCAACTCACCAAGGGATAACCAACCAGGGGCACCAAACAGGTAAACGGACCGTAACTACTCGTCCCCCTAAACCGTCATTCCCGCGAAGCCTGCCCCCGAGAGCTTTAGTCGGGGGGCGGGAATCCAGAAAAATGATAAGTGAACGAGAGGTGTCCTCCACTTGCGCAGGGAGGATCAAACAGTCTTATACCTTCTCAGCCTTGACCAGACTGGATTCCCGCCTTCGCGGGAATGACAGGGGGGCGAGTAGTTACAACGGACCAATCGTCAGGAGTATTTCGCGCGGCAACTCCCTGTGCCGCCCCCTGTGGGGCGGCCTTCGGTCGTGGTTATCGGTCCGAAAAAACCCCCAGCCGGGCGGCCTGGCTGATGGCGAGCACCGCTGGGTGGCGCAGGCGCCGCTCGGCCGAGATCGCATAGAAGCGCTCCCGCACGCGATCGGTCCGACCGATGGCCTCCACCCCGTACTGGCGGATCACCTCCCCCTCGATGACGCTGGGAGCAAGGAAGATCCCGACGCCGGCATGACCGAAGGCGTTCATCAACGCGCTGTCCTCGAATTCACCTGCAATGCGCGGCTTGATGTTAAGCTGGTCCAGCCACTGCAGCAGGGCCCCGCGCAGGGCCGTGTTGGTCGCGGGCAGCAGCATGGGGGCCCCGGTGAGACTCCCCGGGAAGCCGCCACGGTACTTCGCGGCAAGCGCGGGGGCGGCAAAGAAGGTGATCCCGCACTCCCCCAGCAGGTGGTTGAAGGCCCGCACGTTTGCCGCGGTGCCAATGGGGGTATCGGCCAACACCATGTCGAGTTTATGGACAGCAACGTCCGCCAGCAGCGCGTCCAGTTTCCCCTCGTTGCAGACGAAACGTACGGGCTCGGCCAGGTGCAATGCGGGCTCCAGCAGGCGGTAGGCAATCATCTTGGGCAGGACATCGACGATCCCGACCCGAAACTGCAGAACTCGCCCGCTGGAACGTCCCTCCAGCACCTCCTCCATTTCGGCGCCCAGACGGAACATTTCATCGGCATAATTGAGGGCCAGCCGACCGGTCTCCGTGAGCGCCAAATTGCGTCCGACGCGGGTAAACAGTTTGGTCCCGAGGCTCTCCTCCAGGGTGTGGATCTGCCCGCTGATGGTCTGGGGGGTAAGATAGAGCAGTTCACTGGCGCGGGTGACACTACCCTCGTTGGCCACAACCCAGAAATAGTAGAGATGGTTGTAATTAAGCCCTCTCATATCGAAAATATCGAACTCTTGGCAATAAATATTCGAATTATACGAATTGTCGAGGTCGTGTACACTTATCTGCAATTACGACTGATCGGTAGGTACGGCCCTTGCGGGCCGGCCGCGCCGAGCAGCCACTCTAACGAGGGAAATCACGGAGACGACAATGAAACGCATCATGCTGTTTGTCCTCACCAACCTGGCCATCATGGTGGTGCTCGGCATCACGGTGAGCGTGCTAGGGGTCAACCGCTTCATCTCCCAGGCGGGACTGAACCTGCCCATGCTGTTTGCCTTCGCCGCCGTGTTCGGCATGGGCGGCTCTTTCCTGTCGCTGCTCATGTCCAAGTGGGTGGCCAAGACCTCCACCGGCGCGCAGGTGATCGAACAACCGCGCAACCAGGCCGAGGCGTGGCTGGTGGAGACCGTCCGCGCCCAGGCCCAGCGCGCCGGCATTGCCATGCCCGAGGTGGCCATCTATCACGCCCCCGAGCCCAATGCCTTCGCCACCGGCCCCAGCCGCAACAACTCGCTGGTGGCCGTCAGCACGGGGTTGCTGGAGAACATGAGCCGTGACGAAGTGGAGGCGGTGCTCGCCCACGAGGTGAGTCACGTCGCCAACGGTGACATGGTCACCCTGACCCTGATCCAGGGGGTGGTGAACACCTTTGTCATCGCCATTGCCAAGATCGTCGGCTATGCCGTGGATCGGGCCCTGAACTCCAACAACAACGAGGAGTATCAAGGACCTGGGATGGCCTACTGGGTGACCAGCATCATCGCCGAGATCGTGCTCGGGTTCCTGGCCACCGCCATTGTGATGTGGTTCAGCCGCCAGAGGGAATTCCGGGCTGACGCCGGGGGCGCGGCGCTGGCCAGCCGGGAAAAGATGGTGGCGGCATTGGAGCGGCTGCGCCTCATGCATCAACCAGGGCAGCTGCCCAACCAGATGGCCGCATTTGGAATCAACGGCGGTTTGGGCGAGGGGCTGAAGAAGCTGTTCATGTCTCACCCGCCCCTTGAAGAGCGGATCGCGACGCTGCGCAACCGCGCCGGCGCTGCCCAGGCCTCGTTCTGAGCACCCGTTCACGGAACCGAATAGCGCCACCAGGCGAACATCCGTTTGGATCGACGGAGAGAATACGAAGCCCCAACAGTTTGTCACCAATGCTTGGAACTCCGATGTACGTTCCAAGATCTCCCAAGCCCGCGCATGCGCGGGCTTTTTTTTTGCTCGATGGGAGTTCTTCCGATGGGCCGACATCACCAGCGGGGTTGGGAAGTGCGCCTGAAGACACACCCACGGGGAGGGATTAGACCGATGCAGGAATCGCCGCGGGCGCGTGATCGCTCACGGGGGGCAGGACCGAAACGTCCCGGCAGAGCGTCTCTCCGCCCTGGCCGGGACGTTACACTTCATTCACACGGCGGTGGGCCGCCGCCGGTTCAGGAGCGGCGCTCCTTGGTGCGCCCGCCCTGGCGACCGGCAGGCTGTGAGCGCCGGTCGCCTTTCGACGGCGCTCGCCGTGCGGGGGGGGCGGAGGCCGCACCGGCGGGGGTCGCATTGAGTTTGCGCCCGCAGACCCAGACACTCTTCAGATGCTCCAGGATCTCCTTGGGCATGCCTTCAGGAAGATCGACCGTGCTGTAGGTGTCGTAGAGCTTGATCCGACCAATGAAGCGGCTCTCGATGCCGGCTTCGTTGGCGATGGCCCCCACGATATGCTTGGGCTCCGCGCCGTGGTCGCGCCCCACCTCCAGCCGGTAACTCTCCATGTTCGCCTCCGGGGCTCGGGGGCCGCGGCGCTCCTCCCCCTCACGCCGCCGACCGCGATTGCCCTCGCCGGCGCCTTCCCGGGTGAATTCCCGCTCCCGCCGTTCCCTCGGCTCTTCCCGATCCACGCACTTCTCCTGTTTGAGGGGTCGCTCTCGCTGGACCAGAAACGCCAGGGCGGCGGCGATCTCGCTCAGGCCCACATCGTGCTCGGCCTGGTAACCGTCCACCAGCTCCTCGAAAAACGCCAACTCCTCTGACTCCAGCGTCTCGCTGATGAGCTGCTTGAATCGCTCCACCCGCCGATCGGCGATGGTCTCGCAGCTGGGGATGGTCATGGTGGCGATGGGCTGGCGGGTGGCCCGCTCGATGGCGCGCAACAGGTGGCGCTCCCGCGGGGAGACGAACAGGATGGCCTCGCCCTTGCGCCCGGCCCGGCCGGTGCGCCCAATGCGGTGGACGTAGGACTCGGTGTCGTGGGGGATGTCGTAGTTGACCACGTGGCTGATCCGCTCCACGTCCAGGCCGCGGGCCACCACGTCCGTAGCCACCACGATGTCCAGGGCGCCGCGCTTCAGCCGCTCCACCGTCTGTTCGCGGTGGGCCTGATTCATGTCACCGTTCAAGGCAGCGCAGGCATAGCCCCGCGCCTCCAGCTTCTCGGCCAGCTCGACGGTGGCCGTCTTGGTGCGCACAAAAATGATCATGGCGTCGAATTCCTCCACCTCCAGAATCCGGGTGAGGGCATCCAGCTTGTGCAGACCGCTCACCTGCCAGTAGCGCTGAGTAATGGTCTCCACGGTGGTGGTCTTGCTCTGGATGCGCACCTCCACGGGATCGCGCAGGTGACGGCGCGCCACCTGCTGGATCACCCGCGGCATGGTGGCGGAGAACAGTGCCACCTGGCGCTCGGCGGGGGTGTGCTCAAGGATCCACTCCACATCCTCGATGAAGCCCATGCGCAGCATCTCGTCAGCCTCATCCAGCACCACGGCACTCAGATGGTCAAGCACCAGGGTTTCGCGGCGCAGATGGTCCATGACCCGCCCGGGCGTGCCCACCACCACGTGCACACCGCGCTGGAGCTGACGCAGCTGGGCCCCCATGCCCTGCCCGCCGTAGACCGGCAGGATGTGAAAGCCCGGCAGGTGCCGCGCATAACTCTGCATCGCCTCGGCCACCTGAATGGCCAACTCACGGGTGGGAGTCAACACCAGCAGCTGCGGGCGGGCAACAGAGAGATCCAGCCGGCTCAGCAACGGCAGCGCGAAAGCGGCGGTCTTCCCGGTACCGGTCTGGGCCTGCCCCAGCAGGTCGCGCCCTTCCAGCAAGGGGGGAATGCTGGCGGCCTGGATGGGGGAGGGCGACTCGTAGCCGGCCTCTTCGACGGCCTTGAGAATGGGGGCGGCAAGCGCGAGCTGGGCAAATGTGGAAACAGATTCGGTGGAAGACATGTGGCCGGGCCTCGAAGGGAAATGCCCGATGTTCGACGCATTGTCGAACCGAGCAGGTAAACGAAAGGGGAGGCGCATTTTACGCCAATCTGTAGACAATTGCCCGACAATTCGGTTGCAACACTGGGTGAATCATTGCTGTGCTTAGAGCGTGTCCAGCGGCGGTGATTTGTGCAGGGACACGCATGTCCGGCCCGAAGGGCAGAGTGCCCGCAGCGGCCACGGTCGTACAGGGAGGTAGTGGTTTTCGTAACTACTCCCCCCCGTCATTCCCGCGAAGGCGGGAATCCAGAGAACAGATGCATGGCTCAAAATGGATCCCCGCCTACGCGGGGATGACGAATTTCCAAGGCATTGCGTGATCAGCTGGGGCGAGTAGTTACTTGGTTTTCTATGCTTTTGCGAAAGGAACCCGGAGTGGTCGGTTGCGGATCCGGGCCTCTGGCGAAATGCCGCACGGCTGTGCAGGAGGAGGAGCAAGGTGAGCGTTCAGACACTGCCGATCCCGCCCCACTTCAATCCCGAGTCCGTGGAGGCCGTGTGGCGGGTTCCCTACCAGCAGCGCGCCGAGGAGGCCCGACAGTGGGCAGTGCGGCACGACGTCCGCCCGGCTCATGAAGATGGCGTTAAGCTTGGGCTACTGACTGTCGATGTGCAGAACACATTCTGCAATCCCGCATTCGAACTCTACGTTGCCGGGCGTTCAGGGCGCGGTGCAGTGGATGACAATCGCCGCTTGTGCCAATTCATCTATGGAAACCTTGGGATAATCACCCAAATCGTACCCACAATGGATACCCACCTGGCCTACCAGGTGTTTCACCCCGCCTTCCTGATCGACGCCGAGGGAAGTCATCCCCCGCCCTACACCCAGGTAAGCGTCGAGGACGTGGAGCAGGGACGCTGGAGATTCAACGAGGCGATTGCCCCCACGATGGGCATCGCGCCCGAGTACGGACAGCGGCACCTTCACCACTATGTCACCTCGCTGCGGGCGAGCGGCAAGTACTCCCTGACCATCTGGCCGTACCACAGCATGCTGGGGGGGATCGGCCACGCGCTGGTCTCTGCGGTGGAGGAGGCCATCTTCTTCCACGGCATGGCACGCCTGAGCCAACCGGAGTTCCGCATCAAGGGCAAGAACCCGCTGACTGAGCACTACTCCGTGCTGGGCCCGGAGGTGACCACAGGGCCCCACAGCCGCCCCATCGCCACCAAGGAAGAGCGCCTCGTCGAACGGCTGCTGCGGTTCGACGCGGTGATCATCGCCGGCCAGGCCAAGAGCCACTGCGTCGCCTGGACCATCAATGATCTTCTCCAGGAGGTGCTGCAGGGCGATCCACGGCTGGCCCGACGGGTATACCTGCTCGAGGACTGCAGCTCGCCGGTGGTGGTCCCGGGGGGGGTGGATTACACCGAAGCTGCGGATGCGGCCTACCGGCGCTTCGCGGAGGCCGGCATGCATGTGGTTCGCTCCACCACCCCCGTCGCCCAGTGGCCCGACTTGCCTCTATAAACCCCCTTCCCGCTGGCGGCACTGCCGCTTGCGCCGGCAACGTTGTGAACGACTTCGCAACATCCGATCCATGGCACAGCAGAGCGGCGGGCTTTGCTTTATATTGAGCCGGTGCGGTAAACGGGAGGCACTTATGGCCGTGCTGATTCAGTACAAGAACAATGTGGCCGGGGTGAAGGTGAACCTCGACAAGGCGCTATTCTGTATTGGACGCGGAGAGGCGAGCAACCTCTGCCTCGACGATGCCCTGGCAAGCCGCGAGCATGCGGTGATCGAGCAGGTGGAGAGCCGCCAGGGGAGACACGCGGTGGAGTATGTGCTGCGCGATCGCCAAAGCACCAACGGCACCTTCGTAAACCACGCCCGTATCACCGCCCACCTCCTGGTCGACGGTGACGTGATCCGCATCGGTCAGACCTTCTTCAAGTTTGTTGAAGGCGACAATGCGGACCTCCATGAGACCAAGATCCTGAAGAAGACCTTTATTCCGGGGGTTTTCTACACCACCGAAAAGTCGCGCTAGCTTCGCTAGCTGGCGCACCGAACAGAACGACGGAAAGAGCGCCCATCACAGCCCGATCGCCCCGCAACTGGCCGGGCAGCGAAATCGACGGGCGGATGCGCTGCGTCTATCCACCCGTCTTGAAAGCCACCGGGTCGTGGTCTTGACCATGGGGCCCATCAAGAGGTCCCGTTCCGACGCGCGGCAACACGCCCTTCATCACTCCAAGGCAGCGAAGAAGTCCATGATGAACCGCCCCGTCTCCGGGGGCCACTGGTGGGGATAGTACCGCCCCCGCCGGTCGTGGCTGACGCTGTGGCGGCACCAAACCACAGGATGGGCCGCGTAGTCGCCATAGCGCTCGCACTCGAAACCGGGCGGTGATGAGAGCCGGGACAGAGGTGCCGGCCGAACCGCTACCCCATTGGTGTCCTGAAACAGCCGGAGCGCCCTGAGCCCGTGGCCGAGCTCGACCAGACGGTCTTCCGGGTGGTGCACCAGCAGCGCCCCAGTAGGACCCTGACACGGTGATGGGCTCACCCCTCCGGCCACGGTGGCGATCCCGCGCAGGACTCCACCGCGGGCACAACCGAGGCTGTTCACAAAGGACGCACCGAGCGAGTGCCCCACCGCGAAGATCCGGCCCCGATCGACGCAGTAGCGCTGGAACATCGCCTCGACCAGGGCATCGAACAGCGCATAATCGCGCAACTGGCCGGCCGGGTCGCCGGGATTCGCCCAGTTGCGGGCACCCCCACCGGCCGGTTTGCCCCGCGGGTAGACAAACAGCGTGGGGCGGCGGGCATGGCTCTCGAGCATGTAGTAGCCCCGCACCCGCTCCGCGGGGTTGGTGCGGCCGTGAAAGGCAATCACCAGGTCGTGGGGAGTGTCCGGGCGATACGACTCCGGCACCGCGACGACCACCGACCGCCACTCGCCCCTGACGGTCACTTTCGTGAGCGCCTCGGTGGGCGGGCGTAGCCCGCATCCGGCCGAGATCTCCGCCGCCGAGGCGAAAACCGGGCTCAGCGCCAATGCACCGAGGAGCAGGGTGAATCGTCCAGGAACGCGCGTGAACGGCCGCGTGCGGCGCGGGTTCGGGAAGAGGGGCCAGAGTCGTTTCGCGCCCGGGGGGAGTCCCATATCCATTTACCTGCATCCTGCCTCAGGGGAGAAGGAGGGCGCGCCCGTGCCGCAGCCGCGGAACGATACGATCGATCTTAGCCGGGAGCGCCAGGAGCGGGCCAAGCCGGGCGGGAAGGGCCTCAGGGGCGTTGGCCTCGCCTCACGAGTTGCCGCAGCAGCGCTTGAACTTGCGACCACTGCCGCACGGACAGCGATCGTTGCGCCCGACCTTGTTCGGCTCGGCCGCGGGGGCATGGATGTCGCCGTCCAGATAAACCCAGCGCCCCTCTTCGCGCACAAACCGGCTGGTCTCGTGCAGCACCCCGGGGCGCCGCCCGTCCAGGTAGTGGGCCGTGAACTCCACACTCCCCTCTTGCGCGTCCTCCCCGCCGGCGCAGATGCCAAGGATGCAAAGGCCGGTCCAGTTCGGCCCTGCAGCGGTGTCGATGCGCTTCGGCCGCGTCGATGAATGCCACGTCCGGCGCAGGTAGTCCACGTGCCCCCCCACATAAGCCGCATACCGGGATCGCATCAGTGCCTCCGCCGTGGGGGCGATGCGACTGCCGGAGATGTAGCGGTCGCAGCATCGCTCCAAGGGGGTGCCCGAGCCGCAGGGGCAGGGCCGGGAGCGGAGAGAGTCATCGCCGGTCATGGTTCGGTGTCGCGGTGACAGAGGAGGGCGACCGGGGTCGAACCCCCGGTCGAAGTTGAATCATTGGGGCTTGGGCTGCACGTTGAGCTTGATCTCCCGCAGGACCTCGAGGCCACCCGGGCCTTTGTCGTGCATGACCCTGGCTTCCCACTCCCCGGGGCGGTCGAAGCTGACCTTGCGCCAAACCCGGTAGCGCATCGAGCTGGCAACCTTGGCCTTCTCCAGCCCCAGCGTCATCCCCTGGTGGTTCAGCTGAAGCATGATGTCCTGCGGTTCCACTCCGGAAGGGACCATGAACATCATCCACATCAGCACCGAATCCCCCTCCAGGAGGCTCGCGGGATCGCGCTGGCCTCGGCACTCGTTCTTCAGTTCCCCCTCGGCATGGACATCATCGCAGACCCGGAAGTCCGCAAGCACCACGCCGGCATCCCGTCCATTGAAGTAGTAATCCACCACCTCTCTTACCTGTTCCGGTGCGGGTTTGGCCTGGGCGGCGGTGGACAGCGCAGCGGCCAGCATCAACGATACGAATTTCATCCTCTCTCCTTGATTCTCGTTGTCCCAACAGGCAGTTTCCCCCGTTTGACCGCGGCCATCAAGCCGCGAACAGGCCCGTCGCTTGATGCAGCCCGGCACTGATCCATGGGCGGGCGAACCGGCCATACGACCCACTGAGGTGGAAGGGCATCGCGCCGGGGATCCCCCGCGAAGTAAGTTCCTAACGACGCCCCCTGCCCCGGCCCTTGTTCTTGGCCTCCTCGGCCACCCGCAGATTCTTGCCCTTGAACATCTTCCCATTGAGGCCGGCCATGGCGGCCCGGGCCTCGTGCCCCTCCATATCCACCAGGCCGAACCCCTTGCACCTGCCAGTGAAGACGTCCACGGCCAGTTTGATGTTCCGCACGGTACCGAATTGTGAAAACAGGTCGCGAATGTCGGATTCGGCGGTTTCGGGGGCAAGATTGCCTACAAACATGGTCTTCATGGGCTCCTCCTGGGAGTGGGTGGTCACGTGGTGAGTATCGTCCCGCCGCTCGGCGCGGCGCGGACGGGCGACATCGCCTGCGGCAGCAGGCCTGTTTCGCCGGGGAACGATTTACAAGGGGGGAATACCTGGAAGGCGAGACACCCCGGTTGCGAATACCGGCCCCGAAGAGGCCGGGACACTGCGGGTACTCCGGGCGCCAGCCTGGCGGCGCCGCGGCAACACAACCAATAGGGTACCACATGCGCGGCACATACCCCATGGTCCAATCACCGGGGCACCGAACCTGAGCCGCCCCGCGCCGCGTTTCCGGGCCGAGGGGGCGGGAGATGCCCTTGTGCAGAGCGGTCCGAAAGACCGGAAATAATATTGGGATTGTTGCTGTACTTATCGTATAGTTGATGTAGCTGCAGATTGTGGCAGTGGTCGTTTGGTTGGTTCCTTCCGAATAAACTCCCGAACCATTTCCTAACCTGCACGCATCACCCTAGTTAAGTATTGGTATTACGAGGTACGAGTAAATGGCAACAGGCACTGTGAAGTGGTTCAATGAGTCCAAGGGCTACGGTTTCATCACCCAGGATGACGGCGGTGCGGACGTGTTCGTCCACTTCAGCGCCATCCAGGGCTCCGGTTTCAAGACCCTTGCCGAAGGCCAGAAGGTGAGCTTCGAAGTTCAGAAGGGCCCCAAAGGTCCTCAGGCGAGCAACGTTGTCGCCCTCTAAGCCCGGACTCATCGGGTTTTAGTCGGAAGACCCCGCCTCGGCGGGGTCTTTTCGTTTGGACCCCTCCCCCGCCCTCCCCTACAGGGTTCCGGCACGCTTGAGAGCGAAATAGTGGTTGACCAGGGCCGCGGGGAGTTGCCGGGGCCGCACATCGAGCACCTGCGCCCCACGGTGCCCCAGCCGCTCGTGGTTCTGCCGTCTCGCGTCCAGATAGCCGACGGCTGCGTGGTAGCGCAATGCACCATCCAGATCACCCACCGGCGAGGCAACCAGCTCGTCCAATATCGATTCGCGGAGGTCGGCAACCGCCACCAGGTGGCGCTTGCGCAGCAGCCGAATCGCGGCGCTCAAGTCGTATTGATCCTCTTCGCGGGTGTTGGTGATAAGCACTATCAGGGCGCGCCGGCGCTGGGCCGCGAGCACCTCCCCGGCCGCCTCCAGGTAATCGGCCGCCTCCGTGGTCGCCTGGAGATCGTAACTCGCCTGCAGCAACGCGTTGACCACCTGAGCCCCCTTGCGCGGCGCGAACCAGCGCTTCACCCCGCCGAAGGTCATCAGACCGACGGCGTCCCCCTGGCGCAGGGCGACATAGGCCAACAGCAGTACCGCATTCAACGCTTCATCCAGGTGCACCCGTCCTTCTTCGGCGTGGCGCATGCGCCGGCTGCAATCGACGACGAAGAGGATCTGCTGATCCCGCTCCTCCTGATATTCCCGCGAGATGAGATTGCGATAGCGGGAGGTGGCCTTCCAGTCGATCTGCCGCAGTGAATCCCCCGTGCGGTACTCGCGCAGCTGGTGGAAATCATTGCCCTCCCCCCGGCGCTGACGCCGCCGGACACCCATCTGGCTCAAGCGGTGATCGGTTGCCAGCAGAGTGTAGTGCGCGATCTCGGAAAAATTGGGATAGATCCGCAGGGGATCGGCGGAACCCAGGCGCCGGCGCTGGCGCCATAATCCAAGGGGCGAGTGCAGAAGAAGCTCCACCCCGGCGAATGCCTCGGCACCACGGTGCGGCGCACGCATTTGGTAGCGCACCTGCGCGGTTTGGCCCGGCTCGAGGGCCAGTGGTGCCGGCAAGCCGCGCACCTCGCATTGGGGGGGATGGAGATCGTGAAGCAACATCGCTACACGCTGCCGCTCCCCATTGCGCACCTCCAGCGTGACGGGATTCCAGACCCCCACCGGAAGCGCCCGGCTGACACTCCGTTGTACCTGAGGCGACGGGGCGCGGCGCAATCGCAGGTGATCCTGAAGAGCGACCGCGCCCAGCGCCGCGCCGGCCACCTGCCACGCCGGCACCAGCGCCGGCCAGAAAGCCGCCGCCACGGCAAGCGCCACCCATGCCGCACCGCCCCAGAGCAGGGGTGGACCGGGCGTCCAGTTCACTGCCGCGGGGCCTCCACGTTGGCCAGCAGGTCCCGAAGGACGTCGTCAGGGCGGTAGCCCTCAATCTCCAGATCGGCGGAGAGCTTGATGCGGTGGCGCAATGCCGCAGGGGCGATGCTCTTTACGTCATCGGGGGTGACGAAGTGATTACCGCCGGCCAGTGCCTGAGCGCGCGCGCAGCGCAAGAGCGCCACACTGGCCCGCGGCCCCGCGCCCGTTTCGATCCCGTGCCAGCCGCGGCTGGTCCGCACGATGCGCACGATGTAGTCGAGGATGGATTGTTCCACGGTGACCCGGGAGGCGCAGTGCTGCACCCGGACGACTTCCTCGGGGGTCATCACCGGCTCCACCCGCGAGACATCCAGCTGATTGCCCACCGTCTGGTCCGTCACCTGCCGCACCATGAGGCGCTCTTCCTCCTCGCTCGGGTAATCGATGAAGACGTTGAGGAGGAAACGGTCCAGCTGGGCCTGGGGCAGCGGGTATGTCCCCTCCTGCTCCACGGGGTTCTGCGTCGCCATCACCAGAAAGGGCCGCGCCAGGGAAAAGGTCTTGCCTTCGATGGTCACCTGCTCCTCCTGCATGGCCTCGAGCAGCGCCGACTGGGTCTTCGCGGGGGCGCGGTTGATCTCATCACCCAGCAGGAAGTTGCAGAACAGCGGTCCGCGCCGAATGCGAAACGATTCCGACTTCACGTCGAACATGGCATGGCCGGTCACATCGCTGGGCATCAGATCGGGGGTGAACTGAACGCGGGAGAAGGCGCCCCCCACCGCCTTGGCCAGACTGCGCACCAGCAGGGTCTTCCCCAGCCCCGGAAGCCCCTCCACCAGCACATGCCCGCCGGCCACCAGCGCCACGATCACCTCCCGGATCACTTGGCGCTGCCCGATCACCGCCTTGCCGACGGTCGACTCCAACTGGCCAATCCTGGCCGCGGCCTCAGCCAGTCTCCGGGGGTCATCTACTTGCGTCATTGCTCCTGCCCTTGTTTGCCACATGGATGTTCCCGAGGGTCTGCAGATACCCGCTCAGCGTGATGAACTCATCCTCCGAACGGAATTCGCCATGGAGGGCCCGCTCCACGACAGCGGCACTCAGGCCGACCCGTTTGGCGATGAAGGCGCAGCGCTCCGCCTGGGGCATCGGGCGCAGCGCCAAGTGCTTGGCAACCCAGGCCTGCTCGGTACGCTGCTGGGTGGCCTTGAACATGCCGTGAGCGCGATCGAGCCGCCAGTGGAATTGGGCGCTGGCCTGCAGGTGTTCCCCGATGTCGCGGCGTTCCCCGCCGGCCGGCGGCCGCAACGGTCCGAGGCGTCGCCCCATGGACCACAGGCTCAGCCCCAGGAGCACGAACATCGCCCCGGCCGCTTCCGGCGCGTACCCCCAGGCGAGCTCCAGCAGGGAGGGCATCACCACCTCGTTCACCATCCACACTTGCCCGCCTTCGGGGGCTCCCACCAGCAACGCCAACCCCAGAGCGTGGTCGTTCTTGCCAATGTGGCGGTTGGTCATGAAGAGGTTGTCACTGAGAACGGTAAGCATGCCGTCGCCGACCTCGTACTGGAGCAGGTGGTACCCCTCCTCTCCCTCAATCGCGGCGGTAGCCTCCCCGTCCACGTCTTCGAGGTGGCGGCGCTGGCTGAAGGCGATCTTCACGGGTGCTTTCCTGCCCGCGAAGGTCACCTCGGCGGTGTGGACGGCGGTCGCATTGGACTGGCCCTTCTTGAGCCTGACGCCGAACTCCGCCAGAAAGCCCACGGGCGCCTCGCCGCTCACCCCCTCGTCCGCAACAACGATGAGGTGTCCACCCGTCTCCAGCCAGTCACGCAGCACCCGCTTGCGCCGCTCCCCGGCGGGGGAACGAAAGTCGTAGAACAGAAGCGTGGCGACGGGGGGAAAGTCCCGCCAGAGGTCGGTGGTGGTGACGCTCTCGACCTCGCTCCCCAGCCGAAGGAGAAAGCGCTCCGCCCCAAGCAGCGGGTTGCGTCGCGCCTTTTCGGAAAAGCCAACCGTGATCTCCTCCTCCACCTGCTCGAAGTTGTCAAAGAACCACACCCCGAACCAACCGCCGAGGGCCAGCACCAGCACCGCAGCAAGGCCAGTGGCCATCCGCTGATCACCCATCCTGGCCTCCCTGCGGTGCCCCATACAACCCTTGCCACCTTTGGCAAAGCACTGTCACCTCCTGCGCCTGGGGTAACCTGTGTCCATAAGCGGTACCTGCCCAGGTCCGGGTGAGGCGGCCAAAAAAAGCCGCCTCCTCTGCCGGGCATGTGCGCTGGACCATACGCCGGCACTCCCCCTCCGTGGCGCTGTCGGGTATGCGGAGATGGCGGTCATGGATGAGATGGGCCAATGTCGCCCGGTAGAGTAGGCCCATGGCTGGCCGTAGCTGTCCGGCCGCGACCATTCCCTGAACGGTTGCCGCGATATCCTCGGGCAGCGACTCGGGCGTCACCGCCAGGCCGAAGAGCACCGTGGGTGCGCCCCCCCGGCCCGCCGGCCTGCCGGGGGGCGCGGGCAGCCACTTGACCACCTGGAGCAGTCGTGTGACGGCCCACACCAGCAGGGCGGCGCCCCCGAGCCAGAGGGCGATCTCGAGCGTCTGCGCGAGCCAGGAAACCCACTGGCGATCGCGCGGCCTTCCCTGCGGCTCCTTCGCCTCATCCTCGCCTCCTCCCACATACTCCCAACGGGTGACACGCTTGCGCTGGCCGAAGTCCTCATGGGCCAGCACCTCCTCGATGAGCACGCGCGCCCGCTCGGCGCTGAGGCTCTCCGCTGGGTCCGCGGCGGCGAACGCCCTCTCGGCGGGCACCCCGGCCAAGGCGATGGCAAGTGCGCCCACCACCGCGGCCGCCGCCCGGCGTACTCCCTTGAAGCGGGGCTGCATGCGCCGGAACGCCAGTTCGATGTCCCACGCCTCCAGGGCCGTGCGCCGGGCAAGATAGAGACCGAAACCTCCGGCGACATAGAAGGGCGCCATCAGCGAGATCGCCAGCAGCCAGAAGGCATTGGTGAGCCAGTTGATGCGCGGGTCTTCCTCCATGAACAGTTGCCAGAGATCGTCCGGCAACAACTCCTGAGGCACAAGAAACAGCACAACGGCCAGAAACGAGAGGTTAAGAATGGCCTCGATGTGGGCCCCCACCACAGTGAGCCAGCTACCCGCGGAGTGGTTCCTTGACAGCACGCCGAGGCGTTTGTGCCGAGCCTTGCCCTTGAGTCCCTCCAAATGGGAGACCGGCATGAAAAAAGAGCGGTTGGGGCTGAAGCGGCGCCATAGCAGGTTAGGCAGCAGGCGGGGCGGCAACACTTCGCGCCAGGCTCGCAATGAGGCACCAAAACGCAGAGGCTCACCGAACAACCGGCGGCTCAGCCACACCAAAAGCAGCGGCTCGTAGAGCGGTTTCAGCCACCAGACCACGAAGGTGGCCAGGGTGGGATGGTCGTGGAGCAGGGCAACGGCCACCACCGTGACCGGCAGGGCGGTTGCCCACCACAGTGACCACAGGGGCAGGAACCACCGCCGGGCCATGGCGAAGCCGAGATCGATCCCCTCCCAGGGCGAGCGACGGCGAATGGTGGCGCTGAGCCGATCAATTTCCACGGCGGCGCCCCGCAAGGCCTAGATAGAGCGACAGGAACACCCAGAGCGCTGCACCGACCCCGTACTTCACCACGGGGGCCACGGATCGGGTGGAGGACCAGAAGGCTTCGATGAAGGCGGCCAGGATGAGCAGTGCTGCGGCGCCGATCATCAGCTTCACCGCCTCCTTCGCCGCCCCCTGCAGGGCATCGACACGCCGCTGCTGTCCCGGGGCGAGAAGCGCCTGGGCGAGCAACAGCCCCGCTGTGCCGCTGATGCAGATCGCAGTCAGCTCGAAGGCGCTGTGGCCGCTGACGAACGGCCAGAAGGTCTGAGTGAAACCCAACTGGGTCAAGTGGCCGGCGACCCCACCGATGACCGTGCCGTTAAAGAGCAGGACGAAGACGGTGCCGAGGCCGAACAGCATGCCGCTGGCGAAGGTGCGAAAGCCGATCCCCACGTTGTTCCAGATGTAGTAACCCAACATGGCAAAGTCGGTGGCGGACTCCCGATTTTCGGCACGGCCGACCATGGGGTTCGAGGGGTCATACATGTACTCCATCCGGGTCACCGAGGGGGCATCCAGGACCGTATGGAGGAAATCCCCATCGAAGTAGCACGCCAGCCCCATGGCCAATGCGGGCAACCAGAACAGACCACTGGCCAGCCAAAACGCCCCCCGGTGGCGACGCAGGGTCGAGGGAAAACCGGCCCAGAAAAAGACCACGATGCGCCAAAGCCAGACACTCTTCTGCCGGTACAACACCCGATGCCCCAGGAGAACCAGGGCATGCAGGCGCTCCAGCAGCCCGGTGCTGTAATGCCGGTGGCGCGCCAGAGCGTAGTGAGAGCAGACCCGACGATACAGTTCAGGCAATCGCTCCAGCTGTGGCGATTTTTCCCGCTTCTCCGCAGCGGCGACCAACTGGGCGAACTCCTCCCACAACGCGCCATGTTGTGCTTCAAACTGCTGCTGCCTCATTGACCCCGCCCCAGCCAACTGGCATAGCCAAGCATCTCTTCGACGGCTGCCTCGCCCTGTTTGTGGGTCAGAAGCCCGGCCAGCTCCGCGCGCCGTTCGGGGGCAAGATCGGCGCGTTCGGCGAAGTCGATGATGGCCCGCATCTCCTCCAGACCGAGCGGCACCGGCGGCGCCAGGGGCGGGCGGTCCGGCAGTGCGGCGGCTACCCGCTCCGCCGGCGCATGCACCACCAGCGTGCCGGCCGCGAGGTCTCCCAGACGCCTGAAACGGTGGTCGACCAGCATCGAGATCACCCCCAGTCCGTAAAAAAGCGGAAGAAAGTCGACCACGCGCAACAGGTTGCGAATCAGCGAGGAGGGCCAGGTGACCGGCGTCCCGTTCTGGTGGACCACAGTCAGTCCCATCGCCTTCTTCCCGGGCGTCTGGCCACGGGTGACTTCAAAGAGCACCGGGTAGAGCCACTCCGCAAGGAAGGTCAGGATCAGCAACACTCCCACCCCCAGCCCGCCAAGAGGCAGCAGGACAATGGCAAGGGCGAGGAGCGCCCCATAGCGAAGGAGCGCATCCAGAACGAAGGCAAGTGCCCGCGGCACAGGACCAGCGACGTGAAGCGCCAGATCCACACCTTCAGGGGTCTCGAAGGTATGGACCGTGTCAATCCGTTCCATCCGGGGAAAGTCAGGCGGCGAACATGGGGATCACCATGGCGGCGATGATGCCCACGAGGGCGACCACCCCAAGTGCGATGAAGATGGTTGGTAGGGATTGATCGTTTCCATGCTCAGGCCCTGTCCTGTTGGTTGAGCGCGGGGGCGCGCCCTTGTTGTCTCCTTGCCCCGCACGCCGCAGCGTGCCTCCCCGTCCGGGGCTTCGAGTCTAACAAAGTGCCTGAGGGAAACAACAGGGCCGTTTAGGCTCTGGGCTTGCGGGTGTGCGCCCGTTCACAACGCCACCCGCCCGACGGCCGCAGGGGCGGCTGCAGGGCGCGCAAGGCATGACTCCCGGGCAGCTCAGCGCACCGAGCCGGTGCCGCTTGCGGCGCAGGAGGCAGGTGACCGTGCTGCGGTCGATGCCGAGCGTCTGACTGATTTGGAGGTAGGTTTTGCGGGCCTCACGCTGCCTGGCCACCCTCTGGCGCTCGGGGGCGCCAAGGGGCCAGGCAGGGCCATGCCCGGCGTGGCCGGAGAGGTCAGTGCAGGGCGTTGCCCTCGCCGGCGGCCAACGCCTCCTGACCACGAGCACTGTGCCAGAAGGAGTAGAGGCCCACCACCGCACCGGGCAGCAGCTCGATCCAGGAGGAATACTCCTCCTCGTCCATCTCCGGCTCTTCCTCCTCCTCGCTCTCCAGCAGCGCCAGTTGGGCCATCGGGGCGACGAGCGCCTGTTCATCCTTCGGCAACAGCGCCCAAAGGTCCTGGTTGTGGGAAACCCCGAGCATGAAGCCGAAGCACCACCCCTCATACGCCTCAAACACCTCGCCCTGCTCCTCCACCTCCACCACCAGCGGCTCGAACGGCAACCCCTGTTGCAAGGTGGTGGCGATGTCATTGTGCAAGCGCTGCAGCAGGTCGTTCATCCGCCGCTCCTGGGCGGTATCGGCAAAGCGCGGTTCGCCCCAGATGGCGCGTGCCCACTCCTCCGGGGCCACCTCCAGGGGTGCCGCGACGAGCGCGGTCAGAAAGCCGTGCGCTTCGTCCACAGAGAGTGTCTCGTCATCGCATGCTTCGGAGAGCAGGAAGGAGTCGAGTTCTTCAAGTTCCGCATCGGAAAAGGGGGTATTGAGCTCAGACATCGGTCTACCTATCAATGGCCGCGGAGTCCCGGGGTGATTAAGGTGCGCGGTGTCCCTGGCCGGGCCACCGTTCCCGAGCGCCGTAGCTTAGCAGAAAGCCCCATGCCGATGCTTCGCATTTGGAGCACTGTTGACCTCGGTCACGTTCCGGACCCATATTCAGGACGGGCGAGGCCTCGCCCTTCCGCCTGCGGGAGAAGACGCTGACATGTGAGCAACACCCCATTGAGCAACAACAAGGAGGCTATCAGCACGGTGGTATCGCGGAAGAACTCCAGGGGATAGAGACGCACCAGCAGGGCATCGCCCTGGAACACCCAACTACCCGGTGAGAAGACGACGGCATGCAGTCCATCGAACAGATCGCGAAAGCCGAGGAGCGGAATAGAGATCACCAGCCCGGCGGCAAGGAGCAGCCCCTTGCCCGTGTAGGGCAGTATTCGTGACAGCATCGCGCGCCGGGTGGCACGGCGCACCCCCGCCAGCAACACCACCAAGGCAGCGGCTGCGGCCAGGGCGGTCCAGGCGGCCTGACGCAGGGCTTCCAGCAGTCGCTTCACATCCCGCAGGTGGTGGCGCTCCGGATTGGTGAAATGGGGGTTCTGGATCAGCCCATCGCCGGGCTCGACGAAGTAGACCCGAATCGCCTGGTGCAACAGCAAGGGGTCGGAGGGTCGCACCGCAGCACCGACATCCAGCCTCTCAGCCGACAGCCGGTACCAGGGCGCGCTGTCCGCTGCGCTGAGGATGAGTCCGGCCAGGATCGCGACTCCTGCGCAACAGGCAAAGAGCGCTGCCCAAATCCTGCCGACCGCCTGAGACTCAAAGCCCATAGGAGATGCCGAGGGATACGAGTGCGTAGAAGTTGTCGATGTCCTTCTGCAACTCGGCCGCCAGTGCCTGGAGATCGGTTTCGCTCCCCGCCAGGGTCGAGCCGCTCTTCAGCTCCAGTTCAGGTTGCAGATTGAACACCACCCCGAAATCACTTCTGAGGCGCCAGCGATCCACCCGCTGGCTCCACCCCACGCCGACGTAGGGAACCGCTGGACTGTAGCGGATGGTCCCGCGTAGTGAGCCGAGCTGTTCGCTGGTATAAAGGCGCCCGTTAATGGTGAAGACCCGGTCAGGGTCTGGCGTTGCGGTCAGCTCCGTCTCGGCCGTCTGCAGCACGATGCCCGCGCCCAGGTGGAATCCGCCGGAAAAAGGATACCAGTCCACGTAGCCGGAGAGGTTGGATGAAGCAAACGCCTCGCGGGCATCGAACGAACCCAGCCGCGTCTCCCGCGTCATCCTGAGCTGGCCCACGCCCAGGCGCCACTCGGTGCCCCGGCGCAAATACCCCAGGGCCACCGCGCCCCCTTGGGTCGGCTCCTGGATGATAGCTGCCGAGGCGCTGATCCACCAGTCGGAGTGCCCGGGCGAATTGGCCGCCCGCTGGGCTGCGTGCAACTCACGATCGGCATACGCCCGATACCACGTTTGCAGCTCCCCTGATTCCGCCGCCCAGGCGGCGTCCGGGCCGGGACAGAGCAGCGCCACGCCTAACCCCAGCAGCCCGACCCGGCCCCGTCGCAGCCGCAAACCCGCGGCGAGGGGGCCGCTCTCCTGCGTTGCGCCACCCACTTCCCCAATCCCTGTCACCATCCCGTTGCCTCTCTCACGGCGCGGACCGCGGCTCGATCACCAGGAAGGGTGTGCCGTAGAGCAACGGACTTTCCAGGTAGGCCTGCAGCCACGCCGGCAGCGCCACGGGCATCTGCACCCCCTCCAGGGGATCGAAATTGAACATCTCCACCGGGCGATCCGGGTCCTTGTTGAAACCGTAGAACGCGCCATCTGCACCCACCACCACCGCCCGCACATTGTGGTAGTCCCGTGCCGGGTAGAGGGTGTCTTGGTAGACCCTCTCCTGGAATGCGTAATCGGTCAGGAACTTCGGCTTGCCGGTGACCAGATTCAGCACATTCAGGCGATCGATACTCTCATTGGCCCAATGAGTCATGAAGGTGGCGCGGCGCCAGACATAGACGCCAATGGTGTTGCCGCCATCGGGCAGACGGGTCCGATACTCGGGCACGACCGCCATTGTGTCCCCGGAAAGCGGCGGCTCCCCGCAGCCGAGGCCCACATAGAAGTCGCCGTTCCGGGTTTCGCTGAGCTTGCTCTCCAATACCGCCTGGAGTTCGCCGCCCGCGCAGGCACTTGCCGCGCTTAGCCCGTCCGCCGGGCGCCACCACAGAAGGTAGACGGTCTGCTTGTGGGTGGCGGTCTCTTTGTTGGGCTGGTGATCCAACTGAATGGTAAACCGCACCGAAGCGTCACGCTCGTCCACCACGTGGACCCGTTGCCTGCCCTGGTCGAAGAAGTACAACCAGCCCTGGTCGGCGCGGCGGTAGACGGTGGTGAAGTCGGTGGTGTATCCGTCGATGAAGCCGACGGAGCGGTCGGTACCATCACTGTCGATGCGCCGCAGTTCGCCGCTGGCGCGCACCGTATAGAAGGCGTAGGCGGTAGGCAGATCGGCCCGCGGGGTGGGCACGATGTAATCGCTGGTGATGGTCACCGGCAAGCTCTGGGCCGTGGTGCCCTGCTGGCCATCCGTGACCCGGACATCGAACTGATGGGTGCCCCGGTCGCCGAGGATGGCGTAGGTCTTCACCCGCGCGCTGTTCAGACTGAGGTAGTCGAGGGCCAGCATGGAGTCGTTGGCGGTGTGCGCCGCGCTCCCGCTGCCGAGGAGCATCAGCTGGGAGAGGTCTCCCACCGGGTAGTCGCCATCGGGATCGCTCCAGGCGAGCGGCGTGCTCCAGGCGGGTTCGTCGTATTCGGCGAAGGTGAGCGGCGACAGCGGCTCGGCCAGGGTGGGCGGCTGGTTGATGGCCGCCCCGCCATTGATCCATTCCGAAAGGGCCAGGTAGTCGGGGTGAGCCTCACTGAGGACGGCCGGATGTTGCACGTTGTCGTGCAGCTGATCCGCCCGGGCATAGACCAGCAGCTCCGACTCCGACGGGTTGGCGAAGTCGATGCGGTAGCGGGCCGACTCCAGGGTGCGATACATGGCGGTCTCCAGATCGCTCTGCCAGGGATAAGGCGAGTACGTGGTGTCGCCCTTCTGCGCCAGGTGCGACCAGATCACGAAACGAAGCTGGCGGCTCTTGAGATCGGTGTCGCCGGCGAAGCGTTTCTCCTGGGGCAGGCCAAAGCCGTCGCCGTCGATGCCCCCCTCGATGTGGTTGTTGTGGCATTCGAAGCAGTTGCGCACCAGGGCCTGATAGGCCTTCTGCCCCGCGGCGCTGCCGAGGTAGTCCGCCCCCTGCGCCTGGAAGTCGATGCGATCGGAAAGCCCCACCGGGACTTGGGTGGTGGCGTAGGTGATGAACTGCTGCACCTGGGCCGCGCTCCAGTGGGCGCTGTGGTCATAGGCCGCGTTGACCTCCGCAATGGCCTGCTCCACCTCGGCATCGTAGGTGGCGCCATAATCGCCGGGGCGAACGAGCACGCGGCTGCCGTTGTTGGGGAAACCCGCCTCGGGCGGCACCGTGAGGTCGTCGTTGAGCAGCAGGGACCAGAGGAACGGGGCCGGCTGGTAGTCGTCGTCCATCCCCAGGGGATTGATGGAGGAGGAGACGTAAGGGACCACCCGCCCGCTCGGCAGCCGGTGGGCGCCGCTCACCAGGGTGCGCCAGGTGGCATTTCTCGCCTCGGGCCCGGTGGGATTGGAGAGATTCAGCTTGTCGCGGGCATTGTGACAGTCGGCGCAGGACTGCCCCTGACGCCCGGGAGTGGTGAACAGGGGCATGATGTCGCGGTGGAAATCGGGCACTGCCGCGTAGGCGTTGTAGCTGGTGATGTCGGGCACCGCGGAGAGGTCGGCGCTCTTCATCTTCGTCGCCGCGATGGACTCGAAGTGGGCGTAGTGGTCGATGTTCTCCTGGGAACGCTCCTGATGGCACTGGTTGCAGGCGTTCACCCGGTTGGGGACGAAACTCACCTCCTGCCGTTCGGCCCGTACCGGGATCCAGACGTCCTGACCCTGGAGGTTAAAGCGTTTGTTCACCTTCCACACATAGAGCCCGCTCTTGACGATCACGCCGAGCGAGCCGTCGCTCTCCGGCCGGATGAAGCCGCTGGCCGGGATACTCATCTCCGGGGAGTTGCCCACCCCCACGGTAGAGGAGTCGTCGAAGGTGTGGGAGGGGATGAAGAACTGCAGGGCAATGTCGTCGGGGGCGATGCCGTCCAGCTGATGCTGCACCCCATTGTCCGACTCGGTGAGGTTCTGCACCAGGAAACCGGACTTGCCGTCCAGGGCCGGGTTGGTAAAGGAGCTGCGGCTCTCCCCCAGGTCCCCCTCGCCGGGGGCGGCCTGGGCGCTCGGCGGCGGGTAGAAGCTGCGCGGCTGCACGAAATGGTAGTGGGGGTCGGCGATGATGAGGGTCCCGGGACCGTTGCCGACCACGCTCTGGTCCGGGGCCGCCGGATAGTCCTTTACATAGAGGCTGTAGGTGTTGTCCACCGTCTCGCGATGGGCGTAGACGAAGCTCTCGGCGTTGTAGTGCTCGGGCGAGCGGGCGATGCGGACGTCGTCGCCGGTGCTGTTGTCCACCCGGGAGAGGAACAGCGGTGCACTGCGCAGGTCGAGGTCGGCCCGGAGGGTCATGAGGATGTCCCCCTCCGCGGCGAAGCTGTGGTTGCTGCGCGCCCCCTCGGTCATGAGCACATACCCCTGGTAGGGGCCGGAGCGGATCGCCCGGGGGGAGAAGAGGTTGGCGCCGCTGCGATCGGTGCGCGACTCCTGACCGTAGAAGGTGAAGTTGTCGCTGCCGTCCACCTGCATCTTCCACAGGGCGAAGCGGTTGACTGTCTGCTGGTGTTCCCACTGGGTGAAGACCACCAGTGGCGTGCCGTCCGGCCCGGGGATGGCCACCGGCTCGGTCTGGTGGGAGTTGTTCAGGCCGATGCGGAACAGGTCGCCCGTTACCGCATCCAGGCGGTGGATGAGCGGCGTCGGGGCGCGGTCGTATTCGTCGCGCAGGACCCCGGCGAAATAGTTCACCGGGATCTCCTCCTTCTCCACGGTCTTGGCCACGAAGAGGATGGGATGGCCGCTCTGCGGGTCATCGCCCACGTAGGTGGGATTGATGAGGTCGGCCCCTGCCTGCCCGGCGAGCTTTTCGAAGCTGTAGGCGTTGACGTCGAAGGCGTAGATGGCCAGGTGGGGGTCGCTGTCGCGCCGCATGGAGAGGTAGAGGGTCTTGCCGTCCGGGGCGACATCGAAGCTGTGGAGGCGGATCTTCTCCACATCCTGGCAGGAGTCGTTCAGCTTCGGCAGGAGTTGCCAGGTGCTGATGCTGCCGTCCGGCTCTTCCCGGGAGACCATCAGCTTGTCTTCGAACCCGGTGCCCTCGTAGCCCCGGGCAGGGAAACGCAGGTCGGAGCGGCTGTCCAGGGTGGACCAGGCGAGATAGAAGAGATCGGGGTGCACCCGCCCATCCGCGGCGAAGGTGCGGGGTTCGAGCGGTCTGTAGTCGGCGCCGTCGCCGGCCCCGGGGATCGTGCCGCAGACCGGGATGTCGGGCGTGCCGGTCCCCTCGACCGTTTCGTTGTCGGGGGAGATGCACGCGGCGAGCGCAAGGCAGAGGACAGTGGCAAACAGAAGGCGCATGATTCCCCCTTATTGTTGTTCTTGCAGGTTGGCCTGCGTCCCCACAGGCCAACGCTTCCTGCGCATCATACCAGCACAAGGTTCAGGGTTCTTCTGTAGACCCGTTCACGCTTTTGGCACTGGGCACGGGGCCGGGGTGGTCGAGAGACCACCCCGGAAAACGGCTTGGAAGGGGGATTCGCTCCTGCCGTGGAACATCCTCGTTGAGGAGGGCGCCGGCCCGCACCGGGCCGGCACAGATGAGGCTCACACCTTGCGGTACACGGCTCCGCCGGAGTGCTGGAACTCCACCGCCTTCTCCGCCATTCCTTTGCGCAGCGCCACCTCGGTATCGAGACCCTGTTCGGCGGCGTAGTCACGCACGTCCTGGGTGATCTTCATGGAGCAGAAGCTCGGGCCACACATGGAGCAGAAGTGGGCCACCTTGTGGGCCTCCTTGGGGAGGGTCTGATCGTGGTACTCGCGGGCGCGGTCGGGGTCCAGGCCAATGTTGAACTGGTCCTCCCAGCGGAACTCGAAGCGCGCCTTGGACATGGCGTTGTCGCGGATCTGCGCGCCCGGGTGCCCCTTGGCCAGGTCGGCGGCGTGGGCGGCGATCTTGTAGGTGATGATCCCCTCCTTCACGTCATCCTTGTTGGGCAGGCCGAGGTGCTCCTTCGGCGTCACGTAGCAGAGCATGGCGGTGCCGTACCAGCCGATCATCGCCGCGCCGATCCCGGAGGTGATGTGGTCGTAACCGGGGGCGATGTCGGTGACCAGGGGGCCCAGGGTGTAGAAGGGGGCCTCGCCGCACTCGCGAAGCTGCTTGTCCATGTTCTCCTTGATCATGTGCATCGGCACGTGGCCCGGCCCCTCGATCATGGTCTGCACATCGTGCTTCCAGGCGATCTTGGTCAGCTCCCCCAGGGTCTCCAGCTCGCCGAACTGGGCGGCGTCGTTGGCATCGTACAGCGAGCCGGGGCGCAGCCCGTCGCCGAGGGAGAAGGCCACGTCGTAGGCCTTCATGATCTCGCAGATCTCCTCGAAGTGGGTGTAGAGGAAATTCTCCTGATGGTGGGCGAGGCACCACTTGGCCATGATGGAGCCGCCCCGGGAGACGATGCCGGTAAGACGCTTGGCGGTGAGCGGCACGTAGCGCAGCAACACGCCTGCATGGATGGTGAAGTAGTCCACCCCCTGCTCGGCCTGCTCGATGAGGGTGTCGCGGAAGATCTCCCAGGTGAGATCCTCGGCCTTGCCCCCCACCTTCTCCAGCGCCTGATAGATGGGCACCGTGCCGATGGGCACCGGGGCGTTGCGGATGATCCACTCGCGGGTCTCGTGGATATTCTTGCCGGTGGAGAGATCCATGATGGTATCGGCCCCCCAGCGGATCCCCCAGGTCATCTTCGCCACCTCCTCCTCGATGGAGGAGCCCAGGGCCGAGTTGCCCAGGTTGCCGTTGATCTTCACCAGAAAGTTGCGGCCGATGATCATCGGCTCCAGCTCGGTATGGTTGATGTTGGCCGGGATGATCGCCCGCCCGCGGGCAATCTCCTCGCGCACGAACTCGGGGGTGATCTCCTTGGGCAAGTTGGCCCCCCAGGCGTGGCCGGGGTGCTGATCGGCCAGCGCCTCGCGGTACATCTCCAGGCGCAGGTTCTCCCGGATGGCCACATACTCCATTTCGGGGGTGACGATGCCCTGCTTGGCATAGTGCATCTGGGTGACGTTATGGCCAGCCTTGGCGCGCCGGGGATGGCGGCTGTGGCCGGCGAAGCGCAACTCGTCCAGGCTGCCGTCATCGGCCCGCGTGCGCCCGTAGTCGGAGGTGAGGTCTGCGAGGACCTCCGTATCGCCGCGCTCTTCGACCCAGCGACTGCGAATGTCAGGCAGCCCCTGGCGGATGTCGATCTGCACCTGCGGATCGGAGTATGGGCCGGAGGTGTCGTACACGGTCAACGGCAGGTTCGGTTCGCCCCCGGCGGAGGTCTGGGTGTCGGCGAGGCGGATCTCCCGCATGGGCACGCGAATATCCGGGCGGCTTCCCTGCACATAGATCTTGCGTGAATTGGGGAACGGCTGAATGGAGGCGTCGTCGACCTTGGCGGTCCGGCTCAGATATTCGTCGGGGATGGTGCTCATGACGTGTCCTTGGAAAAGGTTGTTCGGTTCCGGAGGGGGCGAAGGATGGAGGGGGCGCCTGTGGGCAGCACCGCTTTCCTACGCCGGGACTAACCGGATCAGGTTCGGAGGGTCTCTCTCAGCCCGGCAAGCTTCCGGGCACCCCTAGAGCACCGAACAGGTAAACGGAAAGATCGCCAATCGCAGCCAAATTGCGCCGCAGGTGGCGGGGGCAGCGAACCGAGGTAGGGTGGATAAGCGC
>JAWLHA010000057.1:0-28080 GCA_041690535.1 Gammaproteobacteria bacterium | reverse complement strand
TCCTCCCTGCGCAAGTGGAGAACACCACTCGTTCACTTGTCACTTTTCTGGATTCCCGCCTTCGCGGGAATGACGGTTTCGGGGGGCGAGTAGTTACGTAAATCCTTTAAAGCAGGTCCGCTGTGAATACGACCGACATGAATGTCGGGAGTGAAGATGATGCAGGAGCAATCACCTCCCATCCCTGTACGCTCGACGGCCGCGGCCGCTTCGGGCACCCTGCCCTCCCGCGGCATAAGTGCGTCCTTGCACCCATCCATGCGGCCGACAACCTGATTTCAAGGACTTACGTCGCTCTTGGGTAAGGATGCGTTCACCCTGAGAGTGAAAAGAAGTGCGCCGGACAGCCGGTACGGCAGTCGGTCGCCCCAAACCCTGGAATCGGGACACCGGCTCCCTGCTGGAGCAGTTCATGAGCGAGGTCACACTCTGTCGCCCCGGGCAACGCTTCGGCCCGCACCAGGCGCGCGTATCGATGCAGCAGCACGCCATCGATGTGCCAGTGGCGTCGGCCCTCCTTCTCCGTCGCCAGGCGCACGTGGCGCGCCACCCGCTGCGCGAGGTTCGTTCGCGCACTGCCGACGTAGAGATAGTTGCCAGGGAGCAGGCGCCACCTTCCCAACCGCCCTGCCTCAATCCACGCCGCGCGGGAGATGCGCAGGTGCAGGCGGTATGCCCCCCCGTTCGGTGCGTCCGAGCTCACAACCCCTCCGCGCGGGCTGCGGGGCCCACCGGCAACGTCTGCGGAACCGGCAGGGTGTCCGGCAGATGGACCGTGGAGGTGGGATAGGCAATCTCTGCCCCGTGAGCGTCGATGATGTCGATGATGCGCAGCAGCACATCGTGCTTCACGTCGTGGAACTTCACCCAGTTCGTGGTCCGGGTGAAGGTGTAGACAAAGAAGTCCAGCGAAGATGGCGCAAAGCTGTTGAAATTCACGATCAGCGTCTGCGTGGGGTCGATCTCCGGGTGCGATTGCAGCATGGATCGCACGGCCTGCACGATGGCATCCATCCTTTGGGCATCCTCATAGCGGATCCCGATGGTCTCGTAGATGCGCCGATGGCTCATACGGGAAGGATTCTCCACTGCGATGCTGGAGAAGGTGGAGTTGGGCACATAGAGGGGGCGCTTGTCGAAGGTGCGAATGCAGGTAAGCCGCCAGCCGATCTTCTCCACGGTGCCCTCGATGTTCCGATCCGGCGACCGGATCCAGTCACCCACGGCGAATGGGCGGTCGAAGTAGATGGTCAGGCCGCCGAAGAAGTTCGCCAGCAGATCCTTCGCCGCAAAGCCCACTGCAATGCCTCCGATCCCGCCGAAGGCGAGCACCCCGGAGATGCTGAAGCCGAGGGTCTGCAACGTCACGAGGATCGAGGTGATCACTACCGAGATCCGCAACAACTTGCCCACGGCATCGGCAGTGGTCCGATCCACCGGGCGGCCAAGCGCCTCGCCACGGGCCACGACACTGTGTTCGAGCCCCTGAATGAGGCGCAACAAAAACCAGGTGATGGCCCCTATCACCCCCAGATAGCGCAGGGGATGGACCGCTTCGAAGATGACCGCATCGGTGCCGCGCCCGACGATCTCCGCGGCGAAGGCGATCCCGACTGTCCAAATCAGCAGAGTGAGCGGCGAGCGCAACGCGAACAGGACCGCATCATCCCACAGCTGTTCGGTGCGGTCGGCACGCCGCTGAAGGCGCACCAGCAGGCGCTTTTGAAAAAAGTCCAGCATTAGGGAAAGAAAGACCACCAGGAATACCTGGGTCGCAAGATAGGCCCCTCCCTCGTGCAGGCCGAGGCGCTCCGCAAGCTGCTGGAATTCCATCCCCTTCTCCTTACAACTGAAGTTCCAGGCTGGGGTTGGCCCCCAACTCCCGCAAGGTGGCACTGGCATGTCGCCAGGCGGCCGAGTGGTGCAACTGGCTGCGGGTGACGGCATGGACCCCGTGCATGCGCGCCAGGCGGGAGTAGAGGACCGGGTTGGGCCGGTCATGCATGTGGCGCAGCACCTGCAAGACCGCGGGGCGATTGTTGCAGATGAGCAGCACGTCGCAACCGGCCTCGAGCGCAGCATCCGCGCGAGCGGCATAATCCCCTGCCACGCTGGCCCCCTCCATGTTAAGGTCGTCACTGAAGATCAGCCCCTGGAAACCCAGCCGCTGGCGCAGCACCTCCTGCAACCAGAAGCGGGAGAAGCCAGCGGGGCGGGCATCCACCTGGGGATAGATCACGTGGGCGGGCATCACCGCGGCCAGGCCGTGGCCCATCAGCCGCTCGAACGGCAGGACATCCTCCAGGAGGATATCTTCGAAGCGACGCTCATCCACGGGCACCGCTTCGTGGGAGTCCGCCACCACCGCGCCGTGGCCGGGGAAATGCTTCCCTGTGGAGGCCATTCCCGCCCGGTGCATGCCGGCAATGAACGCCCCCGCCAACTGGGTGACGACCTCCGGATCGGCGTGGAAGGCCCGATCACCGATCACCCGACTGATCCCGCGGTCCAGATCGAGGACGGGGGCGAAGCTGAAATCAATGCCCACGGCCCGCAGCTCCGCCGCCATGAGCCAGCCGGCGGCCTCTGCGACCTGCCGCCCCCGGGCGGGATCGTGATCATGGATGTCCCCGAAAACTCGCGCCGGAGGCAGGTGGGTAAAGCCGGTGCGAAACCGCTGGACCCGACCGCCCTCGTGGTCCACCGCCACCAGAAGCCGCGGGTCGCGCACCGCGTGGATGGCCTGTACCAACGCCTCCAACTGCTCCGGGGATTCGTAGTTGCGGCTGAACAGGATCACGCCGCCCACCAGGGGATGGGTGAGCAGTTCACGCTCCTCGGCCTCCAGGGCTGTGCCCTGCACATCGATCATCAACGGCCCCAAGGGCATACATCTCTCCTGCGCATCGAATTTGGCGATTCTAAGGGATCCACGCCATGGGGGGTACCGAACACCCGGGTCCATGTGCCGGAATGTCGCCCCGCTAAGCTTGATCTTGAGAGAACCGGGCGGACGGGAAACGCCGTGAAAGGACAACGGTCGTGATCGAGATTGACGGATCACTGGGTGAGGGGGGCGGGCAGGTGCTCAGAAGCGCACTGAGCCTCTCCATCATCACCTCGGCACCATTTCACATGAGGAATATACGTTCCCGCCGCACCAAACCGGGGCTCATGCCCCAGCATCTGGCCTCATTGCACGCGGCGGCGCGGGTGTGTGGTGCGCGGGTCGAAGGCGCGGAGCTCCATTCGCACACGATTCGGTTCATTCCCGGCCGGCTCTGCCCCGGCGATTACAACTTTGACGTAGGGACTGCGGGCTCGGCGCCGCTGGTGCTGCAGACCCTTGTCCCCGCTCTGCTCCATGCCGAGGCCCCTTCCCAGGTCCGGATCACAGGCGGCACCCACGTGCCGCGCAGTCCCTGTTTCCATTACCTGCAGTGGCAGTGGCGCCCCGCCATGGAGCGGGCCGGCTTCGGCATTGACCTCACGCTGGAGCGGGCCGGTTTCTTTCCAAGGGGCGGCGGCCTCATCGAGGCGCAGGTCACGCCGCCAAGGCAGTCGCGGCCCCTGATGATCATCGATGCTGGCCCCATCTCCCACATACGTGGACTCTCTGCCGTTGCCCGACTGCCCGCCGCCATCGCCCGGCGACAGCGTTCCCAGGCGATGGCACGGCTGGCCGGCACGGGCATTCCCGCCGAAATCGTCGAGGAGGAGTGGGCGTCGGAAAGCCCGGGAACGGTCCTGATCCTCCAGACCCGGGGAGCCGTTGCGGGGGGGTGTTACTTTGCCCTCGGCGCCCGGGGAAAACCGGCGGAGGTGGTGGCCAACGAAGCCGCGGATCACCTGCTTGCGTTCATGAAAAGCGGTGCGGCGATCGATCGCCACCTTGCCGACCAACTGCTTCTGCCCCTCTCCTTCGTCCAGGGGCGCTCGGAATTGCACTGCGAGACCATCACGGCTCACCTGGCCACCAACGCCGAGGTGGTTCGACAGTTTCACCCAGTGCCCATCACCCTGGAGAGTCTTGCCGACGGAACCGGATGCGTGGTGATTGAAGGGCGGCCCGCAAGTCGCTGAGTTTCAGGCTTCGATCAGCACCCGCGTGCCCACGGGAACCAGATCGAACAGCTCCAGCAACTCGGCATTGCGCACCTTCACACAACCGTGGGATGTGGGAATGCCCATGGGGTCTTCGTCGGGACAGCCGTGAATGTAAATATAGCGGCGCATGGTATCGACCCGCCCCAAGCGGTTCTTGCCCACCTCCAGCCCGCTGAGCCAGAGGATGCGGGTGAGGATCCAATCCCGCTCGGGGTACAGCCCCCTCAGTTGGGGCGAATAGAGCTCACCGGTGGGTCGCCGTCCACGGAAGACGGTGTTCGCCGCACACCCCGCCCCCACCTTCGCACGGACAGTGTGCCAACCCCGCGGGGTGCACTCGCTGCCCGCCAGCTCCCCCGGGCCATTTCGGGCGGTGGAGATGCGCGTGTCCATCAGCAACTCACCATCGCGAAGCAGTCTGAGCCGCTGCTCGGCGATGCTGACGTTTATGAGATACGGGGAAGAGGCGTCGATTACCACGTCTTGTAGGGTCGGGTCACGAGCGAGACATTGTAGTAGCGGCGATCATGGGAGACCTCCTCGCCGGCCCACGGGGGCAGCTCAAAGACTTCATCTTCATTGCGCAGCTCGACCTCCGCGACCACCAGCCCCTCGTTGTCCCCGACGAACTCGTCAATCTCCCAGACGTGGGCGCCGTGAGTGACGAAGTAGCGGGTCTTCTCCACCAGAGGTTTTTCACACAGCTGGTCGAGCAACTCCTCCGCATCCGCCAGCGGGATGTCGTACTCGTATTCCATCCGGCGGATCCCCAGGGTAACACTCTTGATGTTGATGTTACCCCGCGTCCCCTCGACCCGCACCCGCACCGAGGCCTTCTCGCTGCCAACCAGATAGCCCTGGCGAAAACGAACCCCCTCGCCCGCCTCGACACGCCAGCTTTCGTCTTTGATCAGGTACTTTCTTTCGATTTCTGTGCCCATGGGGGGAAGATACAGGGGACGAGAGACCAGTGACAAGTGGCGACAGGGTAAACGCATACTAACGTCGCGGCCGTGCTGTGAGCGATGTAAGTCCTTGAAAGCAGGTACGCTGTGAATACATCCATGTACGCTCGACGGCCGCGTCCATGCGGCCGACGACCTGCTTTCAAGGACTTACATCACTCTCTGGTAAGTATGCGTTTACCCTGCAAGTGGCGAGTGGTGGGTGGCGAGTAAGGCTAATCGCCAGGGTGCGGTGGTCCCGCAATGGCTTTTCACTTGTATTTGGCTCTTGTATCTTGTTTCCCCGTAACTACTCGCCCCCTGTCATTCCCGCGAAGGCGGGAATCCAGTCTGGTCAAGGCTGAGAAGGTAAGACTGTTTGATCCTCCCTGCGCAAGTGGAGAACACCACTCGTTCACTTGTCACTTTTCTGGATTCCCGCCTTCGCGGGAATGACGGTTTCGGGGGGCGATAGTAGTTACGTTTCCCCAAGAATAAAGAACAGGAGTTCCCATGAAAGCCATCGTCATGACTGCGGTCGGGGGTCCCGAGGTCCTGCAGCCGGCCGAGGTACCGACCCCACAACTCCGCTCGGACCACGATGTTCTGGTACGCCTGAAGGCGGCCGGGGTGAACCCGGTGGACACCAAGCTGCGCAGCCGGGGGACCTATTATCCGGACAGAATGCCGGCCATCCTCGGTTGCGATGGGGCGGGCATCGTGGAAGCGGTGGGAGCCTCGGTGGACCGCTTCAGGGCGGGGGACGAAGTCTACTTCTGCAATGGAGGCATCGGCGGCGAAGTGGGAAACTACGCCGAGTATGCCGTCGTGGACCAGCATCTCCTTGCGAACAAACCCCGCTCCATCGACTTTGCCCAGGCCGCTGCAGCGCCCCTGGTGCTCATCACCGCCTGGGAGGCCCTGCACGATCGCGCCCGCATCGCCGAAGGGCAGGAGGTGCTCATCCACGCCGGTGCCGGGGGGGTAGGCCATGTGGCCATCCAGCTGGCCAAGGCGGCAGGGTGCAGTGTGATCACCACCGTGGGCGATGAAACCAAGGCCGAGTTCGTACAGGGGCTGGGAGCCGATGCGGAGATCCCCTACAGGAGCGTCGATTTCGTCCAGGCCGTGCAGCAATGGACCGGTGGCGAAGGGGTGGATGTTGCGCTCGATACCGTCGGGGGCAAGGTCTTCGAACAAACCTTTGCCGCAGTGCGCCCCTACGGTGATGTGGTCACCCTCCTCCAACCCGGAGCTGAGATTGACTGGAAGGTGGCCCGCCTTCGCAATCTGCGCACCAGCCTCGAGCTGATGCTCTCCCCCATGTACTACGGCTGGGTGGACGCGCAGCGGCATCAAACCTGGATCCTGGAGCAGTGCGCCGAACTGTTCGACACCGGTCGACTCAAGGTTCACCTCACGGCCACGCTGCCCCTGGAGCAGGCCGCAGAGGCACACCGGCGCCTCGAGCAAGGCGGAGCGATGGGCAAGATCGCGCTGATCATCGACTGATGGGCGACCACACCCGCTACGCCGAGGCCCCGCCCTACCGTACCAAGGACGGCTCGGAGATCCGCGAGCTGCTGCACCCCACGGTGCACGGCAACCGCAACCAGAGTCTCGCCGAGGCCACGGTGGCGGTGGGGGCCACCACCCTGCTCCATCGCCACTTCACCAGCGAGGAGCTTTACCACCTCACCGAGGGCACCGGGGAGATGACCTTGGGGGAGCGCACCTTCACCGTGTCCACCGGGGACACGGTCTGCATCCCCCCGGGAACACCCCACTGCATACGAAACAGCGGCGATACCCCACTGCGCATTCTCTGCTGCTGCGCCCCACCTTACGCCCACGAGGACACCGAACTCCTGCGCGGGCCCTGAGATCCCGCCGCCGGCCCGTGCGGCTATTTTTCGAACACGGCCAGCGACTCCACGTGGGCCGTGTGAGGGAACATATCCATCACTCCGGCCTTCAGCAGCCGGTAGCCGTACTCATTGACCAGTGCGCCAGCATCCCGCGCCAATGTGGCGGGGTTGCAGGAGACGTAGACGATACGCCGCACCCCGAGCCGGGCCACATGCGGCAGGGTCTCCAGGGCACCGCTACGGGGCGGGTCGAGCAGGATCTTGTCGAAACCGCCGCCCCACCAGGGCGCCTGCTCGAGCTCGGCGGTGAGGTCCGCCGCGTGAAACTCGGCATTGGCGATGGCGTTGCGCTCTGCATTCTCCCGCGCCCGCTCCACCAGCTCGGCCGCCCCCTCCACCCCCACCACGGCGCTGGCGCGCCGGGCGATGGGAAGGGTGAAGTTGCCCAGCCCGCAGAAGAGATCCAGGACCCGCTCGCCTGGCTGAGGGTCGAGAAAACCCAGCACCCGATCCACCATGGAGCGGTTGATCTCCGCATTGACCTGGGTGAAGTCCGTGGGGAGAAACCGGAAGGCGACATCGTGGGCCGGCAGCGTGTACTGGAGCTGGATACTCTCGGGCCACAGGGGAACCACACTGTCGGGTCCCTTCGGCTGCAGGAAGATCCGTAAATCCTCGGCACGGGCAAACTCCCGCAGCAGCTCCTCATCGGCCGGCGTCAGCGGGTCGAGATTGCGGAACACCAGGGCGGTCTGGTCATCGTCCACCGCCACCTCGATCTGGGCGATGCGGTCGTAGGCCTCCAGCCCGCGGATCACCTCCTGAAACGCCGTGATACGCTCGCCGACGCTGGGGTGCAGCACCTCACAGCGGGAGAGCTCCGCCAGATAGGGGGCCCGCCGCTCCCGGAAGCCCACCAGCAACCGGCCTTTCTTGATGACGTACTTGACCCCAAGGCGGGCCTTGCGCCGATACCCCCAGTGGGGGCCGGTCAGCGGCGGCAGCACTTCCAGGGGCTCGACCTTCCCAAGGCGGCGCAGGTTCTCGATCAGCACCTGCTCCTTGGCCCGGATCTGCGCCTCCGGCGCCAAATGCTGAAGAGTGCAGCCACCGCAGACGCCGAAATGGGGACACCGGGATTGGACCCGGTCGGGAGAGGCCGCATGCACCTCTGTGACCACCCCCACGTCGTAATTGCGGTGGCGCTCCACATACTGAAAGCTCACCTCTTCGCCCGTCAGGGCCCCCTCGATGAACACCGTCTTCTCCTCCACGTGGGCCACGCCGCGTCCGTCGTGGGAGAGCCCCTCCACGCGGGTGCGCACAGGGGTTTGGGGAAGCTGCTTGCGTCTGCGTCTAGCCATGTCGTTCCACGTCAAAAAATCGGTTGGGCGGCACTGGTCCGCCAGATTCGGAGGCGCGAGTCCTCGGAAGGTTAAGACCGGATAGGAATAGGCGTGAATGAATTTACACCTGCCGGAACGGAAGCACCGTCCCATCCAAAGACAAGCAACGCGCTCACTTCTGCGGCGCGGTACGTGCCTCGGGCCAGCGCGCGAGGAACTCGTCAAAGTGCGCCTTGCCTTCGGCGCGCAGGACCTCCCGTACGCGGTGGCACTCCTCCGCGTAGCCGTCGGGTGAGAGGCGGCCGCGCATGAGCTCGAAACGCAGAAACACCAAATAGGTGTTGAGGACATCGGTCTCGCAGTAGTTGCGAATGCCGACCATGTCTCCCGCCAGGAAACTGTCCCACACCTTGGCGCCGCTCATCCCCATTTTGCCCGGAAACCCCAGCATTGCGGCGACCTCATCCAAGGGGGCATTGGCCCGGGCCTGATAGCCGGCCAGCACGTCCATGAGGTCGGTGTGGCGGTAATGGAACCGACTCAGGTAGTTGTTCCACCGAAAGCTCTGATCCTCCTCACCCACTTCCCAATAGCGGGGGCATTGGATACCGTGCAGGAGGGCCCGGTAATGGAGCACGGGCAGATCGAAGCCGGAGCCGTTCCAGGAAACGAGGGTGGGGGTAAAACGGTCCAGGCCATCGAAAAAGCGCTGCACCAGCTCACATTCGGGGGAGTCGGGCTCGCCCAGGGACCACACCTTGAAGCCATCCCCCCGGCGCAGCACCGCAGAGATGGCGACCACACGCTGCAGGTGCAGCCGCAAGAACTCGTTACCGGTCTCCTGTCGCCGCTTGTGGAACATGGCGTTCGCCACGTCCGCATCCGACAAGCCATCCAGGCCGTAGAGCCGCCGCCCCCCATCCACGTCGGGGACCGTTTCGATGTCAAAAACCAGTACGTTCATTTGCCTTTGCGCCAGGGGGCGCGAACACTGCGCCCCTTTCGGTTTGACCTTTGCTACTCGGCAGGGAAGACGCCGGTGGAGAGATAGCGATCGCCGCGGTCGCAGATGATCGCCACGATAACGGCATTCTCCACCTCACGGGAGAGCGCGAGTGCCGCCGCGACGGCGCCACCGGAGGAGATGCCGCAGAAAATTCCCTCGCGGGCCGCCAGCAGGCGGGTGGTCTCCTCCGCCTCCGCCTGGGTGATGTCCATGACCCGATCCACCCGCGATGGTTCATAGATGGAGGGCAGATAGGCCTCGGGCCAGCGACGGATCCCCGGGATGGCAGCCCCTTCGGCGGGCTGGACCCCCACGATCTGTACATCGCTGTTGCGCCCCTTGAGGAAGCGGGAGGTGCCGACGATGGTGCCGGTGGTCCCCATGGCGCTCACGAAGTGGGTCACCGTGCCGTGGGTGTCGCGCCAGATCTCCGGCCCGGTGCCCTCGTAGTGGGCCAGCGGGTTGTCGGCATTGGAGAACTGATCCAGCACCTTGCCCTTGCCCTCGGCCTGCATCGCAAGGGCCAGATCGCGCGCCCCCTCCATGCCTTCAGCCTTGCTCACCAGCACCAGTTCGGCCCCGAATGCCTTCATCGCCTGGCGCCGCTCGATGCTCATGTTCTCGGGCATGATGAGCACCATGCGATACCCTTTGATGGCCGCCGCCATGGCCAGCGCTATGCCGGTGTTGCCGCTGGTGGCCTCGATGAGGGTGTCACCGGGCCGGATCTCGCCCCGCGCTTCCGCGTGCCGGATCATGCTGAGGGCGGCGCGGTCTTTCACCGACCCGGCCGGGTTGTTGCCCTCCAGTTTGACCAGGACCGTGTTGCTGCTTTCACGGACCAGGCGCTGAAGACGAACCAGTGGTGTATTACCAACGAACGCCTCGATGGTGGGAAAAGTCATAGTCGGCCGCCCTGCTTCTCGGAATGGCTAAAGGAGGGCGATTATAAAACACTCTTGCGGCTCGTGCTGATTTCGATAAACTGAGGGGGCTTGCGTCGTACGCCAAGGTGAGGCAATGAAAACAAAAGGAGGCACGAATGAGCGCTTCGCTCAAGGTCATTGACAGGGATTTGGCTCTGGAACGGGCCGGCGGCAGTCTGGATCTGGCGCAGGAACTCTTCGGCATGCTGTTAAAAGAGCTGCCCTACTTCAGGGCAACCCTGAGTTCCTGCCATGCTGCAGGCGATCTGCAAGCCCTCCAGGAATCAGTCCACAAGCTGAACGGATCGGCCACCTACTGCGGGGTGCCGGCGCTGAAGCGCGCCGCCGACAGTCTCGAATCACGGCTCAAGCGCGGTGACAGCGATATCGCTGGCGACTTCACCATCCTCCTGGCCGAGATCGACCGCGTCCAGCGCGAAGCCCATCAGGGGCTGTAGCATACGGCGGCGGCCAAAGGCCCGCCGCCAATTCTCGCGAATTCTCAGGCGATCACGACGTCCTTCGACAAGTAGACATCCTGGATCACGTTGAGCAGCTTCACCCCCTCCCCCATGGGGCGCTGGAAGGCCTTCCGCCCCGAAATCAAGCCCGTTCCCCCGGCTCGCTTGTTGATCACCGCCGTACGCACCGCCTGATTGAAGTCGTCCTTGCCCGAGGGGCCGCCCGAGTTGATGAGCCCTGCACGCCCCATGTAACAGTTGGCCACCTGATATCGGACCAGGTCAATGGGGTGATCGCTGGTGAGATCGCTGTAGACCTTGGGGTGGGTCTTGCCGAAGTTGATGGCCGTGTATCCGCCGTTGTTCACTGCCTGCTTCTGTTTGACGATGTCCGCCTCAATGGTGGCGGCCAGGTGGTTGGCCTGCCCGGTGAGGTCGGCGCTCTCGTGGTAATCGACCCCCTCGTGCTTGAAGGCGCTGTTGCGCAGGTAGGCCCACAGCACGGTCACCATGCCCAGCTCGTGGGCGCGGGCGAAGGCCTCGCTGATCTCCATGATCTGGCGGCGCGACTCCGGCGAGCCGTAATAGACGGTGGCGCCCACGGCCGCAGCCCCCATGTCGAATGCCTGCTCCACCGAGGCGAACAGTGTCTGGTCGTAAATGCAGGGGTGGGTCAGCATCTCGTTGTGGTTGAGCTTCACGATGAAGGGGATCTTGTGCGCGTACTTGCGCGAGACCGCCCCCAGTACCCCCAACGTCGAGGCCACCGCGTTGCATCCCCCCTCGATGGCCAGCTTGACGATGTTTTCCGGGTCGAAGTAGATGGGGTTCGGCGCAAAGGAGGCCCCGGCCGAATGCTCGATGCCCTGGTCCACCGGAAGGATGGAGAGATAGCCCGTCCCCCCCAGGCGACCGTGATTGAACAGGGTCTGCAGACTGCGCATCACCGCCGGAGAGCGATCGGATTGCGACACCACCCGCTCGACGAAGTCTGGACCGGGCAGGTGGAGCATCTCCTTTGGAATCCCGGCGCAACAGTGGGTCAGCAGGCTTTCCCCTTCCGAGCCCAAATAGGCAGTAATATCACTCATCATGATCCTCCTTGAGTCAGGGTTGTTATCTCCAAAGCATAGGCGACCGGCGCACTCTGTTCTCTCGCTCCCCCAATGGTGAGCCGTACCCCCCGGATCCCTTGTCACGCCCCCACTGCTCAGCTATCCTGACCGACCGGTCAGTCAGGGTAAATTCATGAATCCGGACCCGATGGAGAGCAGCGGAAGAGCCGCCATTCTGGCGGCTGCCGAGTCACTGTTCGCAGAGCATGGTTTTGACGGGGTATCGGTAAATGCCGTGGCCCAAAAGGCGGGCGTCAGCAAGGCCAACGTCTTTCACCACTTCGGCTCCAAGGATGACCTCTATGTGGCCGTTCTCAACAGGGTGCGCAGTGGGTTCATCAACCACCTGCTCCACCTCGGCGGAAGCGCCGATGACACCCGGCGGCGACTGGGGCAGATGGCGGAGGCCCATCTGGATAACCTCCTCGACAACGACGCCCTCGCCCGCCTGCTGCTCCGTGAGTCCCTCGAGAAGTCCCCGGGACGCAGCCGCGAACTGGCCCAGCCGCTGTTTGAGGAAACCTTTTCTCATATGGTGGCTTTGGTCCGCGCTGCGCAGGCGAAGGGCGATTTGCGCCCCGGACTCAATCCCGCCGCCGCGGTGATGCTGCTGGTTGCCGCGAACATGTTCTTTTTCCAGGCCTCGGACATCGTGCGGGAGTTCGAAGGGATGGAGTTCGCGGCCGATGCCGACGCCTTCAGGACCCAGGTCCTTGAGGTACTTTGGACAGGTCTGGCAGGGCAACAGAGGGAAATTACGGAGGATTTCAGTGATGCGAGCTAAATGGCACTGGCCGGTACTCCTGTGCATGGCCCTGGCCGCGTGCAGTCAGGATGGGAAGGAGACGGCAGCGAAGGTCCCTGAGAGGAGAGCGACCCCGGTCACCGCCACCTTGGTGCAACTCAAGGGGGTGGAGACGGTGGAAGAGACCGTGGGCCGGGTGGAGGCCATCACTGCGCCGGTGGTGGATGCGGAGGTGGCCGGCCGGGTCGCTCGCATCCATGCAAAGGAGGGTCAGACGGTCGCAGCCGGCGATCTCCTGGCCGAACTCGACCCCACCGACCTGGAGCTGGCGCTCCAAGCCGCCCGGGGCGAGCGCAAGAGGCTCGAAGCCCTGATCACCAACCAGGAACGGTTGGTTCAGCGCTACCGCACCCTGCGGGCGCAGAGCAGCGTCTCCGAGGATGCTCTCGAGAGCGCCGAGGCGCAATTGGTGGCACTGCGCCAGCAGCTGGTGAGCGCCCGGGCCCAGGAGCAGACAGCCGCCCGGAACCTCGCCAGGAGCCGCATCGTAGCGCCCATCGACGGGAGCATCGAGGAACGGAGGATCTCCGTGGGGGATTTCGTGGACAGGGGGGCGCCGCTGTTCCGGCTGACCGACAGCCGCCGCCTGCGCGCCCTCCTGCCGCTGCCGGAGAAGGTGGCCGAGCGCATCCGTGTCGGACTGCCGGTGCGCCTTAGCGCACCCCAACTGCCCAAGGAGATGCTCAACACCAGCATCTCGGCCATTCGGCCCATGGTGGGTGGTGCCAACCAGGCGGTGGTGGCCATCGCCGAGTTCAACAACCCGGGCCCTTGGCGCCCCGGAGGGAGTGTCGATGCCGCCATCGTGGTGGAGCAGCGCGAACAGGCGGTCCTGATCCCGCAGATCAGCCTCGTCCAACGACCGTCGGGCACTGTCGCCTACACCGTCGACGGAGACGTCGCCCGCGAACGGCCGGTGACCACCGGGGAGAGGAGGGATGGCTGGATTGAGGTGCGCTCCGGTCTGGACGCCGGAGAGCAGGTGGTGGTCGACGGGGCAGGTTTCCTGACCGACGGTGCCGCCATCCGCGTCACCACCCAACCGTAGCGGGGGCAAGCAATGACGCTTCCCGAGCTTTCCATCCGCCGCCACGTCCTGGCCTACATGCTCAGCGCGGTCATTGTGCTGTTCGGCATCATCGCCTACCAGCGCATCGGCATCGATCGCTTCCCGAACGTAGAGTTTCCCATGGTGTCGGTGACCACCGCCCTCCCCGGGGCCAGCCCCGAGGTGGTGGATGCCAGCGTCACCAATGTGCTGGAGACCAGTCTCAACAGCGTCCCCGGCATCAACCACATCCAGTCCAGCTCCTCGCCCGGTGTATCGGTGATCACCGTCATGTTCAACCTGGAGAAGGATGTGGACGTGGGTTTCAACGAGGTGCAGGCCAAGGTCAACCAGATCCTGCGCCAACTCCCCGAGGACGCAGAAACCCCCATCGTCGCCAAGGTGGAGATCGGCGCCATGCCGGTGATGTGGCTTTCCCTGGGAGGCGACCGGACCCTGCAGCAGCTCAATCAGTACGCCAGCCGGGTGATCAAGAAGCGGCTGGAGAACATTGACGGGGTCGGGGAGGTGCGGCTCGGGGGGCAGCGCAACCGGACCATTCGCATCGAGGTGGATCTGCAGGCCATGGCCGCCCGGGGGATCAGCCCCCAGCAACTGCTCGGTGCCTTTCGCAACGAGCATGTCCAACTGCCCGGCGGTTTTCTCACCGGCGGCAGCTCGGAGTCCCTCATCAACCTGGACCTCGAGTTCCACTCCATCGAGTCGCTGGAGCGGATGCTCGTCGGCTACCAGGACGGTGCCCCCGTGCGCCTCACTCACATCGCCTCGGTGGAGGACGGCCTCGGCGACTTTCGGCAATTGGCCCGCTTCAACGGCGAACCGTCGGTGGGCATCGGCATCGTCAAGATCAGCAATGCCAACACCGTGGCCATCGTGGATGCGGTCAAGGGCGTCATGGAGGAGGAGCTTCTCCCCCAGCTGCCTCCCGGCATGAGGCTCACTGTGGCATCGAACCAGGCCACGGTGATCGAGGAGATCGTCGCGGCGCTGGAGGAGCACCTCCTCACCGGCACCCTCCTCGCCGCGCTGGTGGTCTGGCTGTTCCTCAAGAACTTCCGCTCCACGCTCATCATCGCGGTGGCCATCCCCGTCTCGCTGCTCGGGGCGGTGGCGGCCATGTACTTCGCCGGGTACACGTTCAACACCATGACGCTGCTGGCATTGCTGCTGCTCATTGGGGTGGTGGTGGACGATGCCATCGTGGTACTCGAGAACATCTACCGCCACCGCGAAAGCATCGACCCCGATCCCCACAGCGCCGCCCTCAACGGCACCAACCAGGTGGTCTTCGCGGTACTGGCCGCAAGCCTCACCCTCGTCTCCATTTTCGCCCCGGTGATCTTCCTCGGGGGCATCATCGGCCGCTTCATCCAGTCCTTTGCCGTGGTGGTGACCGTAGGGGTACTCATCTCCCTCTTCGTCTCCCTCACCCTCACGCCCATGCTCTGCTCCCGCTATCTGCGGGTAACCCATCGCCACGGGCGCGTGTACACCGTGCTGGAAAACGGGTTTCGCGCCCTGGAGCGCGGCTACGGGCGCCTCCTCCGCTGGACCCTGTCGCACCGCTGGGCTGTGGTCTCACTGGCCGCGCTGGTGGTGCTCTCGAGCGGCTACTTCTTCGTCCACGTGGGCAAGGCCTTTGTCCCCGAGGAGGACGAGGGGCGCTTCATGGTGGTCTTCAAGGCGCCCCTCGGCAGCAGCATCGAGTACACCGACAGCCGCCTGCGCCTCATCGAGGCGACGTTGAAGAAGCACCCGGAGGTGGCCTCCTACTTCACCGCCATCGGCCTCGGTCAGCGGGGGCAGGTGGATCAGGGGATTGCCTTCGTCCAGATGGTCCCCCGCGAGCAGCGGACCATCAAACAGTACGAGCTGCTCCCCATCGTGCGTCAAGAGCTGGCGCAAATCCCCGGGGTACGCGCCTTCGCCATGCAGGTGCCCATCGTGGGTGGTCAGCGCGGGGAGCCGCTCCAATTCGTGCTGCGCGGCCAGAATCTGGACGAGGTCGCCCGTTTGAGCGAAGCGCTGCTCGCCCGCCTCAGCCAAACACCGGAACTGGGCCGCATCGATCTCGACCTGCAGATGAACCTGCCTCAGCTGAAGATTGAGGTCGACCGCGAGCGGGCGGCTTCCCTTGGCCTGCCCACCCGCGACCTGGCGCTGGTGGTCAACATGCTCGCCGGCGGGGTGGACGTGGGCAAGTACAACGACCTGCCCGGGGATGGGGAGCGTTACGACGTGCGGGTCAAGGCCGCCCAGGGCGAACTGCTCCAGCCCTCCGACCTGAAGCGGGTCTATCTGCGCGGCAGCGGCGGTGAGCCCATCCGCCTCGATACGGTGGTCCGCCTGGAGGAGACGCTGGGCCCGGCGGTGGTCTCTCGCTTTGACCTGCAGTACGCCGGCCATTTCTATGCCTCCCCCGAAATCCCCCTCGGCGACGCGGTGGCCAAGGTGCAGGGCGTCGCGGCCGAACTCCTCCCCCTGGGCTACACCCTCGCCCTGGCCGGCGAGGCCGAAGAGTTCAAGAAGACCGCCGGCTATATGGTTTTCGCCTTTGTCATGGCCATCGTGCTGGTCTACATGGTGCTCGCCAGCCAATTCGACTCCTTCCTGCAGCCGGTCATCGTGATGGTGGCCCAACCGCTGGCCATCATCGGCGGTGTCGGTGCCCTGTGGCTGACCGGGCACACACTGAACATCTTCTCCATGATTGGCCTGGTCCTGCTCATCGGCCTGGTCGCGAAGAACTCCATTCTCCTGGTGGACCTGACCAACCAGCTGCGTGCCGAAGGCAAGGGGGTCGACGCTGCGCTGCTCGAGGCCTGCCCCATTCGCATGCGTCCGGTGCTGATGACCTCCCTCACGGTCATCCTTGCCCTCCTCCCCGCAGCCCTCGGTTACGGCGCCGGGGCAGACAGCAACGGCCCCCTGGCAGTGGCAGTGATCGGTGGAATGCTCAGCTCCACGCTGCTCACCCTGGTAGTGGTGCCGGCGGTCTATTCGCTGTTCGAGCGTCGCCGGGCCGCCGTGTCCCAGCCTGAGGCGTCTCCAGAGCCCGGACCCACCTGATCCCTCCTGGACGCCCCCCCGCGGAGCGGCGATAGTTCCCCACAGACGACCAGGGACGTCCAGCGGGGGAATGCCGAAGCAGGAACAAATTGAGGCGGTCTCCTACGCGGTGCGGGGCCGGGTGGTCGCCCGGTACCTGGGGCAGATCGCCCTGGTGCTGGCCGGGCTGACCGTCGTACCCGGCCTGGTGGCGCTCTACTTCGGCGAGGTGAGTGCCGCCTTTCACTACTTCGGCGCAGTGGCCCTGCTCTCGGCCTTCGGGTCCGCCACCAGCCGGCTCCCCGCCCCCACCCACATCCAGGAGAATGAGGCTCTCACCATCACGGCCCTGGTATTCCTGATCTCGCCACTCTTCATTGTCGGCCCCTTCATGAGTACCGGGCTTCCCCTGTCGGACGCATTTTTCGAGGCGGTCTCCGCAGTCACGACCACAGGACTGACCACTCTCTCGGCGGTGGAGGAGATGCCAAAGAGCTTTCTTTTCGCCCGGGCCTGGATCCAGTGGTACAGCGGGCTTGGTATCGTGGTGCTCTCGCTTGCGCTCACCGTCGGGCACCACGCAGGTCTTCGGCGCCTCATAGAGGGCGAGGCGATTCCGGGAGACAGCCTCCTGGCCACCACCACCCGCATTCACGCAAGGCGGGTCGCCTCGGTCTACCTGGCGATCACGGCGGCCGGGCTGTTGGCGATGTCGACGACACCCCTCGACGGCTTTCAGGCAATCACGCACCTGCTCGCGGCGGTTTCCACCGGCGGTTTCTCCTCTCTCGACCAAAGCCTGGGCGCCACGGGGGCCGGGGCCTACGTCCTGACCGCCTTCTCCATACTCGGAGCCATTTCGTTTCCCCTGCTCTACGTCAGCTACGCCCACGGCCTGCACCGCAGCTGGAGGGATATCGAGCTACGTGGCACCCTCGCGGCCCTGGGGATCACCGTCGTCCTGATAGGTGCCATCCTCCTGGCCGGCGGCATGCCCTGGCGAGAGGCCCTCCACCACGCCTTTGTCCTCGGCACCTCCGCCCAAACCACCTCCGGCTTCTCCAGCACCAGTATCAACACACTGGATCAGGGCGCCCTACTGGTGCTCGTCCTGGCCATGTTCATTGGGGGAAGCACCGCCTCGACCGCCGGAGGGATCAAGATAATGCGTTTCCTGATCGTGGCCCGCGTCCTCACCCTCGCCGGGCTGCGTACCGCGATCCCCGCCCACGCGGTGATCACCGCCAAGCTGGGGGAGCGGCGCCTGGCCTCTACAGAGATCGAACGGAGCTTCATCATCGTCCTGCTGTTCCTGATCACCATCGTGCTGTCGTGGCTGCCGTTCGTCCTGTACGGCTATGATCCCTTGCACGCCCTCTTCGAAGTGGTCTCTGCCACCTGCACGGTCGGCCTCTCCAGCGGCATCACGGCGACCACCCTCCCGGATGAACTGAGGGCGGTGTTATGCTTCGATATGATCGCCGGGCGCGTCGAGATCCTCGCCCTGTTCGTGGCCCTTGGCCGCAACACCTGGATCGGCAAACGGAGGGACTGATGCGGGCAGTGTTCATCGGGGCCAGCTCCCTTGCGGTTACCACCGCAGGCCTGCTGCTCGCCCGCGGCCATGAGGTGGTGATCATCGAGCGGGACATGGAGCGCCTGGAGATGCTCTCGGAAGAAATTGACTGCGGCTTCCTCCATGGTGACGGGAGCAAGCCCGCCATCTTGCGCGAGGCCGACCCGGGGCAGACGGATTTTCTCTTTTGCCTCACCGGCAACGATCAGGCCAACATCATCGCCAGCCTGGTGGGCCGCTCCCTCGGATTCAAACGGGTGATCACCAAGATCGCCGATCCCGAGTTCGAGCACATCTGCATCGAACTGGGTCTCGAAGACACCATCATCCCCTCACAGACCATCGGCCGCCATCTGGCCGATACCGCGCAAGGGATGAGCCTACTGAACCTCTCGGGGATCATTCGGGATGAAGCGAGGGTATTCGCCTTCGTGGCCCACACGGAGGAAGAGGGCAAGGTGAGTGAACTGCGCCTGCCGCGTCACAGCCGGGTCATGTGCCTCTATCGCAACAACCGATTTGTCCCTGTCAGCGGCGATAGCGAACTGAAGCAGGGAGATGAGGTCGTCATAATCGCCCACAGCAGCGATCTGCCGAGACTCCATGAGCGCTGGACCAACCGCCTGGACCATGGACGCGGATAACGATCAACCCGGTGGAACGACGTCATCGTTATTTTCCTGCCGGACTGCACATTGCACTCCGTTCCAGGCATAGCAGGCATTAATTCAACCTATGCCAGACTCACAAGTTTTTATAGCAAATTCCTTCACTTGAAGACCGCCTTGGCTTGACACGCGTCCGGTTGCCTTCTTACATTACCCGCTTCGTTCGCGTGGGCATGGGACGTGCCGGTCGCGGGCGTCAACAACATAACTAAATAACAACTCACAGGGGGACCTCGTGAAAAAACCGCTGGCAATGATTGGGATGATGGGACTCGTTGCAACCGGATTCGTAACGTCTGCGAACGCCGCCACGTTGGACGAAATGGTAGGCACATGGAACTGGAGCGGTTTCACCATTGCCGTCACCAAATGCGATGCAACCGGCGTCTGCGCCGAGGTGATCGATGGCCCGAAGAACAAGGGCATGCAGATGATCAAGTCCAAACTTCAGGCCAAGGATGACGGATTCGTCGGCAAGATCGCGCATCCGCAGACCGGCGACACCTATAACGCGAAGATGAGCCTGTCGGACGCGAACACCTGGCACATGGACGGCTGCACTCCGCAGAACGTCTGCGCCAGCGGCGACTTTGTGCGCGTCCAGTGACCTGAAATGAGAAACCGTTTGGCTTGGCGCCATTTGGCCCAAGCCAACGGCGGTTCAGACCGCGGAGAAATGGATGAAAAAGGCACTTAGTAGGCTCGGCGCTGCATTGGCCATTTTCGGCATCGTGTTCCTGCTTGGGGATGGAGCGGCTCAGGTCATGGACATGGGCGCAAGCATCAACTTTGGGGACGCCAGCGAGTTCGAGTTTATCCTCGTGCGCTTCTGGCAGATCGGCCTGGGACTCCTCGTACCGGGCGGCATTCTGTGGATGACCATGAAACAGAAGGTCTGACGCCTTTCAGAGAGGATATCGAGGGCAGAGCGCAAATGACGCGTTCTGCCCTACCCCTCCAAGGCGCCCGGCTTCGTTTGAACCATCGGCATCCCCCACCCTCTCCACTCTTCCCCCCCAGAGGACGCCCAAACCACTGCAGGTCCGCCTCCAGACGGAGCGCCCGTGACCAGGCATCCACAGCCACCTCCGTCCAATCCCTCGCACTTCGCCCGCCCCCAAATCAGTGGAATACCGGCCACTGCACCGGCCAGGCCAACAGCACACGTATCATCCGCTGATACTGAGTCACCGCACGGGGAATGTCATCGTCGCCCAGCCCAGTGCCGGAGGCAATCACCAATCGCCCCCTCACGTCCCGCAGCGGCTGCCCCTCCGGGTCACGCCGTAGGGTGTACTCGCGCGCTTCAGGCGCCGAAATCAGAACGTGCCGCGAGGCAAGCAGACGCTCTGATAACAACGGAGACCACACAGCAGCAATCAGCTCACTGTGCATCGCCATGCTGAGGGGGTCCAGATTATAGGTGCCGATGAGGCAGAGCTCCCGGTCAAAGACGGCCAGCTTACCGTGCACGTTACGCCGGTCGGCCTGGACAAAGAGCCGCATTCCCGGAACGTAAGCCAGCAACTCAGGCCACTGCTCCAGGAACACGGCCTGACTCAATGCGTTGTCGCTGGAGCTTGGTCCGTTGGTGTACACGGTGATGGCCACACCCCGCTCTGCAGCGCCACGCAGCACTTCCACCGCCGCCGGGGGAAGCACGAGATATGGACTCTGAATGAAGATCTCACGGCGGGCGCTCTTGACCAACCGGATGAGGCTGCGAGTGATGGGGTCATCCGCCTCGGACAGGCGCGCATAGCTGTCAAGCAGTCGTACCTCTGCAGTCTCTCCTCCCGGTCGAGTCCGCCCCAAAACGCCGCGCAGATGGGGCATGGCCTCCAGTGCCTCCACCCACGGCAGACCCCGGACGCGAATCTCCTCCCGAACGCCGGAAGGCACCGGTTGTCCATGCAGCCAGGCATCCATGGCCGCATAGGCAAGCAGAAGATCGCGCGAGGAATCCCTCAGGTCGATGCGTTCCTTGGTGACGTCACGTGCCTCCCAGGCTCGGTATTGAACCGAAAACGATGTTTCGAGAGCCTCCGCCAACTGCGTTCCGGAGATCAGAAGGTCCACATCGTGAAAGGCCGCGGAATCGTCCGCGTGAGGCGCGAAGTACTCGGCGGAGATATTGCGCCCCCCGGTAATGCCGCTGTGTGAGTCCACGACCAGCACCTTGTCGTGATCGCTGGCAATGAGGGCTGCAGGACTCAAGGTGAGGAATGTGTCGAGCAACCGGAAGCGCAGCGGCCGATACATGCGCACCCTGACATTTTCCGTGTTCACCAGAGCATCCAGATAATCGTTGCCCACCGGTGTGCGCGACATCCGGGTGCCCATGGCATCGAGAACGACCCTCACTTGTACGCCCTGACGCGCCTTATGAATGAAATGCCCCAAGAAGGCAGCGCCAAAAATATCCCGCTTGAGAATGAAATAGCTGACGTCCACCCGCTCCCGTGCCCCGGCCACCAGGCGCCAGCGCGCCGCCCAGGCCTCCTCATTGCGCTCCAGAAGATGAAGCCGGCCCAAACCGCCACCGTCGGCAGGAAGAGCATCGAACGCCCCCCGCAAAGAAAGCCCGGAGTCCATGGGATCGGGAAAGGCGCCCCGGCGGTCGCTGCGGTCCGGGAACTGTACCTCGAGCAGCACTCGCCCAACGCCCCACGCAAACACGAAAATCCCGAGCAATATCAAGAAACCCTTACCCAGTCGTTTCATCCCGCCGCCCTACACCGCCCTCCTCACTCAGTGTAGAACCTGAGAGAGTCTTAATACGGTTCAGTAGCAAATGCCATCCGCGAGGCCCGCCTCGGGCCGTCCAAGAGATATTTGCCTATGTAAGGCCCTCGGTCCGGGCTCGACCAACTACGGGATAAAACGCTGCGGGCGCGCGCTCTGTCCTTGTTCGTTATAGATTCATTCGCCGCAACGGTTGTTCATGGTTCGCTCGAGTTCTGCGTTGCTAATATGAAATATAAAATGGAACGGGCGATGATCGCCAATCACCTTGAAAGGATTATCATTTGACCCCGTTACAGAGTTGACCTAGATGACTCTCCCCGTACCGGGTTGTTCGCTGATAGGCTCAAGGTACTGCCGCATTTTCCGGCCCCCAACCGGTGCTAACCCTTGCGTTTCATAAAACTCCAACGTGCGTTCAAACTCCGGCAGTGGTGGCGTCGTCAACTCAATGCACGACCAGCCGCGTTCGCGACCAAAGCTGCGCACCTCCTCCAACAGCCTTTTGCCCACTCCTCTTGACCGAAACTCCGGATCAACGTAGAACTCCTGAATGACCCCGATCTTCCCGCCCGCATAAAGAGCGTATGTCTCGGTGACCGTAGCCACCGCAATCGGGCGTTCTTCGATACAGGCAAGGATTGCCGCGTATTGCCCCGCTTGCAAAAGGTCTCGGCATATGTTGGTGGTGCTTTCCAGATCGATATTGAAGTGTCGTGATGCAGTGCGCCCCGAAATCTCTTCCGTCAAACGCATTACCATTGACCCGATCACATCAGAATCATCTACCGTGGCACCTCGAAATCCTATATCCACTTCGTTTTTTCCTCGTAACTACTCACCCCCCCCGAAACCGTCATTCCCGCGAAGGCGGGAATCCAGAAAAGTGACAACGGAACGAGTGGTGTTCTCCACTTGAGCAGGGCGGATCAAACAGTCTTACCTTCTCAGCCTTGACCACACTGGATTCCCGCCTTCGCGGGAATGACAGGGGGCGAGTAGCTACCTTTCCTCAGCACAAAAAGGCCAACGCCCACACAACGGCGCGAACGAAGTCGGTGTCCGGCGCCGAGAGGCATTGGTTTGCCGCGCATTTGTCATGCGGTGTATGTGTAGACATACCAGGCACTCTTCTTTGCATCCAAAGAATCATACAGAGATTGCGCCGGGTAATTATCTTGCGCAGTCAGCCACTGTAGTCTTGCAGCCCCCTTATCCAAGGCATACTTCCGGCAATGGTCAATCAACTGCCTGCCAATTCCCGCCCCTCGATGACTGGGCAGGGTATAAAGGTCGTTCATGACCCCGACTCGGGCTGGAATACTTGAAACATATGTGAAGTAAACAGTCGCGAAACCCAGGGGCTCACCTGCCCCACCTCTGTAGAGGAACAGACATCCATCATTCCCATTTTCACCGAACTGAGAAAAGAACGCCCTATTTCTCTCATCACTGATATCTTGAATCTGGTAAAATTCCTGATACTTTCTGATCAGCGGAAGGACTTCCTCAATATTCTTCTCTGATACTGCCTCAATCACTTCATGATTCCTCAAAACCGCCAACGACCCGTGTAACCGACGCCCAACGGAGCGCAGCGCAGCTGGGCGCCCGAACTGGCTCTATTTGTCAAAGCTTATTGCTCTCAAGATGAAGCTCCCGTTGAAGCAAGAAGAGCGGCAATCCAAACGACACGCCAATAGCGCAGGTTCCCAAGATCGGCAACCAAAGCTTCTTCATCCGCATTCGCACTCCTTCCACCAGAATAAACGCGATCAGAACCACCCCCGAAACGAGCACATCTAGCCAAGCGAATGCACCGATGCGCGTTGACGCGGCTTCTGCTGCCAAAAGACTGACGTCGATCCCATTCTCCATAACCCACGGAACAAACATACCGTAGGGTAGCAACGCACCCAAAACACTTAAGACACCATAGAAGTACTTCACACTCTTTCCTTTGTTCCCCCCTAATATCTGAGTGGACTAAGCCGCCCATGGGGTTGGCACCTGTAGATAGGGAAATCAGGGCGCCCGGGACAAAATGCGCTCTCGGCGAACTCCATTCGTGCTGCATCAACCATCTGCATCGTCCCCGCAGTGGCCGGAGAGGCTCCAATCTGATGCCAAATCGGGCCAAGATCCACCGTGCGGACGCGCGCGGCCCCAGCCCCCGATGGGGCCGTAAGTGGACCTGCCGGATTTTGGCAAGCCGCTGCCGCCTGCAGCGGTTGGCCAGAAATCCGCACAGTGACGCACCCGCATCAGCCCCTTCGGCAGGATGTGCGGCCGGAGGCGGCACACGAACTCCTCGCCGCTCAAACGCAGCACTGGATGCCCGCCTACCGACTGAAGCGCTCGGGGGCAGGCTTCGCGGGCATGACGAATCAATCAGCTTTTTTGTCACGATTTTCGACTAGGCCAAATTCTTGCAGCACCCACAGCACATGCTCAACCCGGGACCGACTCTTGAGTCCATACAGTATCATCTCGTGATTGCTTACGGTCCTTGAGGGATAACGGCCCGCATGACCGGCAATGGCTGAAAACGCTCTACAAGGCCGAGCCGCATTGTGAGCAGGCCCATTTACCGCCTATTGGCTTTGTGAGACCGTGCCAAATCAACAGAATGAACCAAACGACCAGCCAGAGACCTGCCGTAAAAATCGTTAGGACGAGGTGCATAATCCAGCTCATTTCCTTCGTGTTCTTGTAGTGGATCGTCTGGCGCCCGCACTTTTTGCACGGACGCAGCATTTCAGCGACCTTTCTTGCCATTACCGCTCTCCCGGTTCACGGTTGTTCCACGCTGCCGGCAGCTTCCTGCCTCAGCTTATCGCACCTTGCCCAACCAACTTGCAATTCATAGCTGCGCCATTTGATTACTCAAAGACTCGCCCGAATGGCTCACCGCTACGAACCCGCTCCAATTTCGCATACAAACCGCTCGCTGCGTGCTTTTCGAGCAAGTACTTCACTTCACGACGCGCGGCGGCATAGCTCTGTTCTGCAGCAAAAAATGCGTTATAGCTTTCCAACTCTCGCACATACGAGGTCTCCGGCAATTTTTCGGGTGGAACAATGAAGCGCTCGCGAAAGTCCACTTGCATTGCCACTCCCTCATTAAACCATGCGGGAATCTCTCGGAGCATTCTCCATGCTCCGACTCGATGAAGAATTTCCGAATGCATCAGTTCATGGGCGACCACGTCAACATTCTGGCCGCGCGGACCAATAATGAGGCAAGCTCGTTTGCCGATACTGGGCGCCTGTCCAACCTCATTCAGAAACAAAGGTGAGAATGAATGCGGATCGTCAAAAAACACGATAATGGGATCGGCCTCAGGCTCCCCGAACGTCCCCTTGATACGTTCTCGCGCTTCCCGAATCAATGCCTCATATGCAGCCGTCTGGGCAGGGCCACCATTTGGTGGCACAAAAAACCGATCGGATACCGCTTCAAATCCATATACACCAATTGCTGCGCATGCCGTAGGTGCTGGAAATGCCACCGCGAATGCTGTTGCACCAATCCCGATGATTCCAAAAAAACCTCCGACAACCGCCCCTATCCAATACTTCCTTGTGTTCATGAGTGACCCCTCAAGAGCGATCGGACCGCTAACCCACCCCGCCACGAATCACGACTCGCGAAGCGCCGCATTACTCTTTGGCGTCGAGTTCGGCGGGTTTGTCAGCCTTAGTCATTTTGTTGGCCTGACGCCCTGTACCTCAACGTAGAGCATCGGCCGAGTGGACGCCAAGGTATCTGCTTTTACGGCGCGTATCTTTCCTGTATGTCCGACTACCTGCCCCATTGAAATTTGCTGCCATTCTTCAGATTCGAGTGGCTCGGAGTAGTACATTACCCGCGCAGCCTTCATGTCTGGCCCAATGCTGGCGAAGCTCTCATTGAAAGCGATTCTCTCGCCACGAACCCACCGAACTGTCCCCGACCACTGGACCGTAGTCCCTACTAATACGTCCGAAAGCCCCTGAAGATAAACTGCCCGATCCTGCGCGATGGCCAGTTCAGCAGAAGAACAATCCATCAGCTCCATAAACGCAGATAAATCCTTTGGCCAGAGTGGATTGCTTTCAACGCAACCAACACCGGCACTTGCCTGGAAGGACATTAGCAACACTAGAAACAAAATCAATTTCTCCATCCGTCCCTCCGGCTTACATCGAAGCACTTGTTGTTTATCTGCTGTGCGCAGCATCGTAGATAGATGCCTGGTGGACTAAGACGCCCATCCGGTTGGCACACTGTATAGATAGGGAAATGTCTTTGAGAGGCAGGCGGTGGCAGGGCGCCCGGAGGGCACAACGGGCTCGCGGCGAGCTCCTTGCGTGCTGCGTCAACCATCTGCATCGTCCCTGTGGTGGCTGTAAAGGCTTCAATCTACCGCCAAATAGGGCCAAGATCCACGCCCCGCCTGATCTTCGAATTGCAGCCTGGTTGGCAGGAAACGTCGCCAAGCAATCCATGCGGCGGTAATGGACGCCACCACTGTTCCAGGAAGGACCACGATCACCCATAGAACTGCGAGTCCGAAATCATCCGCCAACTCGTTTCTGGAATGCGCGTTCGTAGCCCACATTTCGTACTGAACCACGAGCTCGCCTATTAGCCCGTGTGCAATTGGCGCGATTACTACAGCCGCTACGAGTGCCACCAAAGGTCGATTCGTTTTACGCAAAACGGCCCGCTTCACCGGCGGCGGCGCGGTAGCCGATGCCGTCCCGCGGAAGCAGGGGTTAGCGTTCATGGTTGTTACCAACCTTCCGCAACATACATTCGTTTTCAGAGAGCCAGGAATGCAGTTTGGCTCGGTTGTCTTGATTCCATGGGTGGAACCATGGGCTCATGTAACGCACCCCGTGCCATAGCAACTGCCAAGTAATGCCAGACCCGCCGAAAAAGAAACTAAAGGATTGCCGCAGCGTTTTGACGAAGCGAGAAGGATGTAGACAACCATCACGATACAACAGACTGAAATATTGCCGCCCAAACATTAAGTTGAAATTCAATGTGACGAGAAGGAATACCAAACACCGCCTGAACCAGCCGCCACCCGCAGCCTGATAGAGATCAAAGCAAACAGCCTTATGTTCCGTCTCTTCTGCGGAATGCCACCCCCAGACTAGTGCCATATCCGGCTCGGCTGACCTGAGAATTTGAGGGTTGGATAGGATGAAGTTTCCGAGAATGGCGGTGTAGTGCTCGTAGCCGCACACAACCGCAAGCTTCGTTAAAGGCGCAAAGTCGCGGTGAGAACGCTCTTGAAGCCGGTGAATGAATCTGCGCACCACGTTTTCGAAGCCTTGCGCCTTCAAGATGGCATTGTATTTGTTGTGTTGGTGACTGTGGGTCGACTCTTGAACAATGAAGCCTTTAACGGCCTGTGTAAGCGCAGGGGTTTTGGTGTTGTCCAAACCACGAGCCACCTCTACAGCGACTTCGATAAAGTATCGTTCGGCTTGCGGGAAGAGAAATGACAATGCGTTAAACGCATGAGTTACGGCAGGATTGCCTCCGTTCCAGTGACGGCCAAAACCTCGATTCCAATCGATTTGCGGAAGTCTCGCGGAAATTGTTGTCATATCTTCCTCCTAAATGCTGACGCTGCCGGTAACCCGCGCCGCCTCGAATGTTTCCGCGAAGCGCCGCAAGCCTTCCCTGCGTCGGGTTCACTGGTTGGTTAGCCATTCTTGGAGTTGTTGATCACAGGCCGATACCTCTCCTGAATTCGCTTGGTGGCCTCTGACAGTGGCTCAATACCCATTTCCTGGCGCAGGACATCTACTTTGTCGGGCTCCGCGATTGGCAACGGAAAAGCGGTCCCGTTCTCATCGAAGTCATGCTGCGTACCGTAGATTTGCGGCTTGTCCGCCATGGTTAGCACCCGGTCTTGCAGATACGCCAGGCACCAGCCTTCCGCTTCATTATTCTTTACTGCTTCTTTCAGCAAGGGCAAAGCTCTTTCCATGAACTCAGTGTCCAAAACCGCATGTTGAACAATCAGCCATGCAGCCTTAGCGCCCTCCTTCCCGACCAGACTGACACCAGGCCAGCCGTATTGGCCCACGATCTCCTTGATCCGCACATTGTTTCGCTCATGCACGGCCCGCATTCGCGGATGGTATTCCTCTTCCTGCAACTCGCCCGCATCCACGAGTTGCCGCAGGGTCCGTTGGTCTTCCTCCTGCATTTCCAGTAGCTCTTGACGCAACTGATGGTTCATTGCCGTGAGTTCCTTGGCTCTCGCGGTAGGGACGCCCGTTACCCGGCGCCCACCAGGTCGCCGGAGGCGGTTACCCGCCTCCGGCTCCCACAGAACGTAGCGTGCGGATTTCCCGCACTACGCTCTTCGAAGATTGCTTCACAGCACA
>JAWLHA010000056.1:0-28856 GCA_041690535.1 Gammaproteobacteria bacterium | reverse complement strand
TGGCATAAGTGCGTCCTTGCACTAATCCATGCGGCCGACGACCTGCTTTCAAGGACTTACATCGCTCTTGGGTGAGTATGCGTTCACCCTGCGCATATCACCCTCGCACTACCATTTCCTGTTAGGGCGGGCTTACAATCGGCCCTCACCGCCTGCAGTCCGGCAACCGGGGCGTCCCGGAATTCACAAGAAAGATATGTACGCAGATTGGTTCGACCTCAGCGAAAATCCCTTCTCCCTCACCCCCGATCCCCGTTATCTCTTCCTGAGCGAACGTCACCGGGAGGCATTGGCGCACCTGCTCTATGGGGCTGGCCATGCGGGGGGATTCGTTCAGCTCACCGGCGAGGTGGGCACGGGCAAGACGATGATGTGCCGCGCCTTTCTCGCGCAACTTCCGGAAGAGGTGGAGGTGGCACTGGTGCTGAATCCGAAGCTCTCCGCGGCCGAACTGCTGTGCGGCCTGTGCGAAGAGCTCCGCATCCCGGTGGCGGCGGATGCCAGCGTCAAGGGGCTCATCGACGCCCTGAACCGCTACCTGCTCGATGCCCATGCCCAGGGGCGGCGCGTGGTGGCCATCATCGACGAGGCGCAAAACCTCCTCCCCGAGGTGCTGGAGCAGGTCAGGCTGCTGACCAACCTCGAAACCGAGCAGCAGAAGCTGCTGCAAATCTTCCTCATCGGTCAGCCCGAGCTGCGCGAGCTGCTGCGCGCCCCGGGGCTTCGCCAGGTGGACCAGCGCATCACCGCCCGCTACCACCTGGCCCCCCTCTCCGAAGCGGAGACGGTGCAGTACATCGAGCACCGCCTGGCGGTGGCCGGGGCAAGACGTCCCCTCTTCTCCCGTGCGGCCTTGCGTCACATCGCACGCCGCACGGGCGGGATCCCGCGGCTGGTGAACATCCTCTGCGACCGAGCCCTGCTGGGGGCCTATGCCACCGATCGCAAGCGGGTGGATGGGGAGGTGGTGCGGCGGGCCGCCGCCGAACTGGAGGGGGAGAGCGGGCGTGGCCGCACTCGCCTGCCGAGGGTCGCCGCCCTGCTGTTGGCCTTGGGTGGCATGGTGGCGCTGGCCCCATGGGGGGAGCCACTGGTGGCCGCCGCGTTCTCGTCGCGGGCCGCGTTGGCCGAGGCGCCGGGGCGGCTGACGGAGGCCCCGGCCGTGTCGCAGCCACCGGGGCAGCTGCCGGCCTACGTGCTTCTCGAGCAGGCGCTCGCAGAGCAGGCCGACGCCGACGCGGCGCAGAGGGGGCTGTTGCAGCAGTGGTCGGTGTCGCCCCCGGTGGTGGGTCAGGAGCTGTGCGAGACGGCTGAGCTCCTCGGGCTGAAGTGCTATCAGACCAGTGGGGGTTGGGAGCAGCTGCGGCAACTGGATCGTCCCGTTCTGGTCACCCTCTCTCTTCCGGACGGACGCGTTGGGGAGGTGCTGGTCACCGCCCTGGACCAGCAGGCGCTCACGGTCGAGGTGAACGGGGAGCGGCGGGTGATCCCCCTGTCCGAGCTGGACCGCTCTTGGTACGGCCAATTTCGTCTACTCTGGAAACCGGCCCAGCGGGATTTCAGCCTCATTGGCCCCGGTGCCTCGGCCCTGGCCGTGCGTTGGTTGGGCACGACCCTGGACCGCGTCGAAGGCATTTCGCCCCAGGCCGCTCCCGCGGCGCGATACGACCAGGCGTTGGCCGACAGGCTCAAGGCCTTCCAGCAGCGCTCCGGGTTGGTGGCCGACGGTGTTGCCGGGCCGCAGACGCTCATTCACCTCAACAATGCGCTTGGGGATCCCGCCATTCCCCGGCTGAGCCGGCCCAGGGGTTGAAGGAGAGGGCATGTCGTACATTCTGGATGCTTTGAGGAAATCCCAGCAGCAGCGGCGGATCGGCCAGGTGCCCACCCTCGACAGCGATCCCCCGCCAGCGCCAACGGCGCAGCGCCCACGTTCGTTGGGCACTGCGCTGTCGCTCGGCGTGGCCGCGCTCGCCCTTGCCGTGGCCATTGCGGGCCATTACACCCGTAACGGCGCGGGCGTCGCCGCCGTGCCGGCCCCCCAGCTTGCGGCGGAGATGCCGGTGGAGGCTGTCGCCGCGCCGTCCAGGGCGCCGGTGTTCGCCGAGCCCGCGCCGCGGGCCGAGGCCGCGGCGAAACCGCGCCCCGCAACTCCCCTGGTCCAGGCCCCGCCCCCGCCCCCGCCCGGGACCGTGGCCGAGGAGCCGGCGCCTGCCGTCAACCCCTGGCGGGACGATGCCGACGCGCACATCCTGGCCCTTGCCGAACTGCCGGAGGAGGTGCGGCGCGGAATCCCCCCCCTGGAGGTGAACGTGCACGTCTACGCCTCGCATCCCCAAAAGCGGTTCGTGTTCATCAACAATGGCAAGTATGGCGAGGGGGAGGTGACGCGGGAGGGGGTACGGGTCGAGGCGATTACCCCTACGGGGCTCGTACTCTCCTACGCCAGCACGCGCTTTCGCATGCACCTGTAGCGGCGCAATGCCCCAAGGGCGAACGGGAGGGTCAGGATCAGCAGGTCCAGCAGCGCGAACGGACCCGCCCCGCCAGGGGCGCGGGAGCCTCCCGGCTTGACGCCCCCCCCTTTTGCCTCGGAGTAAGCGGCCACCCTTCGTGCCGTCTCGTTGATCGAGCGGGCGTTGTCGGCGGCATTGGGCTTCCCCTCATCGTTGCCGCACGGCTGGTCGCCGGGGCAGAGGAGCGTGGGGCTGGAGAACAGGCCCACTTCGGGATCGAAGTAGCTCATCACCGTTCCGAAGAGCCCCTGAATTCCGTAGCCGTAGGAGTATGAAAATGCCCCTGGGTTGGCGGCGTGCTCGCGGTCGTGGGCGCTGCCGAGGTTGTGGCCGATTTCGTGCGCCAGGGAGTAGTCGCTGCAGTAGTAGGATGTCCCCCCGAGATCCGAACCGACTGCCGTTACCGAATACCCGTAGCCCGGCGACAGCTCCAGCCAGGCCAGACCGCAACCTTCGTGATCGGCGCGCCGGTAGGGGCGGAGGAAAGTCACCAGATCCGCCCCGCTCTCGACGCGGAGGGCGGTGTCGAACCGAAAGGTCATGTCATCGAGCAACTGCCGGTTGCTGATCCTGTCGATGTCGGCCGCACCTTCCCCGTATGAAAACTCCTGCACCTCCACCAACTTCAGACGCACGGCGATGCGGCTGTCCGACAGTGCCGCGTTGGCAAGGCCGAACAGGTGGTTCACGCGGGTCAGGGCCAAGTCACCGTCGGCCTTGGTGAATCCGGGGCTGATGTAGGCCAACACGTCGATGGTGGTGATCTCCTCTGACTCCGGCTCGGCCGTGGCGGCGCCTGCCAGGCGGCGGGGCAGGAGGCTGCGGGTGACCCCCTTCAACTGCTCGGTGCGCGGCGGCTCTTCGCCCCGAGGCGGTGGACGGATGGCATCGCTGTGGTCGGGCTGAACCGCCTGCCCGGGCGGGCCTTCCAAAATTTCGATGGCCCGCGTGCGGGTCTGGATCAGGACCGTCCCCTGCGGGGTGGCGATCCGTCCGAATGCCCCGCCCGGGGCAAGCGTCAGCACCGCCCGGTAGAGCCGGGCTTCACCGGCCAGCCGGGCATCCAGGGTAACGATTCCGCCGGGGTTCTCGCTGCGCCGTTCCACCTGTAGGAGGAGTGGCGCAGCGCCGGGAGGCTCCACCCTCAGCAACGCACCCGGCTGCGCTGCGAGGGCGGAGGGGTTGACCGCCAGATCCCCCGCGCCCGAAGCTACCCCGGCGGGGCGTGGCTCGGGGATGAAGAGGGGGAGGGACGCCGGCGCGCCGGCCCCGAGCAAGAACAGCGCCAGGGGCAGGAGCAAAACCACCGCATGGGGGTGCCTGGTTTGCGTCACAGGTGTAACAACTAGCCGAGCACCGGCGCGCGCCCCATGGGGGAGATCCCCCTATTTCACGGTATGGCCTCGTCATCTGCCCCCCCATCTCCCAGCGCTGGAGCCCGAACAGGTAAACGAATTCGCAGCTCATCGGCGAAGCCGAATTCGCGGCGGGGACGCCTGCGCAGGCTTCGGGCGCAGCGAAACCCGTCAGGCGGCCCCAGGGTGCAACGGTCGCTCGTCTCGCGGAAGCGACATGCGGGGAGGGAGGGCGGCTAGAATTACTCGAACGGGACCTCCGTCCCGCTTACCGTGAGGCGAGGGGAAAACCATGTCCGTCGGGGAGATCTGCAACCGCCAGGTGATCGTCGCCGCGCCGGACGAGTCGGTGACCGAGTTGGTCCGACTCATGCGCGAATATCACGTGGGCGATGTGGTCGTCGTGGAGGAGCGCGCCGGCGAGCGGGTCCCGGTGGGGATCGTCACGGATCGGGACATCGTGATCGAGGTGCTGGCCGAGGACGTGGAGCCGTTGAGGGTCGCGGCGAGAGACATCATGAGTGTGGACCTCCAGGTGGGATCGGAGCACGACGAGGTCATGGAGGTCATCAAGCGGATGCGCGAGCACGGCATCAGACGTCTGCCCATCGTCAATGACGCGGGCGGACTGGTGGGCATCGTCTCCGTGGATGACCTGATCGATCTGCTGGCCGAACACCTCTCCGACCTGGCCCGCCTGGTCACCATCGAGCAACGCCGGGAGCGCACCGCCCGCAGCTCTTAAAGGCAGATACGAGGTACGAGGGGATGCGTCGCTTCGTTGCGGTCGTTGGAAAACCAGTAACTGCTCACCCAGGTGATCACGAACGGTACAGGAAATTCGTCATCCCCGCGAAGGCGGGGATCCATTGGAGCGTGCTTCTGTTCATTGGATTCCCGCCTTCGCGGGAATGACGGGGGAGTGAGTAGTTACGAAAAATACGTTTAATCAATCGTAACTGCCCCCCCGACTGCCTCCCGCTTATGGAATTAGGATGCGGTCGCAGGTTCACCGCACTCGATCCTCGCTACTTGTACTGTTCGTCATTCCCGCGAAGGCGGGAATCCATAAGGCACCCAGTCCAATACCCTTGACCCTCTGAAGTCCAGCACTGGATTCCCGCGCCCGACTAAAGCTCTCGGGGGCAGGCTTCGCGGGAATGACGGATGCGGGTGAGTAGTTACGATTAAAGGTTTAATCAACTTATGGCCTCGGCAAAGGGTTGGGCCCGAAATAACCCGGCCAGGGTCTTGGCGTCGACGATGACGCCAGAACGCGCCCATTCCAACGCCTCGGCGAAGGGGAACCAGTGCACCTCGATGAGCTCATGCTCATCCATGTTGCGCTCACCGCTGTGCAGGCCCTGGGCGAGGAAAAGGTGGATGGTCTCCGCCAGGATGCCCGGCGAGCTGGCGATGGTGCCCAACGGCTGCCACCGTTCGCCATGGAGTCCGGCCTCTTCCGCAAGCTCCCGCTGGGCGGTGCGGAGCGGAGGCTCGCCCGGCTCGAGCTTGCCGGCGGGCAGTTCCCACAGCCAGCCGCCGGCAGCATGCCGGTACTGGCGCAACAGGCACACCCATCCGCGCTCATCCAGCGCGACCACGGCCGCCCCCCCGGGATGGCGGACCACCTCGAGGTCGAAGCGGCGCCCGTCGGGCAGCTCTACGGGCTCGATCTCCAGCCGGATGATCTTGCCTTCATAGATGGTGCGAGGGGTCTTGATGGCAGGTTCCCATGGTGAGGCGGGGAAGGGACCACGCACAAGGCGCGGCCCCTTCTCCCCCTCACGCTGGAGTGGACGAAAGGATTTGCGGGGTGTTCAAGCCGAACTCTGAACGCTCATCTCGGATCCCTTGGCCCAGGCCATGCCGAGAATGTGCCGCCCCGAATCCACTTGGAGCGATTCGCCGCATTGGGGGCAGTGGAATACCTTCACGTCAGCGACATCGTTCGTGACCAGCATACCCAACTGGACCGTTCCGATGGCACCGCACTGCCCACACCGGGCTTCGAGGGTTTGCCGGACTCCGGACGTCATGACCCTTCTCCTTACATGGGAACGAGTTAAATTTAGCAGAAGCCTGACCGAGACTGACAGCTTTTTCTCTATCAGGCCAGTAGGATTCTTGATGGGCGGGGCGCAGATTATGCTGCCCAAGACCGCTCGAGCGCCTGCCGGAGGCAAATGCCCCAGAGAGGGCCCTCCACAGCAGCGGGGACCCAATTTATGGCCTTCCGCCCTGAAAAATCCAATCAGTCTCCTATACTTGGTTAGAAAATTACTATTCCAACAAATAAGAACACTTCAGCGGCGTGGACGCCATCGGATGCTGAGGGGGGCAAATGCCGAGGTTTACATCCAAGCTGTTCACCGATCTGGCGGTCTGGATGATCGCCCTGGGGGTCCTGGTCGGCGCATCGTTTCCATTTTTCACCCTCGCCCTGGGGATTGGCGCGGCCCAGGTGCTCACCCCTCAATTCTGGACCGCGACCCTGACGGCCGGCATTCTGCTGGGCACTGCCAGCTACCTCCTGGCGCGCCTGGTCGTACGCCCGCGTCTGCAGCTGCTCGGCGAACACATGCGGGTGGTCGAGAAGGCGATTCGCGACGCCACCTACACCAACGACTGGTCGGGCTGCACCCTTGAGCGCTGCCGCGTTTCGGTGGACTCCGAGGATGAGCTCGGGGAGAGTGCCAAGGCCTTCAACGACCTGGTGGAGGCGCTGTTCCGGGCCCGCGAGGTGAGCTCGGCGGTGAGCGATTTCTCCCGGGCCCTCTCCTGCCAGTTGGAACTGGACGCCTTGACCACCCAGGCACTGGACCTGCTCCTGGAGCACACCGGGGGGCTGGCCGGGGTGGTGCTCATCGAGTCTGCCGGCGAACTGGTCATCTCGGCGCACCACGGTTTGCGCGACCCCCAGGCGCTCATCGCCAGCGGCCATGTGCGCCAGGCGTTGCGCACGGGCGAATGCCAGAAAGTGGAATTCCCGGACGATGTGCACGTGGAGGCGGTCCTGGCCGACTTCCGTCCGCGGGAGATCATGGTGATCCCGGTGGAATTCAAGAAAACGCCCCTGGGGGTGGTGGTGCTCGCCACCAGCCGCGTCTTCACCCCCGACGTGGAGTGGCTGCTGCAGCTGTTCCGCCAGGGGTTCGGCCTCGCCCTCAACAACGCCCTGGCCCACCACCAGTTGCAACGAATGGCGGCCCTGGACCCCCTCACCGGCGCCTACAATCGCCGGTTCGGGCTGACCCGGGTCAGCGAGGAGTTCCATCGGGCGGCACGGCTGAAGAGCTCGCTGGGGCTTGTGATGGCGGACATCGACTACTTCAAGTTCATCAACGACACCTACGGTCACCTGGCCGGCGACAGGGTGCTGAGTGTCGTCTCGGACACCATCCGCCGCTCCCTGCGAGAGGGGGACGTGATGGTCCGCTTCGGCGGCGAGGAGTTCCTCATCGCCCTGCCCGGGGCCTCCGCTGCCGACACGCGGCGGTTGGCCGAACGGCTCCGGGGTGCGATCTCGGAGATGGTGGTCCAGGATGGCGATCAGCAGATCACCACCACATTGAGCCTGGGGGTGACCTCCTACCCCGAGGACAACATCGCGGACCTCCAGCGCCTCATCAAGCGTGCGGACGACGCCCTCTATCGAGCCAAGGAGCAGGGGCGCGACAGAGTCGCCGAGGCGATCCACCGCATCGAGCCCGACCCGAACCCGCCAAACGCCGATCCGCTGCCGGACGTCTCCGCCGCACCTTCGTGAAAGGGCCGCAAGCAGGGTAAACGCATACCCAAGAGCGATGTAAGTCCTTGAAAGCAGGTCGACGGCCGCATGGATGGGTGCAAGGACGCACTTATGCCGCGGGAGGGCAGGATGCCCGGAGCGGCCGCGGCCGTCGAGCGTACATGGATGGAAGATGATTGCTCCTGCATAATCTTCACTCCCGACATCCATGTCGGTCGTATTGACAGCGTACCTGCTTTCAAGGACTTACATCGCTCACAGCACGGCCGTGACGTAAGTATGCGTTCACCCTCGGGCCGCAAGCCGCCGTAGCTCTCTTGTCCGAATCGTGCAATCATGGCCGAACCATGATCGGGAACTCCCACCCCTGCGGGAGGCCAAACTCGGGGATGCGCCTGCTACTCGGAATTCGTGCGAAGCTGCTGCTGCTTCTGCTTCTCTCGATAGTGCTTGCACTGTCGCTGGCGGGGGTTTCCCTTGCCTTCCTCATCGAGCGCTTCCACCAGCAGGATGCGGAAGAGAACTTTCGCCGCGTCTTCAGCACAGTTGAACAGCATCTCAAGACTCGGCGGGAAACGCTGTGGGAAAACGTTGGATTTCTCTCGAGCCGGGAAGACATCATCGCGGCAGTCAGCATGATCGGCCGCTACCAGGAACCCGCCCGCTATCAGCCGCTCGTCTTTGACCCCGAAAAGCAGAGGCTGGCCGAAACCCTGCGCAATGAGGGCAAGGCCGGCGGAGTCGGCCAGATGGCCGTCTACGATGCCAGTGGGCGGCTGATCAGTTTCTTCATCAATGAAGCGCCGGGGGTGGCGGGCTACGTCTCGTACGACCAGGCGGGGAGCCCCTCGGTGCGTGTCGACACGGATCGCAGCCATCGGTGGGTAAGGGGCGAGCTGCCACCGACGCTGAAGGTGGAAGAGTCGGAACTCGGCGCCAAGGGGGTCCACTATCGCCGCTGCCCCCACGGCCTGGACATCGAGGCGCTGGCGGAGATCCATCGCGAGCGGCCCGACGGAAGCACGGAGCGGGTCGGCTTCGTCAAGGCTGCGGAGTGCGTCGACAGAGCCTATGTGGAGCAGGTGGCCAGCCGTTCGCGGGTGGGGTTCGGTCTGTGGTTCGACGACGGCTGGGGGGCGGGGACCTTCGCCGGTCTGGAGCCGCTGGAGCTCGGGGCCGCGCCGGAGTTGTTCGAAGCGGGCCGGTCGCGCCAACGTTCGTGGCTGGACCATGACGACTTTTTTGCCGAAGCCTTTCATGTGAAGCTGGCCGGAGGCGGGAAGGGCTACTTCGTGGCCGCACAGCAGAAAGCGGTGGTCGGCGCAGAGGTCCGGCACACCCAACAGGTGGTGCTTGCGGTGCTGCTGCTGTGCGCCGTCATCATCCTGCCCCTGGGCTTTGTCGTGGCCCACCGCTCCATCTCCACTCCGGTGAAGAGGCTGGCCGACGGCGCGGCCGCCATCGGACGGGGCGACTACCAGGCATCCATCGCGGTGCACAGCCAGGACGAGCTGGGGCGGCTGGCCCGGTTGTTCAACGAAATGGCCGCCAGGCTGCGCGCGCGCGAGCAGGCCCTCAGTGAAAGCGAAGAGCGGTTTCGCGGCGCCTTCGAGCAGGCGGCGGTGGGCATGGCGCACCTCAGTCCCGACGGCCGTTGGGTGAGGGCCAATCAGACCCTCTGCAATCTGCTTGGGTACACCCACGAGGAGCTGCTCGAGCTCAGCTATCGTGACGTCACCCACCCCGACGATTTCGCGCGGGACGCGGAGGCCTTCGAAGCGGTGGTCGCGGGGCATCTGCCCACCTACTCCACGGAAAAGCGCTACATGCGCAGCGACGGGCGGGTGATCTGGGTGAATCTCATCCTCTCCCCCGTGAAGGATGCGGAGGAGCGCACCAAGTATCTTCTCTCCATCGTCAAGGACATCAGTGAACAGAAGGCGGCGGAGCGGGCCTTGCGCGCGAGCGAACGCAAATACCGCACGCTGGTGGACAACCTGCCGCAACGCATCTTCCTCAAGGACGCAGAGAGTCGCTATGTCTCCTGCAACCGCTACTACGCGGAAGACCTGGGCCTCGAGCCGGACGCCATTCGCGGCCGAACCGATTACGACTTCTTTCCGTCCGAGCTCGCGGACCAATACCGGGCGGACGATCGCAAGGTGGTGCGCAGCGGTGAAGGGGTGGAGGTGGAGGAGCGCTATGTCAGCAACGGCAAGGAGATCTTCATTCGCACCGTCAAGTCGCCGGTCCGTGACGAGCAGGGGGCGGTCGCCGGCGTGCTGGGGATCATCTGGGACATCACCGAGCGCAGGCGTATCGAGGACAGGCTGCGGCAGTCCGCGGCCGTGTTCGAAAGCACCGCCGAGGGGGTCATCATCACCGATGGGGAGGGGCGCATCACCGCCGTGAACAAGGCCTTCACCCACATCACCGGCTACTCCGAGGGAGAAGCGCTCGGCCGCAATCCCGCGTTCCTGCAGTCCGGCCGGCACGACCCGGAGTTCTACGAGGCCATGTGGGACGCGCTGCGCGAGCGTGGCCAGTGGCAGGGCGAGGTGTGGAACCGCCGCAAGGACGGGGACATTTACCCCCAATGGATGACCATCAGCACGGTGCGGAACGATGCCGGCGATGTGGTCTTCTACGTAGGTGTCTTCTCCGACATCACCGCCATCAAGCGCTCCCAGGAGCGGCTCAACTACATTGCCCACCACGATCCGCTGACCGAGCTACCCAACCGGCTGCTGTTCACCGACCGGCTCGAACATGCCATTCACCGTGCCAGGCGCGACGGCAGTCAGCTTGCGGTGCTGTTCATGGATCTCGATCGGTTCAAGAACATCAATGACAGCCTCGGTCACCCCATCGGGGACCAACTGCTGCAGGCGGTGGCACAACGGCTGCGGGAGAATGTGCGGGAGGAGGACACCCTGGCGCGCCTCGGCGGTGATGAATTCACCCTCCTCATGGAGGGCATCGCCTCGCCAAAGGATGCGGCCGTGCTTGCCCGCAAGTTGTTGCGCGCCTTCGAGGCCCCCTTCGAGGTGCGTGGGCACCGGCTGCATCTGGGGGTAAGCATCGGATTGAGCACTTTCCCGGGCGACGGGGAGGACGCGCCCGCGGTGGTCAAGAATGCCGATGCCGCCATGTACCGGGCCAAGGAGAGCGGTCGCAACACCTACCAGTTCTACACCTCCGAGCTCACCGCCCACGCGGTGGAGCGACTGCAGATGGAGACCGCTCTGCGTCATGCCCTCGGCAACGGTGAATTCACCCTCTGCTACCAGCCCCAGATCCAGCTCCCTTCGCGGGAGCTGGTGGGGGCGGAAGCCCTGATCCGCTGGCGGCACCCCGAGTCGGGATCGGTTCCGCCACTGCAGTTCATTCCCGTGGCGGAGGAGTCGGGGCTCATCATTCCCATCGGCGCGTGGGTCCTTCGCGAGGCCTGCCGGCAGGCACGCGCCTGGCTCGATGCGGGGCTCCCGCTGCGCCGGATGGCAGTCAATCTGTCGGGCGTTCAGGTGGAGCGGGGAGACATCGTGAAGTGCGTGGAGGAGGCACTGGGCGAGGTGGGGCTCGAGCCGGGGTATCTGGAGCTGGAGATCACCGAAAGCACCCTCATGGGGCAGCCGGAGCGGGCAGTGGAGCTCCTCACTGCGCTGCGCAGGCTGGGGGTGGAGCTGGCGGTGGACGACTTTGGCACCGGCTACTCGTCACTCCAGTATCTCAAGCGCTTCCCCATCCACCGGCTGAAGATCGACCAATCCTTCATCCGCGACATGCCCGAGGACGCCAACGACGCGGCCATCACCCAGGCCGTCATCGCCCTCGCCAAGAGCCTGCAGCTCCAGGTGATCGCGGAGGGGGTCGAGACCGAAACCCAGGAGGCCTACCTGATCGCCCACGGCTGCGACGAGGCCCAGGGCTACTTCTATGGCCGCCCGGTGCCCGCCGAGGCGTTCGCCGATGCGGCCCGCAGCCTCGGCCGGAGGGGTTGAGGAGCGAAACCCCACCGTTCCCGGCAACTGCCCCGCAAGTGGGGGGGGCAGCGAACCGGCATAGAATGCTTATCCACCCTCTCATGTCAGGCGCATCGGATTGATCTGTTCGGTGCTCTATGGCCCACCGGGCGTTGACTCCCCGCCTGCTACACTCCTCCACGATCCATTTGCCTCCGTACAGGTCTGACAAGGAGTCGCCCGATGCCGGAGCCGAGGCCGGGATTTTTCGCGCGCATGGGCGGGGCATTCGGCGCCTTCTGGCGCACCCTCACCGACGCCGAGTTCGCGGCACAACTCCTGCGGCTGCGGCGCGGCGAATGGCCGCCTCCCCCTCCCGCGCCGCTCCTGAAGGCGGCGGGCCCGGAGTCGGCCCTCCAGCTGTTGGGTCTGCTCCAGGGCAGCGGCCGGCTGGTGGACTTCCTGCAGGAGGATGTCACCGCCTACACCGACACCCAGGTGGGCGCGGCCGCCCGCATCGTCCACGAGGGATGCCGCAAGGTGCTCGAGGAGTACTTCGCCCTCGAACCGGTGCGCCAGGAGGCGGAGGGCACGCCCATCACCGTGGAGGCGGGATTCGACGCCGCCGCGCTGCGCCTCACCGGCCACGTGGTGGGTCAGCCGCCCTTCACGGGGAGACTCGCCCACCGGGGCTGGCGGGTCGCGCGCATTAATCTGCCCAAGCTGGCCGAAGGCCACCCGGTGGAGATCCTGGCCCAGGCGGAGGTGGAGCTGTGACCGCGCCCAGCTATGCCATCGGCATCGATCTGGGCACCACCCACTGCGCCTTGGCCCAGGTGGACCTCGCCCGCAGCGAGGGGGAGGAGGTGGCCCTGGAGGTGGCGCCGCTGCCCCAGCTCATCGCCCCGGGGGAGGTGCAGGCCCGGCCGCTGCTCCCTTCGTTTCTCTACTTGCCCCATCCCGAGGAGATCAGCCCCGCCGATCGGGGGCTGCCCTGGGGGGCGGAACACCCCTGGCTTCTGGGGGAGCTGGCCCGCGAGCGCGGCGCCCACACCCCCATCCGCCTGGTCTCCAGCGCCAAGAGCTGGCTCTGCCACCCCGGGGTCGACCGCCGTGCCCCCATTCTTCCGCCGGAGGCGCCGCCCGAGGTGGGGGGCATCTCCCCTCTGGAGGCCTCCGTCGCCTACCTCACCCACCTGCGGGAGGCCTGGGACCATACCCACCCCGAAGCGCCCCTGCAGGAGCAGTTGCTCACCCTCACGGTGCCGGCCAGTTTCGATCCGGCCGCCCGGGAGCTGACCGCCGAGGCGGCCGATCTGGCTGGGCTGCGGGTGACCCTGCTGGAGGAGCCCCAGGCGGCCCTCTACAGCTGGTTGCAGGCGACCGGAGGGGGTTGGCGCCGTCAGGTTCGCCCCGGTGATCTCATCTTGGTGGTCGATGTGGGAGGCGGTACGGCCGACTTCTCGCTCATCGCCGTGGCCGAAGAGGAGGGGGTGCTGCAGCTCCACCGCCTGGCGGTGGGGGATCACATCCTGCTGGGCGGCGACAACATGGATCTGGCCCTGGCTCACGTGGTGGCGAGCAAGCTGGCCGCCGAGGGCACCACCCTCGACCCCTGGCAGCTGCGGGCCCTCACCCACGGCTGCCGCTCGGCCAAGGAGCGGCTGCTCGGCGGGGGCGCGGAGGAGGCCATCCCGGTGGTGGTGCCGAGCCGGGGGGCGAAGCTCATCGGCGGCTCGCTCCGCACCGAGCTCACCCGTCAGGAGGTGGCGGAGTTTCTCATCGAGGGTTTTTTCCCCCGGGTGGAGGTGAGCGCCCGCCCCGCTGCCCGCACCCGGGTGGGGCTGACCCAGTTCGGCCTGCCCTACGCCCAGGACCCCGCGGTGACCCGCCACCTGGCCGCCTTCCTTGGGCGGCAGGAACGCGCGGCCACCCATCTGCCGGGGAGCGCACCTGAAGGGGCGGGCTTCCTGCGCCCCACCGCCGTGCTCTTCAACGGTGGGGTGTTCAAGGCCCCCGCCCTGGTCGCCCGCACCCTGGAGGTGCTGAACGGCTGGCTGGCGGCGGCGGGGGAGCCGCCGGCGCGGGCGCTGCAAGGGGCCGATCTGGACCTGGCGGTCAGCCGTGGGGCGGCCTACGCCGGTTATGTGCGCCAAGGGGGCGGGGTGCGGATCCGCGGCGGCACGGCCCGCGCCTACTACGTGGGCGTGGAGTCGGCCATGCCCGCTGTCCCTGGCTTCGAGCCGCCCCTGCAGGCGGTCTGCGTGGCCCCCTTCGGCCTGGAGGAGGGCAGCGCCGGGGCTCCCTCGCCCCAGCAATTCGGCCTTGTCGTGGGCCAGCCGGTGCGTTTTCGCTTTTTCGGCTCCACGGTGCGCCGCCAGGACCGGGTGGGGGACGTGCTGGAGGCGTGGTCGCCGGAGGAGCTGCAGGAGTTGGGTGAGATCGAGGCCACCCTGCCCCCCGAGGGGCGTCACCCCGGCGAGGCGGTGGCGGTGAGACTGCGCACCACCGCCACCGAGATCGGCACGCTCAGACTGGAGGCCCAGCCCCTCGTGGGGGAGGAGCGTTGGCGGGTGGAGTTCGACGTGCGGGGCGGCGAGGGGGGCTGAGCGGCCCCATGGCCTCCTCTCCCGAACATTTCATGAAATCCACGCGCCCTCACTTGTCTCCTGACCGCACAAGGAATTTTCTTCCGCCGACCGTATTCCCCGATACGGCGCTCCGTCAGAAAATCCCTTGTGCGGCCAATATCCTGCGCGATTATCACGCGGATTCATGAAACGTTCGGGCTATCTGGTCGGCATCGATCTGGGCACCACCCACACCGTGGTCGCCTACGCCCCGCAGGAGCCGCTCCACCCACCCATCGAGCTGCTGCCCCTGGCCCAGTTGGTGGCCCCGGGGGAGGTGGCGGAGCGACTCCTGCTGCCCTCGTTTCGCTATCACCCCGCCCCCGGCGAGCTGCGCCCCCAGGACCTGCGCCTCCCCTGGCCCGGGGACGACCCCTACGTGGCCGAGGCGGTGCTCGGTACCCTCGCCCGCGAGCTGGGCGCGCGGGTTCCGGGGCGACTGGTGGCCAGCGCCAAGAGCTGGCTCTCCCACCGGGCGGTGGACCGTACCGCCCCCATTCTCCCCTGGGGGGGCCCCGATCCCATCCCCAGGGTATCGCCCGTGGACGCCAGCGCCAGCTACCTCGCCTACGTACGCGCCGCCTGGAACGCCCGCTTTCCCGACGCCCCCCTGGAGCGGCAGGAGGTGGTCCTTACGGTGCCCGCCTCCTTCGACGAGGAGGCCCGGCTGCTCACGGTGGAGGCCGCCCGCCAGGCGGGCCTGCCCCACTGCCGCCTCCTGGAGGAGCCCCAGGCGGCCTTCTACGACTTCATCGCCCGTCACGGCGCCGCCCTGCCGGAGGTGCTGGCCGGGGTGCGGCTGGCGCTGGTGTGTGACGTGGGGGGCGGCACCACCGACCTCACCCTCATTCGCGTCGAAGGGGCGGCGGGGGAGCCCAGCCTGACCCGGGTGGGGGTGGGCAACCACCTGATGTTGGGGGGGGACAACATGGATCTCGCCCTGGCCCACCTGGCCGAGGCGCGGCTCACCGAAGGGGGGGCCCGCCTCGACGCCGGGGCCATGGCCCAGCTCACCCAGCAGTGCCGCTTGGTCAAGGAGCGCCTCCTGGCCCCCGACGCCCCGGAGAGCGCCACCGTCACGGTGCTGGGGGCGGGGGCACGGCTGGTGGGGGGCGCGCGCTCCACCCGGCTGATGCGGGAGGAGGTGCAGCGCCTGATCCTGGACGGCTTCTTTCCCCTCATCCCCGCCGATGCCCGCCCTCAGCGCGTACGCGGCGGGATTGTGGAGTTCGGTCTGCCCTATGCGGCCGATCCGGCCATCACCCGCCACGTGGCGGCCTTTCTGGCGCGGCATGAGGGGGCTGCCCGGGAGGCGCTGGAGGTGCGCGCCGGGGCTGACGAGGCGCTGCTGGTCCCTGACGCGGTGCTCCTCAACGGGGGTGTCTTTCGCAGCCAAGCCCAGGCGGACCGGCTGCTGGAGGCGCTCCAGGGCTGGCGAGGGGGGGCCGTGCGGCGCCTCGACAACCCCGAACCGGAGCTGGCCGTGGCCCGGGGGGCGGTGGCCTACGCCCTGGCGCGGCTCGGCCGGGGCGTGCGCATCGGCGGGGGCTCGGCGCGAAGCTATTTTCTGGCCCTCGACGGGGCGGGGCGGCGCGAGGGGGTGTGTCTGCTGCCCAAGGGCACCCCCGAGGGGGAGGAGGTGCGCCTGGCCGAGCGGACCTTCCTGCTGCGGCTGGGGCGCCCGGTCAGCTTCCGCCTGGCCTCGGTTAATGCCGACGCCCCCTGTCGGCCGGGGGAGCTGAGTGAGTTGACCCCCGAGGAGGTGACCGATCTGCCCCCCTTGCACAGCGTGGTCCGGGCGGGGGAGGCGGGCGAGATTCCCGTTCAGCTGGCGGCGCGGCTGACGGAGGTCGGCACCCTGGAGCTTCAGTGCGTCAGTTTGGAGCGGGAGCCGGCGCGCTGGGGGCTGGAGTTCCAGCTGCGGGGGGCGCGGGCGCCCCTGGAGGGGGTCGATGCCGAGGCCCATCTGGGACGGGGGTTTGCCGAGGCGGTGGCACGGCTCGGGCAGGTGTTCGGGGGGCGCAGCGAGGCCCGCGAGGCCAAGCGGCTGCGGGGCGAGCTGGAGCGGCACCTCGGTCCCCGGGAGCGGTGGGAGACGCCGCTGCTGCGCGATCTGTTCGAGCCGCTGATGGAGGGGGCACGCCGGCGCCGGCGCTCACCGGAACACGAGCGGGTGTGGCTGAACTTCACCGGTTTTTGCCTGCGCCCGGGATTTGGCTATCCCCTGGATGACTGGCGGGTGGCACAGGTGTGGGCGCTGTTCGCCCAGGGGCTTCAGTTCGCCGGGGAGAGCCAGGGGTGGTCGGAGTGGTGGACCCTCTGGCGTCGCCTCGCCGGGGGGCTGGACGCCCGTGCTCAGCAGGCCCTCTGGGAGGAGATGGCCTTTGACCTCCAACCCCCGGGCAAGGGGGCGCGTCGGCGCCCGCCCGGCCCCAAACGCCTGGGCCATGACGACATGGTGCGCCTGGTAGGCTCCCTGGAGCGGCTGCCGGTGGAGCGCAAGGTGGAGACGGGGGAGTGGCTGCTGGCACGGCTCGCCAAGCCCTCCGAGAACCTGAACAGCTGGTGGGCGGTGGGGCGGCTCGGTGCCCGCCAGCCTTTCTATGCCAGCGCCCACGCCGTGGTCCCGGCGCCCGTGGCCGCCGGATGGCTGGAGCGCATCCTGGCTCTGGAGTGGCGCACCACGCCCCAACTGCCCTTCGCCGCCGCCCAGCTGGCGCGGCTGACAGGGGACCGCCAGCGGGACCTGGAGCCGGCACTGCGCCAGCGGGTGGCCGAGCGCCTGCGCCGGGCCAAGGCCCCCGAGGGGTGGACCCGCATGGTCACCGAAGTGGTCGAGCTGGAGGCGGCGGAGCAGCGTCAGGTACTGGGGGAGAGCTTGCCGCCCGGGCTGCGGCTCGCTGTCTGAGCGCGTGGGCCGTTGCGCTCCCCTCACCACTCGCTACTGCAACTCCAACTCCTCCGAGGCGAACTCCCACCGGTTTTTCCCCGTGCCCTTGGCCGCGTACATGGCATCGTCGGCCCGCTTCAGCAGTTGCTCGGGGGTGTCCCCATCGTGGGGGAAGAGGGCGATGCCGATGCTGGCGGTGAGTCGGGCCTCCCGGGAGAGGACGGTGTAGGGGTGGGCGATGGAGGTGAGCACGCTCTCGGCCACCTTGATCACGCCGCTCCGTCCGACCACGTCGGTGAGGATCATGGCGAATTCGTCGCCGCCGAAGCGGGCGACGGTGTCGGCGCTGCGCACGGCGCGGTGCAGCCGTTCGGCCACCTCCCGCAGGACCAGGTCGCCGGCCTCGTGGCCGAGCGAGTCGTTGACCTCCTTGAAGCCATCCAAATCAATGAACAGGATGGCCGCGAGTGTGGCCATGCGCCGGGCGCGGGCCAGGGCCACCGTGGCCCGGTCCATGAACAGCGGGCGATTGGGCAGGCCCGTGAGCGGGTCGTGGCTGGCGACGTGTCTGATCTGTTCGTCCATCCGCTTGCGCTCGGTGATGTCCACCGCAATCTCCAGCCGCACCAGACGGCCGTCGCGCCAGGTAATGGGTTGGTCCCTGCATTCGTACCAGCGCCCGTTGAGGGCGTTCCGAGCTTCCCACACATAGACACCGGTCGTCCCTTTTCCCACCGTCATAAGCTGCCGCTCGGTCCAGAGATCGGGGTTGGCCTGGCCGAACACCCGCCGCGCGTACTGGTTGACGAACAGAAGCTCGTCGCTCTCCATGTCCACCACGTACACCACCACATCGAGGTTGTTGAGGATGGTGGAGAGGGTGTCATGGGACTGGCGCAGCAGGCTCTCCACACTCTTCCGCTCGGTGATGTCTTGCACCGTCAGCACGAACCGCTCCCCGTTGCCCGCCTCGGCAGTGAATTCCCCCTGGGTGCGCACGTAGCGCTCCCCACCGCCGGCACGGACGATCCGGCAGTCGAGGGTAAATCCCTGGTGGGCGGTCAACGCTTCATCAAAGCGATTGGAAAGCAGTTCCCGATCTTCGGGGTGGGTGCGCGCCAGAAAGGCCTGCCAACTCGGGGGGAGGCTCTCGGGGGCGTAGCCGAGGATTCGGTAAAGCTCGCCGGACCAGCTGGTCTCACCGCTGCGGGCATCCAGCTCCATGCTCCCGAGTGCGGCGATCCGCTGCGCCTCCATGAGCTGTGCCTCGCGCCGGCGCAGGGTCGCCTGGGCCTGGCGGCGCTCCTCCACCTCCCGGGAGAGGGCGTCGTTGAGCGCCGCCTGCCGCGCCGCCAGGGCACGCTCTCGCTCCGCATGGCTCAGCGCCCCCCGCAGGTAGAGGGTGGAGGCGAGGGCGAACAGCAGGCCCCCGAGCAAAATCCCCCAGGACCGCCACGGACTGAACTGCGCGTAGAAGGCTGGGGCCGCGGTGAATGTTATGGTCCACTCCCGCCCCGGAACGAGCAGGGGGATGTCTTGCTGCAATAAATCCATCCGTCGCTGGAGAATGGGCATGGTACGGCTTCGGGACGGGTGGAGGTAGAGAAAGGACTCTTCAGCCGGGGCGCTTGCGTCGTGGAGGGCGATGTCCAGCCCGGCCACCACGCGGTCCTCCAGCGCTTCCTCGACCAGTCGGCCCACCCTGAACAGAACGGCCACGAACCCCTGCAAGGCCGCGCGCCGTTCGGCCACTGTGTCGGGGGGCATGCCTCCGGCGTAAACCGGCTGCACAATCAGCACCTCGTAGGCCTCTTCGGGGCCGGGAATGGCGATGCGCTCGGTGGTGAGGCGCTCTCCACGGTCGCGCGATTCGGCCAGGATCTCCGCAATGCGCGGATGCGCGGCGAGATCGAAACCCAACAGCAGGGGGTTCGCCGCCAGGGGGCTGAGGTAGTGTATGGGAAAATGGACCGGCCGCTGGCCCGCAACTTGCATCGGCCCGTGCAGGCGCCCCTCGCGGATCTGGTATTCCGGGAAACCGTTCTGCCTCGCCGCCTGTACGAACTGCTGCCGCTCGGCTGCGCTGACTCTGGGGATCCAGGCGAGGGCACGTATGTCCTGGTGCCGGCCCACCGTGTCGCTGACAAAGGTGGTGAACTCATCCCACGACACATCCAGGCTGGCGCGAAACAAGGCGGCGAGAGAGCTGAGCACCTCCAGGTCTTCGCTGAGGCCTTGCCGCAGGGCGGCGGCATGGCTGCTGGCGCGCCAGCGAAACTGCGTCTCCAGCAAATCGCTTTCCGATTCCCGAACGATGAGAAACAGCAGGAGTGTCAGCAAGACGCCCCCAAGCAGGGCAAGCGCGGTCGGGACATTGGGTCGCCGGAAAAACAGATCGGTGAGCCGCGGCGCTCCGCCTGGGTGCGACGGCACATCCGGCCTGGGATCGGAACGCTCCATTCGCGCCTGTCTTGGTGGGATGAATCCCTCTCTATCTAGTACACCGGTGCACTACTGTCACACTTTGATTTCCAAGGATTTCCGTAACTGCTCACCCAGGTGATCACGAACGGTACAGGAAATTCGTCATCCCCGCGAAGGCGGGGATCCATTGGAGCGTGCTTCTGTTCATTGGATTCCCGCCTGCGCGGGAATGACGGGGGAGTGAGTAGTTACGGATTTCGTAACTGCTCGCCCCCCCCAGAAACCGTCATTCCCCGCGAAGGCGGGAATCCAGAAAAGTGACAAGTGAACGAGTGGTGTTCTCCACTTGCGCAGGGAGGATCAAACACTCTTATCTTCTCAGCCTTGACCAGACTGGATTCCCGCCTTCGCGCGCCTTCGCGGGAATGACAGGGGGCGAGTAGTTACCGGACTTCCAAAAAAAAAGGCAGCCCTTGCGGACTGCCCCTGAAGGACCGGAGAGCTGTGCCGGATCAGCCGGCCGCGGCGGTGTCGGCCTCGGCTTTGCGTTCGAACCACTTGCGGGCGTCCTCGTCCCACCCATCCATGCGGACGTAGGAGTTGCTACGCGGCTGGGCGAGCATGTTGGGCTCGACCTCGAGACCAATCCCCTCGAGGAAGTTGACCAGCCCGATCCGCTCGATCATCTCACCCGTGCGCTCGTGCTCCAGCGCATTCTCGGCGAAAAAGTCGATGGTGTTCTGGGCGATCTCCAGCAGCTGTTCGTAATCTTCATCCTCATCCAGCTTCATGAAGGGCACCACCACCGTCCCCATCAGGTCGCCGATCTTCAGCGTGCGCTTGCCGCCGATGAGTATGGTCACGCCCTTGTCGTCCCCGGGCGAGAGCGCCTTGTTCATCACGTTGAGGCAGTGCATGCAACGCACGCAATTCTTGTTGTCCACGTCCAGCGTGTCATTATCGTTGAGCGACAGCGACTTGGTGGGGCAGCGGTTGATGACGTTGTCGATGACGTACTTGCGTCCCTTCTCGGCCACGAAGGTCTGGACCTCTGCCTGGTCCACCTTCATGTCGTCCCGCCAGGTGCCGATGATGGACATGTCGGCCCGGTGGATGGAGTTCATGCAGTCGTTGGGGCAGCCCGAGACCTTGAACTTGAACTTGTAGGGCAGGGCGGGGCGGTGCATGTCGTCCAGAAAGGCGTTCACCAGCATGCGGTGGATGCGCTGTTCGTTGGCACAGGACTGCTCGCAGCGGGCGGCGCCCACGCAGGACATGCCGGTGCGCACGGCCGGGCCGGCGCCGCCGAGATCGAAGCCGAGTTCGTTCAGCTCATCGAACGCCGGCTGCACGTTCCTGGAGGTGGTCCCCTGGAACATGATGTCCCCGGACTGGCCGTGGAAGGCGATCAAACCAGACCCCCAACGCTCCCAAATCTCGCACATCTTGCGCAAGGTCTTGGTGTCGTAGTGCATGCCGGCCGGGGGCTGCACCCTCAGGGTGTGAAATTCGGCGGCTTCCGGGTAGAGGGGCTCGTTGTTGTCGTCTTTCAATTCGGTGAAGCGGGGAATGATGCCGCCTCCGTAGCCCACCACCCCGACGGTGCCGCCTTTCCAGTAACCCTTTTTGGTCTCGTAGGAGGTTTCCAGCTGGCCCAGCAGGTCGACCATCATGTCTTTGTCGTTGGCCAGCCGCTTGAGACCGGTCACAAAGCTGGGCCAGGGGCCCTTCTCAAGCTCGTCGAGCATCGGTGTGTCGCGCATTTCTTTGGCCATGTTTCCTCTCCTGTCGTCGCCCATTTTATTCGGGGTTGCACCCATCCTCCTGCCATCGAGCCGGTCCAATACATTGGCCATTCAGCATGCAGAACGGAGCGCGCTCTCGTGGAGTCACACTAAAGTAGAGTAGTTTGCTAGGTTTTTATGTCAAGTCTATATGCATGCTCTAAATTGATAAAAGTTGTTGATGGTTACCATTCACCCATGGATCGCAGGGACATCGAGGTGAAGATCACACCGCCCGAATCCAGCGTCGCCTTAGAACTCAGCATAGGCGCTCCAACGACGCTGGCCTCGCTGTTGCCGCGCCTTGGGGTGGCGCCGGAGGCGGTGGACGTGGTTCTGGTGAACAGCGCCGTGGCCGACGTCTGCGTGGTGGTGGGCGCGGGCGATCAGGTCACGTTGCTTCCCCCGCTGCCGGCAGGGGATTTGGAGCCCCTGCGGTGCGTATGCGACGCCCACCTGGGGCGCCTCGCCCGCTACCTGAGGATGTTTGGTTGCGACACGCTGTACCGCAACGACTACCCCGATCCGGAGATCGCCCGCATTTCCGATGAGGATGGCCGCGTGCTGTTTACCCGCGACCGGGGGCTGTTGCGCGAGCACGCACCGGATCTCGGTTACTTCGTGGCGCAGCGCCTGCCCCACGCGCAGTTGCTGGAGGTGGTAGCGGCCTTCGACCTCGGGCGGCGCGCACGACCGCTGAGCCGCTGCCTGCGCTGCAATGGTTTGGTCGTGGCCGTGTCCAGGGAGAGCGTGGCCCGGGTTCTTCCCGAGGGGGTTCGTCGGCGCTTCTGCCGCTTCTGGCGCTGCGCCCAATGTGGTCGCGTTTATTGGAAGGGAACTCACTACCACCGCATGCGGCAGTTTCTCTTGCCCCTGCTGAAAGAGGAGGTGCGAGCTGCAAGGTGAGGGATGCGAGGGGTGGCGTGGGGACGGGCTTCAAACGCGCACCTTCCAGGGCTACTCGCTTGTAAATGCTCCAGCCGGGTTTACGTTTAAGGCGTCAATAACCATGGGGAGGCTGGAGTTCACATGCATAGACTGCTGGGAATCTTATCCGCCCTGACGCTTGCCGTGGGGCTTGCGGGTTGCTTCCACGATGATGACGACAACGGCGAGATCACCCGCTCTCCGTTGGAACCGACCGCCCAGCTGCGGGTCCTGCACGGCTCGCCCGATGCCCCGAACGTGGATGTACGGGTCGACGGGATTGCCGTCCTTACCGATGTTCCCTACAAGGCCGCATCCGGCTATCTCGACGTGCCCACCGGCGGCATCAATGTGGCCGTGAACGCCGCAGGCACCCCGACCACGGTGCTCGCGCTGAACAATCTGGATCTTCCGGCCGACACGCCATTCACGGTGATCGCCGCCAACACCCTGGCCAACATCGAAGCCATCGTGCTGGACGACTCCGCCGCCGATCCCGCCAGCGGCAATCTGTTGCTGCGGGTGGTCCATGCCGCCGCGGCTGTTCCCGCCGTGGACGTTTACCTCACCGCGGCCGATGCGGATCTCGGCACCGCGACGCCGGCCGTCTCCGACGCCTCCTTCCGGGTAGGCTCCGGCTTCCTGGAGATCCCCGGCGGGCAATACCGCATTCGCGTTACCCCCACAGGCTCGACCGACGTGGTGTTTGACTCGGGCCCGGTAACCCTTGCGGCGGGCGCCAAACTGACGGTGGTGGCCCTGCCGAGCCAAAACCGGATCGCCCCCATTGACCTGGTGGCCCTCACCGGAGATTCCGCGGCCCCAACCCTCGTGATCAACGATAACCGGGCCCTGCTGCGTGCGGCCCACCTCTCGCCGGACGCGCCCAATGTGGACATCTACGTGGATGGCGTGCAGGTGCTGGCCAACGTCGCGTTCAGGGACGTCACCGACTATTTGCTTGTGGAGTCGGGCGCACGCAACGTCTCCGTCAACCTGGCCGGCCTCCCAACCGCGGTCGTGGAGGGCACGCTGGCGCTGGCGCCACTGAGCGCGACAACAGCGGCGGCGGTCAATTTCGCTGCCACCATCGAGGCCCTGGGCATCCCTGACGACCTGACGCCGCCCGCGGCAGGCAACGCCCATGTGCGGGTCATCCATGCCTCTCCGGATGCCCCCAATGTGGATGTGTTGGTGGACGGCAATCTGGTCTTGTCCGACGTGCCGTTCAAGGGGGTCTCGGACTACCTGCCCGTGACCGCCGGTGCCCACACCGTGCGGGTGAACATTGCCGGGACCACCACGGCGGTGATCGGCGACACTGCGGTGAACCTCGTCGAGGGTGGGATCTACAGCGTGATCGCGGCAAATCAGGCCAGCAGCATCGAGCCCATCGTGGTGCGAGACAGGTAAGGCAGGTACGAGGGGCGAGATACGAGGGGGGGCTGCGCGAACTGTGAGTTGCTCAAAACAGTTGCGCGGCCTCGCCCCTCGGTCCCGGTGCTATCTTTGGGAAAAGATAACCGCAGCGAGAGATGCCATGCAGCTGCCACTGCAAGTGACATTCCGGAACATGGATCCCTCACCGGCCATCGAAGCGCGGATCCGTGAGAAGGCCGCCAAACTGGATCGTTTCTACGAGCACATCATGAGTTGCCGGGTGGCGGTCGAGGCCCCCCACAGACAGCATCAAAAGGGCAATCTGTTCCATGTGCGCATCGACGTGACCGTGCCCGACAAGGAGTTGGTGGCCAGCCGCGAACCGGACCTCAACCACGCCCACGAGGATGTCTACGTGGTGATCCGCGACGCCTTCGATGCCATCGTGCGCCAGCTGGAGGACTATGCACGGTTGCAGCAGAACAAGGTGAAAGTCCATGAGGTCCCGCCCCATGGCCGCGTCACCGAGCTGTTCGAAGAGCACGGCACCATCGACAGCAGCGACGGGCGGATTGTCTACTTCCACCGCAACAGCGTGATCAATTACCCCTTCGAGAAGCTGTCGGTGGGCATGGAGGTGCAGTTCGCGGAAGAGCAGGGCGACGCCGGGCCCCAGGCGAGCACGGTCAAGGTGTTGGAGCACCACCATATACTCGAGTAGATGAGGTGCGAGGGCGGGAGTGCAGGGTAAACGCATAATTTCCCAAGAGCGATGTAAGTCCTTGAAAGCAGGTCGTCGGCTGCATGGATTGGTACAAGGACGCACTTATGCCGCGGGAGGTGCGTTCACCCTGGGCGTCAGTGCTGGGCGCAGAGGTCGTCGGGGGTGTCGATGTCGATGAGTACCCCGGGATCGTCCACCTCCAGGGGCACGAAGGTGCGGATGAGCCGGCGGGCCCCCTCCTCGCCGGTCAGGGCCCCCAGCAGGGGCGCATACTCCGCTCCGAAGCCTACCGGATTGCCCCTCCGACCGCGGTAAACGGGAGCGGCCACCTGCGCACCCCGGCGCAACAGGCGGGCCAGTTGCTCCACCGTCTCCGCGGAGACGAAGGGCATGTCGCCCAAGGCCACGATCCACCCATCCCACCCGGCGGTGGCAGCGATCCCGCAGGCGATGCTGGCGCCCATGCCGTTGCCGGCAGTGGGACAGCCGACCGAACGGATCCCTGCCGCGGCAAGACCATCTCGCATCTTCTGGTCACCTTCGCGGGTGACGGCAATGACACCGTCGAGGGGAGCGAGGGCGCGCGCCGCGCCCAAGACCATCGGCACCCCCTCCACGGGACAGAGCAGCTTGTGCGCCCCGAAGCGCGTGCCCCGGCCCGCCGCCAGCAGAATCCCCGCGATTCTCATGGGGAAACGACAGAAACGCGAGAGAAGGTGAAAAACACGAGGGAACGGGTCGCGCCGCGGGTGATTTGAACAAGGCAATCGCGCGTAGCGCCTCCACCCTTCGTCTCTTTCATCTCGAATCCCGTACCTGTCGTCCGCTCCTCACCGCAACAAGCTCGGCGAGAATGGACACCGCGATCTCCGCCGGCGTGCGGCTGCCGATGGGCAGCCCCACGGGGCTGTGCAGCCGCGCCAGGGCGTGGTCGGGCAGCTCCATGGTGCGAAGCCGCCCTTGCCGGGCGCGGGCGGTGGCGCGGGAGCCGATGGCCCCCACATAGAAGGCGTCGGACTGCAGCGCCTCCAGCAGGGCGAGATCGTCGAGCCGCGGGTCATGGCTCAGGGCCACCACGGCGGTGCGGGGGTCGGCCAGGGCCGCGACGGCATCGTCCGGCATGCCCGGAACGAACTCCACCGCGTCCGAAGGCCCGCTCTCGGGCGCCTCCACCCGCGGGTCGCAGAGCAGGGGGTGGAAGTCCAGGGCCGGGGCCATGCGGCCGATGAGGTCCGCCAGCTGCCCGGCACCGATCAGGAGCAGGCGCCAGGCGGGCCCGAAACGCTTTGCCAGCACCCGCCCGTCGAAGTGAAGCCCCTCGCCCGGGGCGATCACCTCGGCGTCGCCGCTGGCGAGGTCGACGCGCCGGGTCACGCACTGCCGGGCGTTCAGCGCCTCCAGGGTGCCCAGCAGGGAGCGCAGCGGCGGTTGCGGTTCCACCACCAGTTGCAGGCGCCCGCCGCAGGGCAGGCCGAAGCGGCGGGCCTCCTCCCGCTCCACGCCGTAATCGAGCAGCAGCGGCTGGGCGCCGTCGGCCCCCGTCAGCCGCGTCAGGAGGTCCGCCTCGATGCAGCCTCCGCTGATGGAGCCCACCCACTCGCCCCGCGGCCCAATGGCCATCATGGAGCCAGGTGGGCGGGGGGAGGAGCCCCAGGTCGCCACCACGGTCACCAAGTGGGCCCGCTGCCCTGACTGGAGCCAGTCCGCGGCCGCGGAGAGGACCTCGAAGTCACCGCTTTTCATAATCAGGCCCCAAGGCGGATGGGGAGGGCCCGAATGCGCTGCCCGGTGGCGGCAAAGATGGCGTTGGCCACCGCCGCTGCCGCCGGCGGGGTGCCCGGCTCCCCGATCCCCCCGGGGGCTTCCCCGCTCGGGACGATATGCACCTCCACCTGGGGCATCGCATCGAAGCGCAGCAGGGGGAAGTCGTGGAAGTTGCTCTGTGCCACGGCGCCATCGCGCACGGTAATGGCACTTTCCAGGGCGGCAGTGAGGCCGTAGACGATGCCGCTCTCCATCTGCGCCTCGACCGTGTTGGGGTTGACCACCACGCCGCAGTCTACCGCACAGACGATGCGCCGCACCCGCACCCGTTCGCCCTCGACCGACACCTCCGCCACCTGGGCCACGAAGCTGCCGAAGGAGCGGTAAAGGGCGATGCCCCGGCCCTGACCGGGGGGCAGGTGACGGCCCCACCCGGCCTTCTGTGCCGCCAGCTCGAGCACCGCCCGGGGGCGGGCATCCGCCAGCAGGTCGCGGCGGAACTCAAAGGGGTCCCGGCCGGCGGCCGCGGCCAGTTCATCCATGAAGCACTCCACCGGGAAGGCGTTGTTGGAGGCGCCGACGGCGCGCCAGAAGCCGACCGGCACCCCAGGCTCCACCACCGCCTGCTCCAGGCGGAGGTTGGGGATGGCATAGGGGATGTCGATGCCGCCCTGGGCGAGGCCGGGGCCGGCGGTGATCTGATGCCAGGCGATGGGGCGCCCCTGGGTGTCCAGGGCGGCCCGGAGCCGACTGTGGCTCGCCGGGCGGTAGAAGTCGTGGCGAATGTCATCCTCCCGGCTCCAGGCCACCTGCACCGGCCGGCCGGTCCGCCTGGCAAGCTCCACGGCCTCCTCCACGAAGTCCTGCTCGGAGCGCCGGCCAAAGCCGCCGCCCAGGAACGTGGTGACCACCCTCACCCGATCCGGGGGCAGGCCGGTGATGCGGGCGGCGGTCTGCTGGGTGCGGCCGGGGGCCTGGGTGGGGGCCCACACGGTACACTCGCCGCTGCCCACCTGAGCGGTGCAGTTCATGGGTTCCATGCAGGCATGGGCCTGGTAGGGCAGGGCAAACTCCGCCTCGATGGTGCGGTCGGCCGCCCGGAACGCCTTGTCCACGTTGCCCTCATTGCGCCGGGGTTTGGGCCGGTCCAGCGCTTTTTGCAGCCGCGCCCGGATGGCGCCGCTATCGAGTCCCTGTAACTTGGAGGGGCTCCACTGGACCTGCAGGGCGGAGCGCCCCTTGAACGCGGCCCAGGTGCTCTCCGCCAGCACCGCCACGCCCGCGTCGATGATTTGCACGTCCACCACCCCGGGCAGCCGCAGCGCCTCGCCCGCCTCCACCCGCACCGCCTTGCCGCGAAACCACGGGCAGCGCTCAATGCTTGCGAACAGCATGCCGGGCACCCGCACATCCTGGCCGAACACGGCACTGCCGTTCACCTTGGCCGGGGTGTCCATGCGGGGCACAGGCGTGCCGAGGAGGCGGAAGGTGCCAGATTCTTTAAGCCTCACCTGCTCCGGCAGCGGCTGCCTCGCCGCCTCCGAGGCCAGCTCTCCGAAGCCGAGCCGCCGTCCGCTCGGGAGGTGGATGATTTCCCCCCGGTCGGCACGGCAGCTCCCGGGTGCAACGCCCCAGCGGGCGGCGGCCGCGGCTACCAGCATCTCGCGGGCCATCGCCCCCGCCTCCCGCAGCGGCTGGAAGAAGCCGCGGATGGCGGTGCTTCCGCCGGTGGCTTGGTTGCCCATGAGGGGGTTGGCGTACTCGGCACGGGCCGGTGCGAACTCCACCCGGACCCGCTGCCAATCCGCCTCCAGCTCCTCGGCCACAAGCATGGGAATGGCCGTCATTACCCCCTGACCCATCTCCGAGGCGGCCACCTGCACCACCACGGTGCCGTCGTCATTCACCTGGAGCCAGGCGTTGGGGGCGAAGGTGGAGGTGAATCCCACCGGCTGCACGGAGCCGGGGAGGCTTGCCGACGCGCCTCTCTCCTCCCGACACCCGGGGAGATGAATGCCCAGCAGCAGGGCGCCGCCCGCCGCAGCGGTCTTGAGGAAAGTGCGGCGATCCAGTACGACCTTCATGCCAGCCCCCGGGCACGTTCCGCGAGGGTGCGCTCAATGGCGCGGCGGACCCGCTGGTAGCTGCCACAGCGGCAAAGCACACCCTTCATGGCCTCCTCGATCGCAGCCTCATTCGGGGCGGGGTCTTGGGCCAGCAGCGCCGCGGCCGCCATCAGCTGCCCCGACTGGCAGAAACCGCACTGCGGCACCTCCTCGGCAATCCAGGCCCGCTGCAGGGGGTGGTCACCCTTCTCAGAGAGCCCCTCGATGGTCGTCACCTCCTTGCCTTCGGCAGCGGACACCGGCAGCACGCAGGAGCGCACCGCCTTGCCATCCAGGTGCACGGTGCAGGCGCCGCACTGGGCAATGCCGCAGCCATATTTGGTGCCGGTGAGCCCGAGGGCATCGCGCAGCGCCCAGAGCAGTGGTGTGTCCAGGGCGATATCGAGGTCGTGACGACGACCGTTGACCGAGAGGGTCACCATGTGGAGGCTCCGAAGTTCTGGTTGGTTCGGGGATTTAGAAAAAGATAGACCCAAACAGCGGAACGGGTAGCCCACGAGGCAGGGCCGGGCAGGGTGAACGCATACACGTCACCGCCGTGCTGTGAGCGACGTAAGTCCTTGAAAGCAGGTTCGCTGTGAATACGTCCCTGTACGCTCGACGGCCGCGTCCATGCGGCCGAC
>JAWLHA010000055.1:0-28903 GCA_041690535.1 Gammaproteobacteria bacterium | reverse complement strand
GTAGTTACGTCGTAACAACATCGGCGTAGGGTGGATAAGCGCAGCGCATCCACCGTGCGGCGTCGAATTGGTGGATGCGCTGCGCTTATCCACCCTCTCCCACCCTCTCATACCTGTCCCTGTCGCTTTGCAGTTGGAAAGCGCATCGAATTGAACTGCAGCTGGTGGCCACAGGTGCGGGCGCCTCTGAGTTCATCTGAGTCCTTTGGAAGCTGAACCGAATGCTCGCTTCTGCGGGCAGTGGTGCTAAGGTTTTTCTACATCAACATCAGATGGGGTATCGACTGCCGTGATCACAGGAACGGTGAAGTGGTTCAATAGCGAGAAAGGCTACGGATTCATCACGCCGGACGACGGCAGCAAGGATGTATTCGTGCACCACTCGGCGATCCAGGGAAGCGGTTTCAAGAGTCTCGCCGAAGGGCAGAAAGTGCAGTTCGAAGTGCAGAAGACACCCAAGGGACCCGCGGCTGCAAACGTCTCGCCCATGTGAGTGTTGCGGGCGCACGCATGTGCGGCGCCCGCTTTTGCGCTCACAGGGAAGGATAGAGGCGACCGGGATTGAGAATACCCTCGGGATCGAGGGCGCGCTTCAGCCGTTGGTGCAACGCGAACAGGGGCGGGGCCAGGGGATGGAACACCTCGCCCTCCCGGTCGCCACCCCGAAACAGGGTGGCATGCCCCCCCACCTGCTGCGCCAGGGCGCGGATGGTGATGGCATCGACATCGCTCATCAGCCAGCGCTGGGCACCGCCCCAGTCGACCAACTGCTCCCCGGGCAGCGCCGGCACATCGGCGTGCATGGGGAGCGAGAGCCGCCACAGCGGTGGGGCCTGACTGAAAAACTCGAGGGTATGCTCCCGGAGCCGCTCCCAGAAATCCCCCGCCGCGTTTTCATCTCCCCCGAGTCGGGTTCGGGCGGCAGCCACCCCGGCAGTGGAGCCGGAGAGGCGGATATACAGGCGTTCGCCATCGTGGCAGGCTGCCGAGATGGGCAGGGGCCGGGCGAGCCACTGTTGCAGCCGCTGGCTCGCCTCCTGGAGTGTGCATTCATGGGCCACCGTGATCTCTTCGGCGGGACGGGGGAGTACCTTGAGGCTGATCTCCAGCAGCACCCCCAGGGTGCCCAACGCGCCGGTCATCAGGCGTGAGAGATCATACCCCGCCACATTCTTCATCACCTCCCCGCCGAAGCGAAGCACTTCCCCCGTGCCCGACAACACCCGGGTGCCCAGCACGAAGTCCCGAGCGGCCCCTGCAAACGGGCGGCGCGGCCCGGACAGCGCGCAGGCGATGGTTCCGCCCAGGGTGGCCCCGGCGCCGAAGTGGGGCGGCTCGAAGGCCAGCATCTGTCCCCCACGCGCGAGGGCAGCCTCCACCTCCAGCAAGGGTGTTCCGGCGCGGGCGGTGATCACCAGCTCGCGCGGGTCGTAATTCACCACCCCGCTATGGCCGGAGACCTCCAGGATGTGCCCCCGCGGCCGACGGCCGAGGAACGCCTTGGTAGCTCCCCCCTCAATGGCCAGCGGGATGCGCCGGGCGGCCGCCTCGCGCACCTGTTCGGCCAGTGCTTCGGTGATGTCCTGGTCCATGTTTCAAAAGCCGCTTCGGTTGACGGGGTAGACGGGGCCACATCGCAGCATTGTGTGATCCGCTGTACCTCCTTCGCCGTGCGGGGCAGCAGCCCCGCGCCTTGGTGGGATGGAATCGCCCGGAGTGGGAAACTGCACAGCGGCATCTTCCTTGTTACCGGCAGGCGCAACCCGACCTGTCGCAGAGGTTCTCTTTTAACCATAGTCGAGCCCCTGGGCCTGGGGAGCATCGAGCAGATCAACGGAAAAACGTAACTACTCGCCCCCTGTCATTCCCGCGAAGGCGGGAATCCAGTCTGGTCAAGGCATAAAAGGCGAAAGACTGTTTAATCCTCCCTCGCAAATGGAGGACACCACTCGTTCACTTGTCCCTTTCCTGGATTCCCGCCTTCGCGGGAATGACGGTTTAGGGGGGCGAGTAGTTACGGAAAAACAAACAGCGGATACGAGTATCGAGACACGTGATTCGAGGAGAGTGGCGCCATGCATACACTCCTGCAAATCAATTTACTCACGAGGGGAAGCGAGTTCATACCCTCGAATCTCGCGCCTCCTGCTCGGTGGTGGATGCGCTGCGCTTATCCACCCTACCTACCAGGCACACCGGATTCGGCTCGGGCTAGTACTCCTGCACAGTGCTATGTTCAGCGGGCCGGGAAGTGGCCGGAGGAGCAAGGCCGGGAGAGGCTATGAACAGTGGTTCCATCCTGGTGGTGAACGCCGGTTCCTCGAGCCTCAAGTTCTCCATCTTCCGCATGGCGGAGCCCGAACAGCTGCAGCTCGTGCTAAGGGGGCAGTTCGGCGGCCTGGGGAGCCAGCCCCATTTGCGCGTGAAAGACGCCACGGGCGCTGTGGTGGAGGAGCGTGACTTCACGGCTGCGGAAGCCGGAGGCGTGGAGGGTGCCATTGGGCTGACCAGTGCCTGGCTGCGCGATCGCCTTCAGGGCGAGCCACTGCGTGTGGTGGGGCATCGAGTGGTGCACGGCGGCACCCACTTCTCCGAGCCGGTGTTGGTCGATGCGGAGGTGCTGTCAGCCCTTGAGCAGTTGGTACCGCTTGCGCCCTTGCACCAGCCCCATAACCTGGCGGCGATTCGTGCGGTGCAGCAGATGCAGCCGCAGACACCACAGGTGGCCTGCTTTGACACGGCGTTTCACCGCGGCCACTCACAGCTTGCGGATCTCTATGCCCTGCCCTGGGATTACTACACGGGCGGGGTAAGGCGTTATGGGTTTCACGGCCTCTCCTACGAGTACGTTGCTTCGGCCCTGCCGCGGATCGCGCCGGAGATCGCCGACAGGAGGGTCATCGTGGCTCACCTCGGAAGCGGGGCCAGCCTGTGTGCGATCCACGCGGGAAAGAGCGTGGATTCCACCATGGGATTCTCGCCCCTGGATGGCATTCCCATGGGAACCCGTCCGGGCGCGCTCGATCCGGGGGTATTGCTCCACCTCCTGCGCGAGTACGGCATTTCAGCCGATGAACTGGAAACGCTCCTTTACCATCAGTCGGGCCTCCTCGGGTTGTCGGGGATCAGCAATGACATGCGGGTGCTCCTGGACAGCCAAGAGCCGCGGGCGCGGTTGGCAATCGACTACTTCGTCCATCAAGTCACAAAACAGATCGGCGCGCTTGCTGCGGTGCTCGGCGGCGTGGACGGGCTGGTGTTCACGGCCGGCATCGGCGAGCACTCCGCAGAGATCCGTGCGCGCGTTCTCGGGGGCTGTGGCTGGCTCGGTGTGCGACTCGACGCCGAAGCCAATGGGGGCGGTGGTCCTCGAATCTCGATGCCGGACAGTCCCGTGTCGGCGTGGGTCATACCCACCAATGAAGAGCTGATGATCGCACGTCACACCCGGGCGTGGGCGAAAGGTGGGTAGAGCACCAAACAGAATCTGATAGCCAGCCGTGAGAGGGTGGATAAGCGGAGCGCATCCACCCATCCTCGAGTTGATTTTCTTCACTTGGGCATGAGCCGCGCAGGTATGTGCCTGGCCGGCCGCAGCGGGCCGACATCGAAGGTTCCTGGTGGAAATCGGTTGCCCGGAGTGGGTAGCGGGAATCTGGTGTCCCCTCCTTTCCAGAAGGCGCACTGCCTGCCGCAAACAAGTGTTCCGAATGGGGCACGTGCGCCCTCGAAATGCTCATTTCGTACGAAGCTACTCCATTAAACACAGGCGACACATCGGTTCCTCACCACCGCACCGAACCGAGCGGCCCGATGGAGTACTTGCGAGCGTGTTCTAGACTCTCGTGGATTCCAGTCAGTCGTCCCATGGCGCAAGGAGCTGGCATGAGAAGCCACGCAGCGTTTCTGATTGTCCTCGCCAGTATTGCGGCTATGGACCTTGTGCATGCCCAAGGTTGGTCGGGGCTGCTGAGCGACACCCCCCTGAGTCGTTTCAGCGATGAAGACCTGTCGATCTTCGAAGCCGCCGTCACCGAGGCGTTGGAGAGCCGCCCCGATGGCTCGTCCATTCCCTGGGAAAACCCAAATACAGGCGCTTCCGGAAGTGTGACTCCCCTGAACACGGAACGGCGTGACCAACGGGAGTGCCGTCTGTTGGACATCATCAACCGCGCCGAAGGTCGAAGCGGAAGTGCCCGTTTCTGGTTTTGCAGGAACCCGGATGGCATATGGAAAAGCGTTTCACCCGGGTAGTCATCCCTAACCCCTGCTGCACAACAACGTTCGAACGGAGGCGACGATGAGATGGAGAAGCGCAGGAATTGCTGTGGCGGTGGTTTGGCCTGCGGCGGTGTGGGCGCAGGGAGAGGAGCTGCCGGACAGGTTTGCGTTGAAGCTCGGGGCTTTCTACCTCCACGACAGCGATACCGAGTTCTCGGCAAGGTCGGGGACTGGTCTCCTGGGGACAAGCATCAACTTCGAAAGCGATCTGGACGGCGAAGATAGCGTCACCGGGCCCCTCATTCGGGGGTATTACCGGTTCAATCCCCGGCACCGTGTCGACTTCGGCTGGTACAGGGTGGAGCGGGACGGCAGCAGGCGCACGAGCCGGGAAATCACCTTCGGGGACACCACCTTCCCAGTGGATGTCGGTGTCGACAGCTCCATCGACACCGAGGTGGCGAAACTCCTTTACACATGGTCCTTCTACCATGTGGAGAAGGTGGAATTGGCGGCTTCCATTGGCGCCCAGGTGATGAGCTACGATTTCAGGTTGAGTAATCCGAGAAGAACCCTCGTGGAAACCAAATCCGTCAGTCAGCCGCTTCCGGTATTCGGTTTTCGCATGGACTACACCATCAATCCCCGTTGGCATCTTCTCTTTGATGTCGAAACCTTCTATATCGAATTTCAGGATAAGCTCCGGGGATCTCTGGACGATATACAACTATCGCTCGAGTGTCGCCCCTGGCGACATGTCTCGTTCGGCGCGAGCCTCGACCGACTGGCCATTAACGCCAATGTGGACGAGACCGACTACCGGGGCTCGGTGAATGATCTCTATCGGGGGGGGCAGTTGTACATAGGGCTCCACTATTGAGGCGGCGTGTATCCCCTGCCTAGCGATTTGCAACGGGTGTTCGGGCAAGGAGGCTAGACGGCAGCCCTCCGAGCACGGTTGTAGCGTCGTGATCCGGATCACCGGCTCTTCGGGCGAACTCGCTTCAGACCCTCCCAGATCGGAAGGGCGGTCAATCCGCCAACGATGCCCGAAACGTAGCTGGGAATGGTGAAATTGAGCAGAGTCTGCCAGACCCATCCCACGAGATAACTGACCAGCAGCATGCCGATAATCGTCAACAGCAATCGCTGCCAGAGCGGCAGCAACTCGTTTGCCATCCCTTTTTCGGTCCTTGCCACGCCTGCGTTCCTCCGCTCGAAGTCGTCCGGCTAGAAATGAGGCTAGCAGGTGAAAAATGGACAGTCAGCAACAAGGGCAGCCCCTCATTGCCTTCGCGTTGAGTTGGAAAGACGGACCCCCGTGGCTTCGTGGCCGGGTTGCTAAGAGTTTGACCCTATACTCTCCAGTGAAGTCGCCAACGTCCAATTTACGAACAGGAGGTTCAAATGGGCATGCCTTCCATTGTCTCGACAGTTGTGCTTGCTTTTGTCATGGCCTCTGCATTCCCAGCGAACGTCAGTGCGCAGCAGAAGAACGGATCGGTAGTCGTTGCCGTGACCCAGGCCACTGCTACCGTGGAGGATATCGACAAGGACAATCGCATTCTTACCCTCAAGGGACCAGAGGGTCGGGTTTTCGACGTGAAGGTCGGTGACAGAGTTGAGAACTTCGATCAGATCAGCAAAGGTGACGAGGTCTCCGTGGAGTACCTTCAGTCGGTAGCATTGCGCTTGAGCAATGAACCGGCCCCTGCCTCCGAGTTTGCCCAGTTTTCGGAGGTGGCACCAGCCGGAGAGAGACCGGCAGCTGTTAAGGCGGCCACACTTCAGTTGGCCGCCACCATCGAAAACATCGACACGGAAAAGCGCGAGGTGACGGTCCGGGGCCCCAAAGGAAAAACGATGGTCCTTACGGCCGACTCCGACGTGAACCTGGACCGGCTGAATGAGGGCGATCAGATTCTCGTGACCTATACCGAAGCCGTCGCTCTCTCCTTGAAGAAATCATCCTGAGGAACCTGCACCGAAGGAGGGCGGATTTTGCCCTCCTTCGAGCCGGTCGACACCGCTCAAGGTGGCGGCGAAGCGTAACTACTCACCCCCATTCGTCACTCCCGCCAAGCATCCGTCATTCCCGCGAAAGCGGGAATCCGGTGATGGACTTCAGAGGGCCAGGGGTATTGGGCTGGGTGCCTTAGGGATTCCCGCCTTCGCGGGAATGACGAACGGTACAAGTAGCGAGGGTCGAGTTCGGCGAGCCTGCGACCGCATCCTAATTGCATATGGGAGGCAGTCGGGGGGCGAGTAGTTACGGCGAAGCCATGCTTTCCCGCAGATCTGCCAGCGACTGCTGACTTACCGAAAAAAGGGTTTGCCCCGGACGGTCAAGATCGATGATCAGCACCATGACCACGGAGAGCGTCAAGGCCAGGAGCGCCGTGATAAGCAGGCTGCGGCCACCGGAGAGCCCAGCATGCACCCCCACCAGCATGGTTGCCGCAAAAGCGATGAAATAGAGCGTACCCCAAACGCTGCGCGGTATCCGGTGACGGGCGACGTTAACTCGGACACCGTGCAGGTCGATGACCTCATTCAGAGCGTCTGTGAACAGTCCGACAATGACCGAGCGGGGCGCTTCCTTGCCCAAGGTCACCGCATGCGCCCAGAGTGCCTTATGCAGTTGCTCCGACTCGGCCAGGGCAATGCGGAGCTCCTCGATGGACTCCGCTTTCGAGCCTTCCAGGCGCACTTCGACATACCGGCGCAGCAGCGGCGCGATCTCCGTGGGGTGCGGTGCAGGGAGCATCTGGGAACGCAACCAGGTGGTTCCGATGGCGTTGGCTTCATCGAGGACGGCCTGTTTGCGTACGTCGAAGCGGGAACCGGCCATGCCAAAGCTGAACGCAAGCATGAATGCGAGGAGTCCCAGGGAGGCACCCGTGATTGCCCCGGTCTGCGATAACTCGGCGAGCCCCTTGGTATGCCACCTCCGCCCGATCCGGAATCCGAGCTCGCTGAACGCGAGCAGTAAGAGGGTGGTACCGAGAAAAATCACCGATAGGGGCAGGGCGTCGAGATAGCGAAGGGGTAGAACGTCTGTCATCCCGATACTCCCCGTTTGCGAAGTTGGCGAGCGCCCCTCCTCGTTGCGACTGCGTCGCGGCATGGCGCGTGATGACCCCGCGGTTCGTCGGCGTATCCCTTAGCAGTGTAGCTAAGGGCCCGGGGAGAAAATCGTCCCGTTCGACTTGCCTTTGCGCCCGCCTGGAGCGCTGTCCAAAAGACATCGGGGCGGTGTCAAGTATTCAACGTGGACTAATCTCTTGAGCAGCACTTCCGCTCAAGGGGGGCACATGCTACCAGTGCTCAGGTCGGCCCTGGCGCGACTGGGTTCGCGGAGAAAGCGGGCGCAGCGCTTTCACCGAGCGCACATTCGAAGCCCGCGCTTTGGGCTGGTGACCTGGTTGTATATCGGTCTGTCCATTGTGCTGGGCTATGTAGCGCCGCAAATCAACCAATGGTTTTTCCCTTGGTTGATCTCGCCTCTGGACAAGTCATCCATTTCAACCATCCTCTCGGCGATCGCCGCCGGAATGATTACGCTGACAGGCATCGTCTTTTCCCTGGTCTTTGTGATCGTGCAATTTGGAAGCAGCACCTATTCGCCGCGCATCACCCGCATCTTCGCTCACGTCAGGGCTTTGCGTCATTCCCTGGGGATCTTTACTGGGACGTTTATCTACTCCCTTATGGCGCTTCGGACCCTCGGGATTTCGCCAGGCGGGACGGTGAGCGCATTCACCGTCTGGTTGGCCTTCGCCTGGCTCCTCGCCAGCGTCACCATCCTAACCGGCCTGGTCCGGGTCTTTACGACCCTCACCATCGGCAACGTGCTTTTCACTTTGACTTTGGCGGGACGATATAGCATCGCCCGGGTATATGATCCGCTGACTGAAGGAGGGGGCGGTCAGCAACAGAATGCCGCAGGTGACGAGGGTGAAAAGAACTCAGAGGGTGGTGTGCAGATGGTCACCTATCATGGCGAGCCCGGTTACGTGATCAGGTACAACATGGATTCTATGGTAGCTTTGGCGCGCAAGACCGGCACCGTTATTCAGCTGCTTTTTAGCGTGGGAGACGCCTTGAGAGATGGGGAGGTGATTGCCATCGTCCGGGGTGATCACCCGTCGATCCGGGAGAAAAGGCTCTTTGCCTCCATCATTCTGGGGCGCGAGCGCGCGTTTCGGGACGACCCGAGGTATGCCCTGCGACTGCTGGTCGATATGGCCATTCGCGCCCTGTCGCCGGCCATTAATGATCCCACCACGGCGGTGCAGGCCCTGGACCATATCGAAATGCTGCTGCATCGTCTGGGAAACTCCAATCTCGATGTGGGAGAGGTGAGGGATGCCGACGGCAACGTGCGGCTGGTTTACAGCGCGCCCAATTGGGAGGACTTCCTGCGGCTTGGGGTGTCGGAAATCATGCAGTACGGCGCAACGTCGCTTCAGGTGCAAAGGCGTCTTGCCGCCATGCTGGACTTCCTGTCCCGCGCGGTGCCGCCTGCACGGGCCGCTATTGTGGAGCGTCTAGCCGAGGAGCGCCGTGCGATTGTCGCCAGCGGATTCGCCGATGAGCGATTTCGGGCACTGGCCAGTGTGCCCGACCCGGGAGGTCTGGGCGGTGCCAGTGTTTGCCGGGAACCGGACCGGCGCGGGGGGTAGAACCTCGGAGGGGACGGAGGAACACGCTGGTGCACCGCAAGGTTCCCCCCTTAAAGGATGCGGATACCAAAAAATATACTTGCGAATGTCACGAGCCCAAGGAGGATGACTGCACCACCCGCAACCAGTGTCGGTGTCTTCGGTACACGCTTCCCTCTTGCTCCGCTGAGTCTTTTTAGCAACTGGTAATACTGCAGCGTCTGCCAGACCAACAGGACCGTCGAAACGGTGACCAGGGCCATACCAAATCGGCGCGGTCCGGTGGGCTGCCAGTCGCCCGAGACGGCGCCTGACTCCTCCAGATATTCAAAGAATTTGTAGATGCTGAAGCCGAAGGTCATCAGCGACAGGGACGTGCGGACCCAGGCCAGCAGGGTGCGGTCGGCGGCGAACACCGTCCGTCGCAGGGCGAGTTCGGTGCGCTCCTCGGCGAGCGTCGGGCGACGCTTCCCCTTGACCGGTTTCTGGTCACTCTCCATGGTCTATCCCGAACCGGATGGCTGAGATTTTCGTTCTTCCAACTCCCGCTGCTCGCGCAGTAGAAAGAAATTTAAAAATGTCCGAATCGCCGCGATGGCTGCCAGTTGGCCAAGCTGTCGCCAACTCGGCGCCATCGCCGTCATCAGAATGTCCGAGGCGAGTTGAAATTCCAGGCCCAGCACCAGAAAGTGCCCCAACCGAATGCGCGTCCCCTGGTAGACGTCACGGCCGGTCGAGATGCGCGCTCGAACGCCGTCGTAGAGGGTGACGAGCACGCCGATGCCGATAATCAGCACGCTGATGGACTCTGCGGCCAGCCGCAGCCAGCCGACGAGGCCTTGCAGCAGTTCCTCGGCGCCGCCCACGGGTGGGTCTCAGGGTGTGAACACCGTGCCAAGGCGTTTCGCTGCCGCCCCCAACATCACCAGCGCCACGCCATTGAAGAACAACTCGATGCCGATGAAAAGGCCGATCACCCACAGCCCGGTGGCCGGCCAGCCCTGCCAGATGAGAATGCCGAGAATCAGTGAGACCACACCGTGCAGCGCCAACCACCCCCAATTGGGATAGCGCGCCGAGAAGGCGGCCACAATGCGGAAGATGCCACCGACGATCAGAAACATTGCGATCAGCAAGGTCAGTCCAATGGCACTAACTTGGGGGTTCGCCACTACCATGAAGCCCACCACGGCATACAGAATACCGATGAGCAGATTGATGAAAAATCCGCTCCAAGTCCTGCGCCAGGCACCGTAGGCGATCTCCAACACGCCACCGACAATGAGCAGCCAGCCGAAAAGAACCAACGATACGACGGTCGTGCCCACCGCCGAGCCTGCCGCGATGAAGCCGAGAATGATAAGGGCGATGCCCAGGCCAATGAACCAGTTGGAGTGACGGTGCAGCTCCTCCATTTCGGTGAGGTGCAGCTTGTCAGCGGTCTGACTTCCGTTTGGCATGTCACACTCCTCCCTGTTTCGGAGTGGCCAGGGAAGCGCCCGCTGGCCTCCTGTGGTCGTTCACCAAGTTGCAGTACGGCCCTGTGATACGGCGACATTCATATTGGCATGCTTCGATCACGAGGCTAGACGAATCGGCTGCGTGGCGCCATTAATGGAGGTCAAGCGGTTGTGACCGTTTCATTTCTGTCAGCGCCCCTGCTTGCGTATCGGCCGGAAGATGCGATTGACGGGACCCCTGATCAAGAGGTACGGCAAGAGGGCCAGCAGAAGTCCCACGAGCAGGGCCTCTCCAGGATAGAGAAACCGCAGGACAATCAGTTGGTAAATGACATCGATGACGATGGCGACAATGAACACCCTGGCGACGGATTGCCAGCCCATGTAAAGAAGGGCCAGGCGCTGCCCGGGATGCGTGAAGATCGCCCAGAAGTAGGGAGGCTTTCCCTCTCGAGCGTCCCGTAGCCCGTCGCGGATTCCAAAGAAGAGGGCGACGGCAGGCTGAAGCCACAGTCGGAATTGAAAAGGTCCACTCACTCGGTCGATCAGATTCTGCCCGATACGGGCCAACAGTTCGTCCATGGCAGTTGTCCCCACGGAAGCGGAGTTGGAGCACTATTCAGGGACCTGCGCCCCGGCGGCCCTACCACGACCCGCGGGTCGTGGCGAAGGCGCCTCCAGAGCGGGCTGCTGCAGCGCCAGCTAACCCCACGTGGGTTACCGGGCGGATAATGCGTGTCAATGGGACGTGATCGCTGCGTGCTGCAACTGCTCCAACACCCGATCCAGATTGAACGACGCCGGTTTCTGACGCGGCGGGAAATCCTTCAGGGATTGGATCTGTTCCGCCACATAGGTCTGGGCCGGGACGAGAACGAACGCGTGGTCGAGTACCCAGTCCCAGTACGTGTTCGAGTTCTCGTCCGCCCGCTCGAAGGGATCGCGCCGCAGGTTGAAGATCTTCGGCACGCGCAGGGGAACGAAGGGTTCGCTCCAGCAGGCCAGGGTCTTCGCCCGCTGCTCGAGGAACACCACCTTCCAGTCGCCGTAACGCAGGGCCACCAGTTGACCGTCATCGTTGACGTAGAAGAACGATTTACGCGGACTTTCGCTGGTTTGACCCATGAGATACGGGCGCATGTCGTAGCCATCGAGATGCACCTTGAACCGCTTACCGTTTGCCTCATGTCCCTGCTTGAGCTTTTTCGCGATGTCTGATTCACCGGCTGCGGCCAACAGGGTCGGCAGCCAATCCTGGTGGGAGACGATTCCGTTCAGCACCGTTCCGGCCGGGATCTTGCCCGGCCAGCGGGCGAAGGCGGGAACACGAAAGGCACCTTCCCAGTTGGTGTTTTTCTCACTGCGAAACGGCGTGATGGCCGCGTCGGGCCAGGTATTGTAGTGTGGACCGTTGTCGGTGGAGTACAGGACGATGGTGTTGTCGGCGATGCCCAGTGCGTCGAGCTTGTCGAGCAGGGTGCCGACATGGCCGTCGTGTTCCACCATCCCGTCGTTGTAAAGTCCCTGGCCGCTCTTGCCCCGGCTTTCCGGTTTGACGTGGGTGCGGAAGTGCATCTTGGTGGCGTTCCACCAGATGAAGAACGGCTTTCCTTCGCCATGGGTCCGCTCCATGAAATCGAGCGTTTTGGCGGTGACCTCATCGTCGATGGTTTCCATCCGTTCGCGTGTCAGCGGACCGGTGTCCTCGATGCGCCCGTCCGCGAAGCTATGGATCACCCCGCGCGGACCGAAGCGCTGCCGGAACCCGGGATCCGTGGGATAGTCCGGATGCTCCGGCTCTTCCTCGGCGTTGAGGTGGTAGAGGTTGCCGAAGAATTCGTCGAAACCGTGGTTGCTGGGAAGAAACTCGTCCTTGTCGCCCAGGTGATTCTTGCCGAATTGGCCGGTGGCATAGCCCAGCGGCTTGAGCAGTTCGGCGATGGTCGGGTCTTCAGGACGCAGGCCGGTGTCCGCACCGGGCATCCCCACCTTGGTCAAGCCGGTGCGTAGCGGGTTCTGCCCGGTGATGAAGGTGACCCGGCCAGCGGTACAACTCTGCTGGCCGTAGTAGTCGGTGAACGACACGCCCTCATGGCCGATGCGATCGATGTTCGGCGTGCGGTAGCCCATCATCCCACGGTTGTGGTAACTGATGTTCCACAGGCCGATGTCGTCGCCCCAGATAATAAGAATATTCGGCTTCCCGGCAGTTTCTGACATGCTTCGTCCTCCTGGACGGAGTTGTCCTTTCCAGACCAAAAATGTTAGTCGCGCCTTCCGACGGTTGTTACCCGAACTGTCCGGTGGCCACCGGACAGCTCGGGGTCTTCCTCAAAACTTACTCCCGCGCCATCATCGCCTGCGCCTCCTTCTCCAGGTCGCGGATGCGCTCGCGTCCCAGTTGCACGATCACCTGCTTGATGGTCCCGCCGGAAAACTCAAAGGGGGACCTGTACTCCTTCGAGACCGCCTGGCCGCTGTCGCGCCCCACCGCCAGCCCCTCGCCGACCAGTGAGAAGTAGGCCGGCTGGGTCTTGATCTGCATGCTGCCGACCACTTCGTTGTCGATGAGTAGCTCCACTTTGCCGCTGGGGCTGGGCCCGTCCATCCCCTGCCGCTCGAACCGCGCCGCGAGGGTGTGCTTGCCGGCCGGGACGCTCCTGTCCGAGCTCGCCTTCTGCTCCATCTCGCCCAGCCAGTTGTAGACGTAGTGCAGGCGGCCCTCCTTGATGAACAGCGCGTGGCCGCCGAAGCGCCCGCCCTGGGCAAACAGCACACCCTCGGCCCGGGTGTCCTCGATGGTCACCTCGGCGGCGATGCTGTAGGAGCGCCCGTGGATCCCGGCGGCGACGTGCTCGGGCACGTCGGCGCAGTCCGGGTAGTAGAAATAGACGTCGCGCTCTTCGGCCGGCTGCGGCCGCGGCGTCATCATCACCTCAGGCGGGGTGCGATCGTCCAGCGGCAGACCGTTGTAGGCCCCGGCCAGCATGAACCAAAGCTGCTTCATCTGCTCCAGCTTCTCCGGGTGCTGCGCGGCCAGGTCGTGCACCTGGGTACGATCCTGGTCCAGGTGGAACAGCTCCCAGCGATCGGCGGCGAAATGAGTCCAGCCGGAAATGGCCGGGTGGACCGTGGCGGCGTGCCAGCCCTCGTGCCACACCCCGCGGGTGCCGAGCATGCCGTAGATCTGGTAATGCTTGCGGGTAGGGGCGGCGGCGTCGTCAAAGGTATGCCCGAAACTCACCCCTTCCAGCGGGCTTTGGGTGAAGCCCTTGATGGTCTCCGGTGGTTCGATGCCGAGGCAGTCGTAGAGGGTCGGCACGATGTCGATGGCGTGGCAGTACTGGTGGCGGACTTCGCCGCGCGCCCTGATCCCCTGCGGCCAGCTGACGATCAGCGGGTCGGAGGTGCCGCCCTCGTGGCCCGAGTAGCGCTTATACATCTTGAACGGCGTGCAGAACGCCGCCGCCCAGCCGTTGGGGTAGTGGTTGTAGGTTTCGGGCGAGCCCAGCACCTCGAGGTACTTCATGTTCTCCTCGAGGCTGTCGGGGATGCCGTTGAAGAATTTGTTCTCGTTGACCGAGCCGTTGGGGCCGCCCTCGCCGCTGGCGCCGTTGTCGCTCACCACCACCACGATGGTGTTGTCGAGCTGGCCCGACTCCTCCAGGTAGTCAAGCAGTCGGCCGATGTGGTGGTCGCAGTGGGAGACGAAGCCGGCGTAGACCTCGGCCATGCGGCAGAAGAGCCGCTTCTCGTCGTCGTTCAGGCTCTCCCAGTCGCGGATCGTGTCGCCCTCCGGCCACGGCTTGCCCTCGACGCTGGTCTCGCCGGTGTAGGGGTTGAGCGGCGACAGCTCGGTGCCCTCCGGCAGCAGCCCCAACTCGATCTGGCGCCTCAGGGTCTGCTCGCGGTATTGGTCCCAGCCCATGTCGAAGCGGCCCTTGTACTTGTCCGCCCACTCCTTCGACACCTGGTGCGGAGCGTGGGCGGCACCGGGGCAGAAATACATCAGCCACGGCTTTTGCGGGGCGATGGTCTTGGCATCGCGGATGTAGCGCAGCGCCTTGTCGGTGAGGTCCTCGGTGAGGTGGTAGCCCTCCTCCGGCGGCGGGGTGGGCGGCGCCGGCTGGTTGTCCTGCAACAGGTCGGGGTAGTACTGGTCGGTCTCGCCGCCGATAAAGCCGTAGTAGCGCTCGAAGCCGCGCCCCAGCGGCCACTGCTCCTTACTGGCGGCCATGTGCGTCTGATCGCTGGGGGTGAGGTGCCATTTGCCGACGTGGTAGGTGTTGTAGCCTTGCCCCACCAGCGCCTCCGAGATGAGGCCGTTCTCGAACGGGATGCGCCCGTTGGAGCCGGGAAAGCCCGACGAGGCCTCGGTGATGCAGCCCATGCCGTTGGAGGTGGCGTTGCGCCCGGTGAGCAGGCAGGAGCGCGTCGGTGAGCACAGCGCCGTGGTGTGGAAGTTGGTGTAGCGCAGCCCCATATTGGCCAGCCGCGACATGTTGGGTGTCTCGATGGTGCCGCCGTAGCAGTCGAAGGCGCCGAAGCCGACGTCGTCCCAGACGATGTAGAGGATATTGGGCGCCCCCGCCAGTGCCTTGGGGGGCTCATAGGGGGTCCAGTCGGGTTTGGCATCGCGGATATCGAGGGCGATGCGCCCGTTGAAGCGTTTCTTGGCCATGACCGCTCTCCCGTCGTGAATGGTGTTCAGGCGGGTACCCCCGCTCGCCGGGAGCGGGGGGCCCTCATCAGTCGCGCCGTCGCGCCATCTCGGCCTCCCTCTCCGGGTCGCGGTAGGGGGCGCCTTTAAGACTGACGGTCACCCGCTCGACGGCGCCGCCGTGGAACATGTCGGGCGACCGGTAGTCGTCCGAAGCGGGCCGGCCGGTATCGCGTCCGACGGTAATCACCCCCTCGAGACCGAACCTTCCCGGCTGTGTCTTGATGTCGTGGGAGGCGACTTCCTCGTCGTCGATGTAGAGCCGGGCCGGGCCGACGGGACTGCCATTGGCGTCGTGCTGCTGTATTTCGAAGCTCACCCCGAGGGTGTGCTTGCCCTTCGTCAGCGGCTTGCTGGAGCGCAGCTTCTGCTGCGTCTCGCCCAGCCAGTTGTAGACGTAGTTCAGGTAGCCGTCCTTGACGTACAGAGTGTGGCCGCCGATGTGACTGCCCTGGGCGAAGATGACACCGTCGGGCTGCTCCGCATGAACATCGACCTGCGCGGCGATATCGTAGGAACGCTGGGCCGTACTGGCGCCCACCCCCTGCGGTACCGGCTCGGTGTGAGGGTAATAGACGTACTGATCGCGCGGCTTGCCCGGCTGCGGCCGCGGCTCGGAAATCACCTCCACCGCGGTTCGATCGTCCAGCGGCAGCGCCTGGTATTTACCGGCGAGCATCGCCCACAGGTTCTTCATCTCCTCCAGCTTTTCGGGGTATTGCTCGGCCAAGTCCTTGGTCTGATTACGGTCTTCCTCCATGTTGAACAGCTCCCAACGGTCCCGGTCGAACCCGCCCCAGCCGCTGGTGGCCGGGTGAACCGTGGCGGCGTGCCAGCCGTTGTACCAAACCCCACGGGTGCCAAGCATGCTGTAGAGCTGGGCTACCTTCTTCGTCGGCGCATCGGCGTCGTCGAAGGTGTGGGCGAAGCTCACCCCCTCAATCTCCGACTGCGTGTAGCCGTGCACCACCTCCGGCGGTTCGATACCCAGGCACTCGTAGAGCGTGGGGACGATATCGGTGGCGTGGCAGTACTGGTGGCGGATCTCGCCCCGCGCCTGGATGCCCTTGGGCCAGGCCACCATCAGCGGGTCGGCGGTGCCGCCTTCGTAGTTGGCATAGCGCTTGTACATCTTGAACGGGGTGCAGAAGGCCTGCGCCCAAGCGTTGGGATAGTGGTTGTAGCTCTTCGGCGATCCCAGATCGTCTAGATGCTTCAGATTCTCCTCGACGCTGTCGATCACACCGTTGAAGAACTTCATCTCGTTGACCGTCCCGTTGGGGCCGCCCTCGCCGCTGGCGCCGTTGTCGCTGGTCACGATGACGATGGTGTTGTCGAGCTGCCCGGTCTCCTCCAGATGGTCCAACAGCCGGCCGATTTGGTGATCGCAGTGGGAGACGAAGCCGGCGTAGACCTCCGCCATACGGGAGAAGAGCTTCTTCTCGTCGTCACTCAACGAATCCCAGGGGCGGACGAGATCCTGCTCGGGCCACGGCTCGCCGTTCGGGCCCTTCGCATCGGCGTAAGGGTTGAGCGGCGGCAGTTCGGTCCCCTCGGGGATGAGCCCCATGGCGATCTGGCGCTGGAGGGTCTCCTCGCGGTACTTCTCATACCCCATGTCGAACTTGCCCTTGTATTTGTCGGCCCACTCCTTGGGCACCTGATGCGGGGCGTGCGCTGCGCCAGGAGAGAAATACATGAGCCAGGGCTTGCCGGGCGCCACGGCGTCGCCGTCTCTAATGTATTGCAGCGCCTTGTCGGTGATGTCCTTGGAGAAGTGGTAGCCCTCCTCGGGCAGGTAGGGCTGGTCGATGGACTGGTTGTCCTGGATGAGCAGCGGATACCACTGATTGGTCTCACCGCCCAGGAAGCCGTAGAAGCGCTCGAAGCCGCGCCCCAGCGGCCACTGACGGCGCGAGCCGGCCGCGTGGTTGTCATAGTCGGGGGTCAGGTGCCACTTGCCGACGTGGTAGGTGCTGTAGCCCTCGTCGACGAGCACCTCCGGGATCAGCGCGTTTTCGAACGGGATGCGGCCGTTGGCGGCCGGGTAGCCGGTGGAAAACTCCGATATGCATGCCATGCCGTTGGAGGTGGCGTTGCGCCCGGTCAGCAAACAGGAGCGGGTGGGCGAGCAGAGGGCGGTGGTGTGGAAGTTGGTGTAGCGCAGCCCCATGTTGGCGATGCGCGTCATGTTGGGCGTCTCGATGGTGCCGCCGTAGCAGTCGAAGGCGCCGAAGCCGACGTCGTCCCAGACGATGTAGAGCACGTTGGGTGCGCCCTCCATCGCCTCAGGTGGTTTGAAAGCTTCCCAGTCGGGCTTGGCATTGCGTACATCGAGTGCGATACGGCCGTTGAAGTGTTTCCTTTTCATGCCATCCTCCCTGGCGGTTGTTCAGTGACCCGGTCTGGCTCCGCCCCGGGCTGAACCTCGCTCACGCTTTCCCCGCTTCAGGATTCGCATCACCTCTGCGGGATTTCGGTTTAGCCGGAGCAATCCGGCCATCATTTGCATGGGGTGATCGATATGATTGAAGAAGGCCTTGTAACCGGCACACAGGTAGTTCAGCCCCGGTTCTCCGTCGGGGGTGGTCAGGAAGCGGTTGCGCGGGCACTCCCCATGACAGGCGAAGCGCACTTCGCACTCCCGGCAGTAGCGGGGGAGGGTGTCACGCTTGGCGTTGCCGAAGGCCCGCTGTTGATCAGAGGCCACCAGCTCGACCATGTGCCGTTCGGTGATGTTGCCCAGGCGGTGTTCGGGCTCTACGTAGTGGTCGCAGGCGTAGAGGTCGCCGTTGTGCTCCAGGGCCAGGGCGTTGCCGCAGGTCTCGGCGAAGATGCAGGTGGCGGGCGGCAGCCCGGCCCAGGAGGCGAGGGCCGACTCGAACATCTGGAGAAAGACGCGCCCCACGTCCCGCAGCACCCACTCGTCGAAGATGGCGCAGAGAAAACGCCCCCACTGCTCCGGTTTCACCGACCGGTCGGTGACCAGTGCGCCCTGTTGGCTGTAGAACGGGCGCTTGTGTTTGCGATCGCCCCAGCCGGCGTTGGCGGCCTCCAGCAAATCCGGCGTCACCCGCTCAATGATGGGGATGAACTGGATGAAGCGGGCCTTCAGCTGATCGCGAAAGAATCGGTACACCCGCAACGGGCGCTCCACATTGGCCGCGTGGACGGTGCAGAGGATGTTGAACTCCACCCCGTGGCGCTGCAGCAGCCGGGCCGCGCGCATCACCTGGTCGAAGGTGGGGCGGCCCCGCTTGTCGACGCGATAGACATCATGCAGCTCTCTCGGCCCGTCCATGGAGAGGCCGACGAGAAAGTTGTGCTCCTTGAAAAAAGCGCACCAGGCAGCGTTCAGCAGCGTGCCGTTGGTCTGTACCGTGTGCTCGAATGTCATGCCCGGCCGTGCATATCGCTTCACCAGCGCCATGGCGTTCTCGAAGAACTCCAACCCCATCAAGGATGGTTCACCTCCCTGCCAGGCAATGGTGATGTGCGAGGCCTTTTGCGACTCGATGAGCTGTCGAACGTAGGCCTCCAACACCTCTTCGGACATGCGGAAGCGACTGCCGGGGTAGAGGGTCTCTTTCGAAAGGAAGAAACAGTACTTGCAGTCGAGATTGCAAATGGCGCCGGTGGGCTTTGCGAGCACGTGAAAATAGGAGGGGGCGTTACGGGGCCAGACGCTTGGGTCGATGGGAGGGGGCGCGTGCGAATCCTCCGCCGTTGGGGGATGAACATGGAGCGTATGCTCACCCGCTTTCATTCCCTTGCCCACTCCTTGGCAACAGTGAGGAACTGCGATACTGCTTTCCTTCAGCGGGATTATAGGCGTACCTCCTTCGATGGCAACAAGTTCGCTGGCGCCGGCGGAATGCAGCATGCGGCGATGAACCTGTGGAGGTTTCAAGCGATCGCGTCGACTCCAGCACCAACCAATGCAGCAAGCGCCGAGAGAATAAGCACCACGGCAATGTAGGCCGGCGCTTTGTGCAGGGTGGCCCATAACTGCCAACTGAAGCGCTTGGCGCGCTCATCGAAGGGGCCGTGGCTGCCGTGATCGCCCGGGACGGGCTCAAACAGGTTGTCGCGCCGCTGTGGCGGGAGCGGTTCATCCCGCTCCTGGCCGGTGTAGGCCTTGTCCGAAAGGTAGCGGTCGAGAAACCCCGGAAGCAGGATCGTGCCAACAATGCTCTTCACGGTCGGGCTGCCAATCCACACCTCGCGGCGGCGGTGGGAGGCCGCCCAGACGATTCCACGGGCGGCCAGCTCCGGCTGGAAGATGGGCGGCAGGGGTTGGGGCTTGTTCTCCCTGTGGGTGCGGCCCCACTCGAACTGGGGGGTGTTGAAGGCGGCCAGCTGCACCATGGTGAGGTGCACATCCACGCCATTGTGAATGAGCTCGGAGCGCAGCGAATCGGTGAAGCCGCGGATGGCGAATTTCGCGCCGCAGTAGGCCGACTGGAGGGGGATGGCGCGGTAGGCGAGGGCCGAGCCCACCTGCACGATGGTGCCGTGGTTGCGCGGGGCCATGCGTTTGAGGGCGGCGCGGGTGCCGTGGACGGTGCCGAGGTAGGTCACCTCCGTGACCCGCTGGTACTCTTCGGGCGTGATCGCCTCGAACTCCGAATAGACCGTGACCATGGCGGCATTGACCCAAATGTCGATGGGGCCAAGGATCGCTTCGGCTCGGGCGGCCGCTGCCTCCACCTGTTCCGCATCGGCCACATCGGTGGGGATCACCAGGGCCAGCCCGCCGGCCGCCTCCACCTCCCGCTTCGCCCCCTCCAGTCCGTCGATGCCGCGGGCCAGCAGCGCCACCTTGGCCCGCCGGTGGCCGAACGCCACGGCCGTGGCCCGGCCGATGCCGGCCGAAGCGCCCGTAACCACCACCACGTCCGCATGATCCATTGCGCCTCCAATTCAGGATTGTCACTCAGCCAACCGGCCCCGGCAGTCGATAGAGCAGCCCCAGAATCGCCCCGTAGACCACATGCCCCAACGTGGTGCTGAAGGGGGTGCGCCACCCGTAGTTCAGGCCGAGAAACCCCGGGGGTTCCAGGCGGCGCACCTCGCTTGGTCCGTCGTATTCGCTGGCCATGCGTGGGTGGATAAAGGGGAGTACCGGAAGCATCACCACCAGCAGGAGCATGGCCTGCATCAGTCCGAACAGGGCGCCGACCCACCAGGTGGCCACCCCCACCCGCAGGAACAGCAGGTAGTAAATGAACGCGAAGAACCAGCCGCCCACGATGTAGGCCACAAATCCACCGAAGGTGGCGAGGCTGCGGTTGGACGTGAACAGGGTGCCGAGTAGAAACGGCAGACTGAGGCGGGTGAGCCCAAGCCCCTGGCTGCCGTACAGCACCAGGGTCAGAAGCAGGGTGGCGATGAAACCCCAGGTGAGTACGTCCGCCAGCTGGGACATGGCGAGATCGATCACGAGTGGGTCGCCCCCCGTGTCGCATGCTCGATGGAGAGAGCGGCGTTGATGAGCCCTACGTGGGTGAAGGCCTGGGGGAAATTGCCCACGGCCGAGCCGTCACGCGAATCAATCTCCTCGGCATAGAGCCCCACGTCATTGGCGAAATCGAGCAGGCGCTCGAACATGCGGCGCGCTTCGTCGAGATCGCCCCGCCGGGCCAGGTAATCCACCGCCCAGAAGCTGCAGACGCCAAACGTCGCCTCACCGCCGGGGAGGTGGTCCGTTCCGGACCGATAGCGGTAGAACAGGCCGTTGTGCTGGAGCTGTTCGGCCATGCAGTCATAGGTGCTCCGCATGCGTGGCGTACCGGCCCCACAATAACCGTAGTGGGCCATGAGCAGCAGGGCTGCGTCCAGGTCCTCACTGTCGAACACGCCAGTGTAGCTGCCGAGTTGGCCGCTGAATCCCCGTGTTTCGATGGCCTCGCGAATGGCATCGCGCTCGCGCCGGTAGCGATCTTCGGGTACGTGCAAGAGGCCCTGCGCGGACATGCGCAACAGACCGTCCAGCGCCACCCAGCACATCAGCTTGGAGTGGGTGTGATGGCGTCGCTCGCCCCGGACCTCCCAGATGCCGTTGTCCGGTTCCCGCCAGCGCCGCGCCACGACTTCACCGAACCCCTGGATGATCTTCCGCTCCTGGCGATCGAGCTGGCCACCCCGCATCGAGTATTCGCAGGCCGCCAGGATGATCTCCCCATAGACGTCCAGCTGCAGTTGATCCCAGGCGGCATTGCCCACCCGCACCGGACGCGATCCCTTGTAGCCTTGCAGGTAGTCGAGCTCCCGTTCCGGCACGTCCGTCTCGCCGTAGACATCATAGAGCACCTGCAGTTGGGGGCGCGTGAGTCGGGTGGCGTGCAGCAGCCAGGCGATGAATGCGCTGCCCTCGTCCAAATGGCCCAGCTCCATGAAGGAGCGCAGCGTCAGGGAGGCGTCCCGCACCCAGCAGTAGCGGTAATCCCAGTTGCGTTGACCCCCGATCTCCTCGGGGAGCGAGGTGGTCGGGGCCGCGATCACTGCGCCCGACAGGGTGTAGGTGAGCAGCTTCAGGAGCAGAACACTGCGTATCACCGCCTCGCGGTATGGGCCGTTGTACTTGCAGCGTCCGGACCACTGCCGCCACCAGCGCGCAGTGGCCTGGAGGCGCAGCTCGGCGCTCTCGCCCAAGGGTGCTATGACCCCGATGTCGGTGTCGGTGTAAGTGAGCGAGAAGAGATGGCGTTGGCCCGCGCGGAGTGTGGCGCGACCGCTCAGCACGCTCCCTCCGTCGCTGGTCTCCAGCGGGAAATCGCTGTTGAGGACGAGCAACCCCTTCCGCCCCGGGCAGAACCAGCCCAAGGCGCCGCGTCGCTTGAAGTCAGCCGCACGGGCGCCGTAGTCCGGCTTGGGCTGAAAGAGCACTTCCACCTCCACCGAACCTTTCAGCCCCTCGATGATGCGCAGCACCTCGCGCTGGGGCTGGAGCACTTTGCGGGACTCCTGGGCCGAGCAGACCGGCATCAGATCGGTCAGGCGGACCACCCCCTGGTCGCAGATGAAGTGGGTCTGCAACACGGCGGTCTCATCCACATAGTGGCGCTCGGTGGTGAACGGGGCGAGTGGGCGGATGGCGAACCGCCCCCCCCGGTCCCGGTCGAGGAGTGCGGCGAAGATACTTGGGCTGGAGAAATGCGGCAGGCACAACCAATCGAGGGATCCATCCCGGGCGACCAGGGCCGCCGTGCGGCAGTCACCAATGATGGCGTAGTCGCCGATGGCGCGATGCGCCGCATCGTCCTTAGGGGTGAATGGGTGTCCCAAGGGGGGCGTCGTGGACATTGGCCGGACCGCTTCTCCTTAGCTTGAGGCTGCCCTGTGCTTTACTTTCAGCATCCTTGAGCATCGGGGGCACCCATGACCGTCCCGCGCGTGCCATGTGCCAGGGTTCAACGCATCGACACACAAATCTTAGAGCACGGTCGGGCAGGGTACAGCTAGAGCACCAAGCAGACGAACCCGACGCGGCCAACCAATGCAAGATGCGTGAAGGGGGTATCTGCGGCGCCGGGCTCTCCGGTAGACTCGCCTCTCTGTTCGCCCCCCGGTTGTTCGGTGAAATGCGGGGGCGGCTGGCTGCACACGCACGCGCATGGGGTCTCGAACCAGGGCATGACCGAGCACACACACTCGCACTCGCACTCGCACGCGCACGGAAGCGGGAAGGGGCTGGGCATCGCCCTCGGGCTGACCCTCGCGTTTGCCTTCGTGGAGGCGGTGGCGGGATGGTGGGCCAACTCTCTGGCGCTGCTCTCCGATGCGGGTCACATGCTCACCGACTCCATGGCCCTGGGGCTGGCCACCGTGGCTGCCTGGCTGTCGGGTCGGGGACCCTCACCGCGTCACTCCTACGGTCTGGGACGGGCCGAACTGCTCAGTGCCATGGTCAATGCCGTGCTCATGCTGGGGGTGGCCACCGCCATCGTCGCCGCGGCCATCGGCCGGCTCCAGGCTCCGCCTGTGGAAATCAGGGGCGCGGCGCTGACCGTCGTGGCGCTGCTGGGGTTCGGGATCAACCTGCTGGCCGCCTGGCTGCTGGCGCGGGAGCGGCGCAACATCAACGTGCGTGCCGCCCTGATCCACGTCATGAGCGACCTGCTTGGCTCAGTGGCGGCATTTGTCTCGGGCATCGTGATCCTCACCACCGGCTGGACACCCATCGACGCGGTACTCTCCTTTGTCATCGTCGCCCTGATCCTCTACTCCAGCCTCAGCCTGCTCAGGGAGGCGGTGCATGGTCTGATGGAGGGGGTGCCCTTCGATATCTCCATGGAGGAGGTGGGGCACGCCATCGTCGAAGAGGAGGGGGTCGTTTCGGTGCACGACCTGCATATCTGGTCGCTCTCGTCGCAACGGGTGGCGCTGTCGGCCCATATCGTCACCGCGAGGCTCGACGGCTGGGCGGATCTGCTCCTTCGGCTCCAGACCATGCTGGCGCAGCGATTCGGCATTGAGCACGTGACGCTGCAGCCCGAGTCGGTGGAGCAGCCGGTGCACTTCTACCGCCGCCGCAGCGATCGCTTTCTCCGCAGCAGGCTGGGCGGATGAAGGATTGAAGCATCCTTTCAGGGCTCCCCACAGCCGCTGTCTTCGACTTCCCACGCCGCCCAGAAGGCGCTTCCCTCCACGCCGCTTCCCATCTGCTGCAACCACTCTGCGACCACGTGGTTGGAGTTGTGGCAGGCGGAGTAGGGTTCCGGGTGTTCCACGAACTCCAAATCGTACGCGGCATTGAACTTGGCAGTGGCAAGGTTGGCTCTGAAGATGGCATCGAGCCTGGAGCGCAGTGCATCCGCGTCCGCGGCGGGAACGCAAATGGTGTGCAGGTGCTGGATCCCGACCTTCAGCGCGTGCCTTACCCCCTGCGCCGTGGGCGGGGCTTCCATGACACGCCGGCCCAGGGCGGCGCGGGTGGGCCACAGGACCGCGGAGGTGGCCTCGGTGGGGCCGGTCTCCACCTCCGCGTACCACTGCCAATCGCCATAGGCGTAGCGGACGAGCCCCTGCGGGTGGGGCAGGACCAGAGAGGTGTGGCGGCCGTGGTCGAGGATGAAGACCGGCCGGGGCTCTGTGGGGGAAGGGGGCGGCACGACGGTGGTGGTGCAGGCGGTGAGCCACGCCAGCAGCGCAATCGCCTTAGGAAGAGGCCAAACCGGCTGGCCGCGGCTGGTGCAGCCCGCACGCTTCGGAGATTGCATTCTGGCCGCCAGGTCCATCGCAAAATAGAAGTGCGCCTGAGCACGGAGATCAAGATCAACCCGCGACGATTGTGCTCATTCCTCACCGCACTAGGGTAGCCGGGTTGGAGTGCAAGCACGCCAACAGTTGCTGCGGAAAAGCTTTTGCGCGGAATTCGGGGCCACGACCCGGGGGCGGGCCACCCCGCATTGTGCGCCGTCACGTGCCCGGCAGACGAAAGGTCGTCGCCGGCGCTCCATGCGGGTTACGGTCGCGACGTCGCTATCGCGGCAATACCAGTACGGCCTCCAGCCCCCCCTGCGGACGGTTGTGCAGGGTGAGGTCGCCGCCGTGGGCGCGGGCGATGTTGCGGGCGATGCTGAGCCCCAGGCCCACGCCGCCGGTCGCACGGCTGCGGGAGGGTTCGCCGCGATAGAAGGGTTCGAACACATGCTCGAGCTCCGACTCCGGCAGGCCGGGGCCCTCGTCGGCCACGGCAATCCGCACGTGGCGGCCCTCCTCGGTGAGGGTGATGGCGGCGCTGCCCCCGTATTTCACCGCGTTATCCACCAGGTTGGTGAGGCAGCGTTTCAGGGCGGTGGGGCGGGCGGGGTAGGGGGCCTCGACGCGCCCGACCACGCGAACCGCAAACCCCAGCTCCTCCATGTCCGCACCAAGGCTCTCCACCAGGGCGTTGAGGTCGACAGGGTGCAGGGGCTCCCCCTCACCGCTGCCGCGGATGAAGTCGAGGGTCGAATGAACCATCGCCTCCATGTCGCCGATGTCCTGCAGGAGCTTGCCCTGAAGGGGCGGGTCGTCCACCAGCTCGGCGCGCAGCCGCATCCGCGTGAGGGGCGTGCGCAGATCGTGGGAGACCGAACTGAGCAGCCGCTCCCGATCGGCGATGTAGCGGACCAGACTGCGCTGCATGGCGTTGAATGCCGAGGCGGCCCGCCGGACCTCGGAGGGGCCACTCTCGTTGAGCGGGGGTTGGTTGAGGTTGCGCCCGAGTCCCTCGGCCGCAGCGGAGAGCGCCGCCAGGGGGCGGGTCACCCAGCGTACCGCCAGCAGCGAGAGAAGCACCACGGAGCCGAGGAGCACGGCCAGGATCAGGATCAAGCGTTGCGGATTGGCAAACAGCTCCGCGGGGGGGCGGTGGTCGAACCGGACCCAGCTGCCGTCGCCCAGCTGCACCTGGATGATGAACTCCGGCAGCGGGCGCGGAGCGCCCCGCCAGTGGGGACGTGTGGGCCGTTCGGGCGGGGCAGGCGGCCGTTCGCCCACCCACACCGAGAACTGCCGCTCCTCCTCCAGGGCACGGCCCAACAGCCGGCGAAAGCGCTGGGTGAGATGTTCGTCGCCGTCGGCGGGCAGGGGCACGGCCTCGGGACGCAGGGCGATGCGCAATCCCGGCGCTTCGAGGCCACGGGCGATGCGGTGGCGCTCTTTGGGCTCGAGGCTATCCAGCAGGTGGACCACCGTGACGGCCCGCTGGGCCAGCTGAAAGCCGCTCGCCTGGTGCACCGCGAGTCCTCGGTCCCGCAGCAGCAGCACAGCGCTTGCCAGTTGGGCCAGCAGGAGGCCGGCCAGGAGGACCAGGACGAGCCGGCCGAAGAGGGAGCGAGGCAGCAGGCGGCGCATCATCTGCACTCGCTGACCTCGGCGCTCAACACGTAGCCCTCGCCCCGAATGGTCTTGATGATGGCGGGGTCGCGGGCGTCGTCGCCCAGGTGGCGGCGAAGACGGCTGATCTGCACGTCGATGCTGCGGTCGAACGGTCCGGCCTCACGCCGCTGGCAGAGCTCCAGGAGCTGGTCGCGGCTGAAGATGCGGTTGGGGCGGCTGAGCAGAATCCGCAGCAGGCAGAACTCGCTGCCGCTGAGCGAGACGATTACTCCCGCGGGGGAGAGCAGGTGGCGTGCGATGAGATCGAGGGTCCAGCCGGCGAACTTGAGCAGCCGGATTTCGTTCGTCTCCTCGGTGGGGGGGAGTTCATGCACCCGGCGCAGCACCGCCTTGATGCGCGCCAGCAGTTCGCGGGGATTGAAGGGTTTGGCCAGGTAGTCGTCGGCGCCCATCTCCAGGCCGACGATCCGATCGGTTTCGTCACCCCGGGCGGTGAGCATGATCACCGGGGTGCGGGAGTGGTCGACCGGCCCCTCCTTGCGCGCCCGGAGATTGCGGCACAGCAGCAGCCCATCTTCGCCAGGCAGCATGAGATCGAGCACGATGAGATCCACCATGGTGCTCTCAAGGGTCCGCCACAGGCCGCGGCCATCGGCCACCGCGGTGGCGCGGAAGCCGTTGCGTTCCAGGTACTCGTGGAGCAGTTGACGGATTTCCGGATCGTCGTCCACGACGAGAATGTGGGGTTGCTGGTTCATGGCCTCGTTATACCGTCGGAAATCCCTGCGGGGACAGGGTGAGTTTGTAACGGAGTGTAAACACCGCGCGGTGCGACACGGAAGGTTACAAATCGGTGCCGGGCGGAAAAATTGCCGTTACACGCCTCTGGTGAGATAGACACCGTCGAACCACAGGAGGACCACTTGTCATGAAACAGCGTCGCAAATTTGTCCTTGGGGGTGCTGTCGTTGCCGGACTCGCCGCCTTCACCCTCGCTGCCGCCCAGCCGGCATTCTCCGGCCCCTGCCGCGGAAAGAGTCCGGAGGCCTATGAGCAGCACCAGACGGCGCGGGCCCAGCACATGGAACAGCGGCTCACGCGGATGAAAGAGCGGCTTGGGATCACCGCCGCCCAGGAGCCGGCCTGGCAACGTTTCGTGCAGGCCATGCAGGAGAATCGGGGAGCGGAGATCGCCCGCAAGGGCAGTGCCCCCGAAAGCCTCCCCGAGCGGCTGGATCGGCGCGTGGAGATGGCCGAACAGCACCTCGAGCGGGTGAAGGCACGCGGCCAGGCCACCCGGGAGCTCTACTCCCAGCTGACCCCGGAGCAGCAGCAGAAGGCCGATTCGCTTATGGGCAAGCGCAAGCGCTTTTTCTAATCCAACCCCATCGCCAGGGACGGCGGTCGGCGGATCGAGGATGTCGCCCGGATGGAGCGAAGCGGGGCAGGTTTCCCCAGGATTTCGCCTCGCTCCATCCGGGTTACCGGTGATTTCAGCGACACGCTCTCCCTAAGGTCCTGTAAAGGCAACCCAATCCCAATGTTCTAGACTGCATGGAAAAGCCGGTGTTTTTGCGCCTGTGTTTTACGGGCCCATGGCACCGCCGCTCTGCACGCCCTTGCCGGGTGGCATGGGACCGGGTAGTCGGGATCGCCCTGGGAGAGTTGCTGCATGAACGGAACAATAAAGATCGCAATCGTAGGGCTCGGCAACTGCGCGAGCTCACTGGTCCAGGGGTTCCGCTACTACAGGGAGAGGAGCCCTGACGATTGCGTCGGCCTCATGCATTGGGAGATCGGCGGTTACCGGCCGGGCGATATCGAGGTGGTGGCGGCTTTCGACATCGACAGCCGAAAGGTGGGGCGGGATGTGAACGAAGCCGTTTTTCAGCCGCCCAACTGCACCGCGCCTATTGTCCCCGAACTCCCCCCGACCGGGGTCACGGTGCGCATGGGGCGGATCCTCGACGGCTGTCCCCCCCATATGCAGGCCTATCCGGACCCCCAGACATTTCTTCCCAGCGACGAGCCGGAGATCACCTTCGAGGAGTTGGTGGCCGAGTTGCGCGACTCGGGCGCTGAAATCCTGGTCAATTACCTGCCCGTGGGCTCCGAGGCCGCCACCCGCTTCTATGCCGAGGCGGCGCTGGCGGCAGGGGTGGGTTTCGTCAACAACATCCCGGTGTTCATCGCCAGCGATCCCGGCTGGGCGGCGCGCTTCGAGGAGCGGGGCATCCCTCTGGTCGGCGATGACATCAAATCCCAACTCGGGGCCACCATCGTCCACCGGGCCCTGGCCGATCTCTTCCGCAAGCGGGGGGTGGCGCTGGACCGCACCTACCAGATCAATACCGGCGGAAATACCGATTTTCTCAACATGCTCGACCGGGACCGGCTCGCCTCCAAGAAGACCTCCAAGACCGAGGCTGTGCAGTCGGTGGCAGGCCTCAGGTTGCCGGCGGACGACATCCACGTGGGCCCGAGCGACTATGTGCCGTGGCAGAAGGATAACAAGGTGTGCTTCATCCGCATGGAGGGGCGCCTGTTCGGCGACATCGCGATGAACGTGGAGCTGCGCCTGTCGGTGGAGGACTCCCCCAACTCGGCCGGCGTAGCCATCGATGCCATCCGCTGTTGCAAGCTCGCGCTGGACCGGGGGCAGGGCGGCGTGCTGGTGGCGCCTTCGGCGTACTTCTGCAAGCACCCGCCACGACAGTTCTCCGATGACGAGGCTTACCGCATCGTCGAGGCCTTCATCGCGGGGACTTGGGGCAAGAAGTTGCATGACCTCACGGAGCAGCGTGATGGCAAGGAGAGCCTGCGGCGGGATGCCGGCCAGCTCCAGGGGGAGCGGCCCTGAGTAATGACTTACACCTCGCTCAGCGTTTGGTACTGGTTTACCTGTTCGGTGCTCTAGAGCACCGAACAGGTAAACGGAAAGATCGCCAATCGCAGCCAAATTGCGCCGCAGGTGGCGGGGGCAGCGAACCGAGGTAGGGTGGATAAGCGCA